>CAWKAV010000011.1:0-8305 GCA_963847735.1 uncultured delta proteobacterium | reverse complement strand
TGTCTGGCAGATCGACGTCGTCAATTTCCCGGCTTTCATCCTGGTTGATGACAAGGGTAACGACTTCTTCAAGCAGTTAGGCTTGTAAATCAGGCAGTAAAAAGCCCCGGGTTTTCCCGGGGCTTTTTTGTTGCGTATGGCGGGTGGCGAGAGAAATCCCTATTAGATTGCATTTGCCAGAGGTAAAATTTGCAATTCGTTTTTAAATCCAGAGGCTTCAGAATCTGGAAACCAACCGGCCTTGAGTATTCCTGTCTAAATCAGCAGCTTGCGATTTTCATGCAATTGCACCGTCGATGCATTTGATCTAAAATGATCGCCTCATGGCCCATAACAATACCCATAGATCCGCGAGACAAACCCTGGTTTTAAACCTGGGGCCGCTGACCTACGCCCTGCAAGCCTATGACCGCTGGGGGGCAACAGTACTCAACAACATCGCAAAGCACACCACCATTCTCCATTCTGACAAGACACCGGACCGTATCATTCACCTGGTACGGCACAGTCAAAAGGGGATCATCAAGCACTCCACTTTGCCACTTCCGGCGCAGCTTGAAAAATATCTTCCTGCAGATCACAAACAGGCAACCTGGCAGATCCAGAATGATCAGATCAACTGTCTCTGGTTAGGAGTACAGACCAGGCACACTTTTTGGACCGCCACCGCGTCGTCGACAATTGGTCGGATCCGCTTTCATCTGCCTTGGGGCCTGATCATCAACGACCTGATCAAACTGGGTGGTGGCGTGATTCACGGTGGCTTGGCCTGTTACGGTGAATCAGGATGCCTGTTCCTGGCTCCTCCGGGTGGTGGCAAATCGACAACCTTGAGCACGGCGCCAGGAGACTGGACCGTTTTAAGTGACGATGCAGCCCTCGTCTGGCCTGACGGGAGAGGCTCCTGGTTCGCCAGCCCCTTGCCCGCCTGGGGGAACCTGCTCAGACAGCAAGAAGCATGGCGATACCAGGAGTTACCTCTGCACCGTTGCTGTCGCATCGTGGGGCTGTTCATGATTAAAAAAGGGGCCAGCATTCATCTCAAACATCGCCCCCAAACGGCGGTTGTCCCTTTTGTCTATCGCTCCCTCTGTGAATATCCGGCTGCAATCACCGCGACGGAGCTACAAAAGGAGGCGCTGTTTCGAACAGCAGCGTCAATCAGTCGCGAATTACCTGCCTGGGAGTTATCACTCCCCCTCCACGGCAACATCTGGCCGCTCTTGGCTGAGGTGGCGTAGCCATGCAAAAAACGCATTTCACTTACCATGGTCGGAGCATGTGGCCCTGTTTCCAGGAAAGAGACATTCTGGAAATATTGCCTACTGACATAGTCAAGATCCGCAAGGGCGACTGTATTGTATTTCATACCGTTGAGAGGTTAACAGCAGTCCACAGGGTTACCGCCGTACAGGACTCGCTGACAACACGTGGTGACGCATTACCGGCTGTCGACGCTGAAACCGTCAAGCCGGAGCAGGTCATCGGCAAAGTGATCCGCCGCTACCGCCTGGGCAGATCTACCTCAGTGGCCGGGGGTTGCCTCGGCACCATAGCGGGCGTTTTCTACCGTTACGCCGGCCGCATAGACCCGCAGCGCGTGGCGCGTGGTGGCCGCCTGGCGCGCACAATCCGCCAGGTGACGATGTTCGGTTTGGCACTGGCTCGTTATACAGGAAGGCCCAGGAAACTGGTCAGAAACAAACAGCCATTGACTGTCTGGATGTTCGGCAACACGGCCATCGCTCGACAGAATCCAAGAACCGAGGAATGGACTGTGAGCTGGCCCTGGAGTGTTGTCGTGAGTATTCCAAAAGGATCTAAGGGGGTGAGCTCAGCGGGGGAACAATGCTGAGGTCCTCATGAGGACTTAAGCTCAAGTGCCATTGCCTTGATTGCACCACCATGTAGCGCCTGTGCCAGCGATACAAAAAAGACGCTGTATAGCCACACGGCCACCATTATCACACTCTTTCACATCCGGCGTCGGTGAAGAGCCATTTATGCAATCGCCAAAGGCGGGTTGACAGTGATCAACCGATTTAACCATGGGATGCCGCCAAACACGCTTTTTCATGATTCAGACCAACCTCTTCTCGCTTATTTGGATTGATAATAGTAGAAAATGCTTATTTGGGCAACCCGTGACTCTTTGTTCAGCCCGGTTCTACCGTCTGGGGCCGCCGCTCTTTCGATAAGAAGCGGCTCAAATGCCTCCAAAACGGTTGCCAGGCCGAGAAGGGATGGTTTACGTGTGACATGGCCTCATTCCTCCTCCCAGACCCCAACCGCGCCAAGCTCTGCAAGGTGATTAACCAGGCCGAGCACCTCCTGGTCGGACTCCGGTGTCATCTCTGCATAAACCTCTCTCAGGCTGTCCACGATTTCACGCAGGGTCCGTTTGCCGTCAAGCCGTTGCCAGACCTCGATAGCTGAATCGTTAAGCATCTGGACACTGCCGCTATCCGGGTCAAACAACAGGCCGCAGTCGTCATCTTCGATGCGCAGGACCAGGTTCGGGTTGGGTGCCAGACGTGACTCAAAATCGACAGTCAACAAGCGTGTGCTCAATTATACCTCCCTTAAGATCATGCGATTGCGCCGCCCGAAAGCGAGCAGCGCAACAGCCTCACCTTCTGCCTCCTCGACTAGGAGGTCGTAATGCTCCAGCAGGAAAGCGGCACAGTCGCTACGATTGAAGGATCTCTGACCGACAGAGGCAAAGGCCTTTACAAAAATTTGTGCAGCCGCATGGTTGACCGTTACCATGACATCCCGATCGGCGATAAAGAAAACCGCATCCTCATCAAAGAATTCGAGGTAGACATGAGGGGAGAGCTGATAACGGGTCATGCGCATAAATTTATCTACGGTCACATTTCCAGACTAGTTGCATTCTACGGTGCATGTCAATTCGACAAGCTATTTCCAGGCCAATTATCTGACAGGAAATAAAGCATCAACGAACCATGTGCAGGCAGCACAACGGCCCTTCTATATCATAGGCTGCGCCACCGGGTCAGTCTTGTAGTAGTCCGACTGGGCTGTGTAGAGCCGATGATAGTGACCGCTTAACGCGATCAAGTCAGCATGGCTCCCCTGTTCAACTATCCGGCCGCGGTCGAGCACATAGATGTGATCGGCCAGTCGGACGGTTGACATCCGATGACTTATAATCAGCGCACTGCGCTGTCCGATGACCTCTCGAAACGACTTGATCATCGCGGCTTCAGCCAACGGGTCGAGGGCACTGCTCGGTTCATCGAGAATCAACAGCTGTGCCTGCCGGAACCAGGCCCTGGCCAGGGCAATCCTCTGCCATTCGCCAGTGCTCAACTCCTGGCCTGCACAGAACTGTGTTCCCAGGGACGTGTTGAGCCCGTCGGGGAATTGTTCTATCACCTTGTCGGCGCCGGCTTTCTCAGCGGCGTTCATGATCTTTTCATTGATCATGTCACTCTCAACATCGCCGAGCCAGATATTCTCGGCAATATTCAGGTCGAATTGCGCGAAATCCTGGCTGACTACACTCACCAGCCGCCGCCAGCTTTTTGGCCGCACGTTCTTCAAATCCTGCCCTTCCCAGGTCACGACGCCTTGGTGCGGATCATACAACCGGCAGACCAGCTTGGCCAGCGTGGTTTTGCCGGCACCGTTAAGGCCGACCAGGGCCACGATTTCACCGGGCTTGATGTCAAGGTCAATGCCTTTGAGGGTTTCTTCCGTGCGGCTGGGATAGGTGAAGTGCAAATCCCTGCAAGCCAGGCCCGTAACCGGTGGTTCTGGAGGCAAATCGATGCCCGTATCCTGTTCGACGCTGGTCGGAAGATCGAGAAAATCGTAGAAATGCCTGAGGAAGAGGTTATCCTCATAGAGCGAGGCCAACCCCTGCAGGACATTCTGCAGGGCAGAAAGTGCCCGCTGATACCCCTGGAAATACATAACCACAACACCAAGCGTCATACTCCCGCGGATCGAGTAATATGCCATGGTCGCCAAGGTCGCGTAGAGCACCAACACTGCGCATCCCTGTGCCAGCAGATCGCGTCTGGCCCGACGCGCAGTGATTTCGAGACGTCCGTTGCGCAACTGTTTGCACAGCGCCTTGAAACGCCCGGAAAAAAGTGGGCCAATACCAAGCAGGCGGATCTCCTTGGCAAAGTCGAGGCTGGTCATCATCCAGTGGTAGTTCCAGGACTGTCGCTCAAGCTCAATCCGACTTTGCTCAAAGCTGAACAACTGGCGAGCATAGGCCAAACGGATCACTCCGGTCGGTAGAGCTGCCAGCAGCAGCGCCAGTCCAATCGCCCAATGGCTGGCAAAGAGCAGGCTGACGATGCCGATCAGGATCAGCAGGTGCTGTAGCGTCTTCTGCAACCCGTTGACGATATTCGCCGGCCGGATCGGTGCCTGCTGTTGCGCAAGTTGCAGGGTGTCGTGAAAAGACGGGTCTTCGTAGTAACCGAGATCGACTGCGATCGATTTCTTATGAATGACCCCATTGACATGATCGGTGACTGCAAGGGCTTGGGCTTCGGAGACATAGCCACCAACAGCATTGGCCAGCGCGGCCGCCAACGCGACCAGACCGGCCAAACCAATCCAGAGAGCAACGCCGGCAAAAGCCGTTTCTCCCCTGTCTGAGAGAGCAGTCCCCAAAGAATCGACGATCTGTTTGAGCAGCACCAGCGTCAGCAGGGGGAGAATCGCCTGTACCACAATGAGAACATGAACTGATCAGAGTCCAGCGCGGTGCCGCAGACCAGACCAGTCGCCAGGCCCTGTACAGGCTTAAAACAGCCTTCAGTCGCGTCCGGACAGGATTTTTCGACAATTTATCTCGGGTTGATGACATCAGCTTGTTTTATCATGTTTATGGCCCTTGGGAAATACCGGGAGATTTTTTCACTGAGGATTATCATGTTTGACCAATTTACATCACACGGTGTTATAAAGACATGATCGAATCGGCGATGTCGGTCACGGATTGCCGGACATTTCCAACGTTAGAGCGATCCGACCGCCCCGCATTGCTCGGGACCAGTTTTCAAGATCACTTCGAGAGAGAAGAAGATTGTTCTTCAAAATTTGCGTTGTCATGGTACAACACGGTGAATTTGCGGCAAAACGGAAATACAGGTTTGGCAAGATTGAGGACAGACCGTTAGTCGGTAAGTGTCCTGACTGCTGGGGAGAGGCTGGACCTAGATCTTAGTCCTCACTGATGTTGCATAGGCGGAAGGTAACCTCGCTATCGAACTTTACCCCCCGAATTGCAATTTGCTTTTGCCTTTCCTCCCGAGATACAGTTTGCATTAGCACCAGCAGCACCGGGGCCCGAAGTGCATTGTTTATTACCACCGGCTGCGACTGGCGATCCGCCGGGGTTGCATTCGCCAAAAATCGGCTGACATGAGTCAATCGATCTCACCATTGGCTCTTTCCAGACACGTTTCATAACACCTCAGAAATACTCTAAATTTTTTTAAATCTAGCATGTTAAGCTCATCATGACAAGCCTGGCCCTGAAAAGGCGAAGTCGTGTCGTCATGTGCGCCCTGAGCAGTGCGTTTTAATGAACAGAAACCATAATTGCAGCGGTAACGACATTAAAGCTTCTTCGGACGCAACCGCTGCTTCGGGAAAAGCCCCGCTTCATCAGCCTGGCGGCAAAACCAGTAAGGGGCCAACAAGTCCCCGGAAAGCTGGTAGTTGGAAGCGATGCAGCTGCCGAGGCAGCCCGACTGCATCAGGCAGCGGCTGCAAACCCCCTGCAGTTTGCGCGGCAACCCTAGCCGTATCCTGACGAGGATGGGATGCTCACGCCAGACTTTTTCGAGCTCGACCTCATCGATCCCACCCATGGCCAGTTCCGGCACGTGCTGGCCAACACCACATAAGGCATACTGTCCAGACGGCAGGATGCCGAGCACATGCATGATGTTGCAGCTGCCAGCATTTTCTCCGGAGAGGACCCCTGACAAGGGGCGGAAGGCCATGGGCACATCCAGCTGGATCGGGATGTTGCCGTGCTTTTCCGCAGCAGCCTCTATTGAACGTGCGACTTCGAGAATCTCATTAACTGCCAATGCCTCTCCCTCCTGGGCAAGCTTTTGCCCGCGCAGGACCGGCTGCAGCACATTCAGTTTGACTGCCCCGGCACCCAGTTCATTGGCCAGAGTGAACAGTTCCGGCAGTTCGGCAAGGTTGGCCCGCTGCAGAGTCAGGATTATCTCCGGCCGATAGCCGGCAGCCACCAATGCGCGAATTCCGCGGCAGGTGCGCTCAAAGCCACCCTTGACGCCACGGATTGCATCGTGGGTTGCCGCTTCTGCTCCATCGAGACTTACCGAAACGCTATGGACCCCGGACTCCCTCAGCCCTGCCGCCAGTTCCGCATCGACCAGCATGCCGTTGGTTTCGATGCTCCCCGTCAAGCCAAACTCCCTCTGCATTGCAAGAAAATCTGGAAATCGCGGGTGAAAGGTCGGCTCACCGCCGGTCCACTTGATGGAGGTAAGACCAAGCGGCAGTGCCTGTTCGATCACCCGACGCAGTTGATCAGGGACGAGGACGGTATCCGCTCTGCCAGGCAGGGAGGGGTCGGGAACAAACCAGCAGTGCCGGCAGGCACAATTGCAGCCGCTGGTAAGATAGGCATACAGTGTCGTCAATGCCGGCTGGTTCATGTCCATAACGATAATCCTTCGGCAGTGAGTGCCTCGTGAAACCGCTTCAGGCAGGTATGCGGACAAGGACGGTTGACCTCCCCGGTCCCGGTAAAAGCTGTGCCGGGACAGTTGCCGGTACAGCTTTCGTGCCAGACGCATTCCCGGCACTCGGCAAAGGTATCGAGCGGTATCTGCAAGCGCGAGCGCAAGCTGTGCAACGCTATGGCGTTCTGCCAGACCTCGGCAAGGGCATCATTACCAATCTTGCCCAATACCATCTGCGGCAGCATCACGCAAGGGATATAAGCACCATCCGAGCGGACCGCGAGCTTGTCAAAGGTACAGCCACAACCGACCAGGCGACCGCGACCTGGAATCGGGACTCCGGTACGTCGGGCATCTTCCATTGCGTTGAACATGTGCCAGTCGGCCAAAGGGCCGGCATTCGCCAGGATCCGGCCAGGGAATTCGCTGTCGAGCCGCGCCAGGATCCGCATCGCCCTGAGCCGTTCCTTAATGCTTAGAAAGACTTCAGGGCCATATTTGGCCGAAGCTCCCAGAGATGAGGCAGAATTGGTGCTGAATGCCGGCAACGCCATTTCGTCAAGCAGCAGCGCGGCGAGCTGTGGCAGGTCGTCCACATTGCCAGGATGAATTGTCACCCGCACGGTTACAGGCAGTTCGTATTCCAACATGAGCCTGATCGCAGCAAGCGCCGGTTCAAAAGTTCCCGCCCCACGCAGGCTCTCATGAATCTCCGGGGTCGATCCGTCCAGTGACACTTGAACCTGATCACAACGTCCAGTATTTTTCAGATACGCCGCTATCTGCGGAGTCATCAGACTGCCGTTGGTCAGAACTGAAAAGCGCATGCGATTGGCCACGACTCCATCAACCAGAGTCAAAAAGTCTTTTCTGAGCAACGGTTCGCCGCCCTGCAGGGTTACATTCATTACCTGGCAACTGGCAAGTTCTGCAAAAAAGGTCAACCAGGTCGCAGTTGGCAAATCGGAGTAATTGACATCGGGATTATTGAGATAATAACAGTAATGGCAATTGGCATTACAGCGACTGGTAATTTCAAGGTCGAGCGATCGAGGTGTGCGCATCACTTTGACTGACATCAATACGGCTTCCTTACTTCCTTTAGCGGCGAGAGTGGCAGGGGATTTGACGAGGTCAGCAACCAGCCGAGGTGCGGTTTCATCGATACCGACGAATAGGATTTATCGAGCTTGTCGATAACATCATAAAGCGAACGATGACCGTTTTGTTTATGGCAGACAAGGCCACATGCTGAGTCTGGTTAGAAAACTGTCTCCCGAGCCCGGCACAGCCGGGCTGCCACGTGATCGACCGTGACCATCACGTCCCGGTCAGCAACCAGCATGACCGCATCCTCGTCAAACCTTTCAATAAAAACGTGAGGGGAAAGCTGGTAACAATTCATCCGACATGAGCCTCTCAAAAGCTATTTTCATTGTAGTTGGATTGAGGACAGAGTGTCAAATAAACAGGAGGGATGAAATCATTCAGGGATCCGGCAAGATTCAAAACCCGAACAGCGCCATCAGAAGCGGCAGGAGAAAAGTAGTCATCAGGCCGTTCAGGCCGATCGCCAGACCGGCGGCTGC
>CAWKAV010000010.1:0-104434 GCA_963847735.1 uncultured delta proteobacterium | reverse complement strand
ACATTAAGGACACCCTTTAATCCATGCAAAAAGGCCACCTGGAGACAAGTGGCCTTTTCATTAGGTTAGCAATTTAACTTCCACATCAGGAGTGATCAAGTCCAACTTTAACCGCTACAGGGCGGGCAATGGTGTTGAAAACTGGGGAGTATTTCTTGGTCATCTCAACCAGTTCCTGTTTCTCTTGGTCGCTGATGTCAGCGTCGATTTTGAAACTGACTCTGATTTCCTGGTAACCAACCGGGATAGTCTCTGAAAGGCCCAGAAAGCCCTGAACGTCCAGATCTCCTTCAAGCCGTGATGTGACCGATTTGATCGTGATCCCCCGAGCTGCGGCGTGCGCAACCATAGCGGTAGTCATACATCCAGAAAGCCCGACCAGAAGATATTCAACAGGGTTGGCCCCTTTATTCTCTCCCAACAGAACCGGCGGCTCATCAATCTCAAATACCATCGGCGTCCGACTGTTGTCTTCCTGCAGGGCACCATAGAATGATTTAACCGTTGCCTGGTTGTGTGTTCCAGTCTGCCATTGGTTAGTCGCACGAAATTTGAATTTTGAGATTTCAGGGTTTCCTTTGATGGCTTCGATCGTATCAAAGAGTTGGCTAACGTTTACGCCGTTGACAGTTGTTATCGTTTGCTTCGCGGTTTCCATGATGGTTCTCCTTTGTAAAGACAGACAGGTCTGTCTTGCTGTGGGGTAAAAAATATATTTACCCTCGGGTGATAAGACGCCTGATCAACTCCACGCCCTGAATAGCTGGCCAGATATCATGGTAAATCTCGGTCATGGCGATTGCCCCCCCGAGAATCACCATGTAATCATCAGCCAGAACCTGGGCATCAAGCCCCCTATATTGTTGAGGTTCCGATGCGATCAGATCCTCGGCCAATTTCCGGATCAATTGCCTGAGAGCCTCATAGTGTTGCAGACCTTCACGGCGGAGCAGATTACGTGGATCGGGAACTTCTGCCACCATGTTGAGAAAGGCGCAGCCGCGTAGGTTATTGGCTTCAAGCCAGGGTTGCACCGATTGCATGGCAGCCAGGAATCGCTCCCGGGGATTGTCATGATCCTGAACAAAAGCACTGATCGCCTCAAATTCGGAGATGTTGCGATCCCGAAGGTACGCCAGGCACAAATCGTCTTTGGTCGGAAAGTGGTTGTAGAAAGTGGCTTTGGCAACCCCTGACTTGGCAATGACCTCGTTGACGCCTGTAGCACGGAAGCCCTGGCGGAAGAAGAGGTCCGCTGCAGTTTCCAGAATCCGCTCTCGTGGAGCTATGTCAGTACGTGACTTGTTCATGGTGCGAAGTTAACATATACAGAACGGTCTGTCTACATCAATAATAATTATTTTTCTTTTATGTTTTGACTGGCCGAATATGCGGCTAGGATTACTTATTTGACTCTCAAAAGTCACGATTAGAAGTAACCCGAAGGCACCTATCAGAGCATATTCTTATTAATGCTGTTGCAACTCTTTTTTCCTAAACTTCTCTGCGGTAAATTGTGAGATGGGCCTTATTACTGACTTTACCTAAGGCTTACCGTTCTTTTTTTGTCCCCACAGACATTTCTCTGACAACGGCCCTCTTTCCATAGCTTTCTAAAAGCCTTAATCCCGCTGCATTTAGTCAGGACTGAATCGGGATGTTCCGCAGTCTGTAGGCACAGGGAGCAAAGCGAACGAGTCTGCTTCGGAAGCAGGTGAGCTATGGCCATATTTTGAAGAAATAGCGCAGTTTAGTAGCACACCTGTCCCAGAAATATTTCAATTTTATAGGGCATTTTTTCTGTTGACATGTCTGACCAATTTAGTAAGATATTTATCAACAGAGCTTCTTCATGCTCTTCCTCCAAACGAAAAACCCACAAACCCGTTGCCCCACTCTCCCCCTCCTGGAAAGTGGGGCTTTTTTCTTGAATGTCAGGAATCAAGGGAAGGAAATAGCCATGGCAGCCACTTCGGAGAAACTGCGTAATATAGTCCTCTTGTTGCTCGTATTAAGCTGTTCATCCACCGCGACAGCTCAGAGTCCGCCATCAGCAATTGAAGTTTCACAATATAAAGGGATCATGGCCGCTGCGGCAAAAGGTGATGCGAATGAGCTTAATGACCTCATTGCCAACGGTGGAAATCCGAACATTAGAGATAATCATGGGAGAACGCCACTTCATGTTGCAGCTTTTGGGGGACACCACGAAGTAATGCGGATACTGGCAAATGCTGGAGTTGATCCAAATGCCTTGGAAAATGATCGTTACGATATTGTGACAATCGCAGCGGTTGAAAATGACATCCCTACTCTCAAGCTGTCATTGGAGTTGGGTGGAAGTGCAAAAAACGTAACCAGCCGCTATGATGGGACAGCTCTGATTGCTGCTGCACATCTGGGGCATTTTGAAGTTGTTCAAATATTGATTAATGCCGGTGCTCCACTTGACCATATCAACAATCTTGGCTGGACGGCACTGATTGAGTCCATTGTGTTAGGAGATGGAGGCAAAAGACATTTAGAAACACTCAAAGCGCTGGTTGATGCAGGAGCAAATGTCAACATTGCTGATCAGCAGGGTCAAACACCTCTGTCGCTAGCACGGTCGAGAGGATATACAAAGATGGTGTCTATTCTAGAAGCAGCAGGAGGAGTTGACTAAATATATTTTAAACCCTGCTCTCCACCTCCTGGAAAGTGGGGCTATTTTCCCCCTAGCCAAGGGAAGCCTGCCAAACATTTGCTTGTATGCGACATCTCGCTGCATTTAGTCAGGACTGAATCGGGAAGTTCCGCAGTTTGTACGCACAGAGAGCGAAGCGAACGAGTCTGCTTCGGGAGCAGGGGGTCGCTGGTTCGTATATGGTCTCCCCCCTCTTTGCAAGGGCTTTGTACTGAATGACAGGGACAGGATTGCTGCCGTATATCCGGCCTCTTTGTGGAGGACTTTACGCCACCGGGCCTAAATGATTTTCGCGCGCATCGTCCTTCTCGAATCCACGGTTTTCATGAACCTTCGAACCAAACAGGTTTTCGATACGCCGGTCTGACCTGTTTTGCCATTACTGACGTCAAAGCCTTCGCAATTTGTGGTGGGATTCCCCTTTTTCTTCCGTTAATATTTTCCGACAACCTTTACCGTTATGTTTTTGAAGGTTGATATTGTGTCTCAAGATGGCCCAGCCGATACGCGCCATTTTATTCGCCAGGGCGACGACAGCCTTATTCCAACCTCGCTCTTCACGGATACGATTGATCCAGCGGCTCAATGGATCATCTTTGTTGGCAGCTTGAAGAACAACGGCCCGCGCTCCGTGAACCAACTGCGTACGAAGATCTTTGTTCCCACGCTTGCTTATGCCTAAGAGAACATTTTTGCCGCCACTGCTATACTGTCGTGGAACCAGTCCAATAGATGCTGCGGCATCTCGACCTCGTGCATAAGCGCGTCCATCACCTATGTCACTACGGAAAGCACTCGCCACAATCGGCCCAAATCCTGGAACAGTCTGTAGTCGCTGGCAGGGATCATCTTCTCGGCTTACACGTTCCAGTTTCTTTGTGTAAAACGAAATGTGTTCATCTATTTCAACCCGCTGTTCATAACGCCTTGCAAGAAGATTACGGAAATCAAGACTCAAGCCATTTTCTGCATCGTCCAGAATCTCTGGAATCTTCCTGCGAAGAGTGGGAACCCCTTTTGCGAAAACGATACCGTCCTCGCCGAGCAAACCTCGGGTGGAATTGCTCAGAGCTGTGCGATCTCGCAAACATTGGGAACGCATACGATGGATGGCTTGCATATCCTGTTCTTGAACGGTTTTGATACCAACAAACGGCATGGATGGTCGGTTCGCTGCCTCTGCAATGGCACGAGCATCGTTGTAATCATTCTTATTGCCGCGTACGTAGGGTTTTACGTGCTGAGGTGAAATCAACTTCACATCATGGCCAATGTCACTCAATTGTCTCCCCCAGTAATGAGCGCTGGCACAAGCCTCCATGCCGATCCGACAGGGTGGTCACTGAGTGAAGAATTCAAGCACCTGATTGCGTCGCAGTATTCGTTTCTTGACCTCTTTATCCCGATCGTTGAAACAGACAACGTGAAAGACGCTTTTTGCTAAATCCAAGCCGACAGTGGTAATATTCATCTTGGTCTCCTCTCGCTCTACGTTGATGGTAAGTTACTTCTTCCATCATGGCGCATTGACGCCGATTTGAGTAGCGGGGGGAGACCATTTCATCAAATCCAAATCCAGTCATTCCGGCCATTCTATACAAGGAGCGACCTTCCCGGGATCGCTCTTTTCTCTTGTCCTCCGGTCCAGGTCTGGTCCAGAGGGACTTCCTAAGTGACAATTTGAGTATCCAGAGAATGATGTCTTGTGTGTTCCGGGGCGGGGGTTGATCTCCGGGGCAGATCCGGTACGGAGCGGCATCTCTGGGGCAATGTCATGAAGGAACATTTGATTTGCATAAGCGAATTAAGCATCGACGGTGAACCCTTCGATGCCATATCGTTCAAGGAAGCCATTGAGTCCAAACCGGCGATTCTTTGCGATTAGCTTGCTAAGCGCAAACTATACCTACGCACACAAAAAATCACAAAAGACATATACCTTGAACTTGTCGATAAGATTTACAGTTATATTTTATAATAATTAAAATACATATAAATCAGCTACTTGTATACTGGCATATTTTTTGCTGATATATATTTTATTATTTTTAATTTTTTCTTGAGTCTATAACTTAAAGGTAGCCATGCAAAGGATTTCTTAAGGGGGTTCTATGAAAGAGCAAATACTAAAACTTTTGACCGTTACAATGTTTGTCGGATTTGGCCTGCTGTCTACTGCAAATATCGCTTCCGCCATCCCAACGTACAATCTGTACGAACTGGCAGACCTAGGGCAGTCTTTCAATATAGGAACAACCGGTGCTGTTGCAACAGAGTTTGATCAGACTATGCAAGACACATTTCATGATGGTTCGTCAGGAACAGGTATCATACAGCCATTCTTAACGATTAATGCGGGAGGGACAGAAAGTGGCGTAAACACAGATGGGAAACCGTTGCCGTACGATGATCAAAGGCCGAGCTATAACAATGCTATCACATTGGGTGATCTGCAAGCCGCAAATTGGGGTTTTGCTCTGGATATTGACGAGCCTAAAAATATCAATGAAACTTTAATGTTAAATGAATTTATAGTCTGGGTGCTCCCGAATGCGGCTGGTGGTTCTCTCGTGAACAAAAATAACGTGGACAACGTCACCTATGCTTCTTTGGCTAGCTTGCTGGGTGCAAATAGTGGAAAAGTTAAATTTAATCTTGACACATTAACTGAAGACAATGACATTCTTTTACACTATAACCTTTGGAAAGGATCAGGTCAGAACCTTGATATGTTGCTAGAAGTGCCCGCGGGGAACTTTGCGGGTGTTGCAGCTGATGACTTTCTTTATGTCTGGGCGAGTTTTACTCAATCAGATCATGGCGGCTTTGAGGAATGGATATTGCTGGGCTCACCTAGAATACCCCCTGTACCGGAACCCTCTACTTTCATTCTTCTTGGCGCTGGCCTGGCCGGTCTCGGCTTTTTAGTTCGCCGGAGAAAGAAAGAGTAGACTTTAGTAAATCATTTACGACCAATTATGAGCCCCTACCACCTCGGTTGGGGCTTTTTCATTTCTGCACCCCTCCCTCCCCCCCATAAAACTCACTCAGGACCGGAATAGGACCGGACTTTCCGTATGTATGACGTCAGCAAACCCTTGGACCATAGCGACGTCTCGATGACCCATAGGTATACCCATATGGTGGATGATAGTTTGCAGAAAGCCACGGACAACATGGCAGGGGTGATTGAACGGGCCGTTGATATGCCTAGTGGAGACTTGATGGCGGACCAATCAGCGAATCAATACCCTCTTCCTCTATAGTACGGATCACCTCATCAAAGGCTTCTTGGTCAGTATCAAAAGGCTCCTCCCAGAGAGTCGAATTATCATGCTCATCTACCACTTCCAGAATCCAACCACCTTCATCATGTTCATAGATTTGTACATCTACACTTTTCCCCTCACGCTCAACCACCTGACATAGCGGAGAGTACTTCACTTCATATTCTTCTCCCATCGTAGATTCCTTTCGAGTCGGTTGAAACTGACTTCTCGATCGTATCCCATAACCTTCACAAGTGAAAATATCTATAAATGCGGCCTGCTCCTGCGAGTTTCGACATTTTCATTTCCAAGGGAGACATATGGGTTGATTGAATAGTCATCATTTAACAACGCCCCCTAAAACATCTCAAGGTATCAGGGGTTCCCTCCGATAAATACCAAAATCATGGTCACCAAATACACAGCAACGAATGTTCCAAGAGCAAAGTAGAGTCTCTTCCTTCTCGGAAACCTGCCCTTGATCCCTGTCACAAAATAAACAAAAGCAGAAGCGCCAAAAAGTATCAGCATCATTCTCATTAATGCACCCCCGGCATAAACTTTAAGGTCATGTATCACTATACCGCCTGTCCTTATCTAAGGGGCAGGCTTTTCTTCTCGCATTGCAGGCTATCTAAAAATTTCACATTTGCTCATCTGAGTTTCCAGATACAACCCCGGCTTTTAGATCTCTCCACGTTGACTAAGACTGTTCTGATAGTATTCTTTACATTATCTTAGAAGATTTTCAGAACAATCCTCGAATTTCTGTTTTTAAATAGCCGTCATTAACTGAGCAGATATTTCCAGGCAACGAGGAAAAGGCAATGGACGAACTGACAATGAGGAATCTGGCCAAGATCCATTGGGAGAAACACCGTCCCAAAATGGTGGCCCATTTAAAGGCCAGCAAGGAGTATGAGGCGGCCTTGGAGAACAATGCACGGATAGCAATGAATGTGTTATCGAGCAAACTTCGACTGGGATCGGATTTGAAAGCAGCAGAGAAGTATGTGCTGAAGACCTGGATCTTCCTTCCAGATGAGAAGGCCGAGCCCACCCTGGATGCGGACTTAATGCCTTTTCCCCAACCAGAAGAGGCTATTGCTGGAGCACTGGCATCTAAGGCTCCAGATAAGAACGGGGCCCCCTCTGAGCGCCACGCAAACAAACATCACTAAGTTGCCACCTCTCTGGCAACATGACAATTATCCACTTGCCATAGTTCCTTTAACACCTTTGTCCCGCTGCATTTAGACAGGACTGAATCGGGCGGTTCCGCAGTCTGTACGTACAGAGAGCAAAGCAAACGATTCAGTTGCGGGAGCAGGGGTCGCTGGTTCGAATCTCTTCATCCCGATCATTCTATACAAGGAGCGACCTTCCCGGGGTCGCTCTTTTATTGTGCCCTCCGTTCCAGGTCCGGATCTAAAACATCTCTCACTGACAATTGAGTGGCTCAAGGAATATAGTATTAATGCCTGCCAGGGCAGGATTTGGGCTCCGGGGCATCTCTGGGGCGGAAGAAATGAGCCATCCTGATAATTTTCTTGACCCAATAATTTTGTAAACGTATGGTCTGACTGATGTTTTTTAAACTTTCTTATTTGATTCCAATAACCGCTTGGCTGGCCCTTCTCCTGGGAATGGTTTTTGCGCAGAGCGCGATTGCTGTGGAGGACTCCACTCCGACCCAGGAGTCTATGGATATTTCCATAACACTGGGACTTGTTACGCAGCATGTGAATCCGGGAGATAGCACCAATGAAGTTTCCAATTTCATCGGTCTCTCTTATGATAAATATTCCATATCCAGATTCAAAAACAGCTATAACGACGAAACCTTGTTCGGAGGCGTTAATTTTCGCTCGCCGAAACTGAATACATTCAAGGATTCAGATTTTTACTTCCAAGGAAATCTCTACCCCGGCATAGTTTACGGGTACAAGGATCACCTGCCAAATATAGGCGGAGTAACACCTGTCTTGGTTCCAACGATTGGGCTCGGCTATAAGTGGGTATGCCTGGAGATGCTTTATTTTCCTACTTTCTCCGGTGGACTTTTTTCAAGCGCTCTGCGGTTTGATCTGAGTTGGCAAAAAACCAGTGGAAACCGCGATCTCGAGAAGTGATTGGTATTTACATCAACAATACTTTGGCACGCAGTAATGCAGTGTAGAACAGAACCAGGAAAATATCCGAAAGTTTGGCGATATCCCCAACTTCCACCATTCTGCCTCCCCTCCCCACCCCGAATTTAACCTCCGGACCGGAATAGGACCGGACTTTTCGCAGCACCGTCCACAAAGTTAAGCAATCCAGGCATCCCCATCTGTATTGCAAAGAACAGCTCATTCTGTGAACCAGAAATTCAACTAAAGATGGGCCATACTCTGTCCAAGCAATTCCCGTTCACCAGGCGCAGCATAGAAGCCATTCCACCCGACGATCCCGACAGCCCGAGCCGTGAGGCTGAGGACTCCGATGCCAAGGGTAGTGATCTGAAGCTCCGGGTCAGCAAAGTGGGTGCGATCGATCGACTATTGGTGGTTAGGGTAAATCAGTGCAGTCGCTGCCAGCATTCTGCGGGGCAGAACTTGAGTCCAGAACGTCATTCATCATGTCACATATCAATTTCACGGGTGACGGCTTTGGCAGCATCAAGATCTTCGAGGCCCTGACAAAATTCAAATGTTCTGGATTTTCTGACCCGGTGAAGAACATGAATCGACGATATATCGAGGGGTCTATTGCCGAAATCTCTTTGTACATCTCAATACCGTTCATATTCGGCAGTTCAATTTCTGAAACTATCAAGTCAAAGGACCCTTGCCGTAGGCAGGCTCCCCCCTCGTAACCATCACGGGCAATGATCACTTCGACTTGGTTCTCAGCCAAAGCCTCCAGCATACGGGCAACCGTGAGATTGTTTTCAACGATCAGAACACGCTTGCGGCCAGGCTGAGATTGTTTCCCGACCTTTTGGATAAGCCGGTCACCTTCTGGTAATGATGAAATGAATTCCTGAATGTGCTCCCTATGTTGATCGACATCTGAAATGGCCTTTTGCATATCTTCATCCACAATTTTCAAAAGATCCAAGGTATAGAGGAAGATTTCATTCCATTCTGAAAATTCCGCTTCTACAAGGAGAGCAACCATAGTGTCTTTGGTTAAATTACCGTCCTGCAACAAACGCCAGGCGCGAGTAAAAGGGGCTTCAACCGTGTGGCGAAAATGCTCATCGAAATAAAAACATGCACGCTTGATCTCGTTGCCCGAGAGGGAAGAACTGGCTTGTTGAAGAAATTGTTCGTGTTGTTTTTCTTCCCTGGCCATCAGTGACAAAAACCGGGAGAAGTCTTTGTCGTCGCGAAAAGCAACGGCTGCCTGCGCATAAAGATTTGCGGCCGAGGCCTCTATTCCTTTGAGCCAACTGATGATGTCACTCATTATCCCACCTCTGTTTTAGTCCCAGCATCCGGAAAATTCCATGACCGTATATCAACCCTGAATAATAATTTAGCACACACATCTTTTGTTGGGGCAATTTAGCCATCAAAACCTGCCTAAAGTTCATCCCGAGTCGGGGCGGGCCTTAGCCATTCCCAAAGAAGCTATTGTGATACGTTACCTGCTGGTACGTGAGAGCAACAGAGCGAATCTGACTGCTTCGAGAGCAGGGGGTCGCTGGTTCGAAGGCCTCTCTCACTGACAAATTAGTGGTTTCGGGAAGGGCGCGTTGAGGTGCTCCGGGGTGGGGTTTGTCTCCGGCGCACCTCTGGGGCGAGCCCGCACCAATCCTGAAATGTTCATGGCGGCTAAATATGGTGTGTATGGCCAACGAGTCAAAGCTGATTGAAATAGTTATCAATTGCGACATGTTTTTTACTGAGGATTCCTTCGAGAAAACTTTCACTTTCAATGATAAGGCAGAGATGATGAAGTTATTCCCTGAGCAGAAAAGTGGTGTTTACTACATTACCGAAGGTGGGACAGAGACAGAGATCATGTATAAGTTTGGTCACGAACTACCACATTTTGCCATGTATCCGCTACTTGACAATCCAAAGGCAACGCAGGACCTGGAGCTGATGTTTCAGAAATACCTTGATACGGTCGCCCAGAGTGGACTCTCTGCGCTCATGGGGGCCTTGATTACAGGGCAAGCCCTGATTGGGCTCAACGACTAGGATACTCGCACGATGGCTTGACGGAGATGCAGCACCGATCGATTGAGTTTCTTCGAGATGTAGCAAAGCCATATACAGGACAGATTCCCAGGATACTTTATGTCGGAATTGTGGGCCCCAGAGGTGATGCCTACTCGTTAAACAAGACGATCACTACAGAAGAATCGGAAGACTACCACAGCATACAACTCGCAACTCTCAAAGCAGAAAATGTCGATTTCGTCTGGGCTGCAAACTTGGCCACCTGGAAGATGGCGACCCGATTGAATTAGGAGAGCAGATAGGGGCGTTAGCAAAACGCTACCCACACATTGACATGTGGGGTGGATGCTGTGGAACGTGGGAGGCCCCCCTTACGGAGATCGCGAAGAATGTTGCAACCGTACATGACGTGTAGTCAATGTGACATTTCTGCCAAGTCTTAGCGGCCCCAGCCTCCCCGATTGGAGCTCTTCCCTTTCCACGAACTGCCTCCCCTCACCCCGCCAGTTTTCACCTCAGGACCGGTCCTGGATCGGACTGCTCAACTGACCTCTGGCAATCCCAGCCAACGGGGGAACCTCAATGCCAGTAAACGCTTGGCGCTTACTCGGCCTTTAAGCAATACTTGAATGTCAGGATTTATAAAAAAAGAGCGCCCTTCCCGAGGGCGCTCTCATGTAAATACAGGCCGGAGTGACAGGATTTAGACCTTCCGCCCTCTGCTCTTGAAACATGGCATGTCTCTGACGCGACGCTTATTTCGGATATTGCGCATCAAGTTCAGATTGTATCAATTGATATAATTGCTTGTAGCCAAAGACTTGAAGAGGTTTCCCATTGACAAAGTACCCCGGAGTTTTTTGAACATTCAAGGCTTTTACATCAGCCATGTCCTGTTCAATAATTTTTACAATAGCGGGGTCATGCATATCCTTCTTGACTTGCTCAACGTCAAGCCCTGCCTGCGGCAAAAACTCCCACAACCTTTGCGGCTGATAGTTATGGTGACTGGCCCAGACACCCTGTGATTTAAACATGACATCCAGGGTTTCCCAGTATTTCCCCTGCATCCTGGCAGCCTCAAGAATCTTGACAAAAGTATCAGCGCCATCATGAAAAGGGGCGTAGCGCAAAACCAGTTTGATTTTGCCTGGATTGGCGGCCATGATCTGTTTGATAAACGGAGCAAAGGCGGCGCAGGTTTCACAGGCAGGGTCCATGAACTCTACGACAAAGACTTTCGCATCATCGCTGCCAAGTATCGGAGAATGGTCTCTGACGAAAAGCTCGGCGTTTTTTTCGGCCATAAAACCAAATTTTTCAGCCTGTTGTCCTTTATAATAAGAGCTGCCGAATACAAAGGCTAAAACCAGTATAAGACATGCCGTTCCTACAAGTGCGTATTTCATTTCGATGTTCTCCTCTTCAGTACAAACAATATTGCTACGATTATTGAGAATGCGAAAAAAGAAAGCATTGGTATCGACACAAAACCAAACAGCTCAATGTATTTTTCCGTACATGAAACGCCCTTCGAACAGGGCTGGATGCTCTCTGGAATGATCCCGCCGTACAGCAAGGTATGATAAAAGGCCGTCAGCCCGCCGACTATTGCAAGAGGGAGAGCAAACTTGATAACGCTTTTATCAAAAGCAGGGAGAAGTCCGGCCGCTAAAATCAGGATCAAAGGAAACAAACATATCCTCTGATACCAGCACAGGACACAGGGTTCATACTCCAAAACAGAGCTGAAAAAGACACTTATCGTAATTGACACGCTGACTAGAAGCCAACACAGGAAAAGCAGCGTCCAGTTAGTTTTGACCGACTGGCCAGATTGAGACATATCTAAAAACCTCCAGATTAAAGAGCTGGTTGGCACAAATATCTTGGGAAAGGGGGTTGCGTTTCATAAAGGGATTACCCTCGAACTGGAACCCACTGGTAGAAAAACATGGTGATTTCCCCCAAGATATTGGACATGAGCATGATCCCGACGGCGATCAGCATCACGCCGGTGCAGATTTCGATCAGACGGATGTACTTGCGGAACCGTTTGAACGCGGACAGGAATTGGTGAAAGAGCAGGCCAGAAAGCAAGAAAGGAACACCCAGCCCCAGGGAATAGGTCGTCAGCAACCCGACACCTTCACCAACCTGACCGGAAGAGGCTGCCACCACCAGAATCGAGGCGAGAATAGGGCCTATGCAGGGGGTCCACCCCGCCGCAAAGGCGAGACCAACCACGAAAGTTCCGATAAAACCGCTTGGTTTTTTCTGAAGATGGACCCTTTTATCGCCGAGCAGGACGCCAAAATGAAACAAGCCGGTCATATGAATGCCGAACAGGAGAATCAGCAATCCACCGATCTTTTCAACCCATTCCAGCCCTTCACGCAGGTAGGCTTCAATCTGACTGGAAGCGATGCCTGCGATAGCACCGAGCAGAATGAAAACAACTGAAAACCCCGCAATGAAGCACAGGGAGTGGCGTAGTACCGTCAGGCGGATCTTGGCGGTAGGATGTGTTTCATCAAGCTGACTGAAAGAAAGCCCGGTAATGTAGGTCAGATACGAGGGGATCAGTGGCAACACGCAAGGGGAAGCAAACGATAGAACCCCGGCGGTAAACGCAAGCCAATATGTTATCTCGACAGTTTGTTGCAGCAATTTGATTATCCTTTGGTCAGGTTTTTGAGGTAGGTGATCGTTTCAATGCTGGACCAGTCGAGTGGACCAATGATCTTCTCGGCAACGACCCCATCTTTTCGAATGACGAAAGATTCTGGAAACTTAAACACCCCGTAAAGTTTCTGAACGACACCCTTGTCATCATAAAGGATGGGAAAGGTATAGGGCGTCTTCTGCAAAAAGGCAGGCACAACGCTTCGACCATTCTCTTCTGCATTGACCGCCAGAATGACAAAGTCATCACCGGCCATGATCTCGTTGAGTCTCTCCATCGAAGGCATCTCTGCGATGCATGGTGGGCACCAGGTTGCCCATAAGTTAACCAGGACAACCTTGCCGCGAAAATCTGAGAGAGAGACCTGGTTGCCTTGTGTATCTTCAAGTTGGAAGTCTGGCGCAATATCACCAACAGCCACCGATTTGAACAATTCGCTGGATGGACGTGAACCGCTTGTGGAAAGAAGGTAGACAGAGGCGCCAACCAACACGAGAACAACAATTAACACCAAATTACGCATAAAGAACCTTTCTGCCTCTGACTGGTGACAGATTATTCCTCCCAGGGAAATCACCATTTCCAAGACAAAAGCCGAAGCAAAGTCATTATTTGGTACAGGCTAAAATCAGGCTGTTTCAGGAGGGTAATCGATAGAACGGATGAATCCTGAGAGGGGCATTTCTGAATAGAACCAAGAATAGGTTACGGTCGTGGGAGTGACAGCATTGATCTGATCAGCTTGTGGAGGAATGACGTAAATACATGCAAGACAGTTACAGTCGAAGCACTCTCCATCATCAACGGGCACTTCGGGAGCGTTGTCCTTGTCGCAACACTGCTCGATTTGACCTTGACCTGCCGAAACGGCAGGCGGAAGGGCCACTCCGACAAAAAAGGCAAGCACCAGCAAAAGAGCCAGGGGGCCCAAATACTTTCTAAATACCAGCATCATGGCCGGCATTATAGTTTAAACTCAGGCACAAAAGTCAACCTCATTAATAAAGCTTGGTGTTGTTCCCTAAGTTTGACTGTCATGGCGATAGCGGCTCGTTATTGGTTAAAAAGCTTATCGTTACTTGCATTTTCTTACCCAAGCCTTACGCCTTGACAGAGAGGGCGCAAGGCTGTAAAAATAAAACGTGTGAATACATATGAAAGTGAGAATGTGGCGACACTTATGAGTGAAGACATCTGTCAAGTAAGCTGTCAGGTTAACGTTATTCATCAGAAGCAGGTCGAGCAAGCGACAAAGAATATGCCTGGAGAGTATTTAGTCTCTGAGGCTGCGGAGCTGTTCAGCTTGCTGGGCGACAACTCACGTCTTCGCATTTTACAGGCGCTGAACACGACTGAATTGTGTGTTTGTGATCTTGCCGCAATCCTGAACACTTCATCATCGGCGGTCTCACACCAACTCAGGCTAATGCGCACCAAAGGGCTGGTTCGTTATCGTAAAGAGGGGAAAATTGCCTATTATTCAATCGCGGACAATTATGTACGCGATGTTTTATCAAACACTTTTGAGCATTTGAACAACGGCTGAAGTCGTTGAGCAGACACCTTATGACCGAAGCACTAACCGGAATAGCAAGCGAATGCTGGCTAGTCTTTAAAGAGGCGGCCCCGTTTGTCCTCTTTGGCTTCTTTGCTGCTGGACTATTGAAAGTCCTGATCCCAGAAAGAGTCATCGTTAAACATCTAGGCGGAAATGGCTTTCGTTCCGTATTCAAAGCATCACTTTTTGGTGTCCCCCTGCCGCTTTGCTCCTGCGGAGTCATCCCGGTAGCCATCGGCTTGCGTAAACAGGGAGCGAGTAAAGGTGCAACGGCATCATTTCTCGTCTCTGTACCTGAAACTGGAATCGATTCTGTCGCTATCACCTGGGCGTTGCTTGACCCGCTCATGACCATTATCCGCCCAATTTCCGCATTCATCACTGCCCTGGCAACCGGCTCATTGATCAATTTATTGCCTGAGCAGAAAGTGGCGTCTAAGGCCGACACAGGGGAAAGTTGCTGCTCGGCAAATTCTGACATGGGCACTCTGTTGACTCAGAAGAAACCCATTCTTCATCGTCTCAAGGACGGAGTCATTTATGCGTTCACTGATTTGCTCAAAGATATTGGCGGCTGGTTGCTGCTCGGGATTCTGATTGCCGGGATCATCTCTTATTTTGTCCCGGTTGACTTCGTGGATCGCTACCTTGGCGGAGAATACAGTTCCCTTCTCATTATGCTGATCATCGGCATTCCACTATATATCTGTGCCAGTGCATCCACCCCGATTGCGGCGGCGCTTGTATTAAAAGGTCTGTCTCCAGGTGCGGCACTGGTCTTCCTGCTTGCGGGTCCTGCGACAAATGCAGCAACGATGACCGTTGTAGCCAAACACCTCGGAAAAGCAACAACTGTTGTTTATGTCGCCGCTATTGCCACCTGCTCTTTGGTCTTCGGCTGGTTCGTCAATCGGATATATGAATGGTTGTCAATCGATGTCTTGGACTGGGCTTCTCATGCCGAGCATGGAGAAGAGTCATGGATCTTCCTTGCCTCGGCATTCGTTCTAATCGGTCTGCTCCTCTGGAATTATCGTCCGAACGGCAAAACTGAAAGTGCGGATTGTAGTGTTACAAAAGTGCCGGGAGGTGGCTGACGAATCGTCTGAGCTGGCAGTTTGCCAGCTTAATAAAGCCGGGTTCGCCTTTTCCCCTCAAGATCGTTTTGATCTCAAGTCCTATCATTACGGCCTCCTATTCCGGGAGAGCGCATAATGTGTCCCACAGGTCACGACTGCCAGGACGGATTTAGGGGTTGGTCACCTAGGATGCAGGGTGCCCAGTAAATTCATGAGCCGGTCATTTTTAAACCTTCATAACAATGCAGGACGAGTTATAAGGCGGGTTTGTACCTGCTGGATTTGCCTGATAATGCGTGGCGCTTAAGCAGAGAAGTTGACAGACTGTAGGGAAAATATAATCAAACGGCACCTCTGGTCTCAATTAGGTGATAAGAGGATAATACATTGGATTAAAATTCAAGACGTCTCAGAAGGCAGAGCAGAATGCAGTGGGTCTATACTCTCGAGTTTCTGTTGGCACAGACCGGGCCACCAAGGACAAATTCCACTGGTGTGCTCCATTCTTTGTCTTGAAAGGTTAACCTCTGAGATGGTATCGCGGCTAAAATTGCCATTCACTGAATCAACATTTTTACTATTACCATGGGGGGTTCGTTATTCGTTTTACTGTGCGGCAAGAAGTGGGGTTGGTTTTTAATAACATTTATCAACGACAGGACGCTGCCATGAAAAATCTAGCACTTACTTTAGGATTTCTTGTTTGTTTTCTTGGCGGCTGCGGCGGCAGCGCGGGAGATAATGATTCATCCGGGTCTCCTCCTGACTTGACCGGAGACTGGGTTGGCACATTTACCTCTAACGATGGTGGGAACACTCAGACTGTCTACATGGTTGTCACGAATCAGAAAAAAAAGAACTTTTCTGGCACCTGGGAGAGTGACGTTCTCATTTCCCAAGGACAGGTTTCCGGTTCCATATACCCTGGTAATGATAACCGCTGGATTGCCGATTTGGACATGACCCAGGGTGACGACATTACCTGCTGCGTACCGCTTTTAGGATGTTATGTATTTCCTTTTACACAGATTTACACGTCTGGATATTATGAAAGCGAATCCATCACAGATGAAGCCGCCTCCTACAATTATGGGTGTTTTACTACAGATGGGGTTATGACATTGACACGACAATAACCTAGGAACCAAGACTGCCAGGCCGGAGTAATAGCGGGGACAGATTCTAAGGTTGAACGATTAAAAGTAACCGGGGAACACCTGTCAGAACAGTTTTATTACTGTGTTGCAACTATTGCTCACATCACCTAAGACTTGTAACACATTGCCTCACCCCTATTGCCACTTCTCCGGCTTAAGACAGTTGCCCTGTTGCCATAGCTGCTTAACCACCATCCCACTGCATTTATACAGGACTTAATCGAAATGTTCCGCAGTCCGAAGACACAGAGAGTGAAGCGAAAGCTTCTGCTTCGGGAACAGGTGCGCTATGGCTGTTTTTTGATGATTTGGGCAGGGTCGATATCGTGATACCTGGTTTTACTTTTACATATTTCTGACGTAGGATAATAAAATATTTTCCATGGGAGATGGAACAATGCAAGCACACAGGATAGGTGCAGCTGTACTTGATTGACCGCTGTTGTCGGCTGCATGCTGACCGGAGGTACGCATAGGAACGGCGGGGAAACCGATGCCGCGGTTGCAATAGACGACGATGCAGCACTGCGGCGAGTTAAAGCTCAACGGCTCGAATTGATAGGCTATTCAAAAAAACAACGATTCATAAAATTTCTTACTGTCTCTTCAATGATCGTCTGATTACAGGTCCTGCGAGTACAAATGGAAGGGACATTCGTATCATCATGATAACCAGTCCGTCAGATTGAGAACTTTCCTTTCGTTCTTCGATCAAAAAATTAGCTGAGGGTTTCTACAATGCAAAAGATTGCAATGCAAGAAGTTGAGCGGCACAATTCTCCTGACGATTGCTGGGTTGTAATAAACGGCAAGGTTTACGATTTATCAATCTTTCATAAAGGACACCCCGGAGGATCCAAAATAATCACGGATAATGCCGGGAAAGACGTGTCCAACCTGTTCAATGATGTGCACCCCAAGGATATTGTTCAACGACTCCTCTCCCCTGAAGCCTGTGTCGGCGTCCTCGATGAAACGACGGTCAACCCGGAAAAGCATGTCGTCACTGCGGAGGAGAAACCTCCTTCCAGAGGTCGGAAACCAGCATCCGCACCAACTGCAAGCGATGTTCAGCAGGATCAACCGTGGGAAAAGCCGCCAATTGACGCCATGTTGAATACTTTTGATTTTGAGAACGTCGCAGCCCGCACGATGACGGAGGAAGGCTGGGGCTACTATTCATCCGGTGCCGATGATGAAATTACGCTTCGCGAAAACCATACGGCTTTCCAGCGTATCTGGTTTAAGCCGCGCATCCTGGTCAATGTAAAAAACATTGACCTGACAACTTCCATACTTGGGGTGAAATCTTCTTTTCCACTCTATTTCACGGCAACAGCACTGGGCAAACTGGCTGATGATGCCGGCGAACTGGCTATTTCGCGTGCGGCAGCCAAAACCGGTGTCATCTATATGCTGCCCACCTTATCCTCCTACACCTTGGATGAGATGCTGGAAGTACGCCAGCCAGGTCAAGTGCACTTTGCTCAATTGTATGTCAATGCAAAAAGGGAGCGCACAAAAGAATATGTCCAGAGGCTTGAGAGCGGAGGGGCAAAAGCATTATTTGTTACGGTCGACGCACCACAACTGGGGCGTCGGGAAAAAGATATGCGGAATAAATTCACCAAGCATGCCGATGTTCAAAAAGGTGATGATGTCAACCGTAGCGAGGGTGTTTCCAGGGCGATCAGTGAATTTATTGACCCGAGCTTATGCTGGGACGATATCACCTGGCTAAAAAGCATCACGAACATGCCTATTATCCTAAAAGGCGTTGCCTGTGGACTGGACACTGTTATGACATACCAAACAGGCTGTGGAGGCGTTGTTCTGTCAAATCATGGCGGCCGACAATTAGATACGGCCCGGTCTGGAATTGAAATCTTGACGGAAGCAATTGATGCACTCAATAAACATGACGCGAACTGGCGGTCTCGTTTCGAAGTGTTTGTGGATGGCGGTATTCGACGCGGCAGCGATATCTTTAAGGCCCTGGCCCTTGGCGCATCGGCGGTTGGCATTGGGCGCCCGGTTCTCTATAGCCTTGCATCTTACGGCCAGGCTGGAATTGAGAGGATGTGCTCTCTTTTCAAAGACGAATTGACCATGGTGATGCGGTTGATGGGGACCCCAACGATTGCGGATATTACAGAAGATCATGTTCTCTACAGCAATTTAACGACGCATGTCCCTGCCCAGGCTCGTGATCACCTGCAACTTGACACCTACGAGCCTCTGAGACCAGCCACCAAAATATAAAATAGAGTGAGAGGCACAGCTGAAACGGGCGCCACTACTCGGAAGCAGGGACTCTCTGGTTCGCATCCAGTTTTCCCGAGCATTCTTTACTAAGGAGCGACCTGCCCGGGGTCGTTCTTTTCTTTTGAGCTCCGGTCCAGTTCTGAGCCCAAAACAATCTAACAGACGATTTGAAGTCTCACCACATGTAGCGTTGATCTCCTTCGGGGCGCTTTTACAGCAGGCGTCCTTGAGTGTTTAACCCCTGTCACCTATGATGGTTAAAGACTGACCAGGCAACGGCCTGTACCTTCAGTTAGGATTCTTATTGCAACCGGGAGAAGAATTTTGAAAATCATTTCGATAAATGGCAGCAGGAGGAAAAAAGGGAACACTGCACTCCTCATTCAGTCGATACTTAAGCCTCTCGAGCAAAACGGCGCGGCCGTCACAGCCATTTTTCTTGGAGACTACAGGATAGGCGCTTGTACTGGTTGTGAAGGCTGCAGCAGCTCCTGGGAGTGTGTCATCAAGGATGACTTGCAATGGTTGATAAAAGAGATGGATGGGGCGGATGGAGTCATTCTTGCCTCGCCAACTTACTGGTACACAGTCACTTCAGATATGAAACGCTTCATCGATCGCTGCTATTGCCTGATTCAATTTCCTAAAAACCGCAGTGAGTGGGTTGGCAAGTATGATGGGATGGGCAAAGCATGTGTCACTGCAGCAGTATGCGAACAAAAAGAAGAGACAAACATGGGGAACACGCTGACACTCCTCACGGACTTTGCCAAAGATATTGGATTAAACGTTGTCACTTCGGTGAAGGCGCTGAATTGTTTTGAGGCGGGGAGCATTGCTAAGGAGAAAAAGGCAATTTCAGCCGCTGAAGCTGCAGGGGAAAGTTTTTTGCGACAGATCACGTCTTCCACTTGAGATATCTGTTGTGTCCTGTCATTGACCACCTGCATTAACTATCCCGGTACCCAGATGTCATCCGGAGCAATTATCGAGGGTTTCATTTACTTCACAGCCCTAACACCCCACCACATCAGCCTCATTAGACCAGCTCTCAGGGCCGGCCTCAGAGCCCCCATCCTTCCTTTAAATTTCCGGGCGGGTCCTGCCGATTTACTTGTACTTGACACACCATGCACCTCTACTTACGATACGCTACAGATTTCACATTCAAAAGGAGACAAAAATGCTCAAGAGACTGATAATTGTCCCGATTTTTGCCGTGATATGTTTGTTGGCTATCAATGCCTACGCTAAAGACTTTGGTGAACCCCTGAAGCTGGCACAGGTCACCTCGATAACCGATATCCTGGAGCAAAACGACGCTTATGTCGGAAAGCGGGTACGGGTTGAAGGGTTAATCGTCGATGTATGCGCCAAACGAGGGTGCTGGATGTATATTGCCGGCGATAAGGCCTTTGAAAAACTGCGCTTTAAGGTGACCGACGGCGAAATAGTTATTCCTATGGAAGCACGCGGCAAACGGGCAATTGCAGAAGGTATCGTACAGAAGTTTGAACTGAGTCGCGAGCAGGTTATTGAGCAGCGCAGGCATCATGCTGATGAGACAGGACAATCGTTTGATCCAGCCAGCGTAACTGCGGGAGAGACCTTTTTACAGTTGCGTGGTCTCGCAGTGAGAATCCCCGACCTTTAGGATGCCGGGACAATGAGCTGGCGCAAGTTGAACCATGCCCTGCATCGTGACATTGGTTACGCGTGCATCGGGCTTACGCTGATATATGCCCTTTCCGGGATTGCCGTCAATCACGTGAGAGACTGGAACCCCAACTACAAGGTGGAGAAGGTTCCGGCCCAGATCATGCCACGGCAATTTTCCGGGATTGCAACAACAGCGATGATTCGCGGCATATTGCAGGAACTTGGCGAAGAGAAAGTTCCAGAGAGTACCTTTCAGCCTGACCCTGAAACACTCTGGGCCTTTATCGATGGGCGCCGCATCTCGATACATTTTCCAACCGGAAACGTGGAACATGAACGTTTTGTGCGTCGGCCCTTTTGGTATCCACTGAATTTCCTGCATTTGAATCACCCTAAACAGGCCTGGACATGGGTTGCGGACCTTTACGCTTTCGGCTTGGTCGTTCTTTCCGTAACGGGCTTGTTGATGTTGCCGCGGAACAACATCCTGCGGAAAAGAGCTTTGCTGCTTACCGGTGTCGGGTTAGCAGTCCCACTGGTTTTTGTATTGCTGCTGTACTGATCAGGCGATTAGATAGTTAAGCGTGAGGCAAAAAATGAAATACGGAAACATCTATTGCCTGGCTTAAGTACAGCGGGAAGCGAAGCCCTGCCAAAAGCTTCGGGAGAAGGTGCGTTATGGCCAAATTTTGGTAGAATGGCACCGTCAGGGAGAAGGTTTTATCTTAAAAGTTGCATTTTCAGGAGGAGTAAGATTCTTTAGCAGCTCAACCAACCTCGAACTACTGTTTCAAGGAGGAACGAATGCATGAGAAAAGTATTGTCGTATTGAACAAAGCGGTCGCCGATGAAATGACTGCACTGCAGCAGTACATGTATTTCCACTTCCACTGCGATGACCAGGGCTTCGATCTCTTGGCTGCACTGTTCAAGAAAACCGCCATCGAGGAGATGATGCACGTTGAAAGACTGGCCGATCGAATCCTCTTTCTCGGGGGCGACGTCGAGATGCAAGCCTCAGCTGAAGTCAGCAAAGTGCATGATGTTGAAAAGATGCTCAAGATGGCAAAAGGAATGGAAGAGCAGAGCGCTATGGACTACAACCGATTTGCCAACGAATGCGGTGCCAATGCCGATTCCGTTACAAAGAAACTGTTCGAGGATCTGGTTGTTGACGAAGAACGTCATTACGATCAGTACGACAACGAGATAGACAATCTGGAACGGTTCGGCAAAGAGTATCTGGTACTGCAGTCGATGGAACGGAGCAAAGCTCGGGGTACAACTGGGGCCGAGTGACATTGACCCCCAGTGAGGATGTCCCAAGGATCAGCCTCAAACACAACCCGTTGAGAGAGCATGCACCTGCTTCGGGAGCAAGGGCTCGCTGGTTCGTATATGGTCTCCCCCCTCTTTGCAAGGGCTTTTTACTGAATGACAGGGACAGGATTGCTGCCGTATATCCGGCCTCTTTGTGGAGGACTTTACGCCACCGGGCCTAAATGATTTTCGCGCGCATCGTCCTTCTCGAATCCACGGTTTTCATGAACCTTCGAACCAAACAGGTTTTCGATACGCCGGTCTGACCTGTTTTGCCATTACTGACGTCAAAGCCTTCGCAATTTGTGGTGGGATTCCCCTTTTTCTTCCGTTAATATTTTCCGACAACCTTTACCGTTATGTTTTTGAAGGTTGATATTGTGTCTCAAGATGGCCCAGCCGATACGCGCCATTTTATTCGCCAGGGCGACGACAGCCTTATTCCAACCTCGCTCTTCACGGATACGATTGATCCAGCGGCTCAATGGATCATCTTTGTTGGCAGCTTGAAGAACAACGGCCCGCGCTCCGTGAACCAACTGCGTACGAAGATCTTTGTTCCCACGCTTGCTTATGCCTAAGAGAACATTTTTGCCGCCACTGCTATACTGTCGTGGAACCAGTCCAATAGATGCTGCGGCATCTCGACCTCGTGCATAAGCGCGTCCATCACCTATGTCACTACGGAAAGCACTCGCCACAATCGGCCCAAATCCTGGAACAGTCTGTAGTCGCTGGCAGGGATCATCTTCTCGGCTTACACGTTCCAGTTTCTTTGTGTAAAACGAAATGTGTTCATCTATTTCAACCCGCTGTTCATAACGCCTTGCAAGAAGATTACGGAAATCAAGACTCAAGCCATTTTCTGCATCGTCCAGAATCTCTGGAATCTTCCTGCGAAGAGTGGGGACCCCTTTTGCGAAAACGATACCGTCCTCGCCGAGCAAACCTCGGGTGGAATTGCTCAGAGCTGTGCGATCTCGCAAACATTGGGAACGCATACGATGGATGGCTTGCATATCCTGTTCTTGAACGGTTTTGATACCAACAAACGGCATGGATGGTCGGTTCGCTGCCTCTGCAATGGCACGAGCATCGTTGTAATCATTCTTATTGCCGCGTACGTAGGGTTTTACGTGCTGAGGTGAAATCAACTTCACATCATGGCCAATGTCACTCAATTGTCTCCCCCAGTAATGAGCGCTGGCACAAGCCTCCATGCCGATCCGACAGGGTGGTCACTGAGTGAAGAATTCAAGCACCTGATTGCGTCGCAGTATTCGTTTCTTGACCTCTTTATCCCGATCGTTGAAACAGACAACGTGAAAGACGCTTTTTGCTAAATCCAAGCCGACAGTGGTAATATTCATCTTGGTCTCCTCTCGCTCTACGTTGATGGTAAGTTACTTCTTCCATCATGGCGCATTGACGCCGATTTGAGTAGCGGGGGGAGACCATTTCATCAAATCCAAATCCAGTCATTCCGGCCATTCTATACAAGGAGCGACCTTCCCGGGATCGTTCTTTCATTTTGTCCTTCGGGCCACATCTAGGCCGGAAGGACTTGTTTAACGTTGTGAAGGCACGCCACCCTTTCCCATAAAGTTCCTCCATTGATATGAATAAGAAAGCAGCATTTGAATTAACGAGTTATAATAATAATTGATAAACTATTCAGAAAAACATATATATTGCTAAAATAGTCTTCTGCGTGGATTTATGCTCAATACGGTTTTTCAATTTTATCTGGACGGCTTCCGCAACATGCGACTCGGGCGCACACTGTGGAAGATTATCCTGCTCAAGCTGCTGATCATGTTCGCTGTCATGAAGGTCTTTTTTTTCCCGAACGTGTTGAACACTCACTATGACAATGACAAGGATCGCGCCGAGCACGTCTTGCACAACCTGACGAGGACTCATTCAACTGTCAGCAGCGACGAAAAAATCACATCTGCAACTGGCGACAACAGCAGTTCAGCCCATTCTGCAATGGAGGTCTCACGTGATTGAAGTCTTGGACCCGGGCCTGGTCAACTGGGCGAGGGCAACGTTTGCCTTGACGGCAATGTACCATTGGATCTTTGTGCCTTTGACGCTTGGCCTCTCTTTCCTCTGCGCATTTTTTGAATCGATCTATGTGCGCACCGGCAACAAGGAGTGGAAATCCCTGACCAAGTTCTGGATGACCCTGTTCGGGATCAACTTTGCCATTGGTATCGCAACGGGAATTATTCTGGAGTTTGAGTTCGGCACCAACTGGTCGAATTACTCCTGGATGGTCGGTGATATTTTTGGAGCACCGCTGGCGATCGAAGGGATCTTTGCCTTCTTTATCGAAGCAACCTTTTTCGCCGTCATGTTCTTTGGGTGGGATCGAGTGTCGAAAAAAATGCATCTTTTCTCAACCTGGATGGTCGCCATAGGCTCCAATCTCTCTGCGTTATGGATTCTCGTAGCAAACGGCTGGATGCAGAACCCGACCGGTATGAAGTTCAATCCTGATATGGCCCGTTTTGAAATGCAGGACCTCTGGGCAATCATCTCCTCTCCGGTTGCCATCAGCCACTTTACCCATGCCACAAGCTCAGGGTTTTTGCTTGCCTCTCTCTTCGTGGTCACAATCTCAAGCTGGTATCTGTTGAAAAAGCGTCACCTCCAATTCGCCAAGCGCTCGATTGCCATTGCCTGCGTTTTCGGCTTCCTCAGCTCCCTATTCGTGGCCTTCACCGGAGATGAGCACGCCTATATCACGGCAGGGACCCAACCGATGAAGCTGGCTGCCATGGAAGCCCTCTGGGACGGCAAGGAGCCGACCGGGCTGATCGCGGTGGGTCTGGTCAATCCCAGCAAGAAACCTGGCGATGAGGAAGCCCCTTTTTCCTTCAGCATTGAAATTCCCGGGATGCTGACACTTCTGACCAAACGGCATTTTCACGGTTTTGTTCCCGGGATCAATGATCTGACCTTCGGCAACGAGGAGCATGGCATCGTTGGCGTCAAGGAGAAGATCAATCGAGGCAAGGTTGCCGTGCACAGCCTCGGCAATTACAAAAAAGCACAGAAGGCGGGCGATGACGTCGCCAGAGCAGAGGCATTGAAGACATTCAACCAGAACCAGATCTATCTCGGTTATGGTTATCTTGATTCTGCCGACGAGGCACTCCCGCCGGTCGCATTAACATTCTACGCCTTCCGCATCATGGTCGGGCTGGGCACTTACTTCATCCTGTTTTTCCTGGCGCTTCTGTACCTCTGTGCCAGAGATAAACTTGAGCAACAGCCGATCGTGTTGAAGCTTGGCGTTGTTTCGGTATTTCTCGGGTACCTCGCCGAGCAAGCCGGTTGGATCGTCACAGAAGTTGGCCGGCAGCCCTGGGCAATCCAGGATATGCTACCTGTCAGTGTGGCTCGTTCCAACCTTGACAGCGGTACCGTCATGGTCACATTTTTCATGTTTCTGTGCCTGTTCACAGTGCTCCTGATTGCAGAGATCAAGATCATGACCAAGCAAATCTCCATTGGCCCGGAAGGAGGGAAATCATGATCGGCAACCTCGACTGGTCCACATTACAGCAGCTCTGGTGGTTGATTGTTTCCGTTGTCGGGGCCCTGTTTGTATTCCTGACATTCGTTCAGGGCGGACAGACCCTCGTTCTGACTTTGACCAACGATGAGAGTGAGAAGAACCTGATCATCAACTCCATCGGCCGGAAATGGGAGCTGACCTTCACCACCCTGGTCCTGTTTGGTGGAGCCTTCTATGCATCTTTCCCGCTGTTTTATGCTTCCAGTTTTGGTGGCGCTTATTGGGTCTGGATTGCCATTCTTTTCACTTTTATTGTTCAGGCCGTCAGTTACGAGTACCGGCGCAAGCCCAATAATTTTCTGGGTCAAAAGACCTACGAGATTTTCATGTTCATCAACGGATCAGTCGGCATCCTGCTGATCGGCGCTGCCATAGGGACATTCTTCACAGGATCCAACTTTACGCTCAACGATTACAATCTCGTGAAATGGTCACACCCGCTGCGCGGTCTGGAAGCGGCCTTCAGCCTGTTCAACCTCAGCCTGGGGCTCTTCCTGGTGTTTCTGGCCCGAGTCCTTGGCGCGCTGTATCTGGCCAACAACCTGGCCCATGACAGCCTGGTCAAGCGCCTCAAAGGGGCCTCGTTTCAGAACCTGTTGTGCGCACTGCCGTTCCTTGTTTATGTCCTGATCAGCCTGGTCACGATGGATGGGTTTGCCGTCGATCCGGCAAGCGGCACTGTCAGCATCACGAGCGGGAAATACCTGCAGAACCTGCTGGAGATGCCTGTCGTACTCATCATGTTGCTGGTTGGTCTGGTCCTGGTCGTCAGCGGCGTCATCCTGAACCGATTCACCGCATCGGTCAGGGGCATCTGGCCTGCAGGGCTGGGCACGGTCCTGACATGTCTGGCTATTTTCTTTCTCGCCGGCTACAACAACACCCCCTTCTATCCGTCCAAAATTGACTTGAACAGCAGCCTGACCATCTATAACGCATCAAGCAGTCATTACACGTTAACCATGATGTCTTATGTCGCGATAGCGGTACCCTTTGTGCTGGCCTACATCACCTGGGTCTGGCGCCAGATGGACAGGAAACAACTGACTATTGATGAAATTAATGCTGACGAGAAAAGTTACTGAGGAGAGCAGTTATGCTTTTGATACTCTGGGTTATGCTTTTGGCAGGCGCCTATTTTGCGGCAGTGAAGCTATTGGAGATAACCGGCCTGCTTTAATCTGCAAAGAGAGGCCTCTATACTCAGGTTCACATTCCCAAGAGGAAGCGACCTGTAGATGGCAGGCGGCAGGATCAAGATGGCTCAAGGACTGCATGGCATGCCGGTTTACTGTGTGCCTGGCAAAGAAATCGGGAACCTATGCGCTATGGGGATAGATTCAAGAGGACAATCTAGGAGGGAATTCAAGCAACGGCCTGTCAACATGTCAGCATCGCGAGAGCGCCGCCGAGTGGACCTGACGACTTCAGGAGCAGTGCACAGCTGTTTCGGATTCAGTCATTTCAATCATTCAATACAAGGAGCGATCTTCCAGGGGTCGCTCTTTCCTTATATTCTCCCGGTCTGATCCGGACCGGAGGAGATTCGCAAGAGACAGTTTGAGGTCATACGGAACGCCGCTTTGGTGTCCTCCGGGGAGGGGGTTTGTCTCCGGAACAAATCCGGAGCCTTTTGTTGGAGGGGATTAAAACTTATACCCTCTAAAGAAAAACTAACGTTGCAACGCCTTACTGCTCTGCTAGTCTTGCATCATCCTTTTCGTTCTCTTTTCAACACCCGCTATTTCCGGACAGGCTGGGATATGGATCATATCCTTCTGGATGAAGCAGAAAAGACCAAACATGAAGACGCCATCCACCGGTTAAGTCAAGAGTTCCCCGACAAAGCCGACTTCATCCGCAGCAGCTATCTAGAAGTCCTTGAGAGGGTTGCCCCTGAAGCAACCATCCGTACGTATCTCACCATTCTGATTACACGTGAAGTCAAGACGTTGCTGAGGATTCAAGCACTGACTGAGCCTGAATGAACGTCTTCACAGCTTCTGGGCGGAGCTTAGGTCCCGGGGTGGTCCTGGGGCTGAAGTGACTGCTGAGCTGCGTTTATGATCGAAAACCACCTGGCTATACATTGTCGCACATAGGCAAGTAACGATAATTTGTTAGAATCAAGAAAACCTTAAGCAATATGTGTTCATCATGAAACCATCGTTTCGCCTTATCCTATGCTTGTTATGCCTTGGCAATGCCGCCTTCGCCGGCGAGGTTGATGTTGTTGCGGTGACATTCGAGCGGGTAAACGAGGAGACCTATCGTTTCGAGGTGACGTTAAGACACGCTGATACTGGTTGGGATCATTACGCCGACCGCTGGGAGATTCTTGCACCGGACGGCAGGATTCTCGGCACACGGATCCTAGCGCATCCCCATGTAGACGAACAACCCTTCACACGCAGTCTTTCAGGAGTGAAGATCCCCGGGGAGGTAAAAAATGTTGAGCTCCGGGGGCATGATTCCGTGCACGCTTTTGGCGGCAAGACTATGTTTGTTGATCTGAACTGAACCCTCCCCTTGCAAGACTTCCCTCGGCCAACCCCTTTCCCCTGACGGGGTTTTTATTTCTTCAAACCTTCCCCCAATAAAAAATTACGACAGGACCGAACCTGGACCGGAGCCTTCACTGCAAAGCGAAGAAATATCGCAACGCATATCCTTATGGGCGCCCACTTGCGCCGGACAATCCCCCTGCTACAAATTACTAAAACCGTCATCTTTGTGCACGGAAAGCAGCCCCTCAAAAAATGGAGCGGGGCCGTCCTTGCTCCAGAGCATCTTGTAGTAACCCAGGTAAATAAGGAGCAAGCCAATGTGGCAAAAACAAGCCGAGACGCTCTGTAATTCTTGCGACATCAAATGCTCCGTCGCCCTGACAACGAACGAAAAAAACCGGCTATATCTGCACCCACGAGTTATGCCAACGCTCCCAACTGTCATGCCTCCTGCAGAATGGCGCTGCTGTCCGACGATTGGAGAAGAATAATCCAGAAAGGGATAAACGCCACACCGCGCACGTGGGGGAATTGGCTGCCTGGTGCAAACAAGTGGGGGGCGAATATTGCAAGTGGGGCTCGGAGTGGCCCAGTTAGCACAGCGGGGCACCTGGTTGCACTAAAAGGACATCCAGAATTGAGTCTCCAGGCGCGACCTGCTTAATGAGGGGATTGATGTAGCGTCTGAATTTAACCAGTGGGAGAGTTCCGTAACGTTTCACCCATACGTCAGGAAGATTCCGACATAAACCAGCATGTTCCAGACTAAAAGAACACTTGCCGTTTGAACTTCGAGCTTTCTAGAAGTCTGATTGTCAAGGTTCAGCAGCGGGCCGAGATAATTGACCAGGAATCCCCCGTCGTACGCCTGGCTCCCCCCGGCTTTCAAGAGTTTCTTCTCAAGCGGCGTCAAAGGACAGGTCCAGCCAAAGAGGTTGACGGCAACCGCCCAGATTAATAGCGGCAGGTGAACCCACATCCATGACAGGTGGATGAGCAGGGCGAAGCCGCCGAACATGGCGACCAGTGAAAACAGGACATGAAGACCCAGAACAAGCTGTGCCGCGGCTCTATAGATAACCCCCATCAATTTCTCCAGGCTGATTATTCAGGCAACATCCCTCACCCTGTGAGACGGGTCGAAATATGAAGGGACCCTGCGCTGGTGCTTTTTGTTCCTCGAATAATGGGCCGCCAGTTCCATAAATATCCCGACACCTTCGTCAAGATTGGTCTGGGTGCCGTCGAAATAGAAGTTGCCGATCGGAATCCTGTCCATGCAGGAGAAAGGGCTGATATCGACCATGCCGTCCGCATCCTTTTTATGCAGCCAGAACGCTTTTCCCAGGTTGAGAATCATCTCCCCCAGGCCAGCATACGGATCCAGATAGCGCGACCATGATCAACAATCACTTTAACATGGGAAGGTTCCTCCCAGACTATAAGGATTTCAGAAAAGAGTGCTGTCAACTCATGCTCGTTGCGTCGTTGAATCCTATCGGACAACAAGGCATCGGGCATGCGCAGGGATCGCGGGTTTTCAAACGCACGAAGTACTTCCATCTCCCAATAATTCGAATAGTAACCCCACTCGCTCATATCGGCAACCCAGGTTTCACCGCCATGGCCTTCTATCTTCCGGGCGAGGCCATCGTTGGAGAAGTTGTTAAGCCGGCAGAAGATTTCACCGGGAACACCAATTAACCGGCGGTCACTGCAGTAGTTGGCGGCAACTCTCTGAAACCGGCCCCGGCATCGCAGCAGGCACTCTTTCAGATCGGCAAACTTGGCTTTGCCCCGGCGGTCCGTGCGAGCCAGGGTCTCCGTTGTATCATCGATCGATCAGTTTTTTTTGAGGAGGGGGTGTTCCCAGAGCATCAGTGAATCGTAGAACCCTGCGGAACAGAAGTTAAAGCCAGAAGCTTATTCATCATGGTACGAATCAACCTCACTGGCGACGGCTTTGGCAGCATGGATAAATTCGAGGACCTGACGAAATCCAGATATTCTCGATTTTCCGTACCGGTGAAGAACATGAAGCGACGATATAAAGAGGGGTCAATTGCCAACGCCTGCTGGTACATCTCGATACCGTTCATTTTCGGCAATTCAATTTCTGAAACGATCAGGTCAAAGTGTTTTTGCCGAATGTTGAAAAGCCCCTCTTGGCCATCACGGGCAATGACCACTTCGCTCGGGTCCCCAGCCAAGGCCTCCAGCATACGGGCCACGGCATGGTTGCTTTCGACGATCAGAACCCGCTTGTCGCCAGTTTGAGAGCGTTTTCTGATCCTTTGGAAGAGCCGGTTCCCATCGGGCAGTGAAGTGATGTACTCCTGGACATGCACCCGGTGCTGTTCGACATCTGAAACAAACTTTTGGATCTCTTCTTTCGAAACATTCAAAACGTCCAGGGTATAGAGGAAAACTTCATTCCATTCTGAGAATTCCGCCTCGACAAGAATGTCGACCATAGCGGTTTTGGTCAAGGCACCGTCTTGCAGCAAACACCAGGCCCGGGAGAATGGCGTTTCAATGTTGCAGCGGAACTCATCGTCAAAGGAAAAACTCGCACTTTTCATCTCATCGTCTGAGATGGATGCACTGGCCTGCTGTAATAATTTCTCATGCTCTCTTTCTTCCACAGCCATCCGTGACAAAAGCCTTGAGAAACCATCATCCCCACGGAAAACAATGGCAGCTTCCTCGTAAAGGTTGGCCGCCGACGTCTCTACGCCAATCAGCCAGGTGATGATGTCACTCATTTTCCTCACCCCGGTTTAAACTCCAGCATCTGGGCCATTCCATCGCTGCGCATCAACCCTTGAAGAAACAATTTAGCCAACACAAATCTTGTTGGTAAGCTGCCTTAAAAAACATCTTGACATCTGTCAACCCGATCTTGTCAATCAGAAATTACTATGATTTTGTCAATCTCATCTGCTAATATTAAGTCACGAATCAATAAAGCAGGCTCACAACTTATTAACTCGACACTCTTAATGTCTCACTTTTCGGAACATACCTCACCATCGCAAGCCAAGGACGCCGGGCTGGCGCTGGTCCTGATCTGCCTGATCATTGCCTTGACGTCAGGCCTGAATCAGTTCCTGCTGATTGGCACCATCCTGTTGGTGGTCGTCATGACGGCACCGAACCTTTTCCGCCCTTTTGCTAAATTCTGGTTCGGATTTTCGCATAGACTCGGCACAGTGGTGTCTCGTGTTTTGTTAACGGTTTTGTTCTATTGCATGGTCACCCCCGTAGGCTTGGCCCGACGTTTTATGGGAAAAGATGCCATGCAGCTGGGGAAATGGAAACAGGGGCGGAATTCGGTCTTTCATGATCGGGACCACCAGTTCACTCGCCAGGACCTTGACCACCCATACTAAATTTTGAGGCTGAGTCATCATGGACATGCTCAAAGACCTTTGGGGCTTTCTCAAGGTCAGAAAAAAGTTCTGGTTATTGCCAATTATTCTCGTGCTTTTGCTGTTTGGAGTCCTGATCGTTTTTACCAGCGGCTCGGCGATTGCCCCCTTTATTTACACGCTTTTCTAGAGTGCCAAGCTGATGTCAAAAGCCATCCTGGGCGTTTCTGCATACTACCACGACAGCGCGGCGGCTCTGATCATTGATGGAGAGATCGTTGCGGCGGCCCATGAAGAGCGTTTTACGCGCAAGAAGCAGGACTCTGGCTTCCCGGCCAACGCAATCCGCTATGTGCTTGACGAAACCGGCCTCGAGCTTTCAGACATTACTGCCGTTGCTTTCTATGACAAGCCCTATATCAAGTTCGAACGCCTGCTGGAAACCTATCACAGCTTTGCCCCGAAGGGGTTGAAGAGTTTCCTTTCAGGCATTCCGGTCTGGATCAAAGAGAAGTTGTTGATGCGCCAGAACCTCAAGCGTGAATTTGAAACGCTTGGGGGAGCATGCCCACCACTCATCTTTCCGGAACACCACCTGTCCCATGCCAGCAGCGCCTTTTACCCGTCACCGTTCGAAGAGGCCGCCATCCTGACTCTGGATGGGGTCGGGGAGTGGGCGACCACAACCATTGGCTTCGGGCAGGGACATCACATCCAGATTCTCAAGCAGCTCGATTTCCCCCACTCGCTGGGGCTGCTCTACTCGGCCTTCACCTATTACTGTGGCTTCAAGGTCAACAGCGGGGAATACAAGCTGATGGGCCTGGCACCCTACGGCACCCCGGACGGCGCCAAGGTCTCTGAATGGAAGGCCAAGATTTACGAAGAGCTGGTTGATGTTCGTGAAGACGGCTCGTTTCTTTTGAACATGGATTATTTTGACTATGCGACCGGTCTGACCATGTGCAACAACCAGGCATGGGAGGAACTGTTCGGCATTCCTGCACGCCCTTCCGAAACGGGGCTAGACCAGAATTACATGGACATGGCCCTGGCGATCCAGGAAGTGACCGAAGAGATCGTTTTAAAGCTTGCCGGAACTGCCAAGGAACTGACCGGTTGCAAGTCCCTGGTGATGGCCGGTGGCGTCGCATTGAACTGTGTCGCCAACGGCAAGCTCCTGCGCAGCGGCCTGTTCGATGATATTTGGATCCAACCCGCGTCAGGTGACGCCGGCGGGGCGCTCGGCGCAGCCCTGGCTGGCTGGCACATCTGGATGGGCGAGCAGAGGACCCTGACAAGTCCTGACAAGATGAAGGGGGCTTTGTTGGGTCCTGAATACAGCCGCCTGGACATTCAGAAAACCGCCCGACGCTACAAGGCTATTTCTCAGGAATACGATAACTTCGACCAGCTGTGCCACGATGTCGCGCACCTGATTTCGGAAGGCAATGTGGTCGGATGGTTCCAGGGACGAATGGAATACGGTCCACGTGCCCTGGGGAACCGCAGCATCATCGGCGACCCGCGCCAGCCGGACATGCAGAAAAAACTCAACCTCAAGATCAAGTACCGGGAGGGCTTCCGGCCGTTTGCACCTTCAGTCATGGAAGAATGCAACCAGACATTCTTTGAACTGGACAGACCCTCGCCTTACATGCTTCTGGTCGCCCCGGTCCAACCCAGCCGCTGCCACCCTCTGCCGGAGGGTTACAGTGATCTTCCTCTCTACGACCGGCTCTATCATTTGCGCTCCGATGTACCTTCCATCACGCACATCGACTATTCAGCACGCATCCAAAGCGTCAACAAGGACACGAACCCTCGCTACTGGAAGCTGATTGACAGTTTCAGGCAGCTCACAGGCTACGGTGTCGTTGTGAACACCAGTTTCAATGTTCGGGGCGAGCCGATCGTATGTACCCCTGAAGATGCCTACCGGTGCTTCATGGGAACCGAGATGGATTTCCTGGTCATGGGAGACTACCTCTTCAGGAAAACGGATCAACCGCAGCACGAAGACCGGGACTACTGGAAAGGCCGGTATGAGTTGGACTAAGGTTGACCCCTGCGCCAATCGTGCTTTTCCAAGCAGTCTTCAAAACAAATGATCTCTTAAAAATTCATTGTCTGCACCATACTCGTATCTTCCCAGTTGCTACACGTTGAATTTAGCTGCCAGGTAAGGTCAGGAGATGAATATTAAAAAATCAGCTATAATTGTCATTTTAAATACGATAGTTTTGATTTTTCTGATCGAGACAATCTCCTTTGCGGTTTTGCAATATAAAGGGGTTGAATGCCCATTTTTTATTAATAAGAAAACGACCGTTGAGGGAGCACGAGCTGGCGAAAAGTACCGCACCCTTGATCCCCATCTAGGTTATGCTCATGGTGAAAATGAAAGTTACGTAAAAAATCTGAGCCAGGAATATACCTGGATCTCCGGTTTTGTCGTTTACGAAAAATCACTCTCTGAGATCAACCATCCGGTGATCCTTGCATTAGGCGGCTCTACTACCGACGGGGTCAATTATGGCTATAGCTGGCCGGAAGAGCTTTCGAAAATCCTCAAAGAAAAAGGTCAGCCCGGCAGTGTTGTCAATGGTGGGACGGGCGGCTACTCAACGAATCAGGAATTATTGAAGCTAATCAGAGATGGCCTGGAGTTTCAGCCGGATATTGTTATCTCGTACAGCGGCATTAATGACAGGGGGAAGTATAGTCAGTTGCCCTACCCCATGGTCAGCAAATATCAAAAAGAACTATTCGAGACGCTTGCAAAGAAGTCGTATCCGAAATTTTTGCCCAGCTCGATTACGCTCTTCAAAAGCCTTTTTGACAAAGAAGACAAGTCACAGCTTTATTATACGTTTGGGATGAAAAGCAAACTTGGGCATTCAGAGCAGTACAAAAGAAATATTCAATTAATGAATGCCGTTGCACAGGCCAACGGCGCGGAATTCGTCGCCTTCATCCAGCCTTTCGCATTCTTTAACAGCATCCATTCCAATGATAAAGGCATTGCAAAGGGGGAGGAATATAAGCACGATGTCCTGTCTCTTTACAAAGATATCATGTCGTTACCCAACCATCTCAGCTATGTCCATGACGCCACACAGATTCTCGAAACACACACGGATGTCTACAAGGATGACGGGGTACACCTCAAGCAGGCTGGAGACAAAGTTGTTGCACGATATATTTACAGTAACATCGAGGAGATAATTTCAGAGAAGTCTAATCGTTGAAAACTCGACCATAACAGAGTCATATCGCCAATGCCCTTCGGGGCACGCGAACCAGGCATGACCATTCATTACTGCTTTTTCATCCGGGCTATTTACGTTTTATTGTACTCATTAGCTGATTCGAGAGACCATGTTGGCCGTCACCATGCAAGCTGAGGCCACTAATTCACGAGAGCAGGGTCTTCGCTCTGCTCACAAGCAGCTTCGAGAGTGTCTTCAAGGGCACGGATTCAATATTCCAGCAATGCCAATAGTGGTTTACAGACCCTTGGGCTCTTTCATGTACCTCAACAACCTCCCCAGCCTTTCGTAACGTCTTGCTCTGCCAATCAGGAACCATCCCGTAAGCGTATCCAGAGCTGATCATCAGCATGAATTGCTCATTCGAGGGGACGTAATGCACGGCCTTAGGTTTCACTGCCGTACCTAGCACCTCCTGTAAAATTTTATAGTGCAGCATGTCCTTGCGGTTAAAAATGACGGCAGGAGCATATTCAGCAGAGGTGGCCGTCAACCCGGAGAGAAACCATTTGGCAATGAAATCCGGTCGAGCAAGCAGCCGGTATTTCATCGTACCTAAAAACTCAACCTTGCACCCCTGCATAGGGGACGCCGTATCGCTGATGCAGCCGACCACGACACCGTCCCTGAGCAACTTGTGGGTTTGCTCCTGATCATCAACATGCATGTCAATTAAAATCCTGCCATCGTGCAGGAGATCTCCGATTGCCGGCAGGAACCAACTGGACAGGCTGTCAGCGTTGATGCCCAAGGCGAAGCGAATCGGCATGGCATCATGGCCCCCGCTCATTTCCTCGCCGAGCCCGTCTTCCAGCAGCCTGACTTGCAGGTAATGCTTAATCAGCTGTTGCCCTGCATCTGTCGGCTGTGGCGGCGAAGTCCTGGATAGCAGAACTTTTCCCGTACGCTCTTCCAGGAGCCTGATCCGCTGTGAAACAGCAGACTGGGTCAAGTTCAAAAAGGAAGCCGCTTTTTCAAAACCGCCCTCCTGGACAACCATCGCCAAGGCCTCTAAAAGCTTGTAGTCGATCATGACGATTCATTAGCATATTTAATAATAGAATAAAACAATTAATTTTACTTTTAAATATCAAAACAGTACTTTGCCCGGAAAGGCAGGATAAATAAACCCGGATAGTGGAGATGACCATGGCTTTTCTATTTCTTTTATTATCGTCATTCGTGATTTTGATAGCGACCGGAGCAACCAGGTTCAAGTTTCGGGAGAGCCACAAATACATGGTTGATGTCGAATGGCTGGATGTCAGAGACCGGTTCAAGTTGATTGCACGCTGGGGAGTCAAATAATCGAAATGACTCTTCATGCTCCCGATTCGAAGTGTCGCGCCCTTACCTGGTGACCGGCGCTGTCTTGATGCAGGCTCCTCTCCTTCAGGGCTTTTCCCTTGGCGCCAGCCTGATTATGGTCATTGGCAGTCAAAATACCTTTGTCCTTCGCCAAGGTTTAAGGAAGGAGCATGTTTTTACCATCTGCACGATCTGCTTTTTGTGCGATGCGCTGCTCATCCTGCTTGGGGTGGGCGGCCTTGGCACGCTGGTCGCTTCTTCTCGAAACCTCATGCTCATGGCTAGCTGGGGCGGCGCACTCTTCCTGTTCTTTTACGGAATCCGATCTTTTCGCTCTGCCTGCAGAAAAGACGCGTTACCTGCTGACGAGGCCGGGAAACGTGTCTCCGAATTAGCCGGGGCCATTGCAACATCCCTCGCCCTGACCCTACTCAACCCACATGTCTATCTCGACACGGTCATTCTGCTCGGCAGCATCGCCGGGCAACTCCCCGAAAGGGAAAGGCTGTTTTTTGCTGTAGGTGCCGCCTCTGCCTCGATGCTCTGGTTCTACGGTACAGGTTACGGCGCCCGCATTCTGGCACCTCTATTCAAGAGTCGGCTCTCCTGGAAAATACTCGATGTTCTGATTGGCGTTGTGATGTGGGCCATTGCAGGAAACCTCATCTGGCCGGTTATTGAGGCGAGCAGAAGCTGAGGCCTGCATCACGACACAGATGCATCAAGGTCATAACCTGGGTTTTGATCCCTTCCCTGCGACATGCGGATAATTTTCCAGCGGCAAACGGCCGCATGCCCCGCCGCAGCGAGCATCATTTTGTTCGATTCTCTGCTGAGCAGCGCGCCCGAGTTGTTCCCCTGCCGACCCTCTGAAGTAAAATAAGCCTGCAGCAAGAATCGGGTGGTTTGTCCCTGCGCATAGACTTAAGCTGGTGCCAAGAAAGAAGGGTGGTATGGAGCTCCGGCCGGATCAGAGTTCTGACCGCCATCGCAACGGCAAATTCGTCACTGTCGCACTCGGATCAGCGAGTCCGAAGTTCAGCTCCGCGACCTTTGAACAAAGCCGGTTTGGCGGGGCCCTCAACGGCACCTTGACAGTGTGGTATAAGTAGCTCTCTTAAATTACCCATGACGGCGAGGCCTCATTGAACAATCAAGACTATAAGCGTATCGAGCAAGCCATTCTATTTATCGAGCAGCAGGCTCTCGGGCAACCGTCCCTCGAGGAGATTGCTGAACACGTCGACCTCAGCCCATACCACTTTCAGCGCATGTTCAAGCGCTGGGCAGGCGTGAGCCCGAAACGGTTTCTCCAATACCTCACGGTCGAAAACGCCAAACGAATGTTGCGTGACTCAGCCTCAGTCCTCGACACCTCCCTGGGAGTCGGTCTCAGCGGCCCAGGTCGCCTGCACGACCTTTTTGTCAACGTAGAAGCAGTGACGCCGGGAGAATATAAAAACCTTGGCAAGGGATTGGTGATCGACTATGGATTCCACTCGACACCGTTCGGCGAGTGCCTGGTTGCGACAACCCGGCGCGGCATCTGCTTTCTCGGCTTTGTCGAAGATGAACTCGGCAGGGAGGTGGGGCTAAAGTCATTGCAGGCGACATGGCCGGACGCCTCTTTACAGGAGAACCCGCAGACGGCATGCTCGGAGATCAACAGAATTTTTTCGCCAGCGCCGTACGCCGGAAAAGAGCCGATCAAGCTCCTGCTTCACGGGACTAACTTCCAACTCAAAGTCTGGGAAGCCCTGCTCCGGCTTCCCGGGGGGGCGGTGACTTCATACAGCGCCCTGTCTGATGTCGTAGGACGCCCGGGAGCCTCGCGCGCTGTCGGCAACGCAGTCGGGAAAAATCCGATAGCGTACCTGATCCCTTGCCACAGGGTCCTCAGGGCCAGCGGAGACATTGGCGGCTATCGTTGGGGGACACCACGCAAACGAGCCATTCTCGCTTTGGAAGCAGCTCATCATCAGACCCGATGGTGACCTGCCTGCCTCTCCCTCGAAGCATTCTTGAGCAGCTGCGGTGATTAGCCTCGGAACGGGGTCCTCGCAAAAAGCTGGCCGCCTGACTAGACCGGAATGCGGTACTTCTTGCAGAAACTGCGCAGCACAACCTCCGCCTGGTTCAAGCGCGTCAGACGGATATTTTTCGCCTTGATCCCCAGGATATCGTCCTGCGTGACCTGCAGGGCGCGAATCTCCCGCTGAACGATGCCGATATTGGCCAGGATCACCTTCAGATCCGCCGGCGAATATCTTTTCAGTGCCGGTGGCGACAGGCTGACAAAGCCGTCGGCAATATCTTGCGCTATTTTTTTCGGGCTGCCGCTGATAGTCATCGGTTTCTCCTGGGATAAGGCCTATGGATTAGAGCTGGATGACCGGCAGAAGTATAACGGATTCAGTATCCCAGAGATAGCCTGCCGTTGCGGATTTAGACTCACAGGGACTATGCCCATATGGCGAATGCGCATGATGCGCAGCGACTCTACACTGACATCAGGTCGGGACGTTTAGGAGAGGCATCCCCTGGTTCAGCGCAGGCTCCGAAACCATGTTTTCCTTGGCCAGGTAGACCAGAAGTTCCCTGAGGCAGCCCATCCTCCCGGGCCATTGGACGAAGGAGAGAGTTCTGCGACTTGCCAGAATAGGTTTAGACTGGCTCAAATCAATCAGGGCCCGCAACGTGAGCTGCGGGCCCTGGGATCTTTTACAATCGTTGATTTTTAGAAACCAACCCGTAGGCCAACCATCAGGTTATGGGTCTTATACTCAGAATCCAAGCCGTCAAACTTGGGGTCTTCAGTTGCAAAGTAACGATACTGAAGGTCACCTTTGAACCGCTCGTTAAATGCATAGCTGATACCTGCAGCCCCCTGATAGGCAAACACATTGTCATCCTCATCGCCTAAATTATCAATGTCGATTACCACATTCGCATAACCAATTCCAAAACCTAGAAAAGGGCTGACTTTACTTTTCGGCATGAAATCGTAAAAGGCATTCAGCATGGTAGAAACGGCGGTAACATCTCCGTCCACACTTCCCGAGCCATACCCGGAAACACTGATCTCATCAATATCATTCGCGCGAGCACCCAGCTCGACCTCTGTTCTGAAACCATTACCAAATTCATAACCAAAAGAGCCCGTTAAACTTGCCCCCGTATCAAATGAAAGCTCGCCGGAATCATAGCTGTCACTGATATCAGCATCATTCAGCCAGACTACGCCAAGATTTCCAGAAGCATACATACCGGCACTTGCGATTGAGAACCACCCGAAAACACCAAACGTCAATACCAGGGCAACGCCAATCACCTTCTTCATAAGAATACCCCCTTGAGCGCGTTGGTTGAGTGCAGCGTCTCCCCATGAAACGCGCATTTGCAAAGCTTGTGAGGAATTTTATGTTAAAAGCTCATAACAATCAATTGCATAGAGGAGATGTTACCGGACCTGTGCAAAAAAGCAGCTAAGGGATAAGATCTTAACTCGTCATATCGCCTGGGCCGCCCGACCATAAAGGCCATCGAGGCAAGAGCAGGACTTCTCCGGGAGCGCGCTTTTCTCGGTGCCCCGCCCCGGATAAACACATCGGGGCGGCAAGGGAGCATTTTCTCAACAATCCCCTTTTGACCCGACAACCGACACTGGGGTAAATTGGCGACACCCTATCCATTCATCACAAAGCAGGAAGGTGAGATAATGAAAATCCTCGTCATCGGCGGCAATGGAACCATTGGCAAAAAAGTCTGCGAGCGTTTCGCAAAGAGACATGCCGTCATCATCGGCGGAAGACGTTCCGGAGACATCGACGTCGATATTGCCGACAGCAAATCAATCGCGATGATGTTTGAATCCGTCGGCAAGGTCGACGCGGTTGTCTGTATTGCAGGAGAGGCGAAATGGGCCGCCTTTGCATCAATGTCCGAAAAGGACTTTTACATCGGCTTGAGGAGCAAATTGATGGGGCAGGTCAACCTGGTGCGCATCGGGCAGAATTATGTGAATCCCGGAGGCTCATTCACGTTGACGACCGGCATCCTAGCTGACCACCCTGTGGTCTTGACGACCAGCGCCGCCATGGTCAATGGCGGCATTCACAGTTTTGTCAAGGCAGTCGCCCAGGAATTGAAAAACGGCATCCGGATCAATGTCGTTTCATCAGGACTTGTCGAGGATGCGGCGGAGAAGTACGAGGAATACTTCCCGGGACATAATCCCATCCCGATGAGCAAAGTGGTCAATGGTTATGTGAAAAGCGTCGAAGGAAAAGGAACCGGCGAGATCATCAGAATGTACGACAACGGTTGAAAGCTCTTCCGGAGACTGCTGCAAAACGATTGCACTGCCATACTGACAGGCCGAGGAATAGCCACCAGCGGCTTCACCGGTTTCGGGATCGGGAGAGCGCAGGGTGGAGTCAAATCATTTTGACCAAACCTTTCATGGGTTGAGGCTGTCCAGCGCGGGGCGGCCAGGTTGTTGCTCAAAGCAATCACCAATGGACTTTACCCGTCAAAAAAGCTCTGGCAAGCATGTTTTTTTGAAGGTTCCCAGGCAATGAGACGCCGGATTTGATGCCATTTTTGGCGTTGTTCTACCTTGAAGAACGACAGTCTAGAAACAAGTTTGTTAAATTATATTATCTCCAGCATTTCCTGCCCAGGGATGATCCTCCAGCCACCCAAATCCTTCCTTTCGTAAATTATCCAATAATTTCATATGGTTGGTTTGGCCTCCAAGAAACTGACCCGGCCAAAACGATCCACAGGCGTGAACATATATTTAAACTGCTGTTTTAACTAGATTTTTCAAAAAAAACACCTTGACGTGGCCACACCTTATGTTACATAAAGAATAAAATATCAAACAAGGTAAAAAGCTCAAATGATTGCTTTTCCCACTTTCTGAAAGGAGATCAAGGCATGGAAGCTTATCATCACAGTATCGCCGTCCCCTGCCGTTGCGGCGGCCAGGCGAAGATTTTCGGCCCGAGCGGTTACGCCCCGACCAGCCATTGGGGGATCTACTGCTCCAAGGATAATTGCGAAAAAATGGCGGTCACCGATTCACTCGAAGAATCGATTGAACGATGGAATGAAGAACAGGCGCTCGAAGCCTGCGCGCTGTAATCCACATCGGAAACATCAAAAAGAAACAGGCGGCCTGATGGCCGCCTTTCTTTTTTCGGTCCAGACACCAGTAAGAAGGGACTTAAGTTACAGGGCAACAGGTGGTGGACCAAGATCCGGGTTACACAAGCAGCGTCTCTACAACAAGCCATCAGGCCTCAAGTCATCCACAAAAGAATGGCCACCCGGGCTGATCGACGGACGGCCATTTTCTTCCTCCAGGGCCAAGGAATATTCGACGAACAGATATTTCTCGAACATGTCTTTAGTTATACAACCCATTACCTTGAGTGATATTGAGAACTGGGGAAAAGTCCTTTAAGGTAAAGTAATTTTTGAATAAATCAGGCAAATGGCAGACTGGCTCGGCAAGGAGACCGTGACTGGCATGTGCATACAACAGGCATCAAGGCCTCTCCGACAGGTGGTCTTGGCTGATGAATAAGTTAAGGGCACACAACATCCTCGACGCAAAACCACTAAAGGGGTCCGGAAAAGCCCAGACCTACCGGTTCTTCCGTTATGACATTGATGCAACATATACCCAGTACAACGGTTGACCACACCCGTGGGCCAATCAAACGTCTGCTGGTGTTCTCGCTCGCAGCCGCCGCACTGCTCAGCGTCCTGGTTCCAAGCTCGGGCTGGGCCCGGCAAGCCGGCCACGACCAGGCGATTGCGTTGGCGCGTGCCGGACAGACGAGTAAGGCCCTTGGAATCCTGAGCGCACTCTACACCAATAACCCCAACGACAAAGAGGTGTTCCACGACTACCTCACGGTGCTGAGCTGGGCAGGGCAGGACGACCGGGTCGCCGAGTTGAGTACCCGGCTGTCGCCGCAGGCCGCCCCGGGATACGCCCTTGAGGCGGCGGCCCATTCCGCCCGTCGCCGCGGCGACTACATCCAGGCCGAGTACCTTTACCGGGCCGGCGCCCAGCGCTTCCCTGATAATCTCGATCTGCCCGTCGGCATGATCTTGACCCTGGTCGATGCCGACCGCAGCCAGGCAGCCCTGGAACTGGCGGAACGGATGGAGCAGAGATACCCGCAGGATCCGACCCTGGCGCTGGCCAAGGGATATGCCCTGGAAGCGCGCCGGGAATATTTCACCGCACTGCAGAACTACAACCGGATCCTGGACAAGGATCCGACCAACCGCACGGCGCGGGCGCGGCGCATCCTGGTCCTCGACAGCCTGGGAGCGTCGGACCTGGCCGTCGACCTGGCCAGACAGGACCCCAGTCTGCTCTCTACCACCGAGTTGCAGCGCATCCTCAGCAACCAGTCGGCCTTCGCGGTACGTTGGGGCGAACTGCCGGCAACTGAAGAAACCCGGCGCTTCGAACAGACTGACCGTGCCCTGGCCCTGCTTGAAAACAACCGCGCCAGGCTTGATCTCACTAGCCCCGGCGCCGCCGACTTTGACCTGCGGACCCGATTCGATCGGCTGGTTGCCCTGCGCAACCGTTACCAGATGGAGACGGTTGTCAGAGACTATGAGGCAATGCTTGCCGAGGGTGTGGCGATCCCCAACCATGCCTTGTCGGCGGCCGCCGATGCCTATCTCTACCTGCAGCAGCCGGAACAGGCCGCAGACATCTACCGCAGTATTCTCGCCACCCGGCCGGACGACCTAACAACCAGCCTGGCGCTCTTCTATGCCTTGATCGAGCTCGAGGACTTCGATGCCGCCTACGCCCTGACCGACCGGCTAGACGAAGCCCAGCCGGTCTGGCTCCAGGCTCGCCGCCCTGACGGCAGCAGCAGCCCTCGACCCAACCCGGACAAGCCCGCCACCGCCACCACCGCCGCCATGGCACGCCTGTACGGCGAACAGTACGCCGACGCCGAGACACGCCTTGCGACCCTGCACGATCAGGCCCCGGCCAACCTCGACATCACCCGCGAACTGGGCAACGTCTATTCAGCCCGCGGCTGGCCACGGCGGGCCCAGCAAACCTATGAACTGGGGCTGCGGCTCGACCATAGTCACAGGGACCTGCAGATCGGGCTGGCGCAGAGCTACCTTGATCGCCGCGAATACCGGCTCGCCGAGCAGGCGATCAACCGGCTTTACGCTCTCTACCCGGAGGATGTCCACGTGCGCAGGCTGCAGCGTCAGTGGGAGAGCCACAACCTGCGCGAACTGCGCTTGGCCGCCGGCTACTCGGACAACAGCGGCGCAACCCAGGGGACCCGCGATCTGCTGGTCGAGGGCACGCTCTTCTCGAGCCCGCTCGATTACAACTACCGCATATTCGCCAGCGGCCGCTACGCCTTTGCCGAATTCCCCGAAGGGAATGAAACCTACCGGCGCTACGGGGTCGGCATTGAATACCGTCGCCCAGACCTCGAGGCGGCCGCGGAACTGACTTACAACGTCGACGGCGGCGATGACATCGGTGGCCGGCTGTCGCTGCTTTACGATCTCGACGACCACTGGTCGATCCCGCTCAACATCGAGCGGTTCAGCCGTGAGACCCCGCTGCGCGCACTGAAGCAGGACATCACCGCCGATTCGGCCGACCTTGGCATCAGCTACCGGTTCAGCGAACTGCGCAACCTCAGCCTGCGGGCCCAGGTCATGGATTTCAGCGACGGCAACTTCCGGCGCAGTCTGGCCGGCAGTCTGGAACAGCGCCTGGTGACCCTGCCCAAATACAAACTGTCCGGCATTGTCGATGTCTACGCCTCGGCGAACAGCCGCAGCAACACCATCTACTTCAACCCCGACCGGGACCTATCCGCCGCCCTGACCCTTGACAACCTGCAGCGGCTCTACCGACGCTATGACCGATCCTTCAGCCATCGCCTCGCCCTGACTGCCGGCAACTACTGGCAGAAGGGCTACGACGACGATTATTTTGCCGGCTTCACCTACGAGCACATCTGGGAGGCCGCCGAGCGTTTAACCCTGGTCTACGGCTTCAGCCGTTACCGGCGAGTTTACGACGGTTCTCCCGAGTACCAGAGCTACTACTACACCCGAATCAACTGGAGGTTCTGATGCAGGGCCGCGCAATCGCACTGACAATCTGCCTGGCCCTGTTCGGCCTGTTGAGCCTGCCGCTGCCGGCTCGGGCGTTTACCACACTTTGCTACCATGAGGTTGCGGACAGCATCAGCGATCCCGCGGGCAATGCCATCTCCGCCGATCGCCTGATCCAGCATTTCAGCTGGCTGCGCGCCAACGGCTACCGGGTGATCAGCGTCGACGATCTGCTGGCGGCACAGCGCGGCGACCGCCCGCTGCCGGAGCGCGCGGTCCTGCTGACCTTCGACGACGGCTATGCCAGCTTCTACAGTCGCGCCTACCCGCTGCTCAAAGCCTTCGGCTACCCGGCCGTCCTCGCCCTGGTCGGCAGCTGGCTCGACGCTCCGGCAGGTGCGGAGGTGCTCTACGGAGACCAACCGGTGCCTCGCAGTAAATTCATGACCTGGGAACAGCTTCGCGAAGTGGCCGACTCGGGCCTGGTCGAGATCGCCTCGCACAGCTACGACCTGCACCGGGGGATTGTCGCCAACCCGCAGGGCAATCTCGAGCCGGCCCTGACCAGTCGCCGCTACGATCCGGAGATCGACCGCTACGAGGATGACGCCACCCAGATCAAGCGCATCCGCGACGACCTCGTCCGCAACCGCGAGCTGCTCGAAAAGCGCCTGGGAGTGCATCCCCGGGTCATGGCCTGGCCCTTCGGGCGCTATAACCAGCCGGCGGTCGCCATCGCCAAGGAACTCGGCATGCCGGTGGCCATGACCTTAGAGAGCGGACCCAACCAGCTGGACCGCCTCGACCGCATCCACCGTTTCCTGGTCCCTGGCAACCAGAAGCTCGAGGACCTGGTCTGGGAACTCTATCATCCCGATCGCATCGACCCACGCCGCGTCGTCCATGTTGACCTCGACTATGTCTACGACACCGATCCCGTTCAACAGGGTCAGAACCTCGATCGTCTTCTTGACCGCATAAAAGACCTTCACATCAATACGGTTTTCCTGCAGGCCTTCGCCGACCCGGATGGCAACGGCATCGCCGATGAGCTCTACTTCACCAACCGGCACCTACCGGTCCGGGCCGACCTTTTCAACCGGGTCGCCTGGCAGCTCAAGACCCGCGCCGGGGTCAATGTCTACGCCTGGCTGCCGGTGCTCAGCTACAACCTGGGTGATGACACCATGACCGTGCAGCAGGCCAACGGCATGCCGGGGGGGGGCAGCGGCCGCCGCTTGTCACCTTTCCATCCGCAGGCCCGCCAGATCATCATGGAGATTTATGAGGACCTGGCCCGTTATGCCGAGTTCGAGGGGCTGCTCTTCCACGATGACGCTTTCCTCAGCGACTCCGAGGACGCCAACCCGGCGGCACTGGCCTGGTACCAGGATAAATGGCAGGTGCCGGGCGACATCGCCGCCATCCATGGCGATCCGGCCCTGATGCTGCGCTGGACGCAGGCCAAGACCAGGGCCCTGGCGAACTGGACCGGCGACCTCGCGGAACGGGTCAGGACCTGGCGGCCGACCATCAAGACTGCGCGCAACCTCTACGCTGAAAGCATACTGACCCCGGCGAGCGAAGCCTGGTATGCGCAGAGCCTCGCCGAGACGCTGGAGCACAACGACTACGCCGCCATCATGGCGATGCCGTACCTGGAACAGGCCAGCGACCCGGAAGCCTGGCTGCAGGAACTGGTCGAAGTCGTCAAGCGTCACCCCAAAGAACTTGGCAGAACCATCTTCGAACTCCAGACCGTCGACTGGCAGCAGGGCAACCGACCGATACCGACAGCGACCATCGCCCGGCAGATGTTGCTTCTGCAGCGCCTCGGAGCGGTAAATTTCGGTTATTACCCGGACAACTTCATCAGTAACCAGCCAGAAACCGGCGATCTGCACCGGGCCATGTCCTTGCAGGCTTACCCCTACAGGCCCTGACCATGAGGGAACTGTCCACCATAATCGGCAACGCCTTACTGAACTTCGCGTACTACTACCCGTTGTTCATGGCTTTTCTCTGGATGATCGGCGCGATCTACTACTATTTCCGCTGGGAGCGCCAGCTTAACAATTGGGACGACCCGCCGCAGCTCGACCACTACCCGGCCGTCTCAGTCATCATCCCCTGCTTCAACGAAGCCGACAATATCAACGAAACCTTGCAGAGCCTGCTCGCACTGGATTATCCCGACTACGACATCATCGCCATCAACGACGGCAGCACTGACCAGACCGGTGCAATCCTCGACACTATGGCCGCAGAACATGCCAAGGTCAGGGTCGTGCACCTGGTAAAAAACCAGGGGAAGGCCATGGCTCTCCGCATGGGGAGCATGCTCAGCCAGGCCGAATTCCTGGTCTGCATTGACGGCGATGCCCTGCTCGACCGCCACGCGGTCACCTGGATGATGCAGCACTTCGTCAAAAGCCCGCGGGTCGCCGGAGTGACCGGCAACCCACGCATCCGTACCCGATCAACCCTGATCGGCAAGATCCAGGTCGGCGAGTTTTCCGCGATTCTCGGCCTGATCAAGCGCGCCCAGCGTATCTATGGCCGAATCTTCACCATGTCGGGGGTGGTCTCGGCTTTTCGCAAATCGGCCCTGCAGCAAGTCGGCTACTGGAGCCTCGACATGGTCACCGAGGATATCGACATCAGCTGGAAACTGCAGATGAACTACTGGGACATCCGCTACGAACCCCACGCCCTCTGCTGGATCCTCATGCCCGAGACGCTGCGCGGCCTCTGGAAACAGCGCCTGCGCTGGGCCCAGGGCGGCAACGAGGTGCTGATGCGCTACGCCGGCAACCTGCGGCCCTGGCCCAAGCGCCGGATGTGGCCCGTCTACATAGAGTACTTCTCCAGCATCGTCTGGGCCTACACCATGCTGACCGTGATTCTGCTCTACTTCGCAGGGATGGTGGTTGTGATGCCACCGGGATTCAGGGTCGAGTCGATCATCCCGACCTGGCCGGGCGTTGTCCTCGGGCTGGCCTGCCTGCTGCAGTTCGCCATCAGCTTTGCCCTGGACAATCGCTACGAGAAGGGCCTGTTCAAGTACTACTTCGTCATGATCTGGTATCCGCTCGCGTTCTGGCTGCTCAACATGTGTACTTCGGTGGTCGCCCTGCCCAAAGCGATTCTCAAGAAGCGCGGCGAGCGCGCCCGCTGGCGCACCGAGGACCGCGGCATCCACCCTGGTCGATAAACGGAGGAGCTATGTCGCAGACAATCATCAACCGCCCCGACCTGCAGACATTCCAGCAGAAATACGGCCAGAGCCTGATCACCATGCTGTTTTGGGTCCTGTTCTTCTTTTTCATGCGGCCCCTGATCAGCATGGTCGGTTGGTTTTTCGGCGTTCAGCTCTTCACCGACATCATGATCGAGCAGGGTGGCTACCATGCCCTGATTGCCCTGCTGACCTGGTATTTTGGAATCATCTTTCTGATGGGGCTGGTGCTGGAAAGCTGGTCGCTCTACAACCTTTATCGCTACGGGCGGAACGAGAAACGCATCCATCATCCGGAGCCGGTCAAGGTCGCTGCTCAGGCTGAGCACTTCCAGATCGATACGGACCGGCTGCAAGAACTGCAGGCCGCCAAGCGCGTGATCCTGGAACACGACACCCACGGCCGGCTGATCAGCTATCTAAACGGCTCAGGCGGCCTCCGATAAGGAATCGACTGGAAGGGTGACATTCCGCCTTTTTCGGGTAGATTGTCATACACAGCGAGAAAGGTTTACTCATGAGCCAAGCACCCCCTCGCAACTTCGACAAAGTCGCCGCCAGTTGGGATAAGAAGCCGCAGCGACGCCTGCTGGCTGAAGCGGTTTCTGCGGCAATTGCCGAGAGTGTCCACCTGCACCGCGAGCTGCAGGTCCTTGAGTACGGCTGCGGAACCGGCCTGTGCGGGCTGCAGCTGGCATCGAAGGTCGGCTGGTTGACGGCCGTCGACACCTCGGCGGGTATGCTGGAAGAATTGCGCAGGAAAACCCGGGACCTCGGCCTGGAGAATGTAACGCCGGGCCTGATCCCGCCGGAGAGCTGGACGCTGCCCAACGCTGCCTATGACCTGGTCTTCTCCAGCATGGTGCTGCATCACATTGCAGCGACCGAAACCCTGCTGTACAACCTGAGCCAGGCATTGAGGCCGGGGGGGACCCTGGCCCTGGCCGACCTGCAGAAAGAAGACGGGACATTCCATGATGACCCCACCGGCGTTGTCCACCACGGTTTAGACCCGCAGGTACTCATCACCCGGCTGGCGGAGCTGGGCTTCACTTTCCTGAAAACGAGAACTGTGCATACGATCTTTAAAGAGCGCGGTGCAGATGAGCACGGCTACCCGGTCTTCCTGCTGACGGGCCAGAAGCCCCGCTGAGGGCGGGTGGACCGAAAATTCCATGCTGAATACGAGCGCAGAGGCTCGCGGCAGCCGGGTCCGCCCGTTCAAACATCCTTTGCATAAGTAAACCCCCAAGCCGCCCCCCCCCTTTTGCCGTTGGCCCTTCGGTTCTGTTCCGTCCCATTTGCCGGATACCGGTGCCATCCCCGCTGGGGGATTATTGTTTACAGATCAACCCATCAATATCTCGGTAAAAAACGGGGGATGACCAGAATAAAAATTAAAAGATGTAAACCTTATGATATGTGCCGCGTCTAATGCTCCAAGACAATGGGCCCTGATCATTCAACTCAAACGGCAAGGAGCAACACGATGAAGATTCGCAAAATTTACGCAATCGGTATTTTTACCGCAATCCTGGCGATCGCAGCCGGGCCGGAACTGGCCATGGCCAGGGGAGGCGGTAACGGCGGCGCGGGTGCCCGGGGCGGCGGCATGAACATGATACAGAGCGGCAGCACTCAACAGCAGCAATACAAACAGCAATACAAACAGCAATACAAGCACCAGAACCGTTACCAGTATCGCCAGGAAAGTGGCCGGGCCGGGGCACAAAACGGCATGAGAACCGGAGACCAGACCAGGGACAGGAATCGCGACCGGCTCCGCGATCCGGCGACACATGTCCCCCAGGTTTCCGAATAACAGCTGATCCTGACCAGGCTTCACAGAGAGTACACGGCCGGGCAGGCCATCCTGCCCGGCCGATCTTTGCAAACCAGGCCCTTCCCGAACGACCAACCAACGGCAACACCTTTCCTTCAGGATTTCGTCGATCAGGCGGTCGCGGCCGGTTGACTATATCCGTTTTAGCGGATATATTTGCAGGCATGCAAATCACTGCAAACATTTTCAAAGCCCTGGCCGACGTAACCCGGCTGCGCATCCTGGCACTGCTGCTGGCCGGAGAATTGTGTGTCTGTGAAATCATTGCCGCACTCGAATTGCCGCAGTCGACCATCTCCCGGCACCTGGCTTACCTGCGCAAGAGCGGCTGGGTTCTGGACCGCCGCCAGGGGACCTGGATGTATTACCGGTTTAACGATGGGGCCCCCGGCCTGATTGGTGCGATCAAGCCGCTGCTCAAAAAGGACCTCACCGCCGACCCCGGGCACGCAGCGGCCCTCGCCCGGTTGCAGCAGTTCAAGAGCGGGCAAGGCAGCAAGGCCTGTTGATTTGTATGTCTGGAAAAGATCTTCCCGTGCAGAAAAATGCCAGAGGCCGTCCAGACGAATCATTCGGCTCCAGCCTGCACCGGAGCCATTATTCGGACCCAGCAGTCAGAACAATTGGCTATACAGCTTGGCAGGGCAAATCAGCCATCCTGTCGAATTAAGTTTTCAGTGCTCTCACTTTCAGGATTCTCCATTATGAGTATTCGCGTCGGGATCAACGGTTTTGGCCGCATGGGCCGCCTCGCACTGCGAACAGCCTGGGGCTGGCCGGAGTTGGAGATTGTTCACGTCAATGAAATCAAGGGGGGGCTCGCCGCGGCAGGCCACCTGCTCGAATTCGACTCGGTACATGGCCGCTGGGACCGGGACATCCGGATTGTCGGCGGTGCACTTGTGATCGACGGCACGGCGGTCGGTTTCAGTGAAGAGAAAGCCCCCGGTGATATCCGCTGGGCGGAGCTGGGCGTCGACATCGTCATCGAAGCCACGGGAAAATTCCGCACCCCGGAACTTCTGCAACCTTACCTTGACCAGGGGGTCAGAAAAGTGATCGTGGCGGCGCCGGTCAAGGAGGGCGCCCTCAACATCGTCATGGGGGTAAACGACCATCTCTATGACCCGGGTCAGCACGACCTGCTGACGGCCGCTTCCTGCACGACCAACTGCCTGGCCCCGGTGGTCAAGGTGCTGCATGAACAGATTGGCCTCGAGCATGGCGTCATCACCACCATCCATGATCAGACCAACACCCAGGTGATCGTCGATGCGCCGCACAAGGACCTGCGGCGGGCCCGGGCGGCGAGCCTGTCGCTGATCCCGACTACCACCGGCTCGGCCACCGCCATCACCCTGATCTACCCGGAGCTTAAGGGGAAGCTCAATGGTCTGGCCGTGCGAGTGCCGCTGCTGAATGCCTCGATCACCGACGCGGTCTTCGAGATGAAACGGCCGGTGACCGAGGCAGAGATCAACGCCCTCTTCAAGGAAGCCGAACGCTCCTACCTCAAGGGGATCCTCGGCGTTGAAGAGCGCCCGCTGGTCTCGATCGACTACAAGGGGGATCCCCGGTCAGCGATCATCGATGCGCTCTCGACCATGGTCGTGGACGGGACCCAGCTCAAGGTCCTGGCCTGGTACGACAACGAGACAGGCTACATTCACCGGATGATGGAGCTCTGCATGAAAGTCGGCCGGGCTCTGGGCTGAGGGACGACGATGACCGATCTGCGCAATTACACCCTGGTGACCGCGGCCTACTGGGGGTTCACCCTGACCGACGGCGCCCTGCGCATGCTGGTGCTGCTGCACTTTTACGACCAGGGCTATTCGGCGGTGCAGATCGCCTTCCTCTTCCTGCTCTATGAGTTCTGCGGGGTCGTCACCAACCTGCTCGGAGGCTGGGTCGGCACGCGCATGGGCCTGAAGGTAACCCTCTTCTCCGGGCTGGCCTTGCAGGTCTTCGCCCTCCTGTCCCTCGCCTTGCTCGATCCCGGCTGGCCGGCAGCCTGGTCGGTTGCCTACGTGATGGCGGCCCAGGCTTTGTCAGGAATCGCCAAGGACCTGACCAAGATGAGCTCGAAAAGCGCCATCAAGGTGCTTATCCCGGAAGAAGCCGAAGGAGTGCTTTTCAAGTGGGTGGCGATCCTCACAGGATCGAAGAATGCCCTGAAGGGTGCGGGGTTTTTCCTCGGCGGCGTCTTGTTGACCTGGCTGGGTTTCAGGGGGTCCTTGGTCGCCATGGCCGCCGGGTTGTTGTGCGTCCTGATTGCTACGGTCATCTCCCTGCCCGGTGACATGGGGCGGGCCAGGGCCAAGGTCCAGTTCTCCCAGATCCTCTCGAAAAGCCGGGAGATCAACCTGCTTTCAGCGGCGCGGCTGTTCCTGTTCGGCTCGCGCGACATCTGGTTCGTGGTCGGTCTGCCGGTTTTCCTCTCCGCCAGCCTGGGCTGGAGTCACGCCGAGGTGGGCGGCTTCCTGGCCATCTGGGTGATCGGCTACGGCGGGGTGCAGGCCCTGGCGCCAAAACTTCTCGACAGCGCCCTTGCCGGAGGGACGCCGCGCGGCGGCACGGCGACGACCGGGGCCTTCCTCCTGGCGGGGCTGACCGCCCTGATCGCCATGGGGGTCGGCCTGGGACTTTCCCCGTGGGTGACCGTGGTCAGCGGCCTGGCCTTGTTCGGCTTGGTTTTCGCGGTCAACTCCTCGGTCCACAGCTACCTGATCCTCGCCTATACCGAAAGCGACCAGGCCGCCCTGAACGTCGGCTTCTACTACATGGCCAACGCCCTGGGCCGCCTGATTGGAACCCTGCTCTCCGGGCTGGTCTTCCACTTCGGCGGCTTGGTGGCGTGCCTCTGGGTGTCCGCTGCGTTCGTCGCGACCGCCGCCCTGATCTCTCTGCGGCTCCCGCGGGGCACGATGGCAAAGGGCGCACAACCTTAATCCTTCAGGAGTCGGACATGGAACACGGCTTGACGAAAGAGCTCTCTTTCCTGGATCGCTTCCTCACCCTGTGGATTTTCCTGGCCATGTTGGTCGGCGTGATCGGCGGCTGGCTGGTCCCCGGCATCAAGGATGTGGTGAACGCATTCAGCGTCGGCACCACCAATATCCCGATCGCCATCGGCCTGATCCTGATGATGTACCCACCCCTGGCCAAGGTGAAGTATGAGGAACTCGGCGAGGTATTTCGCAATCGCAAGATTCTCGGCCTGTCCCTGCTGCAAAACTGGGTCATCGGTCCGATTCTCATGTTCCTGCTGGCAGTCACCTTTCTCTCCGGCTACCCGGAGTACATGGTCGGTCTGATCATGATCGGCCTGGCACGCTGTATCGCCATGGTCATCGTCTGGAACGAACTGGCCAAAGGGAACACCGAATATTGCGCCGGGCTGGTCGCCTTCAACAGTATTTTCCAGGTGCTCTTCTACAGCATCTACGCCTGGTTGTTCATCACGGTGCTGCCACCGCTGCTCGGCCTGGAAGGTGCGGTCGTCGAGGTGACCATCGGCCAGATTGCCGAGAGTGTCTTCATCTACCTCGGCATTCCGTTCATCGCCGGCATCGCGACCCGCTACACGCTGATTCCCATCAAGGGCCGTCGGTGGTACGAGGAGGTCTTCATCCCGCGCATCAGCCCGATCACCCTGACAGCGCTGCTCTTCACCATCGTCGTGATGTTCAGCCTGAAAGGCGGGCTGATCGTCACCATCCCGCTGGACGTCGTCCGGATTGCCGTCCCCCTGCTGATCTATTTCATCGTCATGTTCCTGGTCAGCTTCATGATGGGAGTGAAGATCGGTGCCGACTACAGCAAAACGGCAACGGTGGCGTTTACGGCCGCAGGCAACAACTTCGAACTGGCGATCGCGGTTGCCGTGGCGGTGTTCGGGCTCGACTCGGCGGTCGCTTTCACCGCGGTCATCGGCCCGCTGGTCGAGGTGCCGGCGCTCATCACGCTGGTGAACCTTGCCTTCTGGCTGCAGAAAAAATTCTTTCCCCGAGAGGCCACTGCGGCCATCACCTGAGTGGCTTGCCGCGGCGTTCGGTCTTTGTAACCTGAGCCCCGACCGCGGCTTGACCCCCGGATTCATTGAGTGAGGAAAAACATAAATTCAATTTACGATTTTCTTTGCAGCGATTTGATGTTAAGTTCTGACATGTTAAAGCCTTTTATCAGGCGTTGGCTGGCATTCAGCAAAGCAAGAGGGAGGGAGTCCTGGAAAAGAACCTCAAGTTGGGAGAACTTCTCATCAGGGAAGGCTTGATTGACGGGTTCCAACTGAACGCGGCACTCTCCTACAAACGCCACTGGGGCGGGCGGATGGGCGAATCTTTGGTCAGGCTGGGCTACATCAGCGAGCAGGAGCTCCGTACGTTCCTGGCCAGGCAGTTTAACTTGCCCGAGATCGACTTGATCACGCACAGAATCCCCGCTGAAGTGCTTGACTATATTCCCGAGTCCAAAGCGCGCGAGTTTTGCGTCATCCCGGTCGACCGGGTTGAAATCAGGGGGATCATGCACCTTGTGGTCGCCATGCCGGACCCCACCAACCTGTCCGTCATCGATGCCTTGCAGTTTCTCACCGAATGCTGGATCAAGCCGACCATGGTCTCGGCGGAAACCATTCTCAAAGCGATCAATCTGCAATATGGCGTGGCCGCAAGCCGCCGGGCTGGAACCGGCCACAGCGCTGCCCATGCTCCCTTCCCTCCCCCATCCCGCTTCGAGGAGGATGAAGAGGAACTGCCTCTCGCCCTGACCATCAAGCGCCTCGAAGACAGCTTTGAGCAACTGATGCGCCTGCTCATAAAGCGGAATTCTCCCTTGATCAAGGATCTGGACGATCTCTTGAACTCGTTCCTGCAGGGTGTGGCAAAATCCGACCAGTAAACGATTCAGTTGCAGGACGATCGACGACACCGCTGGCTCCCGGCAAAAGTGGATCGCGGGATCTACGCTGGGTTTAGAACCGTTTAACGCTTGTGTCGAGCATCTGCCTTGGCTATTATTCAGGAATGTTCACTCGTGTCCCCCAGACAATTCACCGTTGGAGGCGCAACCACAGCTAGACTGCCTGTCGGGATTCACTGGCCATGTTGACCAACGATCACAACATCCTGATTGTCGATGACGTTGCCAAACGTCGGCAGCAGCTCAAGTCCATGCTGATGGAAAGAGAGGACTCCGTCCTTGAAGCGGAGACCGCCGAAGCGGCCTTTGAGCTGATCAAGCAGAAGCCTGCCAACCTGGTCATCACGGAAACGGACCTGCCGACCCGCAGCGGCCTGTACCTGCTGCAGAAAATCAAGCAGCATTACCCCGAGACCGAGGTCATCCTGACCACGCACAATGCCTCATCTTTCAACCTGCTGCAGGCGTTGAGGCACGGCGCCTTCGACTTCATCGTGCGCCCGATCGACACCTCGGAAATTCTCTTCAACGTCATCGACCGGGCTTTTGCCCAGATTGACCTGCGCCTCCAGAACAAGGCCCTGCTGGTCGAGCTGGAACACCGCAACCGGGAAATGGTGCAGTCGCTGACCATGATGACCGCCCTCAGTGAAGCCATTGAAAAGATCAACTCGGCCATCGAGGTCAGCGACCTGCTGGGCCGCCTGCTTGACGCGGCCCTCGACACCCTGGACGCCAAGCGCGGCCTGCTTGCCCTGATGCGCGCCAATGGCCGCAGCCATTTCGGCATCAAGATGAGTCGTGGCGTCGCGGTCGACTTCGCACTGGAGCACACCGAGCAACTGCCTGAAGGTCTGCTTCTCGACATCGCCCGCAGCGGCAGCCCGCTGGTGGTCCCTTCGCAGCTACCCGCCTACATGATGGACCGGGTTACCAAGGAGGAACAGCACCTGGTTGCAGACCCCGGCCTGCTCTCGGTCCCCCTCTATCTTCGCGACCGGGCCATCGGCGACATGATCCTCTTCGGTCACGGCGAGAACACACCATTCACCGAGCAGAACCTGCAGTTTCTCGTCCAGTTGGCCCATCATGCCGCCATCGCTCTCGAGAAATCCGGGATCATCCACCAGCTGAAGCGCCAGGGGAAGCAGGACAAGGCCAGCGCGTCGTAAATCAGCCTGCGCCATTCTGCCTGCCGCTACCCGCATTCCAGTTGTTCATCAGGCCCCCGCGAAATTTGAACAAATCTCTCTACAGGAACGCACCGACCGGGGCGGACCGGCCCGGGCGGTGGGCGACAGGCAGAGCTCCCCCCACCTGGAATGCCCTTGTGATTTTCTCTACTACATGCTAGAAAACTTTTGTCCCAAGAAAAGCGGGCGCGGCCTGAACGGTCGGCACCGTACCCGGTTCCAAGCGGCAAACCGGACGCTGCGACAGACACGGAGTTCAGCTATCCCTGGCACCTTTGCCCTTTCGAGACTCTTATGAACACGACGTTGTTTGTTTTTGTAGCGCTTGCCGTCTACCTGATCGCGGCCATCCCGACCGGCATCGTCCTGACCCGCTTGATGGGTGGCGACGACGTCCGTCAGCATGGCAGCGGCAACATCGGTGCCACCAACGTCTACCGGGTCGCCGGTAAACTGGCCGGTGTGCTGACACTCCTCGGTGACACATTGAAGGGGCTGCTGCCCCTGCTGGCCTGCAAGAGCTGGCTGGCACCGACACCGACCCAGCTCGGTGTGGCCAGCGCCATAGCCATCATCGGCCACTGTTATCCGGTCTACCTGAAATTCAGGGGCGGCAAGGGGATCGCCACGGCCCTGGGTATCTTCCTGGTCCTCTCGCCGATGACTGTGCTTGGCGCCCTGATCGTCTTCGTACTGGCGGTGGGCACCACCCGCTACATCTCACTCGGATCGGTGCTGGCCGCCCTGTCGGCACCGCTTCTGATCCTGATGCTGGACTACCCGCAACCGATTTTTCTGTCGACTCTCTTTATTGCCATACTGGTGGTCTGGCGGCACCGCAGCAACATCAGCCGCCTGATGAATGGGACCGAAACCCGCTTTAAGGCATGATCTCCACGCCGCACAGCCTTGACTTTTCCTGACAACCCTCAAACAATGACCTGATGTCTGGTCGCCATTACCGGGGAGCCCCTGCAATGCGTTTTCCCTCCAGGAAAATGATCCTGCTCGTTTTAACCCTGGTCGCTGTCCCCCTCCTGGGGTTCGGCCTCTGGCTGCAGAGTTTTGTTGCCACCGAGGTCGCTCCGGATAAACCGGCAGAGGTCGAAGTCAGACCCGGCAGCTCTTTCTCCCGCACCGCCAGCCAGCTCGAGGAGGCGGGTGTCATCAGCGATGCCTTGCGCTTCACCCTGCTGGCCCGCTGGCGCCAGGTGACAGGCCAGGTTCATGCCGGCCAATACCTCTTCGAAAGCGCGGCCAGTCCTGCTGAAGTGCTCGATCGCCTGGTCGCCGGCGATATCCGAAAATTCCAGGTCACCATCCCTGAGGGGTTCAACCTGCGGGACATCGCGGCGCGCCTGGCGACGACCGGCATCGGCACCGCCGAGGAGTTCCTGGCCTTATGGCGGGACGCTGAGTTCCTCAACGAGCTGGGAATCGAAGCACCGTCCCTGGAAGGGTACCTCTTCCCCGAGACCTACACCTACACGGCATCGACGCCACCACGCCAGCTGCTGCAGGCCATGGTGAAACAGCTGCAGGCCGAGCTGACACCCGAACTACTGGCAGATGCCCGCGCCCTGAAGCTCGACCGCCATCAGCTGATCACCCTGGCATCGATCATCCAGAAGGAAGCCGGCAACGTCGCGGAAATGCCGCTGATCTCGGCGGTCTTTCATAATCGTCTCAAGGCCGGCATCCTTCTCCAGGCCGACCCGACGGTGATTTACGGAATTGCCGATTTCAACGGCAATCTGACCCGTAAGGACCTCGAGACAACGACCCCCTACAATACCTACCGGATCAAGGGCCTGCCGCCGGGGCCGATTGCCAGCCCGGGCCGGGCCGCGCTGCAAGCGGCCGCCCACCCGGCAGAGAGCAAGGCGCTCTTTTTCGTCTCCCGCGGCGACGGCACCCACGAGTTCAGCGCTACACTACAGGAGCACAACCGGGCCGTGCAGCGCTACCAGCTGAGGCGCTGAAAACCCGGCGAGGGCGGCTCTGTACGGCAGGGGGTATGCTGCGGGGGGAGGAAACCCTTTACGGGGCTGGGACGACTCGACGCTCAAATCATCCTGACCCTGGCGAAACCTCCGCCCGGGGTGCGCATGTTGGTGACCTGGCCCCGATAAAGCCGGGCCGTCACACCGAACACCCGGTCCCGGTAGGCGTAAAGTCGCAAATCCGTCTTCATCGGTTCGGCGTCGGGGACGTCGGTCATGGAGGGGGGGACCAACTCCTGAACCAGGGTTGTGGCCGGTGGCAATTCGTCGAAACGCTTGCGGCTGATCTTTTCGCCGAGCAGGACTCCTCGGCTGCCAAAGCTGTCGACCGGTTTGAAGACCCGCTGTTTCCGCGCCGCCCAGGCCTCTGCCACACCGAGCTCGGCAAGCATGGCGCATGCGGGCAGGACTTTGTCGAGCAGATCGTGTTCAGCGCTGGTCAGTGGAAAAGCGGCCCTTGCATCCGGGTCGGACCATGTCACCATCCGACGCTTGTCGGCAAGCAGCCCGTACAGATGCGGATTGGGCGAAAGGCAGACCCGGCGGGCCAGGTAAGCGGCCCGCACCCCGGCCATGCTGTCACTCTCCAGGTAAAAATCACAATGGCGATTGTAAATCAGGTCGACGGCCTGGCCGTTGAACCGGACACCGTCGACAGAGGCCTCCAGCTGCAGCGGGTCCGCGATATCAGCCGGCACGCCCCACCCCCTGAACAGATCGGCAAAAGCGCACATCTCGGCATACAGGTACTGCCCTGCCGGCTCCTCGTCGATAATCACGATACGCTCCGGCCGGGCCTTTCTGCCACCGGAGAATCGATGGATTTCATCGGCGAAGGTCTGCAGCAGGCGCTTGCCGAGCCGGGACGGCAGAGATTCGGCCGAGGCCGGCAGCGACGGGTCGTGAGCCAGGTAGGCCAGCAGGCCGCCCCCGGCGTTGGTGTTGACTTCGATGAGCCGGGGGCCCGATGTTGTCAGGTGAAAGTCATAGCACATCATCACCGCGTCGTGGCCGGGGTCGAAAGCCGCCACCGGCGGGACCTGATCATAGACCAGCTGCCGGTAGGCAGGGTTGCGGCTGAGCTTGTCAAGCAAGGACACCAGCCGCAGCATGGCCCGCAAGTCAGCTATCGAGACGTCGACAATGGCCCGGCTCAGGTTTTCGCGATAGTCGGTCATGGTGGCTCCGGAGAATGCATGGCTGCAAGTATTCAGGGTACCACAAAGAGGGGAAGATATCTTCTGTGCTCGGTGACGAAGGATAAGCGCAAATGGGCGGGGCAGCAGAAAGCCAACCTGGTGTCCGGGTTCATTTTGTGGTTTTACGGTTTGTCAGTTTTTCCACCCCCTGTTGCCGCCGCCGGAGCCGCGTGGAGGTTTTGCGAAACAGCCGGACAAATGTCTGAGCGATAGCGAGTTTTTGTCCGGCCGCAAAACCTCTGCGCTGCGGAGGTACACCGTTGAAGCGTCAGCTTTAACGGGCAAGGCATTGGGGGGCCCTTTTTCTGCCGTCCAGGGGACTGTCAAACCTAGTTGCACGTTCTGTTCAGATTTCAGAGACTCAAACACTAACATGATAGAAGCCTTCCTGCAAAAAGAGAAAGGCCACCCGTTTCCAAGTGGCCATTTTCGTATGGATTAAGTGGTGTCCTAAATATCTCTGTCATTAATAACCCAGTTTTTGTCTCTCCAGTAGTGATTCGTAAAAACCCTCCAAGTGATCATCTGGTAATTTTTGAATAAATATCATTTGAATCGCTTGGTGCATCACGTCTGTTAGTCAAAGTGTAATCTCTAGCTACTTTACATACTCTGATTCGATAGTCTTTAAACAGTTGGTTACGACCTTTTGATTGGGCATTACGATGCACTTCAAGGTTCCGCCATTTTGAAATTGAGTCCTCGTCTTCCCAAAAAGATAGGGACAATAATTTCTCGGGTTCTGTGAGGCTCTGAAATCGCTCAATTGAAATAAAGCCTGGCATCTTTATTAAATGCCCACGTAAACAAGCGGCTATCTCCAGATACTCCTGCTTACCCTCTTTGGTGGGGATCACTTCGAATATAACTGCTATCACAAATCATCTCCTCAATATCGTGACTAACAAGACACAGAGACATTTAGAGCCCTCCAGATTCCGGTTGTAGGTTTTGAGCATATGTCCCTTATTAAAAATGAACCTGTTATTTCAAGGCCTGCTGAGTGTCCTGTTGAAGATGAAGAATAAAATTCACCAGGTGCCAGCGTTCGCTTGGACTAAGTTGTGAGAATGCGGGCATGCCGGTTTGCCCAGTACCGTTTCCGATAATCCAAAATTTCTCTCCAGGGCCATATGTTGAGCTGTGCTTTATATCAAGAAAATTTGCTGGTTGAGTTTTCATGGTAGCCGCGGCAGTACCCTTTCCGTCTCCATCTTCACCATGACACACACTGCAATTCTGTAAAAAGAGCTTGCGCCCCTGCTGTAAGGATTCCTCAGTGGGATGGATCGGAGTTCGTTCCATCACCTGGTATTCGGCAGGAATGCTCTTCTTCACGGCCAGCATCGACTGCTTGTGCTCCGACGATTCATCGTCGTGGTGATGATGTCCGCTTCCAGAGGCCAAAGCAGTCGTCGCAGTTCCAATTATCAGCAACAGGGTGACGAGAGATTTTGAAACACGTAAATGCCTTTTAAACAACTTTTGCATCATTGTGACATCCCTTCCTCTTCATTCAGAAGTAAACATTCGTTCAAATTGACCTTGCCGAGGGACCTTTTTGAACGTCCAGGTGATGTAAGTATCAGAAGGATACATGACTAAAAAAGTTAATTATAGACACACATAGTACTGAAACTTTTCCGCAATTTCAATGGAACCTTTCTTTTTTGACGGATAACCGACGTTTGCGTGTTGACTATTCTTCAGAATGAACTAGCGAAATTTCTCTGTCATCTAATGATAAAGAAAAATACATGAACAATACCATATACATACATGGATTTATGGCAACTTGGCATATTGCATGTATTAGATAGGTTCGACCTTGCAAGGAAAATGTTCGAGAAGATTCATAAGAAAAGAACGCAGCGTCCTAAGCACTCCTGCAATGGATAGGAGAGCGCAACTTGAGACAAACAAAAGGAGATTGAAATGTATAAAAAGAAATTCATCATCTGCATTCTGGCTACTTTTTTCTTTTTTGGAACACTTGGAGCTGCTTTCGCAGAGAATAGCGAGACGTCATTAATTGGCACAGATCAGTTCAGTTTTGATGCCCCTCAGGGAATCGACTACGAAGCAGCAAAAAAATACCATTACAGCCAGGAGCATCTTGCCGTCGTCGGGACAGAAGCTGGCAACTGGGAGTTCAATTTTAATGCTCCCGAGACAAAATCCGATAGGGCAGCAAAAAATTACCATTACGACCAAGAGCATCTTGCCGTCGTCGGCACTGAAGGCGGCGACTGGAAATTTAAGTTTAATAACTCTGCCTCGGAAGTTAATGATAATGGCGTACAAGCAACTGCGGCAAACCAACCAAATGCTTCATGCAATGGCTGCTGAGTTCAAGACAGTTCCGTCAAGGCTAAGCAAAAAGGCACCACGCTTTGCACGATAAATCAGGATTGTTGCTGAAACCTTTCAGGTCATCTGGTTAGAGCGCCGGGTGGCCTGAAATCCTTACGAAGAGTTGTCAGAAAGATGTCTGACATAAACAGCTTTTGGCTCATGACTAAGAACTTCAGGAAGAATGCTTACCAATTTGTAATCTCGAGGACAGTGTCCGGTAATGTATAAAGGTGTAGAATATATTGAGTGAAAGCAATAGAGGCAAAAAGGCTGACCATTTCGGCCACGCTTTTTTTAGACTGACTTAACCCTGGCATAGAAACGTCATTCTGAGTGAATAAACGGGTCTTGGCAGGTGGCCTCCAATTTAAAAGAGGAAAACCAGTATGAACGCGAAACGTTTGGCCATTCTCATCTTGACAATCTCTTTAGCGCTGGGTAGCGGTTTCACTGCGTTCGCCATGGGCGGTGGCGGTGGCGGCGGCGGTGGGGGCGGCGGTAACGGCGGCAGTGATGGGGGTGGTGGCAGCGGTGGCGGTCACGATGGTGGCATGGGCAGTGGTCACGATGGTGGCATGGGCAGTAACATGGCCGAACACAAAAGCGGCAACATGGCCGAGCACATGAACGGCAACATGGCTGAACACATGAACGGCAACATGGCCGAACACAGAACGGTAACATGGCCGAACACAAAAGCGGTAACATGGCCGAACACAAAAGCGGTAACATGGCCGAACACAAAAGCGGTAACATGGGTAATACTGGTTCTGGACCCGTGACCCAGTAGGCATCCAAAATTTAAGGAACCGCAAGCCTCAGGGTTTAAGCTATCATGAGTACACGACCCTGTTTCACGCTAGAATGAATGGCAAAGGTCTGGTAACGGCTTAAGAGAGTTGTCGACATTTTGACCTGTCAGCATGGCCACCTGGCTTTTGGCCAGGTGGCCTTAAATAAGTCACAGGGTCATACTCTTCGACTCTTGTCTTGCCGTGTAAAAACTCACTATTGTCATCCCATGACTTGCTGCGGGGTATTCTATTAAGCCAGTTGGCCAGACAACCTGGTCTAGCAGACATTGATCACTTGATTCTCAATTAATTTTCTCATCAACTTTTTTGGGTGAGTTCCAAAGAATCATTTCAATTCCAACAAATCAAATCCAGATATATGTAAGTGTCTTCGGAACACTGATTAACGCAGCCGATGGGAGAAACGGAACGAACAACGATATGAACAAGGAACGTTCTCGCAGCAAGAATGGCAAACCCGTTCGCAAGGTATTGTTGATTGATGACGACGACTCTCTACGGCGTGTCACAGAATATTCCCTCCATTCCTGCGGATTTCACACCCTGAGTGCGGTCGATGGCAAGCAGGGGTTGGCAGCTTTTCAAGCAGAACACCCGCAGGTCGTCATCACAGATATCCAGATGCCCGGAATGTCCGGTTATGAAGTCTTGCGGCAGATCAAAGCTGAAAACCCGGAAACCCTGGTGATCGTCATTACCGCTTACAGCTCCGTAGAAAAAGCTGTCGAGGCGATGAAGCAGGGGGCATATGACTACCTGGTCAAACCCTTCAGTCGTGATGAACTGGTCTTGGTGGTGGAGAGTGCATTCAACCTGCTCGGTTTGCAGGAAGAAAACCAACGATTGAAAGGGGAGCTTGAGCATCACCTCGATTTCAGTCATATGGTCGGCATCTCCGACAAGATGCAGCATGTTTTTGAGCTTGTCAGAAAGGTTGCTCCAACCGAGGCCAGTGTGCTGATCACAGGAGAAAGCGGAACCGGGAAAGAATTGATAGCCAGGGCGATCCACCAGGGAGGAGGCCGCAGCAAAGGGCCCTTTATCCCAATAAACTGTGCCGCCATCCCTGCAAACCTTTTGGAAAGCGAACTCTTCGGCCATGTGCGCGGTGCATTCACCGGGGCGGTACGCGACCGTGCCGGCAAGTTCGAGCAGGCCGACGGCGGCACGTTGTTCCTTGACGAAGTTGGCGAAATGCCAACGGAACTGCAACCGAAGCTGCTGCGTGTACTCCAGGAGATGGAGGTCGAACCACTCGGTGGCAAAGCCCGTTCAGTTAACGTAAGGGTTATTGCAGCCACCAACCAGGATGTCGAGGCCGCTATTGAGGAAGGTCGATTCCGCGAGGATCTTTACTATCGTCTTTGTGTGATTCCGGTCGAGCTCCCGCCGTTGCGTGAACGCGCAGAAGATATCCCCCTGTTGATCAAACACTTCCTTGCACGGTTCAGCTTAGGGGCTCAGATAAACATCAGTGATGCAGCGCTTGATCGCATGCTGGAATATGCCTGGCCGGGGAATGTTCGAGAATTGCAAAATGCCATTGAAAGAATGGTTGTCTTGAATCGCAGTGAACCGATTGACCTGCACGACCTGCCGGCTAAATTACGCTCAATACCTGCCAGGACGGGACACCCAGTCGTAGATCTGCCACCCGAGGGGTATTCCCTGGAAGCAATTGAAAGGGAAGTGGTCGTTCAGGCCCTGGAGCGCAACGATTGGAATATCACTCGGTCGGCAAGTTTTTTACAGATTCCAAGGCACACATTGTACTACAGGATAGATAAGTATGCCATTGCCAGGCCATGATGTGAGTGTTGATGTTATGTGTTCATCTTCTTTTAGACATTGACTTTTTGCCAAAAACTTATCTCCCCAATGACTTTGCTTTCTTGTCAGTGCCAGGTTTCGTATGAGCTGTCAGCCATCGGATGGCACAAAACAATCCAAGAATGGCGAAGCCCCAAATCAGAAGCATAAAAAGCCACATTAAAGGCCCCATCATGTCAAAATTACCCATCATTCCACTTCCATACATCATAGTTACATCTCTTTCTTGAGCTGCAAAAATCAATGGCACTTGGGAGGCGAACCTCCGAAGGTTTGTTCGTTGTCTTTGGCAAGCTTATCGAGAAACCTCGCGAAGGCCCCTTTCTTTTTCGATGTTTTAGACAAATTGCGCTTTTGTATGTAGATATCTAGGCAGTGATGTGAACAGAAACAGACTATATCATGTTCCAGATAAAGTTTATGCAAGGCCTTTTCTCGTTGGATCTCCATTCCGCAAATCGGATCTTTTATCATGACGTTTACCTCCGTGGGATGGTTGACACCTTCCCAAAGCGACGGGGTAGAACGCATCCCCGTGGTTAAATGGTTATGTTGCGTAGCCGCAGGGCATTTCCGACCACCGAAACCGAGCTGAAGCTCATTGCTGCAGCGGCGATCATCGGGCTGAGCAGTAGGCCGAAGACCGGATACAAAATCCCGGCAGCGATCGGGACGCCCAGGGCATTGTAGGCAAAGGCGAAGAACAGGTTTTGACGAATATTGCCCATGGTGGCGTCGCTCAGTTTGCGGGCGCGCACGATGCCACGCAGGTCGCCCTTGACCAGAGTGACACCTGCGCTGGCCATGGCGACATCGGTGCCGGTGCCCATGGCAATCCCGACGTGAGCCTGGGCCAAAGCCGGCGCGTCGTTTACACCATCGCCGGCCATTGCCACCATGTGCCCCTGGGATTGGAAACGCTTGATCACGGCGGCTTTCTGGTCAGGCAGAACCTCGGCGACCACATCGTCAATGCCGAGTTTCCTGGCGACCGCCTCGGCTGTTGACCGGTTGTCGCCAGTGAGCATGACAATCCGCACGCCGCTTTCGTGCAACTTTTGAATCGCCTCCCGAGTTGTTTCTTTGATCGGGTCAGCGACGCCGAGCAGTCCGGCGACTGCGCCGTTGATGGCAACAAACATCACCGTCTGCCCTTCTAAACGCAGTTGCTCCGCTTCTTCCGCGATAGGCCCAGGGTCGATCCCGAGTCCCTCGAGCAGCGCCTGGTTGCCGAGGGCGACCGCCTGACCGTCCACCCGGCCAGTAACCCCTTTCCCGGTTATCGAGTCAAAGTCATCCGCTTCCTTGAGTTCGATGTCCCGTTCGGCCGCTCCAGCGGCGATCGCCGCTGCCAGCGGGTGTTCACTGCCGCGCTCGAGGCTGGCGGCCAGTTGTATCAGGCGTTTTTCGTCATTTCCAGCCAGGGCATGCAATGCGACCAGCTTCGGTTTACCTTCGGTCAGGGTGCCGGTTTTGTCGACGACCAGTGTGTCGATCTTGCGCATGCTTTCAATCGCCTCGGCATTCTTGAACAACACGCCTTGCGTCGCGCCTTTGCCGGTAGCGACCATGATCGACATGGGGGTCGCCAATCCCAGGGCGCATGGACAGGCGATAATCAGCACCGCCACAGCGTTGATCAGGGCATGGGCCAGACGTGGCTCCGGACCGACCAGCGCCCATACGGCAAAGGTCAACACGGCAACCGCGACCACCGCCGGCACGAACCAGCCGGCCACCCGGTCGGCAAGCTTCTGAATTGGCGCTCGGCTGCGCTGCGCCTCGGCCACCATCTGGACAATTTGGGCCAGCAGCGTCCCGCTGCCAACTTTTTTTGCTTCCATGATTAGAGACCCGGTGCCGTTCACCGTCGCACCGATGAGGCGATCTCCGGCGGCCTTTGCAACGGGGATCGACTCTCCCGTCACCATCGATTCGTCGATGGCACTCTTCCCCTCGACAACCACGCCATCGGTCGGGACCTTCTCGCCGGGCCGGATTCTCAGGCGGTCTCCCGGCTGAACTTCATCAAGAGGAATATCTTCCTCTCGCCCGTCGGCATTGATCCGCCGTGCGGTTTTTGGTGCCAGGCCGAGCAGGGCCCGGATAGCCGCTCCGGTCTGGCTGCGTGCCCGCAACTCCAGCACCTGGCCGAGCAGTACCAGGACGATGATCATAGAGGCCGCCTCGAAATAAACGGCCACCTCGCCATTGGTCCCCCGAAAGGCGGCCGGGAAAATGCCGGGGAAGAGGGTCGCAACCACACTGTAGATATACGCAACGCTCACCCCGAGAGAGATGAGCGTGAACATGTTGAGGTGGCGGCTGAGCAGCGACTGCCAGCCACGCAGAAAAAACGGCCAACCGCCCCAGAGCACGACCGGGGTCGCCAGGATCAGTTCAAGCCAGACCCGATTACGCGGTGCCACAAGTTTATCCACGGGAAGACCGACCATCGGGCCCATGGCCAGGATCAGGACCGGGATAGCCAGGACCAGACTGACCCAGAAACGGCGGGTCATATCCCTTAATTCACCATCGTCCCCACCCTCGGCCGTGATTTCCTTCGGCTCCAGGGCCATACCGCAGATGGGGCAGTTGCCGGGCCCCCTCTGCTCCACCTCGGGATGCATGGGACAGGTGTAAATGGCATCCTTGGCCGAGGCGTCTGCTTCGGGAGCCCGGGAATCGGGGTGCAAGAAACGCTCGGGATCGTCGATGAATTTCGTGCGGCATTTCTCCGAGCAGAAGGCGTAAGTCTCGCCCTGCCAAAGGGCTGTTCCACCTTTTGATTCAAGAGTAACATCCATGCCACAAACCGGATCTTTCACGACGATCTCCTTTCAGGTCATCCGGTACGTATTAGCCGAAATGGCAGTCGTTATTGTACAAGTCGACATCCGCCTTGACCTGCGCCAACTGTTTCGGTGTCAGGACCATACGGGCGTCGATAGCCGCCTGAAGGTGACGCACCTGAATGTCGGCTTCCAACTGCTGGACCTTGCGGACCAGGGCTTCGGCGTCCTTCAGCGGCCAATTGTCACCGCTCAGCAGGTCAGCCAGTTCCATGCGGGCGATGGTCGCCTCGGAGGCGCTGCGTATGTTGTCCTTCCGGCAATCCGATCGCAGCTCTGTGAGCTTGCTCACTTGGTCGGCCGAAAGATTCAGCTCCTTCACGCGATCGAGATAGAAGTCGCGTTCGGGCTGCTGCTCCATCATGAACAGACCCATCGGGCCATCATCCATCCTGTCCATCATTCCGGACATGGATCCGCCCATAGCATACGGTCCCATCATGTGCGGCCTCATCTGCTGGTGTCCCATCATGTAACCCCCCATCTGTTGGGATCTCATCATGTGCGGCCCCATCATGCCCTGCTCGGAGGCGGCTACGCAGGGTTGGTCATTGCCTTGCCGTGCCTCTTGATTGCTGTCAGCCAGAGTGTAAACCACCGTACCTCCAATCAGGAGACCGGCTATGGCCATCGTTACAAGAAACTTTTTCATACTGTACTCCTTTTGCTGAGTGTGTCGGTTGAGTTCTCGTCGACTGGAGTGCTCTCCAGCGTGAGATCTTTCGGGTTTTTTGTGTCCGCTTGACTGCTTTTCCCTGGTTTATCCTGGTGACGATGCCCGCCGCAACAACCACCACCACGACGCATCATCATGAAGAAAAACCCGCCAATTGCCAGAAACCAGAGTATGTTGGCCCATGTTGAGTCCATAACTAACCTCGTTTTTTCCTTAATGCTGACCTTTAGGATCCCTGTCATTTTCGGCCAGGGACTTCAGTATCGGACATTCAGTCGAAGGCCCGCAGCCGTCGCAACTGGCATCCAATTGCTCGAGAGCCGTCAGCATTCGCGTGAGGTCTTCTATCCGGCCCTTGATGTCGGCGATTTTCTCCTCGGTCTTTTGCTTGACATCGGCTTTTGTGGCATGCGGGTCGTTGCGGAAAGCCAGTAGTTCCTTGACCTCGGACAGGGAGAACCCAAGCTGCTGGGCTCTCTTGATGAACCGCAATTGAGAGGTGACCTCCCGCTGGTAAATCCGGTAATTGGATTCGGTGCGCACGGGTTCGGCAATCAACCCGCGCCGTTCATAAAAGCGGATACTGTCGATGCTGACGTCAGCACGTTTGGCCAGTTTGCCGATGGTAAGGGGATGATTCACGTCTTTCCTCCTGTTCGTGTTTGGTGTTGGATTCCTCTGCTCCATGATTCAAGGCTAAACCCTTGAGCATGGTCCAGAGTCAAGGGTTGAGGAATTTTCTCGATCCGCTGTCGGATATCCTACAAGTTCTCCTGTAAAATTCTGAAATTGCGTCATTTATTTAAGATTTTGCAATTGACTTGCCAAGACATGCGCCTGGGAAGGTAAACGATTTGAGAAAAATAATTATTGATTTGGTGAAAAGACGATACTGGAAGGACTCTACAAACTTGACTTGTGTTAAGTGCAATACTTACGATTTCTTGCCAGCTTGACTTAAAAATATGGCCACCCTGCAGACCCAGGTGGCCATCTTATTGTTTGGCAGCCCTATTTATATTTCTGCATTGCGTCGAGGTGCTTGTCTTGGCCAAAAAAGGCGTAATTCTTACTGGCCCAGCAATCCAGGAATCCACTCCCGGCTTTAATACGTACTGGCAGTCGTGATACACAGAACACTTAAGGGTTGACAATTGTAAGGCCTTAAATATGACCAAATTAGTACCCTATTGAGTTGCTGAACAAAACAGCATTTAATACAAATATTTCTTGACAGTGATAGTCGGCTTTATTATGTTGAAAACGGTTTTCAAGTTCATTTTTTTGGGGAGATGTCTCAATGAAAAAAGTTCGCTGCCTTCTGTCTATCACTCTCTTGCTATTGATCATGCTGATCACGACCCATGCACTGGCCGATGAATTGGTTGTCTATTCAGCTCGCAACGAGCAATTGATCAAGCCGCTATTTGACGCATATACCCATGAAACAGGGACAAAGATATCCTTCATTACTGACAAAGAAGGCCCACTGTTGCAACGACTTAAATCCGAGGGCAAGAATACTCGAGCGGACTTGCTAATCACTGTGGATGCAGGAAACCTGTGGCATGCCGCCAGAGAAGGTGTCCTACAATTCGTAGATTCAGAAACTTTACGGGCTAATATCCCGGAGCAATATCGCGACCCAGGTATGCACTGGTTTGGTCTGTCACTGAGGGCGAGAACAATTGTTTACAGTACGGAACGAGTCAAACCGGCTGAATTATCTACTTATGAGGCCCTTGGAGAACCTCCATGGAAAGGCCGGCTCCTACTGAGGACATCTAAAAAGGTCTATAACCAGTCATTGGTTGCTATGTTGCTTGCTGATTATGGTGAAATGAAAACAGAAGAAATTATCCGCTCCTGGGTGGACAACCTGGCCGCAGAACCTTTCTCAAGTGACACGAAAGTCATGGAAGCAATCCTTGCCGGACAGGGTGACGTCGGCATCGTCAACACCTACTATTTTGGGCGACTTCTGAAACAAAATCCAGGCTTGAAAATTACTCTTTACTGGCCAAATCAAGAAACGACCGGGGTCCATGTCAATGTCTCAGGTGCTGGGGTCACTCGCTATGCCAAGAATCCTGAAGAAGCCGTCAAGTTCTTGGAATGGCTCTCTTCTGAGAAGGCACAGAATCTTTTCGCGGATGTCAACATGGAATACCCAGTCAATCCCAAAGTTAAAGCTCACCCTTATGTCGCTGCTTGGGGGGATTTCAAGGCCAGTAAGAAAAACCTGGAAATTTCTGGTCAATTGCAGGAGGCTGCTATTCGCCTAATGGATCGCGCCGGGTACCGCTAAAAAATTCTTTGCTGATGTCACGAACTCCACTCATAAAACCTGAAGCTTCACAACGAGGCTTCAGGCTTTTTAATTTCCGACCCACTGGCTGGCAAACTTTGGCTCTGCTTGTTGCTCTGTTGGTGCTGGTGCCGCTTACAGTTCTGGTTTTTACTTGGATCGAGCCCGCATGGGATATCTGGAAACATCTTCGCGAGAATCTACTTAACCGCCTTATTTTGAACACACTGATTTTGGTAGTAGGTGTTTTTGCCGGCACGCTGCTGCTCGGAGTGAGTCTCGCTTGGTTGACCGGAGCCTGCGACTTTCCTGGCCGCCGGTTTTTTTCATGGGCATTACTGTTGCCGTTGGCGATGCCGACTTATGTCCTGGCTTTCGTCACCCTCGGAATCTTTGACTTTTCAGGCCCTGTACAGACGACACTGCGGGAATGGTTAGGCCGCGGCATATGGTTTCCGGATATGCGCTCAGCCGGCGGAGTTATCCTGGTGATGTCACTGGCCCTCTACCCTTACATCTACCTGCTGTCACGTAATGCCTTTCGTACACAGGGGAAGAGGGCTCTGGAGGCCGCCCAAATACTTGGCTGTTCACCTCTAATGGGTTTTTTCAGAGTCGTTCTGCCTATGGCAAGACCATGGATCGCCGGAGGTGCCTCCTTGGTCTTGATGGAAGCCCTTGCTGACTTTGGTGCTGTCTCGATCTTTAACTACGACACCTTCACTACGGCAATCTATAAAGCCTGGTTTGGTTTCTTCTCGCTCCAGGCGGCTGCTCAACTATCGTCACTTCTGGTTGCTCTCGTTTTCATATTAGTTGCGCTGGAGCAGCATCTGCGCAAACGCATGCGTTTCACACAGAACCGTTTAGCGCCACAGGCAGAACGCATAGATTTGGATGGTTGTCGGCGCTGGCTGGCAAGCAGCTATTGTCTCTTCGTACTTTGCATAGCTTTTCTTTTGCCGTCTTTTCAGCTACTCAAATGGTCTTTCTTCGTCTTCCACGAGGAATTTGACCATCGTTATCTAGGACTACTTGGCCATTCATTGATTCTCGGCATCGTTGCAGCAACTTTGATTGCAACCGTGGCACTTCTTCTGGCCTATACTGGGCGTCGGCATCATGACCATCTAACCCACATTCTGATCCGCACTGCTACTCTCGGCTATGCTTTACCTGGCACAGTTTTGGCCGTGGGTATTTTTATCCCTCTGTCATGGCTCGACAATATGTTGATCGACTTGATGCGCGACACTTTCAATATTGAGATATCCCAAGTTCTTCAAGGTACTATTCTGATCATGATCCTGGCCTACATGATTAGATTTATGGCTGCAGGGTTTAAATCGATTGATAGTGCCATGCACCGGGTGACGAACAATATCGACGAGGCCTCTCGCCTGATGGGGTTGCGTGGAATTAAACTCCTGATGAAGGTTCACTTGCCGATGTTGCGTGGCGGAATCTTCACCGCTCTGACCCTGATCTTTGTTGATGTTATGAAGGAAATGCCGATCACTCTGATGACCCGACCATTCGGCTGGGAAACACTGGCAGTGAAAATATTCGAATTGACCTCAGAAGGAGAATGGGAACGTGCTGCACTACCTGCACTGACCCTGGTTTTGAGCGGTTTGTTGCCGATTGTACTGCTCATGCGTGCAACGGATAGAGCCTGACTTGACTTTATGATGGGTATGGATCCGACTATGACTGACAGGAAAGTCGTCCTTGAATTGAAAGAAATTTCACAGGCCTATGGAAGCCAATTGGTTGTCAAAGATCTGTCATTGACTCTTGAACAAGGTGAAATTGGCTGTTTGCTTGGTGCAAGCGGCTGCGGTAAAACCACGGTTTTGAGAACGATTGCAGGTTTTGAACATCTGCTAGACGGTGAAATTATTCTCAATGGTGAGCGTGTCAGCCGTCATAGCTATCTGTTGCCTCCGGCGAAACGAAAGATCGGTATGGTCTTCCAGGATTATGCCCTCTTCCCCCATCTGACGGTATTCGATAATGTCGCTTTTGGATTGAGGGGAATGGATAAGGCGATGCAGATCCGCAGGGCCGATGAAGCTCTCGAGCTGGTCGGGTTGCACAGTGAGCACGCAAGGTATCCACACGAAATCTCGGGGGGGCAGCAACAGCGTGTCGCTTTAGCCCGTGCATTGGCGCCCAAGCCACAGCTCCTCCTTATGGATGAGCCATTCTCTAATCTGGACGTCACTTTGCGGGAACGTTTGTCAATGGAGGTTCGAGATATTCTAAAGGAGTACGGAACAACAGCTCTGTTTGTCACTCACAACCAACATGAAGCCTTTGCCGTTGCCGATCGTATTGGTGTGATGCACCGAGGGGAGATTCTTCAATGGGACACCGCCCACAACCTGTATCATCAGCCGGCCAGTCCACAGATTGCTGATTTCGTAGGAGAAGGTGCGTTGATTTTTGGCGTGGTGAGGCATGATAACAAGATATCGACCGGGCTTGGCTTGCTCGATGGACTCACAAACGCGTCAATGCAAGCAGAGACAACTGTGCAATTGCTGGTGCGTCCGGAAGATATCGTTCACGATGATGACAGCGAAATAAAAGCAGAAGTCCTGCGACGCAACTTCCGAGGGGCAAATATTCTTTATACCTTACTGCTAAGTAATGGCGACAAGGTTCAGGCATTAGTGCCTAGTCACTGTGACCATCAACCAGGAGAAAAAATTGGCATTCATCCAGATGTGCGCCATCTCGTCCTGTTTCCTATTGCTTTCCAGAAGTAGATTCACTTGAGCCCCACCGCTCTCGCCGTAATTTTTGTATCTATTGCTACTATTGTGGGGTTTAAATCAATCGGTATGAACAATTTTTAGAAACCCTGCATTCTAAGAATCTGCGCCTTGCTTTTAATCCGTCCTGTCAGTCGTGAATTTTAAGAACGATTCTTCATTTATCAATGTAATGCTTGACTAGATATGGATATAAAGCTGACACATGATGTGGTCCGGCAAATATTTAATCAGTCATGAATGAACAATGGGTTTAAACAGAGGGAGGTCTCTCTGCTTCCAACGTCCTCAATAAAAATGAAAGGCGAATATCCTTCATAACCATAGAAATGTTCATGTTCCATACGATAATGTCGCCCGGGATAAAATTCGGCAGTGGCAACATACCCGTGATGTTTCACCTCACGATAGCCTGGCAGCAATTTGATCACTTTCTCTTTGGGAACCTGGCCGTCAATGGCTTCAACTTCCAGGTCCCCATCCTCAAGGACAGCAGTGTTGAGATCAGCACCGCTTAAGCCTTGCAGGGGCATTGGGTGCGTATCGGCCGGCACACCAGCGTCCTTCGGGATCTGATAACGTTGACGCCGACAAGGCCCGACATCCTGAGCAGGCCACGGCTTGGAAACAAAGGCAACATGATCCTGGTTGTCATAAGCCACAGCCACTTGCTCAGCGTGTCCAAAATCGCCAGGGTGAGCCATGAGGTCCAAAGAGCCGAGGGTGAAAACATCCAAGCCTAAGAATGCAATACCTAGTAACGGCTCTGCTGGCCGTTCCTTATCGTACTGATAAATGTCATAAGACAGCTCATCCGAGACGCCGACATACCAAAGACGTTTACCCAGGATTTTTTCAACAACAATACGCTCGCTCCCTGTTTTGATCTCGGCAAGATCTGGCTCATCAACTCCAACCATCACCTTGGTAGGAAAGCAACCCGACAGAAGAATAGGTAACACCATAATTACCCAGAGACAACGCATGATTTGCCACCCTCGGGATGTCCCCCTTTGTTGAGCTTAAAGTCATCGTCAGTTTCTGACTTCTCAGTTATGAGTATCTGGATCTACCAACCACTTACCTTCGGTATAAAGCACAATCTTTCGATCAAAAAAAGTTTCAGGGCCCTCTTGCTCGAAATCAAAAGTCCATTGAATCATCAGAGAGCTAATATCAGTGCTCGTATAGGTTCTGCTTGGTTTTATAAACACGCTTATCATTTCATTTTGTACACAGCGAAATACTGTCGAACTCCCACCTTTGAAAGAAGGGTAAGCAGATGAAACCTCCAGGGTATGTTCACCTGAAGGAACCTGATAGATTTCAACCGGTGTGAGGAATGGGATAAATCGACCTGCACTTTTAACCATTGTCTCCGGAGTTTTAGACGTGTCCTCGTTCATATAGGGACGTGAGGGTAGAGAGAAAGTGGCCCCACCATCAAAGGATAAATTTGTTTTGCAAATATCAGGTTCCTCCAGCATAAGCATCCCTTCAAATTTGCAGCCTAAAACAAGGAGGCATTTATCGTCTTTTTTAAGCAGTTTGAGGTATGTGGTTAACAGGTCAGGATCTGCCAGGATTACCACCTGACCATCATTTTCATCAATTCTTATCTGGTACTTTCCTACAAACAATTCGAGATCAAGATAAGAGCTCTCAAGAGGCGATCTCCAGCCAGAGGACAAACGATAAAGACCGCTATCAATTGCGATAACGATATTGTTGTTATCATAAGCGACAAGGGTGTATCGATAGATATCATCCCAAAACAATCCAACTGGAACCAAGCCGATTGGGACCTCAATCTGTGAACCCGCGTCACTGCGGAAGAGATCGAGTTTCCAATAATCACTTGTGACAACAGGTTTACCAAGAATGTTTCTGACGGTTACTCGTTCGGTTTGCCCAACTGTTATGGAGATTGTTTGATCGGGGAGTTGTTTCCCTTCATCGAACTTTTCGAGATACGCACCACATCCCCCTGTAATTATCAGACAACAAGCAATGAATATTTTTAAAACCGAATGAAAGGATAACCTTTCAATTGAGAAAATTAAGCCACCCCTAGCGTCCAAAGGTGGCCTATTTGCTCTCATATTCCCTCCGCCCTTACAGCCTGTGTACTGAATGCTAAGCAGAACTTGATGTGGATTTTCTCAATATTTAGATTTGTATCACCCCACGAAATCTTTGCAAATCGCTGCACTTTCTTTTGGTGCAGTACTCGTCCCATTTATACTACCGCATTGCTTCTGTGTGCTCAGATTGGCAAAAATGCCAGATTCTTACTGACCCTGATAAATAATAAATGGCCACCCGAAGTTGATCCAGGTGGCCATCATTTTGTCGTCCTAATTTTCTCTATTAATAACACGCCCGTTTTCGTCTCGGCAGTCGTTGTTAATAGGACATGTCTGGAGTAATAATCCAAACATGATCTGAATTTCGTTGCAAGGCTTGGCTGAGATCAAAGCTGCGTATTTTACAACGGTTCTTATTTATCAGGGCATATTAGAGTTTCGCGCTTCTGCGAATCTAAATTAGTCAGAACAATCCAAGAATCCTTGTGGGAAGATTGTGCTTGGTTGCGTGGTACGATACACCATCATCGTTGGTTAGCCAAAAATCGAAAGTTGTAAGAATCCTCTCAGAAAAAATATCAAACCATCATACTAACGGCGAAAAGTCTCTTTAACTCGACGCAGGGCTGAGAATATTTCCTCGCGACTTCCTTGATTTTCTAGCACCGCTCTAAATCCAAAATCTCGTAAGGCGAAACTGAGTGTCGAAAGTAGATGTAAATGTGAACGAAGAGTCGGTGAAATCAGACAGAATAGAGTGTGGATTGGTTTATCATCCAAAGCGTGAAAATCTACAGACTCTTCCAAAAACGCCAAGGTAATGCTTGGCTTGGTTATGTGCAATAATACTGGATTGCGCGGGTGAGGAATCGCAATGCCCTCCCCGATTCCGGTTGAAGCGAGTTCCTCCCGGGCATTTAAAACCTTGAGGAGATAATCACGATCAACTTCTTCAGGAAGGCGCAATTCATCCACGAGGCGTCTCATAACACTTTTACGTGTTTTTCCGTCCAGACGATAGACAATTCCCCCGGTTTCCATGGATTCAATAAGACTTGGCAGGGGCGTACCAAGATCTTCAGACTCATGGAATGCATCCGGAGAAATCCCCATGCGCCTGGAGGTCGCCCATTCGAGAAGCTCGGCACGATTAAATCTATACTGTTCATTGACCCTGTACACCGGAACGACCTCTTGCTTGATCCACCGATAGATGGTCTTTTCTGACACACTCAAGAGTTTAGCGGCATCTTTTACTGAGGTGTTCATTTACGTTCCGTTGTTAACAATTCAATGTGAGTAATGAAATGGACATTAGCAAGTGCTTGGTTTGACTGTCAATAGTCGTGGCCAGATGTATAAAACATCTTTTCGTTTAAAGCTGTTATTTGATGTCGATGTTTAGAAACTATTCCCACTCATATCTACCCCCTATTAATCCTCTTTAAAGCCCACATTTCAATCTTGACAATTGTCTCTCTTTGGCATTAATGTCCAAAGATGTCCATAGTATAAGAATATTGACAGCAAAGAGGAACTGATGAACCTTGCGGTGAAAGATGCGGCGAAGTTACTTTCAGTCTCAGAAAAGACCATCTATCGATGGATTAAACAGAACATCGTGCCCGCTTATAAAGTGCATGAAATATACCGATTCAACCGGGCTGAACTTCTCGAATGGGCGACTTCGCGAAGAATGGGGGTTGCAGTTGATGCGTTCAGTGAACCTGAGTCGATCTCCGAGAAAATACCAACGCTTCATGACGCCCTCGATGCCGGTGGAGTTTTCTATCGTATCGAGGGGAAAACCCGCGAAGAGGTTCTAGCCAATGCGGTTTGTCACGTACACCTACCCGAAGAGTTTGATCGTGATTACCTAGTGCAAGTACTGGTCAGTCGCGAGCATCTCGCCTCGACTGGCATCGGTGAGGGCATCGCTATTCCCCATCCTCGCAGCCCTGGATTGCTGAATATCACAAGGCCGAAGGTGGCTCTGTGCTTTCTTGAAAAACCGGTCGATTTCTTTGCTTTGGATAATCACTTGGTAAAAATTTTACTTCTGATTATCACTCCAAACCTTCGTACCCATCTGCACCTATTATCTCGTTTGGGGTTTGTTCTACGAGATCGTAAATTCCGCAAAACACTGGATGATGGTGAAGGCAGGGAAAAGATTTTTAGCGCATTGGCTGATGCTGAAAAGAAGCTAAAAGTTTGACATGAGCCATGATTATTTTCGCTCACATAACAGATACCGAGTAGAGGAATGTACTTGTTACTTTCAGCATTGTTGATTTTGTTTGGAGGTAGCTTGATTGCGCTGCTGGTTCGCCGGTCCGCCCTGGCGACGCTGGTTGGGACACTCTCCGTGCTTATAGCTACTACACTTGCTATCTTCGTTGCACTGAAAGTTTTGCTCAGCGGTCATGTCCTTTTTTTCAGCTCGCCATGGTCTGTTCCCGGTGGCGAATTCTCTCTTCTTCTAGATCCTTTAGGAGCCTTTTTCGTCCTGCCGATTTCTTTGCTTTCTCTGTTCTGCGCGCTCTATGCCGGACCATATCTGGGACATGATGGTCGCACCCGTTCACTGGCCCCTCACTGGTTTTTTTTCAATATTATGGTGGCTGCCATGCTGCTTGTTGTGATGGCAGCCAACGCCTTGCTGTTTCTGGCTGCATGGGAAATCATGACGATCTCATCATTCTTCCTGGTCGCCTGGGCTCATCACCGTGAAGGTGTGCGCAAGGCGGCATGGCTTTACTTGTTGATGGCTCACCTCGGGATGATGTTGCTGCTACTCATGTTTATCCTATCTGGCAGCTATTGTGGTGGACTCAATTTCAGTGATTTCGGTCCACTGGCTCAATTGCCAATTGGCAAAGCCTCCCTGCTGTTTCTGCTGGCCTTGCTCGGTTTTGGGGTCAAAGCGGGTCTCTTTCCGGTTCATGTTTGGTTACCGGATGCACACCCGGCAGCACCCAGCCATGTTTCGGCTCTGATGTCAGGAGTTCTGATCAAAACAGGCATCTACGGAATTCTGCGGATTTTGTGTTTCCTTCCACCTCCGCCAGTTTGGTGGGGGTGGTTGATGGTTTCTCTCGGGGCAGGTGGAGCCCTCTACGGGATTTCCCTAGCGGCTCAGCAGCGGGATATCAAACGCTGTCTGGCTTATTCAACAGTAGAAAATATCGGCATTATGATGCTTGGCCTCGGTTTTGGTGTGGTCGCGGCAGCCCAAGGCTATCCGATAATCGCTCTTTTCGCGTTTGCCGGTGGCCTGTTGCATCTCTGGAACCACGCCCTGTTTAAAGGGGTGATGTTCCTCGGTGCCGGAGTACTGGTACACGCCACAGGCACCAGCAACATGAACCATATGGGTGGTCTGTTGCGCCGCATGCCTCTTGTCGGACTGCTCTGGATTGGCGGCAGTCTGGCCATTGGCGCTTTGCCACCACTTAACGGATTAATCAGTGAATGGTTGATTTACCTCAGCTTGGTCCGTGCTGGAACGGTCCAGGGCGGGTTCGCAGCGTTGTTTCCACTGTTGCTGTTCGGTCTACTCGGCATAGTCGGTGCTCTGGCTCTGGTCACATTTTCCCGCCTGATAGGCATTTGCTTACTTGGAGAGCCTCGTGACCCGGTCGCTGCTAACAGACATGAAGCGGCGCCTGCAATGCTGCTTAGCATGGGATTTTTGCTCGCTGTCTGCCTGGCGGTCGGCATCTTTCCACAGGGGGCTCTGCAACTGTTGTCGACAACTCTTTCCCAAGTGACCCGGTCACCCGTTGGTGTAGAGCTTGACCGGGCTGTTGTCCCTCTTGGCCAGATGGCCATACTGCTTATGGCTGCGCTGGTGATGTTTTGTGGGTTGTTCCTTTGGTTACGTCATCTTCGGCCCCGTATGCAGATGCCAACCTGGGGCTGTGGTTATCAATTCCCAACGGCGCGTATGGCCTATACAGGAGAAGGATATGCGGAGTTCGTCTCGCATCACCTGATGCCTAAGATTATGCGTCCCTCAGTGAGTGTAAGGAATGTTAACGGACTTTTTCCGGTCTCTAACGCACTGACTCAATTTTCACCCGATCTTGTGTTAACGCGCTTTTTACAGCCTCTTTTCATGGTCCTTGCCGACCGATGTCAGCGACTGCGCTGGTTACAGCAAGGGCAGCTACCGATCTATCTGGTTTATATCTTTCTTACTAGCGCGGTGCTGATGGCCTGGATCATCTGGTCCGATGGCTACAGTGGAGGATGATATGACCTGGTTTTTGTCAGGAATTGTCTTGATCTCTGTTGCGGGTATTCCGGGACTTTACTGTTGCCGGGAAGGCTCCGGAGGAGAGCGTCTCGCCTGTATGTTGACGCTGGCTGGCAGTCTTTGCGGTCTAATCTCAGTAACCTTGGTTCTGATCTCCGGTGGCGAGCCGTGTCTCAATCTCTCTTGGTCTCTACCTGGCGGCGCTTTGGCCTTGCGCCTCGACCCACTAGCAGCAGTTTTTCTGTTGCCACTCTATCTGGTGGTGGCGACTGGATCTGTCTATGGCCTACGTTACTGGCCGCAACGTGACAACATCTGCAACGGCCGAAAATTACGTATGTTTTACGGCCTGATCAGCGGGTCTATGATGCTAGTAATCTCGGCTCGCAACGGAATGTTGTTCCTGATGGCGTGGGAAGTGATGGCTCTCGCAGGGTTTTTCCTGATAACAACCGAGGAACACAAAGGAGAAGTTCGCCAAGCTGGGTATATTTACTTGATAGCCACTCACACGGGCACCTTGGCCTTATTCGCTTTGTTTGCCATACTCGGTAACACATCTGGATCCTTGATGTTTCCAGCGGCAGGGACACTGCAAGCCGCGGGAAGTGGTTTGATGTTTCTCCTCGGGCTGTTCGGCTTTGGTATGAAGGCTGGGCTCATGCCGCTGCACATTTGGCTACCTAGTGCACATGCTGCCGCTCCCAGTCATGCCTCAGCGCTATTGTCAGGGGTCATGATCAAGACCGGTATCTATGGCCTTGTGAGGTTGACTTCCTTTTTTATTGAAATTCCTGTTTGGTGGGGGTGGACCATTCTAATCCTAGGCGCCATCTCAGGAGTTTTAGGTGTTCTTCTAGCGATTGCCCAGCATGATATTAAGCGGCTACTGGCTTATCACAGTGTAGAGAATGTCGGTATCATCGCCCTTGGCTTAGGTTTAGCCCTGCTTGGACGAAGCTATGACCAACCGACCTTGGTGATCCTCGGCCTGTCCGGTTGCCTGTTGCATGTCGTTAACCATGGTTTATTCAAGTCTCTGCTCTTTTTGAGCGCTGGATCAGTGATTCATGCTGTCGGTAGCCGAGAAATCGATCAGTTAGGTGGCCTTCTTAGGCGTCAACCGTGGACCGGAGCCCTATTCCTTGGAGCTGCGGTGGCGATCAGCGGGTTACCACCTTTCAACGGTTTTGTCAGTGAATGGCTCATCTATCTCGGAGCATTTCAACCCCTGAAGCAGCAGAGTTCAGCCCTTGGAATGGCAGTACTGACCGCCCCAGCTCTTGCCCTGATTGGCGGATTGGCGCTTGCCTGTTTCGTTAAAGTTTTCGGGGTTGTTTTTCTTGGTGAACCACGCAGCGAAGCTGTTGTTCAAGCCCATGAGGCCCCACTATCAATGCTCGCGCCAATGGCACTGCTACTTGCAGTCTGTGCCTGGATAGGTCTGATGCCGACAACCTTGTTGCCGTTGTTGCGTGGCGCTGTTGCCAGTTGGGACGCCGCCAACGGCGGCACAATGGTGGGTGGCACCTTAGCTTCACTGGTTTGGATCAGTTTGGCGGGTTGGCTACTGCTGGCTCTGCTTGCTGCTGCTGGTCTCTGGCTGAGCCGGTGTAGTCGCAACATTCCACGGGGGGTTGGTACTTGGGGATGTGGCTTTCAGTTTCCTGGTCCCCGTATGCAGTACACAGCTAGTTCCTTTGCCGACTTTTTAGTGCAACTTTTTCGTTTTGGTCTTTTGAGCAAACGTCATGGAGGCAAGGTAGCAGGCCTATTCCCGCTTGAAACGCGATTTTCCAGTCACACCCCTGATACGGTCCTTGACCGAGTGCTGTTCCCAGTTTTCCTCGGTGTCGCCTGGTTCAGTCGCCAACTAAGTGCAATCATTCATAATGGGGTGACAGCGTTCTATCTGCTCTACATCGCTCTAACCGTAATTGTTCTGCTGGCGTTACTCATACTTTGAAAGAGGAATTTGCCATGATTAGCAGATTGGCACTGCATCTAGCCCTTTTACTGTTATTTGCACCAATGCTGCAAGGCGTCATTACCAAAACCAAGGCGCTTTTTGGTGGACGGGTCGGCGCTCCGTTGCTTCAATCCTACTACGATCTGGCTCGCCTCTGGCGCAAAGGGTTCGTTTTCAGCCGAACGACAACTTGGGTCTTTCTAGCCGGTCCAGTAGTCGGCCTGGCTGTTCCCCTGCTAGCCTCCTTGCTGATCCCCTTCGGGGCGTTACCGGCTCCGATTTCATTTGAAGGGGACTTGGTTCTGTTTGTCTACCTGTTTGGCCTCTCCCGCTTCTTCACTGTGGCATCGGCTCTCGACACCGGTTCTAGTTTTGAGGGGATGGGTGCTGCACGCGAAGTCACCTTCTCTTGCCTGGCTGAGCCAACCATACTGTTTGCCTTGCTGGTGCTGGCACGCCTCTCCGATGGGCTCTCTCTTGGCACACTGCTTGGTTCTCACCTACTGACAGCTTGGCACAGCGATGCTGGCGCATCCCTCGGCTTGATCCTTGTCTGTTTGTTTGTGGTGCTACTGGTAGAGAACTCACGGATTCCCTTCGATGATCCCAACACCCATTTGGAGTTAACCATGATTCATGAAGTCATGGTTCTAGATCACAGTGGTCCTGCCTTTGGCATGATTCTTTACGGGGCCTCACTCAAAATGATGGTAATGGGTGCTCTGTTGGTGCGCTTGGCACTCCCCTGGCAGACGGGATGGTGGTTGTATGATGCACTACTGTTTCTAACGGGCTTGTTAGGTCTCGCAGTTCTTATAGGTGTGGTCGAGTCGATCATGGCCAGGTTACGCCTACCGCGGGTTCCGCAAGTTTTAGTAGGGACCTTACTATTATCGATCTTTGCTTTGGTGTTGGTGTTGCGATAACTAGCTGAAGATGTACTCAGAGGACCTATGATTCAAATACTGTTGGAGAAAAAACTATGATGGACTTAACCAATCCTTTACTTCTCGCAGTGATTTTGATCAATTTTTACACACTCGGCAGTGCTCGGCTCGTGGCCTGTATCCGAGTGGTCGCTTTACAGGGAGCATTGTTGGCCCTGTTACCCCTTATTGCTCATGGTTTAACCTATCACTCTATAGTCTTGGCGTTGGAAGCCTTTTGCTTCAAAGGAGTTTTTATCCCCTGGTTGCTGCTACGAGCAATTCGTAAAGTGCGCATCCGGCGTGAGATGGAACCTATCGTCGGCTTTGTACCGACCCTGATCCTTGGTGTGCTGACATCGGTAGGGGCTTTTCTGTTTGCCGATTTATTGCCACTAGCCCCTGAACATCATGACGGACTGTTCGTTCCGACGGCCTTGACGACAATGTTCTGTGGCTTTTTGTTGTTGATGACCCGGCGCAAGGCGATCACCCAGGTTCTCGGTTATCTGATGTTGGAAAATGGCATCTTCATCTTTGCCGTGCTCCTCTCCGCCGCTATGCCGTTCATGGTCGAGACCGGGATTCTGCTCGACTTGTTGGTTGGCGTCTTCGTTATGGGGATAGTCATCAATCAGATTAGTCGTGAATTTTCAACTATTAACACTGAGCGTCTGACTGCCCTGAAGGAATAGACCATGTTGTTACTACTGATTCTGATACCGCTGGCTGCGGCGCTACTGTCCTTGATGCTCCCCTGGTACCAGGGACGTTCTTGGCTACTGCCGATCAGCGGTGTGTTACACCTGCTGATATCAGGATTAACCGTGTCCGGAGCAGAGAATGTATCGAACCTCTGGATTGGACTCGACGCTCTTTCCAGCCTGATTTTGATTGTCACCAGCCTGCTTTACTTTGGCTGTGCCGTTTATTCAGTCGGCTATCTCAATCTGCGTCGAGACCGTGGAAACAAAACCATAGTGCCTTGTCTGCTGGTCTTTTTGTCGGCAATGACCCTGGCAATTTCTGCCCGACACCTAGGTCTTTTGTGGGTGGCGGTCGAAGCGACCACTCTTGCCAGTGCACCGCTGATCTACTACAACCGCAACCGTTTGTCGATTGAGGCGACCTGGAAATATCTGATGCTTTGTTCGGTCGGTATCGCTCTGGCATTACTCGGAATTCTGTTTATTGCTTACGCAACTCTGGTCGGTGGGATCATGCCGATCGGCCTGCAATTCGATACCTTGCTCGCAAGCGCTGATCATCTCTCTCGTCCTTGGCTGCATGCTGGTTTTGTCTTTTTGTTAGTCGGTTTTGGCACCAAGATGGGGCTGGCACCGCTGCACTCCTGGAAACCGGATGCTTATGGTGAGGCTCCGGGAATGGTCGGGGCACTCCTCGCCGGTGGCCTCACCAGCGTCGCGTTTCTCGCCATCTTACGTGCCGTGCAGTTGATGACTGCCGCCGGGGACGGTGCTATGGCCCGACAGGTCCTGCTCGGCATGGGCCTTCTGTCGTTATTGATCGCAGCCATCTTTATGGTGCGTCAACCTGACATCAAACGGCTCCTAGCTTATTCCTCGGTTGAGCACATGGGCATCCTTGCCATCGGTGTTGGCATCGGTGGGCTGGCGACCTTCGGTGCCATGTTGCACCTGGTCAACAACGCACTGACCAAAGGGTGTCTGTTCCTCTCTGCTGGCAACATCCAGCGTGCCTACGATAGCAAGCGACTCACCAAGGTGCATGGGGCGATCGCCACTTTACCGATTTCTGGCTGCATTTTCATGGCCGGGTTCCTGGCGATTGCTGGCTCACCACCCTTTGGTCTCTTTATGAGCGAGTTTACCATCCTGCGCGGCATTTTCGGACACGGTCAGTTATGGATCGGCCTGCTTATGCTTCTACTGTTAGCGATGGTTTTTATCGGCATGGGAGCGACAGTCTTGACAGTAACTCAAGGTGAACCAGTGAAGCTTGAGTCCACTTACAAAGACAGCTTTCTGCTAGTGGTCTCGCCGATAGTCTTCCTGTTACTGGTCTTGATCCTTGGCGTCTATCTTCCTGAATCGTTGCAGACAGCTCTACGTAACGCGGCAGCCCTACTGGAGGTGCAGCCATGAATCATTCAAAAAAATTTCGTTTCACGCACGGACTCACTGTGCCTTTGATCGAACTACCGCAACTCGATTATGCACAGTTCAGTGAATCACTTCTTGCAGAAGTCGCTACGGATTCCCGAGTGGCCAGCTATTTCGGCCGTCCAATAGCTGACGGTTTAGAACTTTTCGCCGTTCTTGCCAACGACTGGAAAGGTAAACTGGCCTTGCTGCGTACTCGTATCAACGACTCTTTCCCCTCCCTGACTCCAGAGTGTCCGCAGTTGCACTTGTTTGAACGCGAGCTGGCAGAACAATACGGAGTGCGCCCAGTAGGACATCCCTGGCTGAAGCCTGTGCGCTTTCACAGCACATGGAACAACGCAACCGACATATGGGGCCGCCCGCAAGAGGTGCATCCAGTTCCCGGAGAGATGGAATTCTACAGAGTCGAAGGGGAGGGAGTCCATGAAGTTGCGGTTGGGCCGGTACACGCCGGAGTTATTGAGCCGGGTCATTTCCGTTTCCAATGCCATGGAGAAGAGGTTATGCACCTAGAAATATCACTCGGTTTCCAACATCGAAGTCTTGAGGAAATGTTGATCGGCGGACCACACCCTGCCACCATTTACCAGGTGGAAACCGCCGCTGGTGACACGACGATCGGCCACTCAACTAGCTATAGTCAAGTAATGGAAAGCCTCGCGGGTACTGCTGTGCTGCCTCGCGCACAGGCAATTCGCGCCGTTGCCCTTGAACTGGAGCGCCTTGCTAACCATGTTGGCGATATCGGAGCTCTGGCCGGAGATGTCGGTTTTTTGCCGACGGCCTCCTTCTGTGGTCGTTTGCGTGGCGACTACCTCAATCTGACCGCCGATCTCTGTGGCAGTCGTTTTGGACGCGGACTGGTACGACCCGGAGGCGTCCAGTTTGACTTAGATACCGTACTGGTTAAGAAGATTCTTCAACGACTAGGAGTTCTCGAAGCCGAAACCCGCGGCGCTATTGAACTCTGCTTTGACTCTCCGTCAGTGTTGGCACGTTTTGAAGGGGTTGGCCATGTTACAACTGAAGACGCTGAGGCTTTGGGGTTGGTTGGTCTCGCAGCAAGGGCCTGCGGTCTGGTGCGTGACGCCCGTCTCCACCATCCCTTCAGTAGCGGAACTACCAGCTTCGACACGCCGGTGATTGAGGTCGATGGCGATGTCTTTGCTCGAGCCAATGTCCGTAAACGTGAAATTTACGCCTCACATGAACTGCTCTGCAACTTACTCAAGAACCTTTCTGAAGGCGAGATTCATCTTCCTTTAGGGCCGCTTGCCTCTGACTCTCTTGCCGTTTCCTTCTGCGAAGGCTGGCGTGGCGAAGTCGTGCATGCGGCCATCACAGACGCGGCTGGCCGGATCGATCGTTATAAGATTGTCGATCCCTCGTTCCATAACTGGAGCGGGCTGGCAATGGCAATGCGGGGTCAACAAATTTCAGATTTTCCACTGTGCAACAAAAGTTTCAATCTGTCGTATTGCGGTTTCGACCTTTAAGGAGTTCTTATGCTGACGATTATTCGAGAACGTCTTCGCCAAGGACACCGCACTGGCAAGTTCCCAAAAGTTGAGCCGACCTTGCCGGAGCGTTTCCGCGGTTTGCCGCAAGTTGCGCAGAACCTCGCCCCACAAACCTGTGCAGACGCCGTGGCCAGTTGTCCTTTTGCCGCCCTCAGCAGCAAAGGTGAAAAGTTACAACTCGACCTTGGCCGCTGCCTGTTCTGCACCGACTGTCCTGCGGCTACCGATCATGGTGCCTTGATCTTCAGTAACGATTACCGTTTGGCGGCAAGCCGACGTGATGACTTGTTCCTGGATGATGAGGTCTACCGTTTGGCTGACAAGCTAAACGCACGAATGCTCAAAATCTTCGGTCGCTCTCTGAAATTACGTCAAGTGTCGGCTGGAGGGTGTAACGCTTGTGAAGCTGATCTCAATGTTCTGAGTACCTTGGTCTTCGATCTTGCTCGCTTCGGCATCCAATTCGTTGCTTCACCTCGCCACGCCGATGGAATAGTGGTCACAGGCCCGGTTACCAAAAACATGAACAACGCTCTGCTTGATACCTATGCCGCTATCCCCGAACCGAAACTGGTAATCGCCTCCGGGGCCTGTGCCATTGCAGGCGGACCTTTCTGTAACAGTCAGGAAACCTATCAAGGAATTGGTGATATGCTGCCGGTCGATCTTTATATCCCAGGCTGCCCGCCTCATCCCTATACGGCCCTGGATGGACTACTTCGACTGCTTGGAAGAATTGGATGATGCTCAAGGAAAAGCAAATAGAAATCACACTCCGTTTTGAATAATTGCGGAAAATCGATATCAGGCGCCTTCTCTGCCTGAAAGTTAGAGATTTTTTCTCAATATTATTCAACTGGCAACATTAACGATGAAGAAGTTTGAAAACCAACCCTACATAATCCACTCGGTTATGCACGTTCTTAGCCTGCTCGATTTAATAGGCAGAGCATTAGATGGGTTGAGTGCGGAAAGGTTAGAATTCAATCTTGATTTGAAAAGAAAAAAGTCTTGCGTCTTCTCGTTACATTAGAATTACGAGAGCGTGTTGAACAGAATTCCGCTATGGGTCGCTATCATCTTGGGTAAAGACCTTGGAACTAATGCAGGCCTATCTACGTCAAGGTGGGCTTTTGACTCGCGTTCGTCAATTTCGAGCTTGAGAAACTTCTTGACGCACAGATCGAAAGAGGAGAGGGGCTTGGTGCAACAGCGACTTTAAGTAAGATAGGGCGAATTTTTTTTGAGAAAGAACGATTGGCGCTGATCTATTGCTGTATAGAGAAAAAAGTTTGATGAAGCCTACCTTTTAATCCGTGGGTTAACTTCTATCTCCGAAATGAAAATTCTGCTGGATAAAATTGCTCGCTCAGCGGCTTTTTCCGGTGACTACAGCACTGCCAGAGCAGCGGCTCTATTATCAGAGCGGATAAATAACTGATTTATTGTATAAACCTTGAGAAATTTAGAGTAGCGCTTTACTTGGTTGCTAAGACTGGGTCGGTCCTGGTTGCAGGATAGATTGTATCTGAAGAGAGATTTATGGAGACTTCACATGCTTGACTTTTGAAACAGGGGACTGCGTGTCTAAAAATGAAATGTTTACCCAGTCAAGCAAGAAGTTCCAGCGCCCGCGACCGCCAGGATAGCACTGCCATTTGGATGTGCATGCGCTCAGCAAGACCGGGGTATTCGGCGCGAATGACTTCAGCAGCGAAATTGGCTAGAAAACGGGACTTTAGTTCGGCCCGGGCGCGATCCATACCGATCTCTTCGTAAGGGACCGAGGCGAAGAGCAGAAAACCGTCGTCAGGGATTCGACCAGCGCACATATTGGCTTCGATGATGCCTGCGGCTTTGCGGATCGGATCAGCTAAATCGGGGCTGTAGGGGCCGATAATCAGGGCAAGATTGGGGGTGTGGAGAAAATCGAAGCCACGGCCCAAACAGATCATCCACTCGCGGTGCTCGATATCGAGCAGCCGACAGGTGTTGCGCACCTGGGTGATCCACTTAAGATTCCCTTCCATTAGCGGCAGAAGATCCTGTCGCATCTGTTCGGGCATGTCGGGGTAGAGAGAGTTCAGTCGTTGGCCGAGAGGGGTAGAATCGGTCGGAGTAATTCTGGCGAGGTCAAGGACCTCGTCGGCAATGCCATGTAGTAGCAATCCATCCTCATCGGTTTCGTAACCGCAAAGGACCGGGTAGACAGTGTTATGACCTGCACCGAAGATATGCTCAGCTTGCCGCTTGATGACCAGGCAATGCGCGATGGCCGCCTCTGTATTGTAAGCAAAGCCTGCACACCCACGTTTCGCATCTCCGCGGGAGAAATGGTAAGTGATGAAGATCAGCACTCGGCGGCCGCCGGCCACCGTGCGGTGGACACTCTCGGCGAGGACCTCGCCCAAATGTGGCCAACCGAGATCGAATATGCCACCAAGGTTGCGAATGGGCTGAATGATGCCGGGGGGGGTGCCGGTGGCAACCGGAATGTTGATACGCCCATCCATGCATTTGAGCACGATGATGGCCGTTGGATGTTTTGCCAGGTATAGCTCCCGTGCCAGGTAGGCCTCGGGACTGCGAAATTCCGAGGTGTGGCGGCGGGCCAGATCCAGTAGCCATTCAATCCGCTCAGCGATCGGCCTGTGATGGATGCTCATGTGTCCTCCCGGGCAGTGTTGGACTAGCACATTGAGACATGTAGCATGATATCGAATCTGTGTGGAGAATACCTATTCAAATTTTCTACAATTCCTGATTTCTAGGACACCTTGTAGATAACGACAGCGGTGGATGCTAGGAATATCCAGTTTAAATACTCAATTCCTTTCCTCTTCCTTTTTGGCAATCGCGAGTAATACAAGAGGGCGAATGGTGGACAGCATAGATAAAAAAGAGCCTCAAGGCCTTTAGCTCTTACACCATCTCTTACAATAATCGCCATCCAGACATGGGTGAAAACCATAACCATTACAGCGAGGAAATTAATTAGGTCTTCAATCATTTGAATGTGCTCTGAATAATACTGAATTTTCGATCGTCATTACCTTTTACCATGTCGCGAAAAAACATAAGCAATGATCAACAAAGGATATACGAAAAGGGCTTCAACGAATTTTCCCTGGAAAAGAGCGAATGTGCTGAACAGCAAACCAACTATTATCAGGATTATGAACAGTATCGCAATCGGGCGGTTCATGATTTTTCTCGCTTTGATAATCTCGAAGCTGGAATCTGGGTGTAAACCTCCCCATTTTAGTACCGCAGATTATGAAACAAATCCAGTCATTGGTTAAAGGCTAGATATTCCTCCGGGGTGAGGTTCCCCGGCGACTCGTGAGGCCGCTCTACTTCTTTGTCCCCCGGTCCATACCCAGTTCGAAGTATTCTGTAGAGTGATAATTTGAGGCCTCAAAAATGTGGCATTGATGCACTTCGGTCCCGAGTTTTTGCTCCAGAGCTATTCTGTGGCGCCAATGTTTCTCAAACCAGAATAAGCAATATTTAATTACTAAAAAATTGACAGCTCGAGCATCCTCATATGTAAATGAAACAGAGTTCATTTCCAAAGAAGGAAAAACATGAAGAAACTTGTAACTATCATTGCAGTATCAGTTTTGTTCGCTTCAGTTGCATATGCTTCAGAGGTCACTTACAGGGAGCACATCAAGCCTATTTTTGATGCTCAATGTAGTGCATGTCATGGTGAATCAGCGCCTGAATACAAAGTTTTCAAGCTTGAAAAGGAAAAGTGGATTGCTGAAGGGGTTGGGCCACGCATGGATAGTTACACGTATTTGGTCTATTTTACTGGATGGCCAGATACCGGTGCGTTGATGCGCAGACTAGATGATTCAAAACCTGGTAATATGTACCAACACCTTGGAAACAACGAAGAGGAACGTAAACAAAACCTCGCTTTGTTTAAATCATGGATAGGTGGGTGGACTCTCAAGCGTTTCAAAGACTTGTCAATAGAGGAGCTCGCAGCCATCAAAGTCGCCTATTGATCTTTTATATTACTAACCGCCACGCCACCTTAAGCCCCAGCCAATCCGGCTGGGGCTTATTATTTATCTCGCATTGATTTGAATCGGGCAGATTCGTAAAAACGCACAATTTTTACTGACCCTGAAAACTAGGAATCCGGTCCCGCCTTTAATCCGTCCTGTCAGTCGTGACAAATAGGAATAACCAATTTTGCATACATATTTCCCTTTTTGCTGAATGGAGGCAGGGAACTTCCACTCGTCGCGCATTTTTCAAACAGTTTGATGACACACCCCTTGAAAGCAGTTTTTAAACCTCTGGCCATTGTTGACTGAACCAGAAATCCGTGCTCTGTTTGATGCCGTTTCCCAACCTGTTGCCCTTGTTGATTATCGTCGTTTGAGGTTGATTTTATTTTGTCTTTCCCTCCCCGTCGAGTGCCGCCGAACAGAATGAAATGAATCCGGATCAACGAAGAAAAATGTCTGAGCGTCAGCGAGTTTTTTTCTCCGCCGGATTCATTGCATGGCGTGAGGGAACCCGCCGTTGCGCTTTGCGCTATGGCGGGCAAATGGAGGGTCGCTTTCTTTTGGTTACTTTTCTTTTGTCGAGACAAAGAAAAGGAACCCGCCCGCCGGGCGGAACCGGCCTTTTTTTTCAACTTTGAAATGCAAGGGGCTTCTCTGGACAACTGGATTTCTCCTGGGAAAAATTCAAGTTCAAAATCCAGTTTCGTGTCAAACCGGGGACAGTCCCCATTCGGGGACAGTCTCCTGAACGGCGGCAACAGGGGGAATGGAAACTGATAAACCGTAAAACCCAAAAATGAAAAACGGGCAGCAGATTGGCTATCCGCTGCCCGTTTGATTCCGCTGATATGAGCCTGACTACTCCAAACTCTCCGCCAACAGCTCGATGGTATGCTTCACCCTGACCGGCTTCTCCTGCTTCTCCAGCCCGCCCCGAATCTGCATGATGCACCCCGGACAGTCCATAGCCACGCAGGTTGCCCCGGTCGCCTCGATGTCCAGAACCTTGTCGTTGAGGATGTGCTTGGCAATATCCGGGTGGCTGGAGAACGAGTAGGAGCCGCCGAAACCGCAGCATCGGTCGCTGTGGGCCATCTCCACCACTTCACGGCCGGCTCCGGCCAGCAGCTCACGCGGCTGTTTCCAGACCCCGGCGCCCCGCTTGAGATGGCAGGAGTCGTGGTAGGTGACCTTCTCCCGAACCGATTCCTCGGCGAAGACCGCCCTGCCGTCGAGTTCATCGACGATAAAGCGCGAGACATCGATCGTGATTCCCGCAAGTTGCCGTGCTTTATCGGCCCAGACGGGATTATCCTTGAGCAGTTCGAGGAAATCACGCTGCAGTGACATGGTGCAGGTCGGGCAGGTCGTGACCACGAAATCGGGCTGATCGGCCAGCATGGCCGTAATATTCTGCTCGGCCAGGGCCACCGCCGTCTCGCGGTCTCCGGAATAAAGGGCCGGCACACCGCAGCAGTTCTGCTCCTTGGGAAACAGGACCTCGACACCGAGGTGATTGAGGACCTTGACCAGGTCGTACCCCATCTCGGGATAGACGAAGTCATTGAGACAGCCGGCGAAAAATGCCACCCGGTAGCGCGGATTCTCCACCTTTTGCGGCAAGGTTTTCCAGCTGTCGCGCAGCGGCTTCTCGGCAATCGCCGGCAGGGTCCGCCATTCGGTCAGCGACGAGAAGAACAGTGGCAGGTGGCGAATGCTGCGTTCGCCGCGGGTCACCGGCTTCTGCAGCAGGCTGGCCGCCCGGATCATCGAATGGAACAGCTTGCGATTGCGCATGATGTGCTTGAACACCAGCGCCTTGCCGACACCGATCCCTTCTTCTTCACCGAGCACTTCGCGCAGGTGCAGGATGATCCCCTCCAGGTCGATGTCGCTCGGACAGACGGCGACGCAGGCGCGGCAGCCGATGCAGGCCTGCACCAGATCGGCGGCGTTTTCCAGGCCATGGAAGAAGGCGGTCAGGATGACACCGATGGCGCTGATGTAGATATGGCCGAAGACGTGGCCGCCGACGGTCTGGTAGACCGGGCAGACGTTGGCGCAGGCGCCGCACTTGATGCAGCGCAGGGCATCACGGCACTGAGGCGACTCGGCCAGCGCGCTGCGGCCGTTGTCGAGCAGGACGATGTGCAGTTCCTTGTCACCATCGGCGCAGGGCACGGCACCGCGGATCCAGGTAACGTATGAGGTGAGCAGCTGCCCGGTGGCATTGCGCGGCAGAATCCGCATAACCTTGGTGGCGTCCTCCAGGGTTGGCACCAGCTTTTCCAGGCCGACCAGGGCAACGTGCACCTTCGGCAGGGTGGTGGCCAGGCGGGCATTCCCCTCGTTGGTCACCAGGGCGATACCACCGGTCTCGGCGATGGCCATGTTGGCGCCGCTGATCCCCATCCCGGCTTCGAAATAGCCCTGACGCAACTGCTCACGGGCGACCCGCACCAGGTGCTGGATATCATCGGATTCCGTCTTTCCGGTCACCTTGCTGAAGAGCGCGGCCACCTCATCGCGGAACATGTGAATGGCGGGCATGACCATGTGGCTCGGACGCTGCCCGGCCAGTTGGATAATCCATTCGCCGAGGTCGGTTTCCAGGGTTTCTATTCCTGCCGCCTCGAGAGCGCGGTTGAGATGCGTCTCTTCACTGGCCATGCTCTTGCTCTTGGCGACCTTTTTGACGCCCTGCGCCACCGCCAGGTCGGTGATGTAGCGATTGGCCTCCTCGGCAGTGCGTGCCACGAAAACCTTGGCGCCGGCGGCCTCGGCATTGCGGGTAAACTCGGCGACCAGTTCCTGGCGCTGCTCGCGCACCCGGTCCTTCATGGCACCTATTTCTTGGCGCATCGCCTCGAAGTCGAGGCCGGCGAAAGCGTTCTCGCGGGCAACCACGTAAGCATCGCCGAAGCTGTGCAGCGCCTGCTGCAGGCGTGGTGAAGCCAGGGCCTGGTCGACCCGCTGACGGTAGTTGCGGTTGCGTTCTCGGCTCATCAGTGAAGTTTCCTTTTATGGTCTTTCGCGGCTGTTTGGTTCGGTCGCATCAAAGTTCGTAAAAGTCTGTGCTCAGCCCCGGCATCAACAGGACGTGCAGCTGGCGCGGACCATGGGCTCCGATCGTCAGCACCCGCTCAATGTCGGCCGTCCGGCTCGGCCCGGTGATGTAGGCCAGGTAGTTGCGCGGCGCGCGTTCATGGAAACCACGCAGATAGGAAATGGCCGCCAGGCTGTCAGCGAGGAGCTTGCCCGGGTCGAGCAGCGCGAAGTGTACTTCGGGCAGGGTCGTCGCCAGGCGCAAGGCTTCAGCGGTACTCTCGAGTACCAGGGTGCCCGTATCGGCCAGGGCAAAGTTGACCCCGGTCACCCCGGCATTGGCAGCAGCGGCATGCTCCCGCCAGGAATCCCTGACCACCTTCACCCCTGCCGCTTCCAGCTCTGCAGCAAGAGCGATCCGCTCAAGGCTCGGCTGGGAGGGCAGAAGTACCGTGCCGGTGACATGCTCGGCGATATAAGCGGCGGCTTCGCCCACAGTCGCCACCTCGGCAGCCTGCCCACCGACTTTGCTCAAGGCCTCGGTAAATCGTTTCAACATGGCACCACCTTGTATTACCTAAAATTGGTCTTACCAATTTATTACCCCATGTCTTCCAGCATGTCAAGGCACATATAAAACAGTGTCTCGTAATTTCTTGACCTCGCGATAAATTGAGTTATACATGAATCAAACGATTCATTTTTGAATCGATGGACATCTCCGCCTTGTGCGCTACACTGAATCAGGCCTTATCGACAGCCTTGATTCATTTTTGAATCAAAATTTCTAACAGCATCAGCCCGTCAAGTGCAACTCACTGTAAATTATAGCTTAATTAATTGGCATAGGCCTTGCTCGATTGACCTTACTACGCAACATCCAAACCGTCCCACCAGCAGGAGACTATCTATGAACGACGTTTTTCTTGTTGAAGCCAGGCGCACTCCCTTTGGCTCTTTCGGCGGCGCTCTGAGCGAAATTCCCGCACCGGAGCTGGCCAGCCAGGTTCTGCGCGACATCCTCCAGCGGCAGGCGGTCCCGGCCGCAGCAGTCGATGAAGTCATCATCGGCCAGGTCCTCCAGGGCGGCAGCGGCCAGGCCCCCGCTCGCCAGGCGATGCGCAAGGCCGGCCTCCCGGACAGTGTTCACGCCATGACCATCAACAAGGTCTGCGGCAGCGGCCTCAAGTCCATCATGCTCGCGGCCGACGCCGTACGCCTCGGCGACGCACGCATCGTTCTGGCCGGCGGCATGGAGAACATGTCCCTCGCCCCCTACCTGATACCCAAGGCCCGCTACGGCTATCGTCTCGGCAACGGACAGCTGCTCGACCTGATGATCCTGGATGGCCTGCAGGATCCCGACAGCGGCCGCCACATGGGCGAGCTCACTGAAGAGTGGATCAAGCGACATGGTCTGAACCGCGAGGAGCAGGACGAGTACGCCGCCCGCTCCTATCGCCTGGCCCAGGCGGCCATAGCGGCAGGGACTTTTGCCGGCGAGTTGACCCCGGTCGTCAAGAGCAGCCGCAAGGGAGATGTCACCATCGAGAGTGACGAGGAGCCTGGCCGTGGCGCCATTGACAAACTGTCCGGCCTGCGTCCGGCCTTCAGCAAGTCAGGGACCATCACGGCCGGCAACGCCTCGACCATCAACGATGGCGCCGCCTTCGTCATGGTCTGCTCCGGGGAGGCGATGCAGTGCCACAACCTGAAACCGATCGCGCGCCTGGTCGCCGCTGCGACCAACAGCATCGCCCCGAACGATTTCGCTGAAGCCCCGGTCGGGGCCGTCAACCGGGCCGTTGCGCGGGCCGGCTTGAGCCTGGCCGACATCGACCTCTTCGAGATCAACGAAGCCTTCGCCGCGGTACCGCTGGTCGCCATCCGGGAACTCGCCATCGACCCTCAGAAGGTCAATGTCAACGGCGGTGCCGTCGCCATCGGGCACCCGATCGGCGCGAGCGGCGCCCGCCTGGCGGCAACCCTGGTCCGTGAACTGCAGGCCCGCCGGCAACGCTACGGTGTTGCCAGCCTGTGCATCGGCGGTGGTGAAGCCGTCGCCGCGGTTTTTGAACGCTGCTAACCTCAACCGGCAAGGAGAGCCCATGAAACCGATCTACACCGACGCCAAGGCCGCCCTCGAGGGCCTGGTCACCGACAACATGACTATCGCCGCCGGCGGCTTCGGCCTCTGCGGCATTCCGGAGAAGCTGATTCTCGCCCTGCGGGATTCCGGCGCCAAAGAGCTGACCCTGATCAGCAACAATGCCGGCATCGACAATTTTGGTCTCGGCCTGCTCCTTCAGACCCGCCAGATCCGCAAGATGATCTCTTCCTACGTAGGCGAGAACGCCATCTTCGAGAAGCAGTTCCTCGATGGCGAGCTGGAACTGGAGCTGACCCCGCAAGGCACCCTGGCGGAAAAACTGCGTGCCGGCGGCGCCGGCATCCCCGGCTTCTACACCCGCACCGGCTACGGCACCCTGCTCACCGAGAAGAAGGAGAGCCGCGAGTTCGACGGGGTCGGCTATGTCCTCGAGGAAAGCATCCGCGCCGATATGGCGATCGTCAAGGCCTGGAAAGCCGACAAGGCGGGTAACCTGATTCTCAACAAGACGGCGAACAATTTCAACGTCGCCTGCGCCAAGTCGGGGCGGGTCACTGTTGCCGAGGTCGAGGAGATCGTCGAAATCGGCGAACTCGACCCGCACCAGATTCACGTCCCCGGCGTCTACGTCGACCGCCTGGTGCTCGGCACCGACTACGAGAAACCGATCGAACAGCGCACCGTGTCCGGCGCCGGCATCACCGCCAAAGGGTTCAACCCGCAGCGGGAATGGATGGCGAAGCGCGTCGCCCAGGAGCTCTCCGACGGCGACTACGTCAACCTCGGCATCGGCATGCCGACCCTGGTCGCCAACTTCATCCCCGCAGGAATCCAGATCACCCTGCAGTCCGAGAACGGCCTGCTCGGCATCGGGCCCTTCCCTGCCGAAGACCAGGTCGACCCCGACCTGATCAACGCCGGCAAACAGACGATCACCGCCCTGCCCGGCGCCAGCTACTTCGACTCCTCGGAATCCTTCGCCATGATCCGCGGCGGGCACATCGACCTGTCGGTGCTTGGCGGCATGCAGGTCAGCAGGACCGGCAACCTGGCCAACTGGATGATTCCCGGCAAGATGGTCAAGGGCCCGGGTGGCGCCATGGACCTGGTGTCCGGGGTCAAGAAGGTGGTGGTCATGATGGAGCACTGTGCCAAGGACGGGACACCCAAGATTCTCGAAGAGTGCGACCTGCCGATTACCGGCCAGAACGTGGTCGACCTGCTGGTGACCGACAAGGCGGTCTTCACCGTCGACGCCGAAGCGGGCCTGACGCTGCTCGAGGTCTCCCCCTTCTCGAGCCTCGAAGACGTGCGCTCGTCGACCGGCTGCGCCTTCCGGGTCGTTGACGACCTGAAAACCAACGGCTGATTTTACCTATAAGGAGAACCTGCATGTCACAGAGAGTTGCTGTTGTCACCGGTGCCGCCAGCGGTATCGGCCTGGCCGTCGCCGAGGCTTTGGCCGGAGCTGGCTATCGCCTGGTCATGGCCGACGTCAACGCCGAGGCCGGAAAAACAGAAGCCGAACGGCTCGGCGCGCACTTCGTCCATGCCGACCTCACCGACCGGGCCGCCTGTAAGGCCCTGATCGATGCCGCGGTCGCCAGGTATGGCTCGGTCGACGTCCTGGTCAACAACGCCGGCATTCAGCATGTCAGCCCGGTGGAAGACTTCCCCGAGGACAAGTGGGACTTCATGATCCGCCTCATGCTGACCGCGCCTTTCCTGCTCACCAAGTATGCCTGGCCGCACATGAAGGCCGCCGGCTGGGGCCGGATCATCAATATCAGCTCGGTGCATGGCCTGCGTGCCAGCGAATTCAAGTCTGCCTACATCAGCGCCAAGCACGGCATCATGGGGCTGACCAAGACCACCGCCCTGGAAGGCGGACCGCACGGCATCACGGTCAATGCGATCTGCCCGGGCTACGTGCGCACGCCTTTGGTCGACAACCAGATCGATGCCCAGGCGGCCACTCACGGCATCCCCCGGGATGAAGTGATAGGCAGCGTCATGCTCAAGAAGGCCGCGATCAAGAAGATGATCGAACCGCATGAGATCGGGGCCGCCGTGCTCTATCTCTGCTCCGACGCTGCCGGTTGCATGACCGGCAGCGACTTCACCATTGACTGCGGCTGGACCGCCTGCTGAACGGGGAAGCCCCTTGACCGCGACAACCGATCTCGACAAGGAACTTCTCGAGCTGGTCTTCGACAACGTCGACAACGGCATCTACCTGGTGAATGGCCAGGGTGTGACGATTCGCGTCAACCGGACCTTCGAGGAGATGTCCGGCTTTACCAACGCCGAACTGGTCGGGCGTAATCTCAGGGACCTGGTCGGCCCGGGTAACTACTTTACCGGTTCGGCCAGCCTGCTGGTCATGGAACGCAAGACACCGGTCACTGCGACCTACTCCACCAAGAGCGGCCGCAAGCTGCTGGTCAAGGGGAAGCCGATCTTCGGTTCTAGGGGGGAGATCCGCTACATCGTCAACACCATCTGGGACCTGACGGTCGTCCAGTACAGCAAATCCATCGACGCCGACACCGCCCGCAGCCAGATGCTCATCGATGAGGACATGATCACCTCGTCGGAGCGCATGACCAGCATTATCGACCTGGCCCTGCGCGTCGCCAAAACCGATTCGACCATCCTGCTGTCGGGCGAGTCGGGGGTCGGCAAGGGGCTGCTCGCAAGGCTCGTGCACCGTGCCAGCGACCGCAAGCAGCGCCCGCTGCTGCAGGTCAACTGCGCAGCGATCCCTGAGAACCTGCTCGAGGCCGAGCTGTTCGGCCACGAGCCGGGAGCATTCACCGGTGCCAACCGCAAGGGCAAGGACGGGCTGCTGCAGCATGCGGACGGCGGCACCCTGTTCCTCGATGAAATCGGCGAACTGCCACTGCACCTCCAGGCCAAGCTGCTTAACGTCCTGCAGGACCAAACCTTTTATAAAATCGGCGGCCGCGAACCGCAGACGGTGGATATCCGCCTGATCGCAGCCTCCAACCGTGATCTGGCGGCCCAGGTCGCCACCGGCCGCTTTCGCGAGGACCTCTACTACCGGCTTAACGTCGTACCGATCCACCTGCCGCCACTGCGCGAGCGGCGCGAAGACATCCCCCTGCTGATCGACTACTTCGTCGATCACTACAACCGCAAGTACCAGAGTTACAAGCGCATCAGCCGACGGGTCCTGCAGCAGATGAGCATGCTCCCATGGAAGGGGAACATCAGGGAGTTGGAAAACACTGTGGAACGCCTGATCGTCACTTCACGCAGTGACGTCATCGACCATCTGGACAGCCAGGACCTCGCCGGTATGCAGTTCGGCGGAGAGACCCGCCGTCTGCAGGACATGCTGCAGAATTACGAGAATGAAATCCTGCTGAACGCCATGCAGCGCCTCGGCACTACCCGCAAGGTCGCCAGCGCTCTCGGCATCAGTCAGGCCACAGCGTCACGCAAACTCAAAGGACTGCGCCAGCATATTGGCCGTCCGAAATAAAGTCGTCACTGCACTCCCGCGATCACTGGCGATATCCGCTCGGGATGCAGAACAACGACATAAAAGCAAAAAACAGTGTTTGTTTTTTTCTTGACGTTGGCATGAACCTGAACTATGGTTGCCATAATTGGTCTTACCATTTAATGGTCATGTCGCTTAAGCGGGTCGTCGGGGCAACAACCGCGAACCCATTCTATTCACATCCCAGCAAGAGGAGGTAACATGTTGAAACGAATGAAATTGTTGGTTGGCCTATTGGTCGTAGCAAGCCTGGTGGTGGCACCAGCAGCCTTCGCCGCCAAGCGCGAGAAATTCGGTGCCGACAAGCGTCACGAGGAGGTCAAGAAGGAACTGCGCACCATCAAAGCTTCTACGGAAGAATTCAAGTGGAAAATGGTTATGCCCTGGTCGAAGGGCCTGCTCTTCTACGATATGGCCCAGCATTTTGCCGACTCCGTGGCCCTGGCTTCGGGTGGCCGCCTTGAAATCAAACTGTTCTCGGCCGGCGAACTGGTCGGTGCCATGGAAAGCTTCGACGCGGTCAGCAAGGGTTCTGCCGAAATCGGTCATGACTGGCCCGGCTATTGGAAAGGCAAGAACGAAAACTTTGTCTCCTTCGCCTCGGTTCCCTTCGGTCTCGACACAGAGGGCTACAACATCTGGCTGTACGAGCGCGGCGGTCTCGAGCAGATGCAGGAACTGTATGGCCGTTACAACCTCTATGCCCTGCCCGGCGGCAACGGCGGCCAGGAAATGGGCCTGTTCTCCAACAAGAAGGCCAGCAAGATGGCTGACTTCAAAGGGATGCGCGTCCGTACTCCCGGATGGTACATGGACATCCTCAACAGCTTGGGTGCTTCGGTAACGCCACTGCCGGGCGGTGAAGTCTACCTGGCTCTCGAGCGTGGCGTCATCGATGCCGCCGAATTCAGCTCCCCCGCCATCAATTACCCGATGGGTTTTGACGAAATCACCAAGTACGTCATCGAACCTGGCGTGCATCAGCCTTCGGTTCAGTGTGCCTTCTTCATCAACAAGGACGCCTGGGACAAGCTGCCGGCCGACCTGAAATGGATTGTCGACATCGCCGCCAAGGAAACCCAGTTGTGGTCCTCTGCATGGCAGGAGAACCTGAACATCGAGGCGATCAAGCTGTTCAAGCAGAAAGTCGAGTTCGTGCGCATGGACGATGAGGCCATTACCTCCTTCGCCAAACGGACCAAGGAATACCTGGAGGAGCTCAAAGCCAAGCATCCCGACGTCAAGAAAACTCTCGACTCCCAGGAGCTGTTCAAGAAGGATTTCGCCGAGTGGCGTGAAATCCGTAGCGGCCTGACCCCCTGGCCGATTGACGACTTTATCAACGGCAAACGACTGCAGTAATCTTGCTCAACCGCGGCGAGGGCTCAAAGGGCCCTCGCCGCCCTTTATCCCGGGAATCGCGTAAACGCCAAGAGGTTTCCTATGCAAATCATATCCCGCTCGATCGACGCCCTTAACGAGAAGATCGGCGTCACCAGTTCCTACCTGATTCTCCCCCTGGTCGCTGTCGTCGTCTACGAAGTGTTCATGCGCTACGTCTTCGATGCTCCGACCTCCTGGGGCTTCGAGATGACGACTTTCCTGTATGGTGTTCACTTCATGCTCGGACTGGCATACGCGCACAAGCATGACGGGCACGTAGCCATCGATGTTTTCGAAGCCAGATTGCCGATCAGGATTCGGACGCTGTTGCGCATCGTCACCAATCTGGTGATCTTCATTCCGACCATTGGCCTGTTGACCATCTGGTCGATCAAGTATGCCGCCACCTCGTGGGGAATGCGGGAGCTCGCTTCCTCGTCCTGGGCACCGGCCGTTTATCCTTACAAGGCACTGATGGCGATCGGGTTTACCCTCCTGCTACTGCAGGGCCTGGCCAGGCTGATTCAGGATTTCAGCGCCCTGCGCAGTAACGACTAACCGCACGTCTCCCGGAGATACGCTATTATGAGTCCAGAAGTTCTAACCATTCTGATGTTCGGCACCCTGGTGCTCGCCATAGCCCTCGGGCACCCCCTGGCAGTCACGCTCGCTGGCGTGGCGACCCTCTATGGCCTGATCGATAACGGTTTCAACGTCCCTGCCCTGCTCGATCTTTTCGTCAACAACGCCTGGGGGATTTTTCTTAACTACACCCTGGTGGCCGTCCCGCTGTTTATCTTCATGGCCCAGATCCTCGATCGCTCTAAGGTCTCCGAAGGGCTGTTCGATGCCCTGTACATAGTCCTTGGAGGGCTGCGTGGCGGCTTGGGGATGGCGGTCATTGTGGTCTCGACCGTGTTTGCTGCGACCACCGGCATCATCGGCGCCTCGGTGGTCGCAATGGGCCTGATGGCCGGACCTGCCCTGCTGCGCCGGGGTTACGAGCGCGGCATGTCAGCCGGTATCATCTGTTCTTCCGGCACCCTAGGCATCCTGATCCCGCCAAGCATCATGCTGGTGGTCTACGGCGGCCTGACCGGTCTCAAAGAGACCTCGGTGGGCAACCTGTTTGCCGGCGCGATTCTCCCCGGCCTGGTCCTGTCAGGGTTGTACCTGCTCTACGTCGCCGTGCGCTGCGGTATCAACCCCAAGCTCGGCCCGCCAATCCCGAGGGAAGAGCGCACGCACACCGCTGGCCAGAAGTTCGCCATGACCATGAAAAGCTTTGTGCCGCCATTCAGCTTGATTCTAACGGTCATGGGCACGATCCTCGCCGGCGTCGCCACCCCGACCGAGGCTGCAGCCCTCGGCTGCATCGGGGCCATGGTCCTGGCATTGTTCAATCGCAAGCTCAACTGGGAGGTGCTGACCCAGTCCTCGATCTCAACGGCCCGGACCACCGCCATGATTATGGCCCTGTTCATCGGTGGCAAACTGTTCAGCGTCGTGTTTTTGAGCATGGGCGGTGGTGACGTGGTCGCTGATGCCCTGCTCGGCATGGATGTCAGCCCCTACGTGGTCCTGGCCATCATGATGAGCGTGGTCTTCTTCCTCGGCATGTTCATCGACTGGGCGGCGATCCTCCTGGTGGTGGTGCCCATCTTTACACCAATCGCCATGGACCTCGATTTCAACCCGCTCTGGTTCGCCATGCTGGTCTGCATCAACCTGCAGACATCGTTTCTGACACCACCCTTCGGCTATGCCCTGTTCTATTTCAAGGGGGTGGCTCCACCGGAATACACCATGGGTGACATTTACCGGGGGATCATTCCTTTTGTCATCATCCAGCTGATCGGGCTTGCGCTCATGATCACTTTTCCGGAAATCATCACCTGGCTGCCGGATGTGTTTTTCGGCAACTAACTCTTCAACCTTCTAACAGCCGCCGGGGAGATCAAGATGTTGCCGAAAATCAGAAACATACTCTACGCGACCGGCATGGACGCCGGTGCCCCGCATGTGTTCCGCTACGCTCTGGCCATAGCCGAGCAGCACGACGCTCAGATCATCGCCGTCTCGGCCCTGGAGCCCCTGTCGACCTTTGCCCGGAGTCTGGTGGAGCTGCACATCTCCCACCAGCAGTCGGAAGGCCTGCATCACGCGGCACAGCTGCAGGCCAGGGAGCGGTTGCGGGAACGCATCGCCCGACTGTGCGAAAAGGAATGCGGTTCCGAATCACAGTGTGCCCAGCGGGTCAAGGAGATCCGCATCGAAGAGGGTCAGCCGGACCAGGTCGTGCTGGCGGCGGCAAGAGAGTCTGCTGCCGACCTGATCATCATGGGCTCACACCGCCACACGGCTCTCGGCGAGGCGCTGCTCGGCTCCACCACCCGCAAGGTGCTGCACAGCGCCGCTCAGCCGGTTTTGGTGGTGCGGATTCCGGCAGGTTTCCACGAAGAGGGGTTCTGACCATCGGCGCTCCGATCGGATATCTTTCCGGTGCACCAGCTCATTTCCATCTACCCTGGGCATTCTAAGGACAACGCCATGATTTCAAAAACGGCCATTCAGCACCTGATCGACAAGCTTGGCGCAGCAAACGTCGCCCATGAGAAGGAGGACCTGCTGGTCCTCGGTTATGACTCCACCCCGGGGGTCCATCATCTCCCCGAAGTTGCCGTCTACCCGACCACGACCGAGGGCGTTCTCGCCGCCATGGAGATCGCCCAGCACGAAGGGCTGCCGATCGTGCCGCGCGGCTCGGGGACCGGTCTTTCCGGTGGCAGCGTACCAGTCAAGGGCGGCATGGTCCTGTGCCTCAACCGGATGAACCGGATCCTGGAAATCGACGAGGAGAACCTCACCGCCACGGTAGAGGCCGGCGTTGTCACCCTCGACCTGTTCAACGCCGTGGCCGGCAAGGGGCTGTTCTACCCCCCCGATCCGGGTTCACAGAAAATTTCCACGCTCGGCGGCAACGTCATGGAAGACGCCGGCGGGCTGCGCGGGCTCAAGTACGGCGTGACCCGAGATTACGTCATGGCCCTCGAGTGCGTGCTGCCCGACGGCAGTATCCTGACCACCGGAGGCAAGAGCGTCAAGGATGTCGCCGGCTACTCTTTCAAGGACCTGCTGGTCGGTTCCGAAGGGACGCTCGGCATCATCACCGAAATCACCGTCAAGCTGATCCCGCCGCCCCAGGACAAGCGCACTTTCCTGGCCTACTTCAATGACGTCCGCACTGCCGGCGAAGCGGTCTCGAAGATCATTGCCGCCAAGATCATCCCCTCGACCATGGAGATCATGGACAAGGCCACCATCAACTGCGTCGAGGACTACGTCAAGATCGGCCTGCCGCGCCAAATGGCGGCCCTCCTGCTGATCGAGGTCGACGGCCACCCGGCGATGGTCGAGGAAGAGGCCCAGGGTGTCAAGGCAATCCTGGAACAGGTCAAGGCGGCAGAGATCCACGTCGCCAAGAGCGCCGAGGAGGCCGGCAGCCTAGCCGCGGCCCGGCGCACGGCCCTCTCCGCCCTGGCCAGGGTGAGACCGACCACGTTGCTCGAGGATGCCACCGTGCCGCGTTCGCGGCTCGCCGAGACCTTCGCCGAGATCGAGCGGCTTACCGCCAAATACGGCCTCACGGTGGGCACCTTTGGCCATGCCGGAGACGGCAACCTGCACCCGACCGTGCTCTGTGATGAACGCAACAGCGATGAAATGCATCGTGCCCATGCCTTCTACGACGACCTCTACGACCAGGTCCTGGCGTGGGGTGGCACCGTCTCCGGGGAACACGGCATCGGCCTCGCCAAGAAGGAGTACCTGGCCCGGCAGATCGGCGCCGGCGGCGTCAAGGTGATGAAGCGCATCAAGGGCGCCTTCGACCCCAAGGGGATTCTCAACCCCGGCAAGATTTTCGCCGACGACGATCCGTGCAGCGCACCGCACATCGAGGAGGGCTTCCGTGTCTCACACTGACAAGCTCGGCAACTTCACGACCGAGGATGCGCCTGACTACGGCGATGTGTTGCAGTGCATGCGCTGCGGCTTCTGCCTGCCGACCTGTCCGACCTTCGCCCTGACCGGCCGCGAGCGCTCCAGCCCCCGCGGCCGCGTGGCCCTGGCCCGGGCGGTTGCCGAGCAAAAACTCGAGTTCACCGAGTCGGTCCGGGAAGAGGCGTTTTTCTGCCTCGACTGCCGGGCCTGCACCACCGCCTGTCCGTCCGGCGTACGGGCCGGCGAGGTCATGGAAATCTGTCGCAGCCAGGCACATCAGTTCTTCCCCCTCAAGCATGTCGGCAAAACCTTCCGCGCGTTCGTCCTGCAGAAGATGCTGACCAATCCTGACCTGCTCGAGACCTCGATGCTGCCGGCGCGGCTTTACCAGAAGCTCGGCATTCAGTGGTTGGTGCGTCACTCGCAACTGCTCAAGCTGGGTCCCGAATGGGTGGCCAAGGCCGAAGGCATGATGCCTGAGCTTCACCCCCCCCTGCGCCCGCAGCTGCCGGAGGTCGTGCCGGCGGTTGGCGAACAGCGCGGCCGGGTGGCCTTTTTCCTCGGCTGCATCATGACCCTGATGTATCCCGAGGTGTCGAGACAGACGGTGCGCGTGCTGACTCATCAGGGCTTCGAAGTGGTCACGCCGAAGGACCAGAAGTGCTGCGGTGCGCCCCATTTGACCGAGGGCGACCGCGGCACCACCCGCAGCCTGGCACACCACAATCTCGACCTGTTCATGGACCTCGAGGTCGACGCCATCGTCACCGATTGCGCCGGCTGCGGCGCGGCCCTGAAAGAGTACGAGGAGCTCCTCGAAGAAGCGGGCGAACACGTCAAGCTGGCGGCCTTCAAGGCGAAGATAAAGGATGTCAGTGAATTTCTGGCGGAACAGGGCTTGAGACTGGAAGGACTGCGCCCGGTCGACAAGGTCGTCACCTACCATGAACCTTGCCACCTCTGCCACGCCCAGGGGGTCAGCAGGCAGCCGCGGGACCTGATCCGGGCGATCCCGGGAGTCGACTACCGGGAATTGAACGAGGCCAGCTGGTGCTGCGGCAGCGCCGCGACCTTCAGCCTCAAGTACACCGGCGAGAGTCAACAGATCCTCGACCGCAAGCTGGAGAACGTCATGGCGACCGGTGCCGAGCTGCTGGTCACCGCCAACCCCGGCTGCCACCTGCAGCTGGCCTGGGGCTTGAAGCGGGTCGGGATGCCGCAGCAGGTGGTCCATATCACCGAACTGCTGGGGATGGCAACGCCGGATTGATCGCCGGGCGGCTCGGTCATGGGCCTTTGCTGCTGGGTCGGCACCGGGCAGGCTTTGCGAAGAAAAAAAACCAAAAAGCGGGGGCAGAAAGATTTTCTGCCC
>CAWKAV010000009.1:0-28808 GCA_963847735.1 uncultured delta proteobacterium | reverse complement strand
TTTCAGGATTGTTCGAGGGCTGGTTTGAGCTTGAACTGCTGGTTGAAGAGGATGTCCTTGGGTCGCACCAGGGGATGGCGGCGCGCGGAGTGACTCGATTGATCGAGTTTGCAGTCCTGCTGACGCGTAGATAACGGCTTGTTCCCGGTCCTGTCGTCGGGCGAGTCTTCCCGCGGAAGCTTTCGCAGCGGATCAGCGGCTCCAGTGCTGCCACATCAGGAACTGGCCACCGATGAGCCGGCAACGATATAACTCCACAGGATGTCGCGAATCTCTTCATCCAGATTCACGAACTTTACGCCGACCTGAAAGAATTGAGAGTCCGCGTCCTTGGTCACTTTCCTGACCCAGACAATCCTCGCCACCAGGGATAACGGTCCGGCAACATCCGACAAGATCAGCCGCAATTTTATCTCAGCCTTGTTCCTGGGCTGGCCGTCAAGCGCAGCCAGTTCCAGAGAGGCTCCCACGGTGCTTAAATCCACCAGTCTCCCCTCTTTCTTGTCATCATTGTAATCCATCTCCACGAACAGGTCGTGAGGGACTTTCAGGCGGAAGTTGCCTCTTGCTCCGATCAGAAGTTCCTGAAGGGTCGCATGAAATTTACTGATACTGTTGCGCGTCGTTTTGGATGCGGTTTCGTTCCCTTCAATCAGGCGCATTTCCTTCTCAACCTCTTCCAGAAGTTTCTGGAAACGAGAGATCCGGTTAAGAAGGTCGTCGCGATGCATGGTGAACCCTTCTGTTGCGACAAAGACGTCGTTTACTGCGACGGCCTGTTTGCAATGGACGCACTCGATGGACGACAGTTCGGCGAGATAGGGAGAGCGAATAACTTCCCTGCACTCCGGGCAATTCATCTGTAGCATAATTTTATACCTGTTGGGACAGCCCGTGTAAGGGGCGGTTAAAGTTTCCCAGGGCGACTGACCTGACGCCGCGACCCAATCGTGCGATGTTGACATTTTTCATATATAGTCCCTTTAATATATTAACTGGTCTGCTGTTGCAACAGGTAAAAACCACCGCGGTGGGCGAATCGGACGGCTGCATTGTTGCAATCAAGCCGAAAGACTACCTTGACACTCGTTGCAGCGGGGCCGGCGCCTTATCAAGGATATAGTTCCATATACAGTTTTGAGTATGTTCGTCAGCGTCTATAAAGGTTACGCCGATAATTGCGTGATGCGGTCTCTTGTTGTCTGCCTGTTCCCTGGTCCAGACAACCCTGGCACGGGGATATAACGGTTCAGAAAGTTCAGGAAGGGGAAGCACAATATTAATTTCAGATTTTATGCGAGGGAGTTTGTCAAATTCCAGCAACTCAATTGAGGCCCCTGCGGTACTTAAGTTCAGCACTTGCCCTTTACACTGTCTCTTGTCATCAACGATTGCTACAGATAAATCACCTGGGACGTCCATTCGGTAATTGTTTCTTGCCCCGGCTAATAACTCCTGAAGGGATGAGTAGAATTGCTCGAGGCTCTCAAGACTTTTGGCGGACACTTCCTTGTTGTTGGTCATCAGAAGCAGTTCTTTTTCAACTTCTCTGAGGAGTTTCTGGAAGCGAAAGGTCCGATTAAGGAAGTCTTCCCGATGCATAACGAAAGACTTTGTCGAGATAAAAACGTCCTTAACCGGGATGGTCTCTTTGCATTGGCCACACTCAATAGTCGATACGTCAGCAAGAAATTGAGATTTGATAACCCCCTGGCAATTCGGGCAATCCACCTGCAGCATCTCTTCACCCCCGGTTAATCAAATAGAATGACACCAGGAGAAAGTTAACACATTGAGCAGATGGTTCAAGCATAATTGCAAGTCAAAGGCGGCTGAACCATAACTTTAACGGCTTGGTGGGCATGTGCGGTTGTCTGGATCCCGTTAAAAGGGTTCATGCCGCAAAAGTTTGCAGAGGCTCCGGAACGTAGACATTTTTGAATCCCAACTCGTTGCGCAGGCCGTCAGCCAGGCTCTCTGATGAATCCCCTTCGCCGTGAACGATGAAGGTCTGTTGTGGCTTTTTGTGCATGACCCGTGCGAACTGCATGAGCCCGTCCCGGTCAGCATGGCCCGAAAAACCGGCCAGCGACTCTACCCTGGCGTTCACCTCGAATTCGTCGCCGAAAATGCGGACGGTCCGTGCTTGTTCCACGAGCTGCCGGCCAAGGGTGTTGGGTGCCTGCCAGCTGGTCATCAGTATGGTATTGCGTGGATCGCCGATACGGTTTTGCAGGTGGTGAAGGATGCGGCCTCCTTCAAGCATGCCGCTCGAGCTTATGATGACCGCCGGGACTTGCAGACGGTTGAGGGCCTTGGATTGCTCCACCGACTGGGTGTACTTGAGACGGCCGAAACCGAAGGGGTCGTTGTCATCGTCGCTGAGCAGGAACTCGCGGATTTCGGCATCGTAAACCTCCGGATGCAGGCGGAAGATCTCGGTGGTGCGCGTGGCCAGCGGGCTATCGACGAAGATTGGCAAATCGGCGATCATGCCGGCGGTATGCAGCTTATGCAGGGCGTAGACGATCTGCTGGGTCCGGCCAACGGCAAAAGCCGGGATCAGAAGCGATCCGCCACGACTGACGGTTTCATTGACGATGCGCTCCAGCTCCTGTTCCGATTCGGGGTACGGCGGGTGTAAACGGTTGCCGTAGGTGCTCTCCATGATCAGGATATCGGCCCCCTCGCTGATCGGCACGGGATCGCGGATGATCGGGATATCCGGCCTGCCGATATCACCGCTGAACACGAGACGCTGGCTGCGGCCGGTCTCCTGGTCGTCGATGTCGAGGATGACGTGGGCGCTGCCCAGCATGTGCCCGGCGTCCACCAGGGTAAGATTGACACCGGTGCAGATTAGGTGCCGGCGGTTGTAGCTTAAACCTACAAACTGCTCCATGCCATTGGCGACGTCTGCCTTGGTGTAGAGTGGCTCAAAGGGCCTCTGCCCGTTCTTCTTGCGGCGTCGATTAACGTACTCCACGTCTTTTTCCTGGATAAAGGCGCTGTCCATGAGCATGACGGCGCACAGGTCCCGGGTTGCCGACGTGCAGAAGATGTCGCCTGAGAAGCCGTTCCTGACGAGACAGGGGATGCGCCCTGAATGATCGATATGCGCGTGAGAGAGGACCACGCAGTCGATTTCACTGCTCTGGCAAAATTCACTGCGGTTGCGTTCAAACGCTTCTTTACGCTTGCCCTGGAACAGGCCGCAGTCAAGCATGATCTTTTTGCCGTTCACCTCGATGAGATGCTGAGACCCGGTAACCGTCCGGGCCGCGCCGTGGAAAGTGATTTTCATGTCGGCTCCTGTACGGGAAGGTTTCTCTCAGGCAAATAATGGTCGGGATGACCGTGCTCGAACCGGCGCCCCCGCTGCCGAATGTTTTGGAGTGATCTGAAGCAGGCTGTCGCCAATTGCAAGGGCAGGTTGTTCTGTCGAATAAAGGCTGTCATGGCGAAGCGATCAGGGCTTGTAAGTCGCGCTCAGGTAGTCCACCAGGACCTTCATTTCATCCTCTGTCAACCTGGCCCCTCTGTGTTTCATGCGAGCAACGGTGGCTTGCCATTGCTTGGGAGTTTTCTGTTTTGTTTTCGACAAAGATGACGGATGACAGCCCGAACAGCGCTCTTCAAGTAAAGCTGCGCCGTGATCTTGTGCCAGGGCCAAAAGAGGCTGCGGTGTCGACATGACAAAGCTTACGGCCAGGATAAAGGAATAAAATCTTTTGACCATTCAGGCCCCTTAACTGCTTGTGGCATGCCAACCCTTGGGTGCTGCGTTAAAAGGCGGCTTTTTCTGCAGTCCTGCTGGCACCATTGTGCCGGAAAACTCTACATGCATTGCAGGCCTTCCCTGTTGGGGGTTCCCCACGGGAGGGCTTGAAAGGAGTCGCAGACGATAACATTCGTGATGTTTTGGCGCTCTTTAACGTTTGGTGAAGCTGAACTTCTGTCCGCCAACGGAGACTTCATACATCAACCCCCCCTTGGTGATCGTGAATGTGGACATGCCCTTATTGTAGCCTGCCCCAGCTGTGGTCGCGTTGTTTTTGCCCCCGCTGGCGGTTGCGGAGCTCCCCGCCGTATTGGCAGACGCGCCTGCAGCGGCTGTTATCGCCGTGGCCTGTGCTTCTGCACCGAACTCGAAATTGCCATTTGTGAACTCGGTAAGGGCCCGCTTGTCCTGGAAAAATATGACCTGGCTAAAACCTGCAGCACCGAGTTGAAAGCCAACGGTCGCCTGTGTCATCGCCGTCTCGCCGATGTGGTTGCCCTGCTCGTAAACACGGCCCTTGCCGTAAGCTCCGCCTACCAGGAATCCAGCCTTGCCGATGGTTGGAAACAGTGCATAACCGTAGGCGCTGCTAAACATGCTTGAAAGGCCGGCATCCTCGAACATCTTTTTTGTGCCTGCATACTCATCCGCATAGGCGCTGCCGCAGGACAGCAAGATGAATAGTCCGACAACCAAAGCTTTCGTAGTTAATTTCATGGGGATCTCCTTATCGGAGTTTTTCCAACCTGATCTCGATTATATCTGCTCAGGACTCGACGTCAAACGGGTTGATCCCTCTTTCTTGTCTTGTCAATCACGGACGGCCTCTCGGATTTCCCCCGGGTCTGGTTATATGTATAATGGGCGGGTGTCTGTGGCCAGGTTAAATTACTTCTGCGTATGTTAGGTCAATCCCATGTCAGATGAACACGAACGTTTCAGAAAGATGGTTGAAACATCTCAGGATTGGTTTTGGGAGTTCGATGAGAATGCAAATTTCACCTATGCAAGTCCGAGCATCAAAAAAATCCTGGGGTATGACCCCGAGGAGCTGATTGGCCTGAATGCCTTTGACTTGATGGATTCTGCCGAGGCAGAGCGCGTTCGTTACCACTTCGACCCAATTGCGAAAAAATATCTGCCATTCAGCAACCTCGTAAACATCAACATCCACAAAGACGGCCGTAAGGTGTTCATAGAATCGAGCGCAACTCCTGTCTTTGACAAAGAAGGACGGTTCCGCGGTTACCGGGGCATCGACCGCGACATCACTGAGCGCAAAGAGGCCGAGGAGAAACTGCGTAAAAGCGAAGAGAGCTATAGGCTGCTGGTGGAAAACCAGAATGAACTGGTGGTCAAGGTTGACGCTGACGGGCGGTTTCTGTTTGTCAACCCCACCTACTGCAAAACATTTGGCAAAAGCGAAGATGAACTGCTGGGAAAATCCTTCATGCCGCTGGTGCACGAGGAAGACCGGGCTGCTGCCGAAAAGGCGATGGAAAGCCTCCTTCATCCTCCGCATACCGCCTACCTGGAACAACGGGCCATGACTGTTTCGGGTTGGCGGTGGCTGGCCTGGTCCGATCGGGCAATACTGGACGACAAAGGGCGGATCGAGGCTGTTGTTGGTGTGGGGCGAGACATCACACTGCGCAGGCAAGTGAAGGAAGAATTACTGAACAGCAAAGAGAAGCTGCAAAATATATTTGATAACTCTTCTGAATGGATCTGGGAAATCGACCTGTCCGGCCGGCACACTTACTCGAATGACCGGCTCTCGGAGTTGCTGGGATACCAGCCGGAGGAATTCGTGGGGAAGGCGTTTTTGAGCTACCTGCATCAAGATGATTTGCTGGAGGTAGAGCAGACGCTCCCCGTCCTGATTGCCGAGAAGCAGGGCTGGAGCGGCTGGGTCTTGCGCTGGCGGCACAGGGACGGAAGTTATCGCTACCTCGAGAGCAATGCGAAGCCGATTTTCAATGCCGCCGGTGAGGTGGTGGGCTATTGCGGGGCTGACCGCGACATCACCGAGCGCAAAGCGAGTGAAGTGGCATTGCAGGCCGCCACCCTGGCTGCTGAGGCAGCCAACCGCGCCAAGAGCCTGTTCCTGGCAAAAGTGAGCCACGAAATCCGTACTCCTTTAACCGCGATTGTCGGCTACGGCGAGCTGATGGAAGACGCCGAGTTGACTTCTGAACACAGGAAATACCTTGCTGCAATCAATGCGGCCAGCAACACCCTGTCATTATTAATCAACGACATCCTCGACCTCTCGAAGATCGAAGCTGGAGAACTCGACATCAAGCAGCAAGATATCCACCTGCGCAGCTTCATAGCAAACATGGCTGAGGTTCAAAAACAGCAAGTTGCCCAGAAAGACCTTTCACTCGATGTCAGCATAGGCGCTGATGTCCCTGATCTCCTGATTGGTGACCCATTGAGGCTTAATCAGGTCCTGCTCAACCTGCTGGGCAACGCCGTCAAGTTTACTGAAAAGGGGGCCGTTAGTATTGATGTTTCCCTTGTCGAAGAAGGAGGTTCCAGGGTCCTTCTGGATATTGCTGTAAAAGATACCGGTATCGGCATCTCTGCAGGCTTGCATGAACGGATCTTTGAGCCATTCGTCCAGGGATTTGATGCAAGATTCCACCAGTATCATGGCTCCGGGCTCGGGTTGTCGATCAGCCGGAGCCTCGCAGCCCTGATGGGCGGCACTGTCGAACTGGAGAGCCAGGAGGGTTTCGGCAGCACCTTTCACCTGCTTATCCCCCTGCAGAGAAAGGTCGGCGGGATCTCCAAGAAGCCGCTCCCGGAGAAAGAACCGTTAGCATGGAGCGGGCCGGCTTTAAATATCCTGCTGGCCGAGGACAACCTGATCAACATTCAATTCATCAGGACGGTTTTGGAAAATCTTGGGCATAAGGTTATGACTGCCGAAAATGGCAAGATCGCTCTTGATAAATTGAACACAAACGGTTTTGACCTGGCCCTCATGGATATCCAGATGCCGGTGATAAATGGCATCGATGCATTGAAAACTCTGCGCGGACTGGAGCGCTTAAGCGGCAGGCACCTGACAGTGATTGCCCAGACCGCCCACGCCTTCATAGGGGACAGGGAAAAATATCTGAAGATGGGGTTTGACGGCTACCTGAGAAAGCCGTATACGACCAGTGAGCTGGTGGACGAGTTGCAACGGGTTGTGCCTGGTTAGAGTTTGCTTCTGCATCCAAAGTGAGGTCTCTGTGCAATGACTGTCCAGATGGCCGTGGGCATGAGGATTACAAACCCTGATCAGAGATGCAAATGTCCCGGGCCAGTTTGACAACTCCAGAACCTTGAGATAAAAAATAAGGTAGTTTTAACGTGGCAGGACGACTCTATGGTGTGATTCGTGGTGCCGACGAGACCCTTTCATCCCAGACCGTGTCTGCTGCGCCAATCTCAAGCAAGCGTGGAACCCCTTTTGGCCGGGGTCAGCTGGGTCGTGTTCCTCTGTCCTTCGAGCCCCATGCAAAAGGAGTGGTTCTCGGGAGGAAGGTTATGTCTTCGGAAGGTTTTAGGCGTCGTGTCGAAGGTCTGTTGGACCATGCAGACGTCACCATCAACGGAGATCGCCCCTGGGACCTGCAGGTGAAGCATCCCGGTTTTTTCCGGCGCGTCCTGGCACAGGGTACGCTAGGATTCGGCGAGGCCTACATGGACGGGTGGTGGGACTCAGCATCACCCGATCAACTGCTGACCCGGCTGATCAGGGCCGAACTCAACCGTAAACTCAAGTCGATGGTGGTTGTTTACGATGCTCTGCGGGCAAAATTGGTCAACCGCCAGAATCGCAGGCGCGCATTTGTGGTTGGCGAAAAACATTACGACATCGGCAACGATCTTTACAAAAAGATGCTCGATTCGCGGATGATCTACAGCTGTGGCTACTGGAAAGATGCAACCACCCTGGATGAGGCACAGGAGCATAAACTCGAACTGACCTGCCGCAAGCTGCAACTGGAGCCCGGCCAAAAAGTGCTTGATATCGGTTGCGGCTGGGGCGGGACGGCCCGTTTCATGGCAGAACGTTACGGTGTCGAGGTGGTCGGCGCAACGATCTCCCAGGCGCAGGCCGAACTGGCCCGCACCCGTTGTGCCGGCCTGCCGGTTGAGATTCTCCTGGCGGATTACCGTGACCTGGAAGGAAGCTTCGATCGAATCGTCTCAATCGGCATGTTCGAACATGTCGGGCCGAAGAACTATCGCACGTATTTTCGCAAGGCATCCGAGCTGCTCAAGGACAATGGGGTGTTCCTGTTGCATACGATCGGCGGTAATACCCCGGCCATCAAGACCGACCCCTGGATTGAGCGTTACATCTTCCCTAATGGCGTCATCCCCTCAGCACAGCAAATTACTTCGGCATATGAAGGCTACTTCGTACTGGAAGACTGGCACAACTTTGGTCCGCATTACGACAAGACGTTGATGGCCTGGCAAGAGAACTTCACCAATGCGTGGCCGGAGCTCAAAAAGTCCTACGACGAGCGCTTCCAGCGCATGTGGAATTATTACCTTACCAGCTGTGCCGCTTCATTCAGGGCACGGGACAACCAGCTTTGGCAGATTGTCTTGTCCAAAAACGGGATTGTCGGCGGCTGGGATGTTCGATACTGAAACAATGGCAGCTCCGCCCCCAGGCGTGAAGGTTGCCCTCGCTTCAGCGGTACTCAAGAGACCTCCTGAATGGCAGAAGATTTGAAAAGCCGCGGGTTTCTCAGAAGCCGTTAGCCGAAAAGGGGCGCGGCTTTACTTCTGCCACCGATGTCTCGCAAAAGCCCCGGAGAAGCCCGGAGACAAACCCCCGTCACGGACGCCAAGGTTACATCCTTGTGGTTTTGCCTTCAGGAGAGACCTGATTTCTCCCTGGCGGCGGGCAGGGTTTTCAAAAACTGCCCCAATTCCATGTCGCTGGCGAGAATGTGGTTTTTCAGCCAGGCACACAAAAAACCGAGCAGTTCGCTAGGACTGACCTCATGGTTGTCGGAATAGTCCTTTCTGAATTTAAGAACTGCAGCGGTCATTTCAAGGTGCTCCTGACAGTGATTATCGAAAGCGGGGTAATTCCCCCTGCGCATGACCTCTTCCTCTGTTGTGAAATGAAGGTGGATGTAATCTGCGAGTTTCTCCAGACTCTGCGGTGCAGTCTTGTGCCCTTTTTGGGCAATCATGGCATCAGATAACTCGTTGATAAGGCCTACCAGGTGGCGATGTTGCTGGTCAATTTCAGGGATGTCAATTTCGTAGTCTTGCTGCCATGGGAACAACTGCATAAAACGCCCTTTCTCAAAACGGAAATGCCTAACTGGCCTACTCGACTTATCTGGCCAATTTACATCAGTCGTGATTTGAGGTCAAAGCAAGTGAAGGGGGCGCTGAAACGCCTGGGGCTTGGCCAGACGCCAAGCCCCAGCCACGAGGCACTCAACACTCATTCCTAACCTCCATCTTCTTGGAGATCCCCTCATCCACAATCAGTAAAGACCAGCCATCAACGCCAAAGTGGAGCATACGGGCAACATCAACGAAACCTTTCTTAGTGTTGTCGTTACTTCTACCAGTTTTCAGACCCATGGCACTGGATATTGGAACATCTGGAACCATCGTAACTGCCAACCTTGGTGCCACTACCCCCGATGGTTGCAGCTGGATCCTGCTCAAACGTAGAGGTCTGCCAGGTTGCTGAAATGCCCGGTCGCCAGTTTTGTGGTGCTATGGCAATCCGTACATGTGGCTTCACTCCAATGTTTATTATGCTCACCGGAGGAATAGTCGTTATACTGGTTCGGGAAACTATCCCCTGAAGTTCGGCGGGTATGGCAGGAGGTACACTGCGTGTTGACATTGATGGAACCGGTCGCCAGGCAGGCGTGGTCTGGCCGCCGTGACAGCTGGTACTGGTGCAGGTACTGCCGTTGCTGCTGGCCGTGCCGCTCTTAGCGTCGAAGCTGGACAAAATGGCGACATCGGTGGTGCCGTTATGGGTTGCTCCATCATGGCAGGCATTACAACTTGGAGTTGCCGAACCGAAGCCCAATACGGCGTGATCAGTATGGGCCCCTCTCTGTTCGGAGCGTGGTGCCTGAAGGCGGCTCTCCGTGACAGGTGGTGCAGCTTGTGTGAACGTGTTTGAAAATTAGCACCGTGACAGGTGGTGCAGTCACCGCCGCCGACCGGCGACGACCTGATTGCAGGTTCGGTACGGTCGTGTGGCAGAGGGCGCAATTGCTCATATGCGTTCCGGTCACCGTCGCATTTTAGGCCGTTCCCGGATCGTGACAGGCCAGCACACGAGGTCGCCAAAGTCACATATCCGAGCGCTACATGGTCGATGCTCCCGTGAGACGACGTCTTATTCGAATGGCAGTTTAGGCAATTGGTGGGATTGGCCCCCAGTGCGATGGCATCAACACCTCCTGCCTCGGACTGTTATGACAGGTTGCACAGGAACCGGCCCCGTTGGTCGCAACATTGTGTTCAATCCCTTCAATTTCGACCAATTCGCCACGACATGACAGCTGTCGCAGGAAGTCCCGTTAGAAAGGTCGCCGGAACCCAATCCAACCGTATGTGTATGTTCTGTATGAGCTGGATTAAGCGTACTTGCATGGCAGGTGGCGCAGTTGCCGCCTGAAATGAAGTTCTGACCGACCGCCAAGCTTCTGAGGCTGCCGTCCGTATTGTGACAGCTGGAACAACCGTTATGCACCCTGGGATCGACAGCATCGGTGAGTGGCGGCGGATCACTATGGCAGCTGCTGCAAATAGTCGTTGCGACCTGCACCAAGGAGTTGTGGTTCGGAGTGTTGAGAGTATGGGTGACTTCCCATGTGCTCGTATGGCAAGCGGCGCAGTCACCGCCCCCGGCCGGGAGTCCTGGTTTCAGGTTCGGAACAGTCGTGTGACAGAGGGCGCAATTACTCAAATGCGTTCCAGACACCGTCGCATTCGAGGCCGTTCCTGGATCGTGACAGGTCGAACATGAGGTCGCCACAGTCACATAACCAAGCGCCACATGATCGACACTACCGTGAGCTGACGTCTTATCCGTATGGCAGCCAGTACAGGTGATCGGAGTGCCATTCAATCCCTGCTGAATGGCCTGCCGAACGATACCGGCGTCAAGCTTTGTGCCGGTGTAGTTGTGACAGAGGGTACAGTCGGAGCGGCTGCACGCCGGCAAAGTGTCAACATCAGCATCGCTGGACAAGGCTGCCGGTCCCGGGGTTGATCCGAGCACGGAGGTGTCGCTGGTATGACAGCCGTCGCACGTGCTGTCAATGATTCTGTTGTTATGCGCCGTGCCCGTTGCATGCAGCGAGGCGCGGTTCTCGTGGCAGTGATCGCACGTAATGTTTGGCCAGTTCGCGTATATTTTGTTGGTGACAAGGTTAGAGCCATTGCCAAGGGTAACCGCTCCGGTGTGATTGTCACTGGATGCATCATGACACGAGGTACAGACGATCGTTGAAGGGACGGTCATATTGTTGCCGGCGGTCCGCACCGTATCCCCGTAATGCCCGGGAAGGACATTGCTCACCTGTGCGTCATGACAGGTTGCACAGGTTCCATCCGGGGGCGTTGTCAAGTCATGTAAATTGTTCCAGCCGGCTGCATGAACCCGTTGCCCCACTCTCCCCCTCCTGGAAAGTGGGGCTTTTTTTAGTTCAGGAATCGAGGGAAGGAGACAGCCATGGCCACCAATGCAGAGAAACTCCGTAGCATTGTTCTCTTGTTGCTCGTATTAAGCTGGGCATCCACTGCGAAAGCCCAGACTCCACCATCAGCAACCGAAGTTTCACATTATACGGGAATCATGGGCGCTGCGGCGAAAGGTGATGCGAAAGAGCTTAAAGATCTCATTGCCAAAGGTGAAAATCCGAACATTAGAGATAATCATGGGCGCACGCCACTTCATGTTGCAGCCTTCGGGGGACACCACGAAGTAATGCGGATACTGGCAAACGCAGGAGTTGATTCAAACGCTTTGGAAAATGATCGTTACGATATCGTCACCATCGCAGCGGTTGGTAATGACATCCCTACTCTCAAGTTGTCATTGGAGTTGGGTGGAAGTGCAAAAAACATAACCAGTCGTTATGATGGAACCGCTCTGATTGCGGCTGCGCACCTGGGTCATTTCGAAGTCGTCCAAATATTGATACATGCCGGTGCTCCACTTGACCATATCAACAATCTTGGCTGGACGGCATTGATTGAATCCATCGTCTTGGGAGATGGAGGTGAAAGGCATTTGAAAACACTCAAAGTACTCGTTGATGCGGGCGCAGATGTCAACATTGCGGATCAGCTTGGACAAACACCTCTGTCGCTGGCACGATCGAGAGGATATGAAAAGATGGTGGCTATTCTAGAAGCTGCAGGAGGAATTGAGTAGATACACGTTTTGTGTCGAATTGCTTTAGTTGAAGAACTCTCTGGTATTTACAGTACACATCTGCGTAAGTTTGCCATCATGCCTAGAGACTAGGCAAAAGGTTCTATTGTCAAAGGTTCATCTTTGATCACCATCCGCAGAGACCCTCCAGGGACGTCTTTGGATGACGTCCCCTCTGGTACGTGGCGCACAGAGAGCAAGGCGAACGCTGTCGCTGGTTCGAATCCAGTCATCCCGACCAGTGTTTACAAGGAGCGGCCTTCCCGGGGTCGCTCTTTTCTTTTGTCCTCCGGGCCTGCTCCGGGCCGAAGTCATCTATAATTGGTAATTTGGGGTCAGTTGGATTGAGGCTATGAATGTTCCGGGGCGGGGTTTGGTCTCCGGGACATGTCTGGGGCGGAGTGTGTTTTTGCACAGTCAATTTTCGTGTCTTAGTAGCGATTTTTTTACGGGATGTAACGTATATTTTCTTGTCTGGTTCCGATACTCTTCAAACCATCAAAGAGTTGCTGTGGCAGGCGACTCTGAGACCAAACAAAAACTTCTTCAAAACCTCCTAAACCCATTTGCCCCTTTGCTCACCCCCTCCCCCGAGCTTAGGGGCTCTTTTTTTGTAAAATGTTCGGGATGTTGCTTCTTTGGTGTATTCCTGGCGGGAATTTTGACTCCGTGGCAAGTCCGGGGCGAAGGAGTGATTCACCGCAATCCTGCTAGCAAAAGTGGATTGTCATTTGACTCCTCTAATGGTATTTTACACCCTACCTCAATGAGCACCTTTAACCCAACCGGAGAAACAAAATGCACAAGACGCTACTGTTTGGCTCAATCGCATTAATAATGCTGTTTTCGACCGCTACCTTTGCAAGTGAATATTCAATTGTTGGGAGTACTGAGTTGAAAGAGTTGGTAGATGCCGACACGCGAAGCTTTTTGCTGGTCGATTCACGTAATCCCGAGGAGTACCGCGAAGCACACATCCCAGGAGCAATCAATATTCCTGAAAAGCACTTTGAGAAATTTGCAGGGCTACTCCCTGCAGATAAAAATATGCAATTGATTTTCTACTGCAACGGCATCAAGTGCGGCAAAAGCAAGAAGTCCGCAATAAAGGCCAACAATCTCGGGTACACAAACATTTTTATCTTTGCGGAAGGCATGCCTGTGTGGGAGGAGCTTGGTTATTCTTTCTACAAAAGTGGTGACTACGAGAAACGCATAGAGACGACAAAGATCAGTCCTGTCGATCTGCAGGAACTTGCTGCTCTTCATCCTGAAACCCTGCAAATCGTCGACGTAAGGGATGTTGAGGAATTTGCCGAAGGTCATATTCCAGGGGCCATCAATTGCCCATTGAGCACTTTTGCCGCAACGTCTGAAATACTGGACAAAGAGAAAAAAGTGGTTGTTTACTGTAATTCCGGAGGCCGTAGCTACGGCGCTTACATAAAGCTGATGAAACTTGGCTATAAGAATATTGCCCAATCGCTCTTTGCTGATTGGAAAGAGGCGGGGTTGCCAGTGGCAACAGGACCACTTTGAAGGGCTAGCCTCCCTGAGAGCAATCTTTAGGAGAGGTCACAAGTTATTCATGGCAAAAACTTATGTAATTCATCTATAAGCCCCAGCATCCCCGGTTGGGGCTTTTTCTTTTCTGCCCCCCCAAAAAAAGAAATTTCACCTCAGGACCGGAATAGGATCGGACTCTCAAGTCAGCTTTTCAGAATTCCAGCAAAACCAGGCATCCATCTCAGGATCCCAAAGAATTACATATTCTGTGTTCAAATTTTTCTCGCTGACGTCTATTCAGAAGCGCCTCTGGATGACGTCCTCTTTGTTATGTGAGGCACTGAGGAGCAATCTTACTGATCAATACTCGCACAATTTACTGTCAATCATATCTTGACTAACACTCAAAACCTAAGTAAATTAGCTAAAATTAATCAGGCAAGAGGAGACAAGGTTATGTTGAGAAAAATCCTTCTATTCTCGGTACCCATCGTCATGGTCTGCTTTACAATTTGTGGTTATGCGTTTAGCGAAACTGACAATCTCAAATCGGCCGGTTGTAAAACCGAGATTTATCTACTCAAAGATATCGTTGAGGCCTATGAAGCTCAAACCGGCAAGTCGATACGCCTAGGCGGCACTGGAAACAAAACAGCTGTTAACCTAATGCTAGAACAGAAGGTCGACTTCACCTTTACGTGCAAACCGATTGAGAAGTTAGCCAAGGGGATGAAGCTCGACAAAGGACAGGTCTCTTCATGGCAAAGCATTGCCCTTGCCAAAGACCCAATCGTGATCGTTGCAAACCGCGACAATGGGATCGCGAATCTCACAACAGACGAATTGACAAAGATTTTCCAAGGAAAAATCAACAACTGGCAAGAACTCAATGGCAATAATTTGCCGGTCTTTCCAGCCTACCTCTCAGATGACTTGGAGAGTGGTCTTGTCTTATTGTTCAAAGAATTCACAGTGGGAGACAAAGGTGAGTTGACAGACAATGCGATGAAAGCCAAAGCACCCGATATGCTCGGCAACTACACATCAGTGACACCTGGTGCAATCAGTTTCATGAATTTTAATGCCTATGATGAAAAATATGGTGAGATTCTTAAAGTTAATGGGATTCTGCCAAACGAGGAAAATATCCGCAACGGGACCTATCCCTTAACCGCAACCTATTTCCTGACGATTGATGGCAGGGACAACGTGGCCGTAGCAGAATTCATTGATTTCACAAGATCGGAGAGCGGGCAAAGCGCAATCAACAGGAATTACATCTCAGTTCGTGAGTAAAGATTGGTTCTAATTTTTAGGACTGATTAGTGGGCACCCAAAATTCATTCTCCTTAGGAAATTCATTGGATGACGTCCTCTCTGGTAAGTGAGCGCACAGAGAGCGAGAGCATAGCCGAGCGAACGCATCTGCTTCGGGAGCAGGGGGCGCTATGAAACTGCGCTATGCATCGTAAAACGGCATCAACATATTGTTAACATTGGACTGTAACGATAGCGCAGTCTGATAGCACACCTGCGTTTTTGAAGCCCCTTGCACATCCTCCAAGAATCGCACCAATCATGAACAATATTTCACTCAAAGAAGGATCACTGATTGAATATTCTGTGACTTTTATGTAACGTCATTAATTGAGAGAAAGTTTTGTTCAGAACTCGTCGGCATACACATAAGACTAACAATAAGGAGTATATGGCATTATGAGCGATCATCTTAAACTTCAAATGAACAAGGAAGATCACTTTTTCGCCCAGCAGGCTAAAGAACAGATCAAGGCGTTACGAGAGAAAAGCGCACAGGATGCCAACCAAAAGTATCGTGATGAGCATGAATATCATTGCTTCCGCTGTGGGACTAAATCTTTGGTTGAAATTCAGAAGGGAGATGTCTCCGTAGATATTTGTGTGAATGAAAAATGTGGGGCTCTCCATTTGGACGCTGGAGAACTGGATATTCTGTTTGCAAATCAGGCTTTCGTCAAAAAAGCACGAAAAAGCATTTTTGATATTTTCAAATAATTTATGTTTTTTTGCTCATAGCCAAGTGAATCCTGCCAAATGTTCGCTTGTATTCGACGTCCCGCTACACCCATTCAGGAATGTTCCTGGATGACGTGCTCTCTGGTACGTAAGCGCACAGTGAGCGATAGCGAACGCTTCTGCTTCGGGAGCAGGGGGTCGCTGGTTCGAATCCAGTCATCCCGACCAGTATTTACAAGGAGCGGCCTTCCCGGGGTCGCTCTTTTCTTTTGTGCTCTGGTCCATATCCGGGCAGAACGATCTTTAAAGTGACAATCTGAGCGTCTAAGGAATGTAGTGTTTGTGTATTCCGGGGTGGGGTTTTGACTCCGGGGCCAGGTCCGGTACGTCCTCATTGATAGAGTTGTTATTTTTGGACATCGGGAGAAACTAGTGTTTCTGTAGTGGAAATGACCATGAAACAAATTATACTGATACCTTGGGAAAAAGGAGGTTTATATGTACGCTGTAGCTGTAAATGGGAGCCCCCGAGCAGGAGGGAACACGGAAATACTGCTTCAGGAGACACTTAGCCAACTGGAAGAGAGTGGCTGGGAAACTGAACTGGTAAAAGTTGGCGGAACTGCAATTCGAGGTTGCCTCGCCTGCTATAAGTGCTTTGAGAACAAAGATAACGAATGCATCATCAAAAACGATGGCTTCAATGAGATTTATGCAAAGCTGTTAAGATCCGACGCTATGATCCTCGGCTCTCCAACCTATTTTGCCGCTGTGTCTGCGGACCTAAAAGCGTTGATTGAAAAGGCTGGCTTTGTCGCCTATGCCAATGGTCACGCCTTCTCAGGAAAGATCGGCGCTGCGGTTGTGGCCGTCAGGAGAGGTGGCGCAACCCATGCCTTTGACAGTATCAACCACATGTTCCAGATGTCGAGAATGGTCATTCCAGGTTCAACTTACTGGAATATGGGAATTGGCCGGGAAAAGGAAGAGGTGAAGGATGATGATGAAGGCATGGCGAACATGCGCCACCTTGGGAAAGTAATTGACTGGCTAGGGCGTTCAATAGAAACAACTAAAAGCAATTACCCCAGAGGTTGAAACAGTATCGACCCTGAATTCGAGAGCACTCAACGGAGAGCGAAAACGGATGACTATTTTGAAACGCCTGATGGGGCTGGCACTCCTCGCATTATTGGCAACGGCCTGTTCCGGCACCACAGTGAAAGACTCCTGGGTAAAGCCCGGCTACTCAGAAAAGATCGAGAATGTCTATCTCATCGGCATTGCCAAAGAGGAAGACTACCGAAGGATTTTCGAAGAGACCTTTAAACGACAACTATCCAGGCAAGGCGTGCAGGCTGTTACCAGCCACAACGATCTCCCACGAGATCAGGAGAACAACAGGGAAAAGGTCATCCAGGCAATGACGGCCAATGGTTGCGACTCCGTCCTGCTGACCAAACTAATCAGGAAGCGGAGAGAAGCAGGCAGCCAGGGTCAAGGGATGCAAATTGTCAAGACCAACCCGGTTCCTCTCTACATGGATCCTTGGTACAACAACTGGGGATCCTATTACAACCAGAGCTATAGTGTCGTCAATATTCAACCAACAACCCCTGGGACCACTACCCTGATAATTGAATCTGTATTATACGATCTGAAAACCGAGGAAAGAATTTGGGCCGCGCAACTGGAGACAGTTGAAGAAATTGACCCGATCAAGATGATACGGGATTATGTAGAGGCCGTAACCAGAAACCTAAAGGGAAAAGGGCTTATATAACGACATATGATTAAAAACCAGAAACCCGATTCAGTCCATCCCCCTAAGACTAAATAGAAACAAGCCCCAGCCATCTCCGGTTAGGGCTTTTCCGTTTCCACTGATCTGCCTCCCCGCCCCACCCCCAAAGTTTCACCTCAGGACCGGAATAGGACCGGACTCCCTAACGGTCTTTTCAGAATCCCACAAAACACATTCACTCTCGATCACAACCCTAAGAATGACTAAATCTGTTGACCAAAATAGGCCATTCCACTGATCAGATCCTCGTTAAAACGCTGAAGGCATATTTTGTTTTGCTAGTTCTCATCCCCTGATTTATTGTTTTCAAGTAACGATACACGTTCTGCGTATCACACGTTGGAACTACGATTACACTGTAAGTCTTGAATACACACTGTAAAATCCACATCCTGTTGATTTTTTTAATCCCCGTTCAGCTAATCATTGACATTAAAAGTTAACATGCTTTTTTTGGTATTCCTATTGCTTGCTTCCCTCAACGAAACATGACCATTGATGTTTTATGCTTGAGCATTTAGGAGTAAAGGTATGAAAATCTACACCGTATTCTTCGCGGTTTTCACTTGTTTATCCTTGCTGTTCATTCCCTCTACCAAAGATGAGGCCCAGGCCGCCTGCTCTCCTGCGGTTAAGATTGCGGAGGCGGCCTACAATCCAACCTCCATTCAGAACGCCTATGATTACGCCAGTAATACTTTGGGCTTGTCTGAATTTACGCTCCTGCTCGCGGGCGAGATCTTTTCGGAGGATTTAGTCCTTGACGGCGGAGCAGCCGTGCTTGATGGTGGGTATGACTGTTCATTCACGACCAAAACCTCGGCCTCAGGTATTCTCGGCACGATAACCATTGCAGGCGGTTCGCTCAACTTTGCGGCGGGGACGGGAGACGTCGGGGTCGTATCAACAAATCAATGTGATTTTGACACTGACTTAGACGGTTTTACCCGTATCGGCTCCTGCTCCGGTTCTGCTGATGACTGCAACGACAACAGTTTTTCCATTAATCCAGGCGCACTGGAAGTATGTGGGGATGGTATTGACCAAGATTGCAACGGTATTGATGAAATTTGTCCACCGACCTGTGATATTACATTCTGCACCTCGAGTGGCGACTGCACAGCTGCAGGGGGGTTCTGGTGGAGTGACAATACTTGCCAGGGAGTACCAGAGTCTGAGACCGTGATATCAGCAGGTCAAAGATGGATGGGTCGGAACCTTGGAGCCTCCCAGGTCGCCACGAGTCCGACTGATTCGTCTGGCTTATGGTGGCTATTACCAATGGGGGAGAGGAGCCGACGGCCATCAGCTTCCTACTGCTGAATTCACTGAGATAACCAGTTCCAGTGATACATCCAGGTCACGGCGATTTTATCCTCACGGAGACACCTCCTTACGATTGGAGGGTACCGAAAAACAACAATTTATGGCAGGGTGTGACCGGCACCAATAACCCTTGTCCTGCTGGATTCAGAGTTCCAACAAAAGCGGAATGGGAAACTGAAATGGCCTCTTGGCCCAGCATGGACCCTGCAGGTGCGTTTGCCTCTCCCTTAAAGCTTGTTTTGGGAGGCTTTCACTGCCACTTTTGTGGTGAATTCTGGGATGTAGGCGACCTTGGCCAATACTGGAGTAGTACGGTTTATGGTGATTACGCCTACTACTTGCACATCTATTCCTCTTCCACCGGCATGGGCTACATCGATCGTGCGTATGGTTATAACGTGCGCTGCATTCAGGATTGAAGACGAGTCCCAGCCATCCCAGGTTGGGGCTTTTTCACTTCCACTATCCTGCCCCCTCTCCCCCTAATGTTCACCTCAGGATCGGAAGAGGATAGGACCTTCCCAAGTGCGGCTCACAAACCTACTGTTCATCTGCATCTTCAGGGCCTTTTTTGTCATATCCCCGAGTCGATCATCTTCAGGTCGATTGTTTTTTTTGCGCGTTTTCGAGATTTTAAGCTAATATGGATGCGACAAACAATCCGCGGAGGAGGAATGTGAATAGACCCTTTGGGCTGGTTTTAGCTCTTTATTTTACTCTTGTTGGGTGTTCAACGAAAGCGCCAAGCGACTCATTTCATATTATAATTTCTACAAATCCACCAGATGCCAACCTCACAGTTTGCAACAAAAGTACGGGGCTGTGCGTATCAAACGTAAAAACACCGTGCAAAATGATTCTATATCGTTCTCAAGACATATCATGGCCTGCAAGCTATACAGTTCTATGCACCAAGGAAGGCTTCGTAGATGTTGCCCGAACACTTCACTTTGGCGTTGATGGATGGTACTTGCTAATTGTAGACGAGACGGCCTCAGAGACGTTGGAGGTTCGGAATGTCGATGGCCACAGAATTGAGTTGGAACTGCCAATCTCGGAGGCCATAGAGATTCCTCATGGAGATGGCTTGGCAATAATCAGCACGGCATGGTGACAAAATGCCCTAAAAGGATCCGGCAATTGGTGCGCTACGCCGATTAAAGAGTTGGCAATAAACAGGAGATACAAACAAAGAATGCCTTATAAGGATGTAATTTACGATATCTCCTTACCGATCTCAGAGACACTTGCCGTGTGGCCAGGCGACCCTCCAGTAAAAATAAAAAATTCATCGCATATCTCAAAAGGCGACAATTGCACGACAAGTATGTTGACTCTAGGTGCACACACCGGAACCCACATAGACGCTCCGTCACACTTCATCATGGATGGTAATGGCGTAGACGCCCTCGATCTCAACATACTTGTGGGACAAGCTTTAGTGATTGAGGCTCTGGATGTAACATCCCTCACCGCCGAGGTCTTGGAGTCCGCTTTCGATCCCACCCGGATATGAAAGGATCCTATTTCACACTCGGAATTCCCGTCATTGGGAGAAAGACAACTCTACGTTTAAGAAGGACTATGTGGCCATCCCTGAGGATGGCGCAAAATGGCTGGTATCGCACGGCTTCCGTCTCGTCGGAATTGATTCCCTCTCTATAGCATCATTCCATAATGGTGAGGCTACGCATCGAGCATTGCTATCTGCTGGTGTTGTAATTGTTGAGGGGCTTAACCTACACGGCATTAGCCCGGGAGTTTATGAGATGATTTGTCTACCTTTGAAAATTGTTGGCATTGACGGCGCCCCAGCCAGAGCAATTCTGATTGATCGATCGACAATTCCCGAGTGAGCTAAACCATATCTGCTGGTATGCGAGCGCATTGGTGAGACGAACGAAGTGAATCGTCCAGACTGCTTCGGGAGTATGGGGGCGCTCTTTTGTTGTTTCAGGAGCGCCTCTGGGGCGGGCAAGGATATTTGTAAGAAACCTACTAATTGCAAGCATCCCCGTTCGCAACATAAAGAGATATCTATCCCGGGTTTATAAAGTCCATGCCACGCGTACCTCCATTCAGCAACATCACCAAGTGAAGTCACTTCTGGTACTCGAGCGCACCGGAGAGTGAAGCGAAGCAGAACGGACACCACACCTTCGATAACAGTGCGCTAAAATGAGTATATTTTCAATGGATTGTGTAATAAATATGGTAAAGAGGAAACGTTCAGAATCATGCCTGCGGGAGATCCTATTCCCGCTGACAGCTCCTATGGGAGGGTTCAAATTATGTCCGAAGCACGATGGGGGAAACGGTTCGAGCAGCGACTTGAGGCGAAATATGGCATCGAGCACTGTGACGAGAAGGGCTATGTCTACGACATTGCACCTTTTGGTCTGTTCCTTAGCGGTGACTGCTTCTATCCTCCCGGCACCAAGTTGAAGGTCAAGATTGAACTCGACAACGGTTCACAGGTGGAGTTTGAAGGGTACGTTTGCTGGGGGAAGGCTCAAGAACGACCAAATTGGTTCGACCGTGGAGCCGGAATGGGAATCAGGGTTTCCCGTTTTATTGAAGGTGAACTCTTTTACCATGACTATGTGAAACAACTTTGTCCCACACATAATAAACGAGCACCACTGCTTCGATAACAGGTGTGCTATGGCCATATTTTGGTGAATGACTCAGGGTGCCATAAAGAATTCTCCCATTAACACTCTACGCTGACGTCGATTCAGAAACCTTAAAGGCTGATGTCCCCCCTGGAGGTGAGCATATCGGGGAGTGACGCAAAGGGGAACGGAGACCTCTGCTTCGGGAGCAGGGGGTCGCTGGTTCGAATCCGGTCATCCCGACCAGTCTTTAAATGAGAGCGGCCTTACCTGGGGCGCTCTTTAATTTTTTGCCTTCGGGCCATGTCTGGGACAAGGTGTTTCCCTATTCGACCCGTTGAAGGTTAGGAATGAGTGTTGAGTGCCTCGTGGCTGGGGCTTGGCGTCTGGACAAGCCCCAGGCGTTTTAGCCCCCCTTCACTTGCTTTGACCTCAAATCACGACTGATGTAAATTGGCTAGATAAGTCGAGTAGGCCAGTTAGGCATTTCCGTTTTGAGAAAGGGCGCTTTATGCAGTTGTTCCCATGGCAGCAAGACTATGAAATTGACATCCCTGAAATTGACCAGCAACATCGCCACCTGGTAGGCCTTATCAACGAGTTATCTGATGCCATGACTGCCCAAAAAGGGCACAAGACTGCACCGCAGAGTTTGAAGAAGCTCGCAGATTACATCCAACTTCATTTCACGACAGAGGAAGAGGTCATGCGCAGGGGGAATTACCCCGCTTTCGATAATCACTGTCAGGAGCACCTTGAAATGACCGCGGCAGTTCTCAAATTCAGAAAAAATTATTCCGACAATCATGAGCTCAGTCCTAGCGAACTGCTCTGGTTTTTGTGTACCTGGCTGAAAAACCACATTCTCGCCAGCGATATGGAATTGGGGCGGTTTTTGAAAGTCTCGCCCCCCGCCAGGGAAAAATCAAGCCTCTCCTGAAGACACAACCACAAGGATTTAACGTTGGGGTACTGCGCGGCGAGATCTCTTGCCAGGGCCTTTCCGGGTTAGACTTAAAGTGTTCACTTGGCCGGAAACGGACAGCAACAGGCACCAAGGGCCAGTGGAAACAGGTTGTCAATATTAAACCGGCAACCCCCGAGACCATCATTTACGGGTTCAGATGCCAAGCGTCAACCAGGCACAACCCGTTGCAACTCGTCCACCAGCTCCCTGGTCGTAAATGGCTTTCTCAGGTAGCCGTCAAATCCCATCTTCAGATATTTTTCCCTGTCCCCTATGAGGGCGTGGGCGGTCAGGGCAATCACTGTCAGGTGCCTGCCGCTTAAGTGCTCCAGTCCGCGCAGAGTTTTCAATGCATCGATGCCATTTATCACCGGCATCTGGATATCCATGAGGACCAGGTCAAAACCGTTTGTGTTCAATTTATCAAGAGCGATCTTGCCATTTTCGGCAGTCATAACCTTATGCTGTAGATTTTCCAGAACAGCCCTGATGAATTGAACGTTGATCAGGTTGTCCTCGGCCAGCAGGATATTTAAAGCTGGCCCGCTCCATGCTAACGGTTCTTTCTCCGGGAGCGGCTCCTTGGAGATCTCGCCTACCTTTCTCTGCAGGGGGATAAGCAGGTGAAAGGTGCTGCCGAAACCCTCCTGGCTCTCCACGTTGACAGTGCCGCCCATCAGGGCGGCGAGGCTCCGGCTGATCGATAACCCGAGCCCGGAGCCACGATACTGGTGGGAATTTGCATCAAACCCCTGGACGAATGGATCAAAGATCCGTTCATGCAAGCCTGCAGAGATGCCGATACCGGTGTCTTTTACAGCAATATCCAGGAGGACTCTGGAACCTCCTGCTTCGACAAGGGAAACATCAATACTAACGGCCCCCTTTTCAGTAAACTTGACGGCGTTGCCCAGCAGGTTGCACAGGACCTGTTGAAGCCTCAACGGGTCACCCATCAGGAGATCAGGGACGTCAGCGCCTATGCTGACATCGATTGAAAGGTCTTTCTGGGCAACTTGCTGTTTTTGACCCTCAGCCGTGTTTGCTATGAAGCTGCGCAGATGGATATCTTGCTGCTTGATGTCAAGTTCTCCAGCATCGATTTTCGAGAGGTCGAGGATGTCGTTGATCAACAATGACAGGGTGTTGCTGGCCGCATTGATTGCGGCAAGGTATTTCCTGTGTTCAGAAGTCAACTCGGCGTCTTCCATCAGCTCGCCGTAGCCGACAATCGCGGTTAAAGGAGTACGGATTTCGTGGCTCACTTTTGCCAGGAACAGGCTCTTGGCGCGATTGGCTGTCTCAGCAGCCAGGGTGGCAGCCTGCAATGCCACTTCACTCGCTTTGCGCTCAGTGATGTCGCGGTCGACGCCCCGGTAACCGCGGAACCGTCCTTCTTTGTCAAAGATTGGCGTCCCGCTCGACTCAATGAAAACCTCACGCCCATCTTTGTGGATATTCTTATTTACTAGATTGCTGAATGGCAGATATTTTTTCGCAATTGGGTCAAAGTGTTGACGAACACGCTCCGCCTCGGCAGAATCCATCAAGTCAAAGGCATTCCTGCCAATCAACTCTTCGGGCTCATAACCCAGAATTTCTTTGATACTCGGACTTGCATAGGTGAAATTCGCATTCTCATCGAACTCCCAAAACCAATCCTGAGATGCTTCAACCATCCTTCTGAAACGTTCGTGTTCATTTGACATGGGATTTACCTGAAGCTAAGGAGAATTAATTTAACCTGGCGGTAGACGACCTGGCCATTATACATGTAACTAGACCCGAGGGAAATCTGGGAGGCCGTCCGGTCACACAATTCCGAACCACAAATCAATAAAGAAGTCCCCCATGTTTGACGCCAACTTCTGAGCAGATATAATCGAAATCAAGTCGGAATAATTGCAATAAGGAGCCCACCATGAAATCAACAATGAAAGCTTTGGTCATCGGACTAGTAATCTTCCTGTCCTGCGCAAGTGCATATGCTGATGAGTATGCAGACACAAAAAAAATGTTCGATGATGCCGGCCTTGCAAGCATGTTTAGCAGTGCCTATGGTTATGCACTCTTTCCAACAATTGGCAAGGCTGGATTCCTGGTAGGCGGAGCTTACGGCAAGGGCCGTGTTTACGAGCAGGGCAACCACATCGGCGAGACCGCGATGACGCAGGCGACCGTTGGCTTTCAACTCGGTGCTGCAGGTTTTAGCCAGGTCATATTTTTCCAGGACAAGCGTGCCCTTACCGAGTTCACAAATGGTAATTTCGAGTTCGGTGCAGAAGCACAGGCCACGGCAATAACGGCCGCTGCAGGCGCATCGGCCAATACCGCGGGCAGTTCCGCAACCGCCAGCGGGGGCAAAAACAATGCGTCGACAGCTGGCGCAGGCTACAATAAAGGCATGTCCACGTTCACTATCACAAAGGGTGGTTTGATGTACGAGGTCTCCGTTGGCGGACAGAAGTTCAGCTTCACCAAACGTTAAAGATCGCCAAAGCATCCCGAATGTTTTCATCTGCGACCCCCTGCAAACCCTCCCGCAAGGCACCCCCAACGGGGAAGGGCGGTAATGCATAGAGAGTTTTCCGCACAATGCCGCCAGGAGGACTGCTGAATAACCGCCTTTTAGAGCAACATCTAAGGGTTGGCATACCACAAGCGGTTAAGGGGCCTGAAAGGTGAAAAGACTTTATTCCTTTATCCTGGCCGTAGGCTTTGTCATGTCGACACCGCAGCCGCTTATGGCACTGGCACATGATAACGGCGCCGCTTTACTTGAAGAGCGCTGTTCGGGCTGTCACCCGTCATCTTTGTCGAAAGCAAAGCAGAAAACTCCCAAGCAATGGCAAGCCACCGTTGCTCGCATGAAACACAGAGGGGCCAGGTTGACCGAGGATGAAATGAAGGTTCTGGTGGACTACCTGAGCGCGACTTACAAGCCCTTGCAATGAGCGACAGCTGGCTTCAGACCACTCGAAAACATTCGGCAGCGGAGGCGACGGTTCGAGCACGCTCCTCCCGACGTTATTTGCCTGAGAGGAACCTTCCCGTACAGGAGCCGACATGAAAATCACTTTCCACGGCGCAGCCCGGACTGTTACCGGGTCTCAGCATCTCATCGAGGTAAACGGCAAAAAGATCATGCTTGACTGTGGCCTGTTCCAGGGCAAGCGCAAAGAAGCGTTCGAGCGCAACCGCAGTGAATTTTGCCAGAGCAGTGAAATCGACTGCGTGGTCCTCTCGCACGCGCATATCGATCATTCAGGGCGCATCCCCTGTCTCGTCAGGAACGGCTTCTCTGGCGACATCTTCTGCACATCGGCAACCCGGGACCTGTGCGCCGTCATGCTCATGGACAGCGCCTTTATCCAGGAAAAGGACGTGGAGTACGTTAATCGACGCCGCAAGAAGAACGGGCAGAGGCCCTTTGAGCCACTCTACACCAAGGCAGACGTGGCCAATGGCATGGAGCAGTTTGTAGGCTTAAGCTACAACCGCCGACACCTAATCTGCACCGGTGTCAACCTTACCCTGGTGGACGCCGGGCACATGCTCGGCAGCGCCCACGTCATCCTCGACATCGACGACCAGGAGACCGGCCGCAGCCAGCGTCTCGTGTTCAGCGGTGATATCGGCAGGCCGGATATCCCGATCATCCGCGATCCCGTGCCGATCAGCGAGGGGGCCGACATCCTGATCATGGAGAGCACCTACGGCAACCGTTTACACCCGCCGTACCCCGAATCGGAACAGGAGCTGGAGCGCATCGTCAATGAAACCGTCAGTCGTGGCGGATCGCTTCTGATCCCGGCCTTTGCCGTTGGCCGGACCCAGCAGATCGTCTACGCCTTGCATAAGCTGCACACCGCCGGCATGATCCCCGATTTGCCAATCTTCGTCGATAGCCCGCTGGCCACGCGCTCCACCGAAATCTTCCGCCTGCATCCGGAGGTTTACGATGCCGAGATTCGCGAGTTCCTGCTCAGCGACGATGACAACGACCCCTTCGGTTTCGGCCGGCTCAAATACACCCAGTCGGTGGAGCAATCCAAGGCCCTCAACAGTCTAAAAGTCCCGGCGGTCATCATTAGCTCGAGCGGCATGCTTGAAGGAGGCCGCATCCTCCACCACCTGCGAAACCGTATCGGCGATCCACGCAATACCATATTGATGACCAGCTGGCAGGCACCCAACACCCTGGGTCGGAAGCTCGTCGAAAAAGCACGGACCGTCCGCATTTTCAGCGACGAATTCGAGGTAAACGCCAGGATAGAATCGCTGGCCGGTTTTTCAGGCCATGCTGACCGGGACGGGCTCATGCAGTTCGCACGGGTCATGCACAAAAAACCACAACAGACCTTCATTGTTCATGGTGAAGGGGATTCATCGGAGAGCCTGGCTGACGACCTGCGCAACGAGTTGGGATTCAAAAATGTCTACGTTCCGGAGCCTCTGCAAACGTTTACGGCATGAGCCCTTTTAACGGGATTCAGACAACCGCACATGCCCACCAAGCCGGTAAAGTTATGGTTCAGCCGCCTTTGGCTTGCAATTATGCTTGAACCATCTGCTCAATGTGTTAACTTTCTCCTGGTGTAATTCTATTTGATTAACCGGGGGTGAAGAGATGCTGCAGGTGGATTGCCCGCATTGCCGGGGGGTTGTCAAATCTCAATTTCTTGCTGACGTATCGTCTATTGAGTGTGGCCAATGCAAAGAGACCATCCCGGTCAAGGACGTTTTTATCTCGACAAAGTCTTTCGTTATGCATCGGCAAGACTTTCTTAATCGGACCTTCCGCTTCCAGAAACTCCTCAGAGAAGTTGAAAAAGAACTGCTTCTGATGACCAACCACAAAGAAGTGTCCCCCAAAAGCCTGGAGAGCCTCGAACAATTCTACTCATCCCTTCAGGAGTTATTAGCCGGGGCAAGAAACAATTACCGCATGGACGTTCCAGGTGATTTATCTGTAGCAATCGTTGATGAGAAGAGACAGTGTAAAGGGCAAGTGCTGAACTTAAGTACCGCAGGGGCCTCAATTGAGTTGCTGGAATTTGACAAACTCCCTCGCATAAAATCTGAAATTAATATTGTGCTTCCCCTTCCTGAACTTTCTGAACATTTATATCCCCGTGCCAGGGTTGTCTGGACCAGGGAACAGGCAGACAACAAGAGACCGCATCACGCAATTATCGGCGTAACCTTTATAGACGCTGACGAACATACGCAAAACTGCATATGGAACTATATCCTTGATAACGCGCCGGCCCCCCTGCAACGCGTGTCAAGGTAACCCAGCGGCTTGTCTGCAAGCAATGCCGCCGTCCGATTCGCCCACCGCGGCGGATTTTACCTGTTGCAACTGCAGACCAGTTAATATATTAATTGGGCTATATATGAAAAAGGTCAACACCTGCCGAGTGCATCGCGGAGCCGGTTCAGTCGCCCTACGCAACGTTAACCGCCCCTTACACGGGCTCCCCCAACAGGGATAAAAATATGCTACAGATGAATTGCCCAGAGTGCCGCGAAGTTATTCGCTCTCCCTATCTCGCCGAACTGTCGTCCATCGAGTGTGTCCATTGCAAAGAGGCTGTCACGGTCAATGATGTCTTTGTCGCAACAGAAGGGTTCACCATGCACCGCGACGACCTGCTTAACCGGATCTCTCGTTTCCAGAAACTGCTGGGAGAGGTTGAGAAGGAAATCCGCCTGATCGAAGGGAACGAAACCACATCCAAAACGACTCGCAGCAGTATCAACAAATTTCATGCAACCCTACAGGAACTCTTGATCGGAGCAAGAGGCAACTTCCGCCTGAAAGTCCCTCACAACCTGTGCGTGGTGATGGCTTATAATGACGACAAGAGCGAGGGGAGCCTGGTCGATTTAAGCACTGTAGGAGCCTCCCTGGAATTTGCTGCGCTTGATAGCCAACCCCGGAACAAGGCTGAGATAAAACTGCAGCTGGCCTTGCCGGATGTTGGCGAACCGTTATCTCTGGTGGCGAGGATTGTCTGGGTCAGGAAAGTGACAAAAGATGCGGACTCCCAATTCTTTCAAGTCGGCGTAAAGTTCGTGAATCTGGATGAAGAGATTCGCGACATCCTGTGGGGCTATATCGTTGCCAGCTCATCGGTGGCCGGTTCATAACGAGGCAGCACTGGTGCCGCGGAGACGTGCCAAAAGTTGCAGAGGCATTCGTATCGCCCGAAGACAGGACTGAGGACAAGCCGTTATCTGCGCGTCAGCAGGACTGCAAACTCAATCAATCTGGTCACTCCGCGCACCGCCATCCCCTGGTGCGACCCAAGGACGTCCTCTGCAACCAGCATTTCGAGCTCAAACCAGTCCTTGAACAACCCTGA
>CAWKAV010000008.1:5000-43792 GCA_963847735.1 uncultured delta proteobacterium | reverse complement strand
GAAGGCTTCTACGAGGACACCATATTTCACCGGGTCATCGACGGCTTCATGGTCCAATGTGGTGGTCTTACCGCTGACATGCGCGACAAGGACAATAAAAAGGCCCAGATCAAAAACGAGGCGGGCAACGGCCTGAAAAATGATCGTGGCACGATCGCCATGGCCCGCACCCAGGTGGTCGATAGTGCGACCAGCCAGTTCTTTATCAACATTGCCGACAACCACTTCCTTAACCACACCGCACCGACCACGCAAGGCTTCGGTTACGCCGTCTTCGGCAAGGTGATCGACGGCATGGATACGGTGGACGCGATTCGCAAGGTCAAAACCGGCAACAGGGGCATGCATCAGGATGTGCCCGTGGCAACGATCTCCATCCTGAAAGTGACTGTCGAGAGCTAACGCCCGTCAGAAGTCCCCGGCAAAGCACAAAGTTAATGATTTCTCAGGCGCGGGGTGTCTGCTATAGTAAGACATGGCATCCCGCGTATTGACCAGATGGCTTTTCAGCTGTTATTACGGCCTGAAGCTCTTCCCGTTCCGCAATGAACGTCAGGAGAGCCTGCGTCATGACCGGCAAAAGGGCCTGGTCGGAATCCAGATCGACGGTCTGGCTTTCCCCTATCTGCAACAAGCCCTCGACCGGGGCTATCTCCCTCACTTAGAACGCTATCTACGCAGAGGTCACAAGCTGGTCGAGTACCAGGCCGGCCTGCCAAGCACCACACCTGCCGCCCAATCAACCTTTTTTTACGGTCACGACCACGCCATTCCTGCCTTTCGCTGGTTTGAAAAAGAGACCGGACAGGCTATTTCCTGCAACGACCCCGACCACGTGCAAATGTTTCGGGAAAAACTCTTCGCAGGCGAAACGGGCCTGCTCAAAGGTGGCGCCTCTTATTCCAATATCCTGGACGGAGACGCCGAACGAAGCATCTTTACCGTTTCATCGCCGCACCCACAGACACTGTTCGGCCGCTTCGGCGGTTTTCGCATTCTGCTGCTCCTTCTGGTCAATCCCCTACGTACCTGCCGTATGTTCTTTGCTACCTTTGTGGAATTTGGGGCCAACCGCAAGGATGAGTGGCACCACCGTCGCAAAAACAAATGGCACACCAGGGAAGGTCTGTTCCCGCTCATTCGCATCATCTGTAACGTGATTCTGCGGGAGATGCAGACCTTCGGTGTGATCGCAGAAATCTATGCCGGGACGCCACGCATCTACACCACTTACAGCGGCTACGATGAGATTGCCCACCATTTCGGACCTTCCTCCTGGCCGGCGCTGAAAAACCTGCGGTACATTGATCGGCGGATTGGTGAGATCCTGCGTGCACTCGACAATATTGCCGTGGCGGATTACCTTTTGGTCATCCTTTCCGATCACGGTCAAACTCCGGGCTACCCGTTTCAGAACCGTTTCGGCGCCACCCTCGGCGATGCCGTCAGTGCATTTCTGCGTGAGAACCAGACCGCCTCGGTTGCTTCCGGGTCTCTGGAATTTACCCAGGCGCAGATCGGTTATCTGCATAATGAACTGCAAGCCAGGCAGAGCAGCTGGCGCCACCGCATCTATCGCCGCACCAAAAATTACCTGCAGAACAAAATCAGTGCGCTGGTCCCTGAGACTCTGAAGGTTGACCTGGAAGGCGGAGTGGTGATCGCCTATTCCAGCAGTCTGGCGCACCTTTACATAACAGGGTCAAAGGAGCCGCTCAATTGGCGGGAGGTTGAGATGGCCCAGCCTCTGTTGCTGCGTTTTTTACAGAAACACAAAGGCATCGGATTTGTGCTGGCCAGAGGAGACAATGCCAATGAGCTGATGATCTTTCACCAGGGCGGAAAAATCTGCGTGACTGACAATCCGTGCTTTCATCAGCACGAACTGGCCTTCCTCAGACCTTATGGCGCCCCGTACGAACTGCTCGAGCAATTACACCGTTTCGGCCTGGGGGTGCGCTGCGGCGACCTGGTTTTGTTTGGAGCTCTCGATAAAGAGGGGATCGCCTGCTTTGACGACCAGGTCGGCGGTCATGGTTCAGTCGGAGGCGAACAGTCGCGGCCGTTCATCATCCTTCCTCTCGATCATCCAGTGCTGGAGCAAGAGAATCTCAAGGGTTACGAGTTCCTCTACTACGACATCTTCCGGGCCCGGGTCGGCGAAGATTTACCTGACGAAAAAGGGCCGCCCAAAAAGGCCGCCCCGCTCAGTTGGAATGAGAAGTTGCTCGATTCAGATTTTATCCTGCACGACTGATACCACATACTTGAGATAGTTCCCTTCCGGGAAACCGGCGGTGTAGGGAAAATCATCCGCCTGACCGGACACCCTGACAATTTGCAGGGGCCTGCCAACCGCCGCACTGCCCTTACGTAATTCCTTGAGGTAACTTTCCAGGGACATCTTTTGCAGGTTTGACGAGGTTATAAGCAACCCCCCCGGAGTGACGAGCCTGAGCGCCTTCTGAACCAGTTCAGCCGTGCCGCCATCCGTTGTAAAACGGCTGTTGCGGGTCGTCGAGAAGCTGGGAGGGTCCATAAAAACAATATCAAAACAGCGCCCGGCCTTGGTCAGACGCTCGAGTTCAACGAAACAGTCCGCCGTGATGAACTCATGATCCTCTGCAGCAATCCCGTTAAGACGGAAATTCTCCCTTGCCCAGTCCAGGTAACGTCCGGCAACATCAACGCTGGTCACCTGCACGGCACCACCGGCGGCAGCAGCCACCGAAAAAGCTCCGGTATAGGCAAACAGATTGAGTACGCGGCTACCGGCCGCCATGCGACGAAACTCCATTCGGTTTTTGCGCTGATCGTGAAACAGACCGGTATGCAGATCCTTGACCAGATCGATGCGAAAGATCAAACCATTCTCTCGAACAGTCAGATCAGCCGGGGCCGGTTGCCCGGTCAGCAGGCGGCCCTGTGGCGGGCGGATTTTCTTCCCGGCAGCCAGCTTGCGCGTCTCCTGTGGACGATATTTGCAATAGATGCCCTGCGGGGCGTAGACATCCTGCAAGGCCGTCGAAAGAATCGGCAGGAACCTCTCCCAGGCCGGGGTATAGTATTGCATCATGAGAAAATCGCCATAACGATCGACGGTCAAGCCAGGCAGACCATCGCCTTCTGCGTTGACCAGACGGCAGACGGTCGTGTCACCGGGATCCAGCCAGTCGCGACTTTTGCGGGCTTGCTCCAGGCGAGCCACCAGCCAACGGCGATCCAGTTCAATGGCCGTTGCAGACAGTCGACGCGCGACAACGCGGGCACCGGGATCATAGAGGGCTGTCCCCAGGGATTCGCCGCCCTCCGAGACCAATTCGATCAGGCTTCCGCATTGCGCTTGCGGCCAGCGCGAAGTGAAACGATCGGCGATCACCCAAGGATGGCCGAGATGGAGCATGCGAACCGTTTCGGGACCGATGACGCAACGAATGTATTTAGGATGGTTCAAAGTACAACCCCACAGAAAAACTTTCCGTGCAAGGATACAGCAGACGGGGAGCAGGAGACAGGAGAAAAATCGAAACTTCTTCTGTCTTCTGTCTCCTGCATTTCAGACTTCCATGATATCATTTTTCTCATGCCATCAGGAGGTTGCCGTGGATGAAGAAAAGTCAGCCAAAGGGTCACAATACATTGAGAAACTCATGCAAGAACTGCCGCCCGAGTCGGATCGTTACCAGATTCTGGCTACGGCGAAACAGTTCAAGTCGTCCTGGGTCGAACTCGGCGAGTGGTTGGCCAGGATCAGCAACAGCAGGAAGTTCTCAGAATGGGGTTTCACCTCGTTCGAGGATTATTGCAGCAAGGAGATTCGCATCAGGCGGCAGACAGCGGAGAAGCTGCTGCTTGCTTTCCGTTTTCTGGAGCGCAGGGAGCCGGGACTGCTACAACGCAAGCAAGGACGGCCACTGCCCGACTATCGTTCAATTGACCTGCTCCGTCAGGCCGAGGAGGAGAAACCTTTCAGCATGGCGGAATATAATGAGCTGCGCCAGGCGGTGATCGAACGTGAACAAAGCCATCAATCGGTTGCCAAACAGTTTCGTGACCTGTCACATAGTCACCAGCCAGACAACAAGAGAGCTCATCAATACCGTAACGCCCTGATCGCGGCGAAACGGCTTTCGACCAGCCTGCGGGAAATTCCAGACTTGCCTCACAACGTATCTCATGCGATCGAGGGATTGATTGGTTTTCTGGAAGGGCAACAAGAGATGAGGAGTCAGGAACAGTCGACTTAACAAAGAGGACTGTTGCTCAGATTATTGACACTAAAAGCTGAGGACATAAAGCGTCGGAGTTGTACGACAACAACTTCAATATTCTTTAGTAACGACAAGAACCGGCAGTTCGCGTACTGCCAGACGCCATACTTTTTTTGCAGGCGCCAAAAAAAAGTATGCAAAAAATGGCTATTCTCCTGCGGAGGGCATGTGTTTGCCGGAATTTGAGTTTTGTTGTGCTGCGTTCTTTGCTGATGAGGATAGTTCTGCGTGGCAGCCAATGACGGGGTTCCCGATTCTTTTTCGGGGGCCTCCTTGTTTACACAACTCTTGAAGCAGGCAAGGATTTGTGTTGTTACTCTTCTTGCTGCAAGAAAGCACAGCAATAAGGCCCCCTGAACAGGGCCGCATCCCATATTCAGCAACCAATGGGAACCACAAAAACCATGCGGACGTGTATGCCCTCCGCTAGGAGAAGGCACTTTTGCTTACTTTTGCTGCCGGGCAAAAGTACGTCGGCAGGCGGGCCGAGACCCGCCGATTCTGCTTTTGTTTTACAGAAAAGCAAAGCGCAACAGATTAACAATCTGTTGCGCTTTGTTCCAATCATAGAAACAAGGTTAAACTTTGTCAGCACTCTTAAGTGACAGTCCCCTTAACACAGGGAACTGTCACTTTCACAATTTCTAGAGAATCTCGACCAGTTCCACTTCGAAAGTCAGGTTCTCACCGGCCAGCGGGTGATTGGCGTCGAGAGTAATTTCGACATCGCCCACTTCAATCACCGAGACCACCATTTCTTCATCATCATCGTTGACCAGTTCGAGGTCATCGCCAACCTCCGGGATGATGTCGTCCGGAAACTGACTGCGCAGAACCGTCGAGACCATCTCCAGATCGTACTCGCCGAAAGCGTCTGCGGCCATGATGGTGAGAGTCTTTTTATCGCCGGCTGACATCCCGACCAGGGCCTCTTCAATCTGGGGGAAGAATTCCCCACAACCAACCTCCAACTCCATTGGTCCGCACTCGCTGTCGCAACCGCAGCCATCGTCCTCGCACTCAACGCTCTCGTAAGTCGTATCGAAGAGGCTGCCATCATCCAGCTTGCCATTAAAATTGATCTTGACCCGGTCGCCCGTTTTTACCTGCTTAATCGCCTGTGCCATTGATTCAGTCCTTCCCCTGCTCGGGTAAATTGGTAAAGTTGCGCACTGTTAACACAAGAACCGGCGAATGACAAGGGACCAAAACAATTCGGAGAGCCAGGACGAGCCCCGGTAGCTAGGGGATAACCGACACCACCGCAAAAAGGCCATCAATACAGGGCCGGTGACTAAGATGACACAAACACTTAACGGCTGATTCTTCAGATTCATCTTGCCATGAAGGATTCGATGTATTAAAAAACGACGATTGTCATCAAACCGTACATTTCCTGACGAGTTTTTATAAAACTGGTGTTATAATTCGTTGTCTATAGTTGAGGAGTCTGTAATGACGCGTGAATTCAAGAACAGAATCAGGGAACAATTCGGCCGGGCCGCGGATGGCTATATCCACGACAAGGGCTTTGCCGGGGGACAAGACCTTGAGGCGATGGTGCGACTGCTGCGGCCGATGCCTGATGACAATATGCTTGACGTTGCCTGCGGCGGTGGCCACACGGCCCTGCATTTTTCGCCGCTGGTCCGCAGTGTGGTTGCCTCGGACCTGACCATGGTCATGCTGAAGAAGGCCCAGGAGCATGTCAGCGAGGAAGGCGGCGTGGACAACGTGACTTTCCGTGAAGCAGACGCTGAAGACCTGCCTTTCCCAGCCGGTGCTTTCACCCTGTTGACCTGTCGTATTGCCCCCCATCATTTTCCTGATGTTGCGCGCGCATTGAGTGAATTCCACCGGGTTCTCCGTCGTGGAGGTCGAATTGCCATCGTCGACACCCTTTTGTCTGACGATCCGGAAATTGCCGAATGGTACCAGACCATGGAAAAAATGCGTGACCCGACGCATATCCAGGCCTACACCGAACAAGCTTGGCGTGAAATGGTTCAGGAAGCCGGATTCATTCTGCACGAAACGGTCATCATCCCGAAAACTCACGATTTCCCGACCTGGGCCAAGCGTGCCGGCATGAATCGCGAAAGCATTTCCCACCTTAACAAGTTCTTTGTCGACGCTCCGGACAAGGTTCAGGACTATTTTCAGATTGAAACCTTTGCCGGCGAAGTTGAGGCTTACACAGATCGTAAAATTCTGATTTATGCCAGTCGGCCACCAAAGAAATAATCATCAATTGACAGAATACTTTATGAAAAGGCGTCCCGGCATCCCGGGGCGCCTTTTCGTTTTCAAGAGACCTGGCTATAAGCTGTAGGCTTACATCTCGCAGACTCTGCCTTTCGGGGAGTTTCATGCTATACTTCGTCTACTTTTTAATATTACAGGATGGGGAAAAATATGTTTCTCTTCCGCACAACAAGCGTCCTTGCAAGCTTGCTCATGGTAATTCTCCTGCCGATGCTCCATGACACCGCCCTCGCCCTTGATGTCCGCTCTCTGATCCGCGAAGTCGAACAACAGTACATGGGCACCTCCTCCCGGGCCCGCACCACCATGCAGGTCAAAACGGCCCATTGGGAGAGAAGCCTGGAGATGGAGGCCTGGTCGCTGGAGCGTGATTATTTTCTGGTCAGGATTCTCGAACCGGCCAAAGAGCGGGATGTTGCGACTCTCAAGCGAGTCCGTGAAGTCTGGAATTACCTGCCCAAGGTTGATCGTGTCATCAAGGTACCACCTTCGATGATGGGAGGCAGCTGGATGGGCAGCCACATCACCAACGACGATCTGGTCAAGGCCAATCATATTGAAGAGGATTATGAACTGCGCCTGGTTGATGAGACAGAGACTCATTTTGTCATCGAATGCCTGCCCAAAGCCGAGGCCGCTGTGATCTGGGGTAAAATTGTCTACCGGATCCGCAAGCAGCCGCGGGTTCCCGAGCAGGTTGATTATTTCGATGAAGAGATGGTCCGGGTCCGCGAACTCCACTTTGACGATGTGCAGCAGATCGGCGATCGTATCGTGCCTTTGCGAATGACTGTGCTTCCCCTGGAAAAACCCGATGAGATGACGATCCTGCATTACCGGGAGCTGGTTTACGGGCTGCCGCTCGACGAGACGTTCTTCTCGCTGCGCAACCTCGAACAACGCTAGCAACCTAAGGGCTGACCGTGCTTCTGACTCTGGCCTTCCGCAATCTCTGGCGCAACCGCCGTCGCACCTTGCTGACTCTCTCGGCAATGGTAGTATCCGCCGCCCTGTTGATTCTTGCCCTCGGTGTCTTTTCCGGAATGTTCAAAGACATGCTGGCCTCGGCAACCGAGCAGTATTCGGGGCATCTGGTTCTCGCCAGTCCTGAATATCATCTGCGCCGTGACCTGTTCGCTCATCTCCCGTACGACAGCTCCATCCTGCCAGCCCTGGTCAATGAGGCTGCCATCACCGGGAAATCGCCGCGACTGCGTGGTTTCGGCCTGCTCTCACGCCGGGAGACAAGCCAGCCGGTTGAACTGCTCGGTATTATTCCCGAACTGGAACAGCAGGTCACTTCCCTGCAGAACCAGCTCACAGCAGGGCATTATCCGGCAAATGAAGATCGCAACGGGGCGCTAATAGGCCAGGGTCTTGCAAGAAAGATGAAGGTGCAGCCGGGCGACGAGCTGGTTTTCGTCACCCAGGCCGCAGATGGTTCGATTGGTAATGATCTGCTGATTGTGAGCGGCATCTTCACCACCGGCGACAGCCGGCATGACAACAACCTGGTCCTGGCGCCGCTGCCATGGCTGCAGCAGGTGCTGGTATTGCCGGACCGTATCCATGAGGTCGCCATAGTTATTGCCGACCCCATGAATGCGGCACAGGTTGCCGACCGTCTTAACCCGCTTCTCCCTGAATATTGCCAGATTCTCGACTGGGGTGATCTGCTGCCGGAGATGCGTGAAGTCATTGCCGCCTACGGCGTCAGTCGCATGATTATTGTCACGATACTTTACCTGGCCACCGGCCTTGGCATCCTAAACACATTTTTCATGTCGGTTATGGAACGAACCCGCGAGTTCGGAATCCTTATGGCGCAGGGCATGCGTCCCTGGGCAATCCGCAGCCTGGTTTTGCTCGAGACATTATTGCTCGGCGTCATTGCCCTGTCCGTCGGAGTGTTCTGCGGGGCCATCATGACGCTCTACATGCAGAACATCGGCATCGATCTGTCCGCCTACATCACTCCAGTCACATACGCCGGCGGCACCATTCTGCCACGCCTGCACGCGGTTTTCGAGATCGGCAATTTTCTGGTCCCCGCTGGCATGCTGCTGCTGATCAGCCTGCTGGCAGGCTTTCTTCCGGCAAACCGGGCAGCGCGTCTTGATCCGGTTGCGGCAGTGAGGGAGATCTGACGGAACAATGACTGATTATCTGCAACTGGCCTGGAAAAATCTCTGGCGCAATCGGCGCCGCACGCTCATTACGCTGGCGGCGATTGCCTTCAGCATTATGCTGGTGCAGGCGCTGCATAATCTCTCATCGGGCGTTTATGCCGGCATGATTGACAGCGGCGTAAGAGCAGGTTCCGGGCATATTGCGGTCTATCGACAGAGCTACCTTGAGGATCGCGATGAAAAGCTACATTTCAAAGTCTACAACATGGTTACCGAAATTGAGACGATTGACGGTGTCAAGCAGGTTCTGCCGCGCCTCTACATCCCCGCCCTCGCTCAATCAAGCAGGGAAAGCCGCGGCGTCGTGCTGATCGGTGTTGATCCTGTGCGCGAGCGCCGGATCAATCCATTCCTCAAGACCCTTGCCGAAGACGCCATGATCCGGTCTGTCGATTCGCGCGACGCCGTGGTCGGTTCACGCCTGCTTGATGAACTGCAGATCAAGCCCGGTCAGAAGTTTGTTGTCACCGCGCAGCATCAGGATGGGACCCTGCACAGCGAGCTGCTGCATGTGCGTGGAGTGATCAGTTCAGGCATGAAAGATATTGACAGCTCGTTGATCATGATTGGTCGAGAGCGTGCCGGCCTGCTCACCGGCAACGCCGGCTCAGTTCATGAACTGGCTATTATTTTGGCTAACCCCGGTTCTGAACAACGGGTGCATGGTCGGGTTGCATCAATTCTCGGCGCACACCCGAATATAGAAGCAGTCAACTGGGAGCGCGCCATGCCGAACCTGGCTAATGCAATCAAACTCGATTATGCCAGCCAGAAATTTATCTTTCTGATTATCCTGCTGATTGTTACGATCGGCGTCGTCAACACCCTGCTCATGTCGGTCATGGAGCGGATGCGTGAGTTCGGTGTCATCCTTGCCCTGGGCAGCAGGCCGATGACCCTGCGCAGCATGATCATGCTCGAGGCCCTGTCTCTTGGGCTGCTCGCCGCCGCCATTGGCACATTGCTCGGCAGTCTGGCAACCTGGTATTTGGTTGATGTGGGTATCGACCTCGCAACCTTTGTTCCGGAGACACTTGAATTCGGCGGGGTCGTGTTCGATCCGATCATGCGGGCCAGCTGGAATCCCGGCTGGATGATTCGGATTGCCGGCTACGTGATCGGATTGACATTGCTGGCGGCCCTGTACCCGGCCATCAAAGCCGGGCGCATCACGCCGGTCGAAGGGATGCGGCACCATTGATGGGACCGGGAGAAGGGAGCAGCGCGAAAGGGGTGAAGGGTACAAACCACGGGCCCCTATCCCTTAACCCTCCCGAACCTAAAGAATCAACATGTCACTAATCAAACTTGAAAACGTCTCAAAAATCTACCGGCTCGGCAACCAGGAAATTGCTGCGTTGACCGACGTGACGCTCCGCTTCAAGGCAGGCGAATTTGCCGTACTGGCCGGGCCATCGGGAAGCGGAAAAACAACCGCACTGAATCTTATCGGCGGCTTGGATCGCCCGACAACGGGCCAGGTGATCTTCAGCGACCTCAACTTCGGCACGGCGAATTCCAGGCAACTGGCCGATTTTCGTCTGCGGCATATCGGCTTCATCTTCCAGTCGTACAACCTGATTCCGGTCTTGACGGCGGCGGAGAACGCAGAATTCACCCTGATGCTGCAGAAAATCCCCAGGGCAACTCGTCGCCAGCGCGTGGCGAAACTCTTTGCCGACCTGGGAATCGCCGGTTTGGAGGATCGACGGCCAGCCAATCTGTCCGGCGGGCAACAGCAACGGGTCGCCATCGCCAGAGCCATGGCCGCAAATCCCCGGGTCATTCTGGCGGACGAACCGACCGCCAACCTCGACTCCCACACCGCAGAAGACCTGCTCGCCCTGATGCGTCGCATCAACCGGGAAAATGGCACAACCTTCATCTTCAGCTCCCATGATGACAGGGTGATTTCCCAGGCCGAACGCGTCATTCGACTGGCAGACGGCCATCTTGCCGAAGACAGCAGAGTCACGGCATGAAAAGGGCATTTTTTTTGCTCTGCGGGATGTTGCTGTTGCCACTCCCGGTTCGCTCGGAACCACCGGAATGGCACGGTTCCATCAAATCCCTCAACCTTTACGGACAAGAATCACCCGCAGACATCTCACCGAGCTACCACTTTTCCAGTAACCGAGCCCGCTTCGGCATGGACTGGCAACCGATGGGAAGTTGGCGGCTTGAAGCTGTCGTCGACGACCAGTATCTCTGGAGCGACCCATCAGACACATTCTCCCTGCCTGACCGAGACATCAACCGTCTTACCGGCATGGATCAGGTCTGGCAGCAAGGTGAGCACGGCACCAACCGCCTGCAGGTCGACCGGCTGAACCTGCAATTGCGTGTCAAGGCCGTAGATGTTTCCATTGGACGTCAAGCCTTTGGTTTCGGGCGCATTCTCATCTTTTCCCCTCTTGACGTCATTGCCCCCTTCGCTCCGGAAGCCATCGACACGGAGGTTCGCAGCGGTGTCGATGCTCTGCGGATTACCTTCAATTACGGGATTGACGGACAACTCGGTGCCCTCGCCGTGGGAGGAGAGAAAGAGCGGTACAACTCCTACCTGGCGACCTGGACGGACAACAGGAAGGGGCTCGACATGCTGATGATCGGCGGCCGCTTGCGTGGCCGAAACATGTTCGGCGCCGGCCTGGCCGGAAGCCTCGGCACACTTGGCATAAAAGGTGAATTTGCGATTCACAACGGCAGGGATCTTGATGAAACGGGCGGGGATCTGCACGATCACTATGCCCTTGCCGCGATTGAAACCTGGTACCGGTTCAACAACGGCGTCTCGCTGGTCGCCCAGTATCTCTATAACGGGCCGGGTGCCGACGATCCGAAAGATTACCCGGAGGTCCTCGCTTCAGCGCCCCTGCAGGAGGGGTTGACCTACCTGCTCGGTCGACACTACCTGCTCATCGCACCGACCTACGATATTCATCCTCTGGTAACCCTACAAGGCCTTGTGATTTACAATCTGACTGATAATTCTGCGCTGATCCGGCCGACTCTCGATATCAGCCTTGCCGATAATCTCTCCCTGCAGCTGTTCTGGAGTTGGCATACAGGACAAGGACCGCACCTCCTCGCATCAGGGCTTGCCATTGAACCACGCAGCGAATTCGGCATGCTCGGTGACAACGGCGGTCTCCTGCTCAAGTGGTATTTCTGATCCTGAACGTCTTCCATTACGTAAAACATCCGTAATCAGTCACTCGTCATCTTTGCAGGTTCGCTCTGCCACCAGCAGACCAGGCGCCACGCTGCAATTGGCAATACGCAGGGAGAGGACCTGCCATCGATCGACGGGCAGGCTACTGAAGAAATCCTTGACCACCGCCTCTTCCTCGACACCTCCCGCGTGGGCCGGATAAACTGTAACGACCAGGCGTCCGCCGGGAACCAGCAACGGCAGGGATTGCTGTAAAGCATCGAGAGTCGTCCGGGGTTGGGTGATAAAACTCTGGTCGCCTGCCGGCAGGTAGCCAAGATTTGCCATGATGACCCTGGCAGGATGCAGCAGCACCTTGCCGAGGGTACCATGACAGGCCCGGACCAGGTAGATTCCAGGCTGCTCCGCAAGAATTTGACCGCCGGAACTGTGATATACGGCAAGGTTGTGACCCTGCAAAAACAGTGCGGTCTGTTCAAGTGCGACGTTTTGCAGATCAAATGCAACGACTTGACCGGTTGGGCCAACGGCTTTTGCCAGGGCGTAAGTATCCCGCCCTTTACCGGCAGTCAGGTCAATGGCCAGATCTCCATGGCGAAGAATTTCACAGGCCAGCATCTGACTCCAGGAGACAATGTGGGTCAGAGAAGACATGGGATGAGGGGCGAATAGCGAGGGACGCAGCGAGGAAGGCAGGAGGTGCGTGGCACGTAGCGAGAAAGAAACCGGGACATTATGATCAAAAGCCCTTTGTTTTAAATGATCGGTCTGGATGCGGAGATGCTCGCGCTATTCGCTACGCGCCGCGGCTTTTTACTTCATCCAGAACTTTCAACTTGCGGTCGATGACATCCTTGTGATCGAGGCGCAACAGGGTGGCAAGCTGCCTGGCCAGGGCGTCTTCGTACATATCGAGAATGCCGTCAGCGTAAATCACACGCCAGATTCCTTCCATGACATCAAGTTTTTCGGCGCGACTGAAATGAGCATTGATTTCACGTGCGAACTGAAAAAGATCCGGGCTTGCTTCGCGACGCTGCTGCGAATAATCGACCAGCTCGGCAACCGCTGCAGCGGAAAGATTGAATTTCTGTGCCAGCAGGTTCTGGACAATTTTCGCCTCGACCGGCTGAAAGTGGCCGTCACTGTGGGCGACCTCCATGAGCAGGGTGCAGATAGCGACCTGGACCCGCTCGAAGCGAACACCACTGTCGGTGTCCGCTTCTCCCTGTAACAGGGTTAAAATTCGACTGAACATAAGTGTTAGCGATCCCTGTGAAAATTAATGACACGGACTTTTTCCAGGGTGATCAATCCACCCTCGAACATTCCCTCGATAAGGGGCAGAACTGCGTCGATCTTCTTTTCGCTGTCGACCACTTCGACAATCACGGGAAGATCACTGCTCAGTCGCAAAAAACGATCGGAATGCAGTTCGTTCTTACCGCTGTAACCCATCGCCCCCTTGATGACCGTAGCACCGGCCACGCCTTCGGTGCGGAATAGCTCAATCAGGGCTTCGTAGAGCGGTTTCTTGCCATGGCGGTCACTCTCGCCGACAAAAATTCGCATCAGGACCATCTCTTCCCGCTTTAACATGCTATCCTCGCTTTCAGATCTGCCGCGCCAGGTAGATACCGATCGTGACAGCAACCACGCAAACGGCAACATTCAGAAAGACGTTTGCCCCGGCCGCCACCAGACTACCCTCTTCCAACAGCCTGACAGTTTCATAGGAAAAGGTGGAAAAGGTCGTAAAGCCACCCAAAAATCCCACGGTGAGGCCAAAACGCAAATCCGGGCTCAACATGGTACTGCGCAAGCTGCCCTCCATGATCAGACCAAGCAGCAGTGAGCCAATCACGTTGACCGCCAGTGTACCGTACGGCAAAGCCCGGCCCGCAAGGTTATAAACCCAGCCGGAGATCACATAACGCGTCATGCACCCCAAGCCGCCAAAAATCCCCAGATAAAATATTTTCACCGTATCAGAGGCCTAGAAACGTTGATGAATAAGAGCGTCGAATTCGCTGTCGCAGGCAGGACAATGCACACGGGGTTTTTCCTTGGCTGAATTCGTGACACATGCCGTTAAACAGAGAACCAGGAAAAAGCCCAGAGCCAAACCATGAATGATACGCATGACGTTCTCCTCCTGATATTGACAGGGACAAGGGATCTTATTTCGAACAACATTATGCGGGGGGCTTAACGAACTGTCAACTTTTCTCAGAAATCCGCAACATCCCCTTGCATTATAACATTCAACTTGGTATATATATTTAGCACTCATTGGATGAGAGTGCCAATGCTTTATTCTTTCAGGAGTTATGATTGATGAGTACGCTTAATTTACCGGTGACTACAGACACATTCGAGCACTACATGGTCCAGGTCAATCGTTTCGACCTGTTGAGTGCCGAAGAAGAGCGCAACCTGGCATTACGACATCTACAGGATGGCGACATGCAGGCAGCCCACCGCCTGGTCTGTGCCAACCTGCGCTTTGTCGTCAAGATCGCCAATGAATACCGCGGCTACGGCCTGCGCCTGCTCGACCTGGTTCAGGAGGGCAATATCGGCCTGATGATGGCCGTCAAGAAGTTCGACCCTGAACGTGGCACACGACTGATCACCTATGCGGTCTGGTGGATTCGCGCCTACATCCAGAGCTATATAGTACGCAGCTGGTCGCTGGTCAAAATCGGCACCACGCAGATGCAGAAAAAACTCTTCTTCAAACTGGCCCAAACCCGCAGAGAACTGCGCAACCTGACCGGCTCGGAACAAATCGAAGATATCGCAAGAGAACTTGAAGTCAGCGAGAATGCCGTTGTCGAGATGAGCCAGCGCATGGGGTCGCGCGATACGTCTCTCGACATTCAATTGGCCGAGGGCGAAGACTATACCCTGCTTAACACCCTGGCGGACAAGAGGATCAATCAGGAAGAACTGCTCCTGGCAGAGGAAGAGCAACATCTCAACACGCAACGCACGTCAACTGCACTGAGAACACTCAATCCCCGCGAACGTCACATCATTGAACAAAGAATCCTGGCCGAGTCCCCCAGCACTCTGCAGATTCTCGCCGACGAACTTGGTATCAGTCGCGAACGGGTCCGGCAAATCGAGCAGCATGCCTTACGCAAATTGCGCACAGCAATGACGAAACAGCCGGGATGATCGCGAAAAGCACTCTGCCGCAACAGGAAATCATTGACAAAAGAGCCGGGTTACCGTTATTTAGTGACTTCGACTTTTATGGATTAGTGACGCATGAACTTCACCATCAGGGACGGTCAGAATGAATAAAACCATCATTTTTCTTTTTCTCTTCAGTCTGCTCCTGCTTGCCGCCTGTGCGACAAAAAATGACACGCCCGCGACAACCGATGCCGCTGCCTACATTCTGGAAGGTGAAGAATACTTCGAAAAAGGCCAATATCAGGACGCTATCAGCTCATGGATGAAGGTTAAAGACAGCTATTACACACCGGAGCTGAATATCCTGGCCGAGTTGAAGATTGCCGAGGCCTACTTCCTCGATGAACAATATATCGAGGCTGCGGTTGCATATGAGGCATTTCTTGTGAGTCACCCTAACAATGCCCGGGTTCCCGACGTCCTCTATCAGCTCGGACTCTCTTACTCTTACCAGATGCTCGGCTTTGACCAGGATCAGACAGCAACCATCAACGCGCTTAAGGCCTTCACGACTTTGAAGGAGCGGTTCCCGCAAGACCGTCGCAGTGAAGTGCTCCAGACTTATATTGAAAACTGTCGTAACCAGTTGGCGGCCAGTGACCTCAACATCGGGCAGTTCTACCTGGTTACCAAAGACTATTCGGCGGCGATCAATCGGATCGAGGGGCTGCTGATGAAGTACCCGAACTTCTACAATCGGGACAAGGCATATTTCTACCTCGGTCAGGCCTACATGATGGTCGGAGACAACGAAAAGGCGGATATGGCGTTCAATACACTGTTCAACGATTATTCCAATAGTGATTACATTCCTGATGCCCGGGATTTCATTGAAACAAACCAGTGACAGTCAAAAAGCCTGAAAGATTAAAAAGCCTGTCCGCAAAGACAGGCTTTTCTCTTTTAAGGTCGCACAGTTGTGGCAAGAAAATGTATACAGGATACAGTATATTTTCACTTGACTTGCTGTGTGGCCCATACTATAAAAATGTTCTATTTTGTCTACGGATAGCTGGCAAACAATTCTAAATTCGGGGGATGTCCCGAATACATTCCATCACGGAGGAGAGAAATGTCCGATTACGGTACTCTGGAAAGTCGCGTTCGTCGCAAGTCCCTGCTCAGCAAGGTCATGAAGCCTGAGGATACTGTCAAATTCTTCAGCAATGGGCAGAACCTGGTCTGGTCGGGCTTCACCCCGGCCGGCTACCCCAAAGCTGTACCCATCGCACTGGCCAACCACGTTGAGGCCAACAAACTGCAGGGTCAGCTGAGATTCAATCTCTTCATCGGCGCTTCCGTCGGTGCGGAAACCGAAGATCGCTGGGCAACCCTCGACATGATCGACCGCCGCTGGCCTTACCAGACCGGCAAGAATATTGCCAAAGGCATCAACTCTGGCAAGATCCGCATGGGCGACAAGCATCTCGGTCACTTTGCCCAGGATATCAGCTACGGTTTCTACACGGAAAACGGTCGCTACGATATCGGCATCTTTGAGGTCTCGGCCATTACCGAAGATGGCGGCCTGGCTCTGACCAGCTCCTGCGGTATTGTTGCTGAAGCTATCGGCCTCTGCGACAAAATCATCCTTGAAGTCAACACTGGCCAGCCTTCCTTTGAAGGAATCCATGACGTTCAGATGCAACAGAAGCCGCCGAATCGTGCGCCCTTCCTGATCACCGAAGCCCATACCCGCATCGGCACCCCATACGTCCCTTGCGACTGCGAAAAGGTCATTGCCGTAGTCGAATCGAAAAATCGTGACAAGGGTCGTGCCTTCTCCGACATGGACGACACCTCTGAAGCAATTGCCGGGCACATCATGGAGTTCTTCGCTCACGAAGTGAAACGCGGTCGTCTGCCTGAAAACCTGTTGCCACTGCAGTCCGGCGTTGGCTCCATTGCCAATGCAGTTGTCGGCGGCCTCGCCAAAGGCCCTTTCTCGAACTTGTCTGTCTACACCGAGGTTTTGCAGGACACCATGCTTGACTTCTTCGACGGCGGCAACCTGAACTTTGCTTCAGCCTGTTCGCTCTCTCTCTCAGAGAATCCGGGCTTTCCGCGTTTCTTTGATAACTGGGACAAATACATTAACAAGTGTATCCTTCGTCCTCTCTCGATCTCCAACGCACCTGAGCCGATCCGTCGTCTCGGCGTCATCGCCATGAACACCCCGGTCGAATTCGACATATACGCTCATGCCAACTCCACGCTGGTCGGCGGCACTCGAATGATCAACGGCCTGGGTGGTTCCGGAGACTACCTGCGTAACGGCTTCCTGAAAATCATGCACTCGCCCTCGACCCGTCCGAGCAAGACCGATCCGCTCGGCATCACCTGCGTTGTACCGAAGGCTCCGCATATCGACCACACAGAGCATGACCTTGACGTACTGGTTACTGAGCAGGGTCTGGCAGACCTTCGCGGTGTAGCACCGAAAGAACGTGCCAAGCTGATAATTGAGAAGTGTGGTCACCCTGAGTACCGGCCGATCCTCAACGACTATCTTGAGATGGCCACCAAGTCGTGTCTGGCCAAGGGCATTGGTCATGAGCCGCAACTGTTCGATCGCGCCTTCAAGATGCAGCAGAACATGGCCGAGAACGGCACCATGCGCATCAAGAACTGGGACATCAAAGTCGATCTCTGCGAATAGCTGTCGACTGTTTTAACGGCAACGAAAGAAGAGCCCCTACGCGATGCGGAGGGGCTCTTCTTTCGTTGTATGATGCTATAAGACGTAACCTGCAATTCCCCTGACATTTTCAACCTAACAACGGCGTGAGCTATTTCATGTGGCAGCAACCAACGAGGGGAACAACCCCTCGGCCGTTCCCCTCGCAAAATCAGTAACTTGACGCTCTGACTTACAACGAATCCGCTTTATCCTTCAGATAAGAAGCAACCCCCGCGGCATCCGCTTTCATGCCACCATCACCCTTGTTCCAACCGGCCGGGCAGACCTCGCCGTGCTGCTCGTGGAACTGCAGGGCATCAACCATGCGCAACATCTCATCGACATTGCGGCCAAGCGGCAGGTCGTTGACCACCTGATGATGAACCTTGCCATCCTTGCCGATCAGGAATGAACCACGGAAGGCAACACCGGCAGCTTCGAATTCGACATCGTAGGCCCGACAGATCTGGTGCTTGACATCAGCGACCAAAGGATAGGCGACCGGGCCAATACCGCCCTGATCGATCGGCGTGTTGCGCCAGGCGATGTGTGAGAACTGGGAATCTATGGAGCAACCGATGACCTGGACATCGCGCGCCTCAAAATCCTTGATGCGCCTGGAAAATGCGATTAGCTCGGTCGGGCAGACAAAGGTGAAGTCGAGAGGATAGAAGAACAAAACCACGTATTTCCCCCTGAAATCGGCGAGAGAAAAATCGGCTTTCATCGAGCCATCCGCCAAGACAGCCGTTGCGGTAAAATCAGGGGCCTGTTTTCCAACCAGTACGCTCATGAATCAATCTCCTTTTGAAAATGATTAGCTGACAAATTATGAGGTCGATTGTACTGACTCTAATCAGGCTGTCAAGCTATTTATGACTAATTTTGTCAATTATTGAAGACTGATGGAATCGGTTGAATTGAGCTGCGGGCGTTGAACTGTTTTATTGGAGAACCCGTTTAAAAAAACAGACTGAAATATTTTTTGCGCCTCACGTCTCACGTCACTCATCACTTTTTTTCCTGCTGCGGGGATGAGCTTTGTCATACACAGCCATCAACTGGTCGACACTGACCTTGGTGTATTTTTGGGTGGTAGACAGGGAGGCGTGGCCAAGCAGTTCCTGAATAGCACGCAAATCGGCACCACCATCAAGGAGATGGGTCGCGAAAGAATGACGCAGGGCGTGGGGGCTGATGTCCTTGATGAGTCCGGCTTTGAGCAGGCGAACTTTGAGATTACGCTGCACGCTGCGCTGGGTCAACCGGCCGCCCCGGGCGTTAAGAAAAAGGGGCTCACCTTCGTCGGGCTGTGCGCGCTCTTCAAGGTAGGCGAGCAAAGCCTCGTGGGCTTTGCGCCCGATCGGCACAATTCTCTCCTTGCGCCCCTTGCCAAGAACCCTGACAAGTTTCTCTCGCAGGTCCAGCGAACCGACGTTCAGACCGGTCAACTCGCTTACACGCAGCCCACTCGAATAGAAAAGTTCGACAATGGCACGGTCACGCAGGTCCTGCGGACTATTTCCGTAACCACGCTCCATCAGTGCCGTCGCCTCGTCGACCGAAAGCGTTTTCGGCAGGTAACGATTTAATTTCGGTGTCGACATGCCTTCGGCCGGGTTGTTGGCAAGGGCTCCTTCACGGACCAGGTAGCGAAAAAATGTCCTCAGGGTCGATAGCTTTCTGGCGATTGAAGTTCTCTGATTGCGTTTGTGAAGTTCTGCGAGGTAGCGACGCAACAGGTAGCTGTCGATGCGGGCCAGAGATTCCTTGCCGGTCCCGCCATGTTGTTCAAGAAAATTCTTGAATTCGCCAAGATCCCGCAGGTAGGCGACACTGGTGTGCGGCGACAGGTTGCGCTCGTCCGCAAGGTATTTGGCAAAGCTATCGACCAGCTTTTGCATATTTACTCCAGCATTAATTTATAAGAGAGGGTACAGAATACAGGAGACAGAATGCAGTATAAAAGCAAAATCCAGTCTCCTTTCTCCTGACTCTCGCTCCAACATTGACGACCCCATACCTGCATGAGATAATTACCCGCGATGGCTGCTTTCCTCGACATACTGATCTTCCTGATGAACCTTATAATCAGAGTGGTCGCCCTGACGGTTTTACTAAGCTTTTGTGTTGCTTGGTATGAGCGCGCGAACTCACGACCAGACCTGATCGACCGGCGTTTTACAACCCGTGGCCTCTGCCTTGCTATCTGGTTGCTGATTCAGGAGACAGTGTGCCTGCTGTTGACAGTCCTGATGCGACCCCTCGGTTGGACTACTCCGCAATTACAGACCACATTACCGTGCACCCGCCCCCCCGTCATTCTTCTGCATGGCCTGTTTCAGAATCGCAGCTGCCTTTTCTGGCTGCAATACCGCTTGAAAAGAGCAGGTTATCAGCAAGTTGTCAGCATCAATACATCGCCCTGGCGAGATATGGAGATCCTGACTGAAGGGCTGGCCAAGAAAGTTGCCGAACTACGCATCAGGCTGAGAGCTGACAAGGTTCTTCTGGTCGGCCATTCCATGGGAGGCCTGATCGCCCGCAATTATGTGCAGCATCGTGGCGGGACTGCTTACGTGCAAGGCATGGTCACACTCGGCGCGCCACATCACGGCTCAAAGCTGGCGCCGTTTGCCCTGTCGCCCATGGGCAGGACCCTGCTGCCCGGGTCCGAGTTCCTGAACCATTTGAACAGTATCCCCTGGCCGGAGGAGACTCCTGCCATCTCGATCTACGCTCGTTATGACAATATCGTTTTGCCCGCTGAATCATCAAGAATGGAAGGAGCCCGGATTAAAGAGCTTGACGGTATGGGCCACATGGCCCTGCTCTTTCATCCACGCTCTTTGCAGGCCGTTATCGACGCCCTTGGCAACATCACCTCGTGATGGTCAAATCCGCTTCAAGCTGAAATCCAGCCCCTCGGCCAAAGAGCCTGCCCGTACCTCTGCTAGCCTTGGCAGATTACGATGCCCCACGGGTAAAAGAGGCCCTGCACCTCCTGCTCGACGCTCCGAGCGGTATAAGCCGCTTCGTTAAACCAGGTCAGAAGGTCCTGATCAAACCCAACTTTCTTGTAGGCAAAGCCCCGAATGAAAGAGAGGAATCTTCGCCAGCAAACACAATTCGCGACACCGCACTGCAACTCCGAAGCAAAAAAAAATTCCTGTAAGCTAAATTCCACACAAAAATAAAGAAACACTGTTTTAAATATTTATTTTTTAAAGTATAGTCGAAAGGCAGCTTATGCTTGGACGCCTTATTTTTCGGGCAAGGGGAGGGATAATATGCTGTTTGTTTGGGATGATCAGTGCAAAACAGGCATCGCCGAAATCGATCAGGACCACAAGCTTCTTGTCGATTTGATCAACGATCTCTACGAAGCCATGCAGGACGGCAGCGGCGGAGCCCTTCTGCTGCCGGTCTTCTCGGCGCTCAAGCATTATACGGAAACCCACTTTGCCAAAGAAGAGTGCTACATGGTCAATTGCGGCGTCCCTGATCAGGAAAAACACGTTCAGGAGCACGCGACAATGGTGGCAAGACTTGCCGACCTGGAAAGCAGGCACCGCAATGGCGAAGCAGCAATTTCCTTACAGACCCTGACCTTCTTACGCGACTGGCTAAAAAATCATATCTGCGCCGTTGACCGGGCGATGGCTATGCACTTGAAAGACATTGATATTGGCTAGACCTCAACAATGAACCGGGATAGGTTCGGCAAGCAATAACGGGGGGCCCCGAACAGGGTCCCCCGCAAGATTTACCTGTCTACAAGTTTTACCTGATCACCCGGGAAAAATGTAGTGGCCGCCGGACGATCAAACCTGGACCACCTCTTTGACCTCAGGGATTTTGTCCCTGAGCGTTCTTTCAATACCCATTTTTAGTGTCATGGTTGACATCGGGCAGGAACCACACGCTCCGGTCAACCTGACACTGACGATGCCGTCATCAGTCACATCAACCAATTCAACATCACCACCATCAGCCTGCAATGCAGGGCGAACCAACTCCAGGACTTCTTGAACCTTTTGTTTCATCGGATTATTCTCCTTATAGTTCCTGTCAGGCATGAGGATACCTGCTCTGTATACTTCCGGCAAACCTGATTACGTTCAGTGTACCAGAAAGATCTGCATGCTGCATAGACTGAGCTTTGCGTTAAAAACTTATCCAGGGGCAATCAATCCTATTGCCCGACTGCACAGCAACTCCGGCGCACCAGTATTTTTGCCCTGCACAAGCACCTTGAAGGTTTCCCCCATGCCTGCTTCCGGCATGATCAGGTTTTTCAGGGTGAGACGCAGCGCACGCGCCTCTTTCTCGCTGGCTGTGGCGGCTTCAAGTCGCACCAACTCTTCAAAAAAACCGAGGCCCAGCAGGAAACGATACTGTTCGCCGAACCACAGAGTTTCCAGTCCGACATCTTTACCGGCTTTTTGCAATGCAGTAAAATCAACATGAGCGGTGATGTCTTTTTCACCGACACGATCATATGGGTTGTCATCTGCCTGGTGACGATGATAACACATCAGGGTCCCCGTCCGTCGATGTGGAGCATAGAGTTCTGCTGCCGGATAACCGTAATCAATGGTCAGAACAAACCCCTGCTCGACACGTTGTCCAACGCGCCGAAGCCAATCAGGGGCCTCCAGATTGACTTCGGCGCGATTGCCTTCAATGGGTCCGCATCCGAGCCAGGTAAAGTATTCAGCCAGACGGGGGTCTGTCGATGGACGCACGTCTTCGGCGAAAGTGTCCTGCCGACTGACAACGAAAACTTCCTGAAGGATTCCGGAATGTTTTTCGACTACGTGCACCGGGAACGCATCAACCAGTTCATTCGAAACAAAACAACCGGAAGTAATTGTCCAGGCCTCATCAGTACGCCACGCAAGCTTGTCGGTATGGGCCTTAAGATGAGCGGCTTGACGCTGGCGGTTGTTCTGGCTGACCTCAACCAGGGTGTAACTCGAGCGGGCATAGAGTTCAGGGAATTCCTCCGCCAGTGCATCCAGGATATCCAGGGCCAGATGCCCCTCGCCAGCACCCTGTTCTACAATCTGAAAGTTTTCAGCAGAGAGCAACTCTGACATCTGAGCCAGTTGACGGGCCACCAGCCGGCCAAAGAGGGCGTTGACACTGCTGGAGGTAAAAAAATCGCCGGATTTGCCGATCCGATCACGCGCCGTCATATAATAGCCATAATGGTGATGGTAGAGAGCCTGCGCCATGAAATCGGCAAAGCTGATCCCGTCAGCGGCCTGCGCTTGCTGGTGCAGGAGTAACGCGAGTGGGGTGTTGTTGGTTTGCGGGGGGATTTGTTGTATCATGAAATCAATGACCTCCAAAATCAATCTGATATTTTAGCGTAGCCGGATCTGGAGGACAAGAAACGATTAGATCGGTGGGCAGGGTGTGGGAAGGCACCACGGAGTGTTAAGGGATCATTGGTAAAGAGACCGGAGACCCCCTCCCGGAGCAGACTTCTGGCGACAGACACATCATCAACCGTCCATACGGAGACAGCGATCCCCAACTCGGTGCAAGCATGAACCATTGGGCGATTCACCAGACGTGCAGCAGGATGAAAAGCGCAGGCAGATAAATCCTTGGCAATTCTGACGGCCTGGCGCCAGCGGCCGGAATCGAAAAGAACCGCGAGGGGCAGCTTGTCATCCAAGGCGCGCAAACGCTGCAATAGATCAAGATCAAAAGAAGAGACCACTATATCGGCGGCAGGGTGCTGACGAAGCAATTCGAGGACCGCCATCCCGGCACGAAACTCTTTAAGCTCGAGATTAAGTCGCAACTGACTGGCAAATACATTCAGGACTTCTGCCAGGGTTGGTATCGATTCACCGGCAAAAGCATCAGAGAACCAACTTCCGGCATCAAGCTGCTGAAGTTGCTGCAACGTCATCCCCGCAACTGCACCACAACCATCTGTGGATCTTTGCAGTGTCTCATCATGAATAACAACCGGAATGTCGTCGCTAGAGAGATGGATGTCCAGTTCAATACCATCCGCACCACGTTGCAACGGCCAGAGTAAATGCAGCCAGGGTGTTTTCTGGTGCGCAACTGGAGGCCCCACGATGGGCCCAGAGGAAAGGGCGAGTCATGTCTGCTGAGCTCTCATAACGGGGACTGGCTCCGTAAAGCCGCGAAGTGTTCGAAACTCTTTAAAAAATGACAGAAATTTGCTTTTCACAAGTTGGCAAATCTATGCATTATAAAAAAATACTCCCTAGCAATCGTACAGTTAAAAGATTCCAACCACTTAAAACCACTCTAAAAACCTCGATTTTCGGCAGGCATCGGGGGCAACCCCTACGGTGCACCCTGTAAAACCGGGAAACCTTTTTGCGCCCACGCATAAACACCGCCAGTTAAATTGTAGAGTTCAGGGTAACCTTGCCGGGCCAGATAGCTGACAACCTGGGCACTGCGCGAGCCTACCGCACAGTAGACGAGAATCGGGCGATCCTTCGGTACTTCGGCAATGCGTTTAACAAACTGGTCTATCGGAATCAAGTGGGCACCTTCGAGCCGGACCTGTTGGTATTCCCCAACAGTACGCACATCGAGCAGGTAAAGATCACTGCGTTCACCGACCAGAGTTATGGCCTCCTGGGGCGTCAGGCTGCGGGCAACGACAGCATCTGCATAGCCCGAAAGGACAACCCAGAATATAACGAAACTGAGCATGAGTTGACGTTTCATAAAGAACCTCGTTGCTGGATTCACATTCGTACGACAAGGCCATTATATTCAATAAATAATATTATTCCACTCCAAAAAAATTTGTCTTTGCCCATGAAAAATGTCATCATGTCGGCCGCTGTCAGAGAATGTTGCCTTGCAGGAGGTTTATGATGGACCGCAATCTTGCCCTTGAGCTGGTCAGAGTCACTGAAGCAGCGGCCTTGGCCTGTGGCCGCTGGGTCGGGAAAGGTGACAAAATGTCCGCAGACGAGGCCGCAACGGAAGCTATGCGCCGTACGCTTGATGCCATAGAAATTTCCGGAACCGTCGTGATCGGTAAAGGCGAGATAGATGAGGCCCCGATGCTTTACATCGGCGAAAAACTGGGACTCGGCAACGGCCAGGATGTTGATATCGCCGTCGACCCGCTCGAAGGCACAAATATTTGTGCCAAGGGGCTTAACGGCTCTATTGCAACCATCGCTCTGGCTCCACGGGGAGGTTTTTTGCATGTTCCCGATATGTACATGGAAAAGATTGCTGTCGGGCCATCAGCCAAAGGGGCCATTGACATCAATGCATCACCAACAGTTAACCTGCAACGGGTAGCCGAGGCCAAGAAATGTTACGTTGAGGATCTCACCGTTGTGATCCTCGATCGTCCGCGGCATGACAAAATCGTCGAGGAAATACGAAAGGCAGGAGCCCGCATCCACCTGATCACCGATGGAGATGTCGCACCGGCCATAGCTGCTGCCGTTGAAGGCAGTGGCGTTGACATGCTGCTCGGCATCGGTGGCGCGCCGGAGGGGGTCCTCGCCGCGGCCGCACTGAAGTGCATTGGCGGCGATATGCAGGGGCGTTTGGTCTTCATGAACGACGAGGAACGCAGTCGGGCAAAAGCCACGGGCATCAATGACTTTGACAAAGTGTATCAATGTGACGAAATGGCCAACGGCGACGTCGTATTCGCGGCAACCGGTGTTACCACCGGAGATCTGCTGCGGGGCGTCAGATATTTTTCAGGTGGTGCCGAAACCCATTCCATTGTCATGCGTTCCAGGTCCCGCACCACTCGATATGTCGAGGCACGACACAGTTTTGATTTCAAACCCAGGTATTGAGCAATGAACAGGTGGCTTTGGACTTGTCAGCGGCCTGACAAGTTGATAGTATTACTCTAGTTTTTTCCAGCATAAGGCGAGGTTGAAATATGGCAATTATCACGATCTCCAGAGAAATGGGTAGCGGCGGCATTCCAATTGCCCACAAGGTTGCAGAGAAGCTGGGATATCAACTGATCGACGGCGAGGCAATCATGGAAGCTGCGGCAGCCTATGGCCTTTCTCCGGAATCCGTGGAGCAAGCTGACGAGAAACCTCCACACTTTGTTGACACGCTCGACTCGAAGCAGTTTCTTGACCTCCACCTGATTGAATTGATCATTCTCGAAGCGGCCTTAAAAGGCAATGTGGTTATCTATGGCCGTGGTGGGCAGGATCTTCTCAAAGATATCAACAGCGTCCTGCGCACACGGATCATCGCTCCCTTTGAAGATCGTGTCGAGCGTTGGGCGGAGCGTGAATGGCTCGACCCGGATCGCGCTCGTTTCCTGGTCCGTAAGAGCGACCAGCAAAGAGCAGGCTTCATCAAATATTATTTCGACCGGGACTGGGAGGACAGCGTTCATTATGACCTGACCATCAATACCCAGACACTCTCCGAAGACATGGCCGTTCAGGTTATCTGCAGCAGCGTTAAGGACATCAATCTAGAAGGCAACAAGGCCAACAGCAAGAAGATCCTGTCCGACCTGATCCTGCGAAAGCGCGTGGAAATCGCTATTCTTTCAACAGGCAATATAGACGCTTATCTGCTTGAAATTGCGGTAAAAGATGGCATTGTTGTCCTGTCGGGACAAGTCCACTCAAATGCCGAGAAAAAAACGGCAGAAGATCAGGCCCGTTCGGTGCCAAGCATCAAAGATCTGCGTAACAAGATTACTGTTATCGGCTACCGTACCAACCCTTCAGACCTTTAAAACGTCATACATTAAGAGTCTACCAGGAAGCCGACCAACACGTCGGCTTCTCTTTTTGTTCAGCAGTTCGTCGGAGCTGACACACTCTCATTAGCCAAGCAGGTTGTGACTTCTCAGGCTTGTTCCCCGACAAGCCTCTATGCTAGGATAAGCTGCGTTTTACATAACTAATGTTGTAAGGAGTTAGAACATGGCCGGACACAGCAAATGGGCCAACATCAAGCATCGCAAGGGTGCTCAGGACGCCAAGCGCGGCAAGGTTTTCACCAAAGTCATCAAAGAACTTACGGTTGCTGCCCGCATAGGTGGCGGAGACCTGGAGACCAACCCACGGTTACGCACAGCTATCGACAAAGCCAAACAAGTCAATATGCCAAAAGACAACGTGGACAGGGCCATCAAGAAAGGGACCGGTGATCTGGATGGCGTCAATTACGAAGAAGGCATCTTCGAAGGATACGGCCCTGGCGGCGTCGCTCTTATTGTTGAGTTTCTCACCGACAACAGAACCCGCACCGTAGCAGATGTGCGTCATATATTCAGCAAGTACGGTGGCAATCTTGGCGTCAGTGGCTCGGTTGCCTTTCTCTTTGACCGTAAAGGACTGATCTCTTTTTCATCGGAAAACAATTTCGACCAGATCTTCGAGATCGCTCTGGAAGCAGGAGCCGAGGATGTCAAAGATGAAGGCGACGTCTTTGAGGTAATCACTGAGCCGTCAGGGTTTATAGAAGTCCGTGAGGCCATGGCAGTCGCCGGCTTGAAGTGGGAGACGGCCGAAACTGTGATGCTCCCGCAAAACCAGGTACAACTCGCAGGCAAACAGGCAGAGACCATGTTGAAATTGATGGATGCTCTTGAAGATAATGACGATGTACAGAACGTTTTCGCAAACTTTGACATCAGCGAAGATGAACTGGCTAAAATCATGTAAACAAAGGTGCGCGGTACGGGGCACGAGGTAGTTGTGTTCGCGTCCCGCATCCCGTGTCACGCGAACCTTTTCTATGAGAATTCTCGGCATCGACCCAGGAACCGGAATTACCGGCTACGGCATTATAGATGTCGAGGGCAATCGTTTGCGCCATGTCGATAACGGCATGATCAAAACACGCAGCAGCGACCCCTTGCCACTCAGGCTGAAAGCCATTTACGATGGTCTGACCTCAGTGCTCAAAAAATTTTCACCTGAAGTGGTGGCTGTTGAGCAGGTCTTTCTGGCCAAAAACCCGCGAGCAGCCTTAACTCTGGGACACGCCCGTGGCACTGCAGTTCTTTCGGCCGTGAACCTCGGGCTTGAGGTTCACGAATATTCGGCATTGCAAGTCAAAAGCGCCGTGGTCGGCTACGGACACGCCGGCAAACAGCAGGTGCAGCACATGGTCAAAGTGCTTTTGAACCTTCCTGAAGTTGCCCAGGAAGATGCTGCCGACGCTCTTGCCGTGGCGATCTGCCATGCCAACAGTCGGACCCTGAAACTGGCGGTCAGCGGTTGCAGTCTTAGTCGATAAGCTCCTGTGACCCACATAAAAACCCTTTCGACATGACAGTGAGCAGACCCTGATGATCGCTCTGGTTCGAGGCACATTGGCCTACAAATCGATTGACCACGTCATCATTGACGTCAATGGTGTCGGTTACCGCCTGTTTGTGCCATTATCAACCTTCTATGCGCTCCCTGAAACGGGTGAAGTCACTCTCATCACCCATACTCATGTGCGCGAAGACGCCCTGCTTCTCTACGGTTTTCTGAGCCAGGAAGAGAAAGATCTCTTTGTCATCCTGATCGGGATTTCCGGCGTTGGGCCCAAACTGGCAGTCAATATTCTCTCGCACATACCAGCGAGGGATCTTAAAAGAGCAATTGCCACGGGGGATATCAAGCGTCTTTCCGGACTTCCCGGCATTGGCAAGAAAACTGCGGAACGCCTGGTGCTCGAATTGAAAGACAAGGTCGGGCCGATCGACGATCTTCCTGAATCATTCACTGCCTCGACAGCAATCGGAAGATCATCAAGAGAACTGATTAACGACGTTATTTCTGCGCTGGTTAATCTCGGGTACAAGGAAAACCAGGCGCGCAAGGTTCTGGAAAGCATGGAACTGGCACCGGATCTGTCGATGGAAGAAGTTCTTAAAGGAGCGTTGAAAGTTCTGGTCCGATAACTTTCAGCCCTGATCCCTATGGAAGACCGCTTGATTACCCCGGAAACTACCAGCGATGACGGCTCCTACGAGCTCTCGCTCCGACCGAAAGTCCTTGCCGAATACATTGGGCAGACCAAAGCGAAAGAGAACTTAAAGGTATTCATCGGGGCCGCCCGAGGTCGCGGTGAATCGCTCGACCACGTCCTCTTTTGCGGCCCACCTGGCCTTGGCAAGACAACAATGGCGCACATCATTGCAACAGAGATGGGCGTCAGTATCAAAAGTACATCAGGCCCGGTGATTGAAAAACCAGGCGATCTGGCCGCTGTCTTAACCAACCTGGAACCCGGTGATGTCCTTTTTATCGACGAGATTCACCGTCTCTCGCCGGTAGTTGAGGAGATCCTCTACCCGGCAATGGAAGACTACCAGCTCGATATCATGATCGGCCAGGGACCTTCGGCACGCACAATTAAACTCGACATTCCGCGCTTCACCCTGGTCGGCGCGACCACCCGTGCCGGGCTGCTTTCTTCGCCATTCAGGGACCGCTTCGGTGTCTTGATCCGGCTGGAATTCTACAATCACTCGGAACTGGCCACAATCGTTACACGCAGCGCAGGCATTCTGGGAGTCACTATCGACGCAGCAGGTGCCGCAGAAATCGCCCGCCGCAGTCGCGGCACACCGCGCATAGCCAATCGCCTGCTACGCCGGGTCAGAGATTTTGCCGAAGTTGATGGTGACGGATCAATCTGTCAGGGAATGGCCGATCAGGCATTGGGCCGTTTGGAGGTTGATCAACAGGGATTTGACCAGATGGACAGGATGCTGCTGGAGACCATCATAGACAAATTCAGTGGCGGGCCGGTCGGCCTTGACACTCTGGCTGCGGCGATCGGCGAAGAGCGGGATACGATAGAAGATGTGATTGAGCCATTTCTGCTTCAGCAGGGGTTCATAAACAGAACTCCCCGTGGCCGTGTAGCGACCCACCTGGCCTACACACATCTGGGTCGCACGCCCGGGACGGCATCTCAACCGAAGACTCTATTCACATAAATAATCAAGGGAGAAACATTTTCTTTTGTTCCCTTAACAAACCTTGTGATAGCTTGAGTTCGTGGGGGGTGATTCAAGCAACTAGCCCTGCTGACACCCCGAGGGCCGTCATGGTGACGGCCCTTTCCATTTCAACATCACCGCAGTCTATTTCCATCGTCGCATCCGAAGTGGATATGCAGTCAGACTAACCTTTATGGATCCTACCCTGCTGCAACAGTTTCGCCAGCAATTGGCCGTCTGGATTGAAACTCGCCTCGAGTCGCAGCGTCTGCCCTTTCAGCGTCTGGAACTCTGTCCTGAGACCTTGACGGACCGGGGTTATCTCGCTCCTGACCTGGTGCTCTGGATAAACCGTGACAGCCAGTTGACCGGGAGCATGCTTCTACTGCCGGACATCGTCGATGATCAGGCTCTGGCCAAAGGGATTTCTCTGGCCAACGCCCTGGGGTTGGGTCATTTCACGACCTGGGCCGCACGCGAGGTATCGATCTGGCAGGTCTCGTCGAGAGAATCAGTCCTCCTGCATGCCTTGCCTTTGCCACCTGCAAACCGGATTACCCCAGAGGACTTCCAGAGGACCCTTGATAATCTCCTCGAACGCTTGAAAATCATTACGGTGACCAGCGCACCACCTACTACAGAACACTCAGTCCATTATTTTGCAAATCTCTGCCTTCGCAACCTGCATGAGCTGGCCCCCGGGTTAACGATAAGCGCCCGCATGTCCGGAGGAGAAACGGCCGCAGACGAGTGGGTTGAGCATGCCCCCATGGAAAAAGCCTGGATGAGCCTGTGGCGCATCCTTTTTCTTCTCTGGCACGGGCGACTGCCGCCGGGGTTGCAACCGGAAAGGCTTGAGCTTGCCATCCGCTACGCCCTGGTCGACCTGACCGGGGGACAACTGTCGTGGCTTGATATTCATGACAGCGAACCGCCCCTGCCAGAGGAAGTCGCAATCCGCCTGCATCATCTTGCCAGCAGGCTAAGACAACTCGGATGGCCACAGAATAATGAGCATGTCGAAGGTCTGGTTTGCCTTTTACTTAATGAAGCAGCTCATGACCTCGGGTTAGTGACTCCTCTGTTGCCATGGGCCACTGAGGGGAGAAAACTGTATGTTGCCTGCCAACCGCCTCAGTCTGAAACCTGCTGTTCCTTGATTGCCCGGCCTGCGTATCTCGCCGGCTGGGCAATCAAGGCAGCGGCAGGCAAAGGCTTCGGGGATGGCGTCTACAAAGAAACATTGCAGACCTTGGACAAGGGACCGCATTTGTCTAATGCCATCGCTGTCCTGCAGGAGAGACGAACGTTGAGGCGCAATGAGCGTGACGACCGCCTGATTTTTTTTCGCCAGGTCTGGCCGAGTCGACGCTTCGACCTGCCATACAACGCTCCGACATGGTTATGGGATGCAATTTACCTGGCTGGCTTGATTTCTAAGGATCTCTCCCTGATCCTGCCACACGGCTGGTATCGCGCTCCGGGCATCCAGAGTCTCTGGACAATCCTTATCGAACGCTATCAGCTGATAGAAATCTCGGAAGATGAATCAGGTCAGCAGTCCCTGCACTTTGTTGAGTCGGAAACAAAGCCGACGTTCATCCGGGCACACAGAAGCGGATTGACCATCGAGATTCCATCACAGTTAAGCGCCAATCAAAAACCCGGCACGACGCAGGTCTGGCTGAAGGCCAGTCAACAGACAGTGGAATTCCTGAACCAACAGGCGATGACGGGGCTCGCTGCCTGTTGGCCAAACCGACTGGGAGCTCTCTCCTGGGGTCTCTTCGTTTTTCTGCAGACGCGACTCGGCAGGCGACTCTGGGATCTTTGCAGTGGTCAAGCCTCTCTGCCGGAATTCAAATTGACGGCAGAGGCAGTGCTTGCTTTTGGCGTCCCGGTGCCCGATGAAAACAGGCTCCTGGATCTGAGTCTAATCGGTTCTCCCGACACATTGACCATTCCGGGTCCGGAGCTTCTCGAACGAGAGTTCCTGAGCATCTTTGGACCTGCCCCGGAAATTTCCCAAAGCTCCGCAAATATCATCACTGATACACCCAGGATGCGCCGCCGAAACACTGTGCCTGCTGCACAAATTACTGACAAAGTATTTCTTGACGGTATCCCGCACTTCCCGGAACATTACTTGATGAATATTTACCGCCCTACTCTAATTCATTATGATCTTTGTGGTCCTATGGAGATTGCTGAAGAATTTTTTGATCGCTTCTTCGTACGGACCATCGGTCAGGATCATACCATTGAAGTCTCGGGCAAGTGTGTCGCCGAAGCTCTCATTCTGTCATCTTACGCTGGCGAAGGAAGGGTTTCTCTCCCAAAAGATGAGCGCATCCTGGAAGAACTGGTAAAGAATTATCGAACCGACCTGCGATGCCTTCGGGACAAGCTGATAAGAGAATGTCGTCGGTTCGAGCCAAACCGCCAAGCTGCGATCAATTTATCCAGAAAGATTTGGCGGCAAAAGGGCTTGCCCCCAGAGAGCGTCTTCGACACAGAATAACCATTTTCTGGTTGTCGCTTGCACGTGACAACATATTTCTCACACTTAACTCCTCAGATTTCTGGCCTTTTTACAAATTTCCCATTATTATGCGAGTATTACTCACTACAAAAGGCTTGTCCCATGAACGTTCTGCTGCATATCTGTTGTGCCAATTGCGCCATTTTTCCAGTTCGTGCTTTGCGTGAAGCAGAGCATTCGGTCGTCGGCTATTTTTTCAACCACAACATCCACCCTTACCAGGAGTATTGTCGTCGCCTGAAAGCAGTTGAAGAATTCGCTACGATCAGCAACCTCCAGGTCATCTACAAAGACGAGTACCGACTTGAGGACTTTTTAGCACAGGTCGCCAATGATCCGGTTAATCGTTGCACATATTGCTATCAATCGCGTCTCAAACAGGCGGCAGAATATGCCGTGGCTTCAGGATTCGAGGCTTTCACGACAAGCCTGCTCTATTCCCGCTACCAAAACCATGAACTGATCCGCAAAATGGGAGAAGAACTGGGGCAACATTACGGCATCGCATTTCTCTACGAGGACTATCGAATCGGATGGCAGGAAGGGATCAAGGCTTCCAAGAACATGGGTCTCTACCGCCAGCAATATTGCGGATGCATTTACTCGGAGAAAGACCGATACCACCCCAGCAGCAGCAACTGAGGATCCTGAACTGAGAGCCTTTCGGGGACTCATGTGCCCCATCCCGTCAGCCCTTTCTCTTTCCCCTTGCTCATTGAACCGCCATTTATTTCTCTTTGATTAGCTTTCTGGATGTTGGTTCGTTGGACAGTGTATGATTCTGGTACCAGGAGGTCATATGCACATTGCTCCTTCCAGACCCAGATTGGGGCTTGCTCTCGGTAGCGGCGCAGCGAGAGGTCTTGCACACATTGGCGTACTCAAGATCCTCGAACAGGCGAGGATCCCCATCGACGTCATTGCCGGAACATCCATGGGAGCCTTTATTGGTGCCATGTATGCTGCAGGCGTTCCGGTCGCACAGATGGAACAGGCCGCACTGGAAATCGACTGGCTCAGCATGGCCAGGCTGCTTGATCCGGTCGTTTCGACATCAGGACTGACTGACAGCAGAAAACTTGTCACCTTCATGGCCGAGCTCCTCCCGGCAAGAGATTTCAAAGATCTACGGCAACCTCTGGCGGTTACTGCAACTGATATCATGACTGGTGAAGCCATTATCATTAAACAGGGTGACTTGCTTGATGCCCTGCGAGCCAGCCTTGCGTTCCCTGGCATTTTCCCCCCCGTTCGATTTGGTAAACGCTTCCTGGTCGATGGTGGCCTGTGCAAGCCACTTCCGACAGACGTTGCCCGCAACCTGGGAGCAGAAAGAGTCATCGGAGTCTGTACCATTCCTTCTGTTATCAAGCAAACCCCGGAGACTTTTCTGCCGACCAGACCTGGCCGACCCAGAGCCATCAACCGCTGGCGTGATGTTTTCAGTACACGCAGAATAGAGCAGGCATTTCGTTCCGCTCTAGGTCAAGAAACAGAGGAATTACAAGACGAATCCGCTGACAATCTAAAGGCTCCGAACATCTTCCGTGTCTGTGCCCAGAGTGTTGCCATCATGGAAAATGTTATTAACGAATTACAACTGCAACGGTGCCCAAAGGATCTGATTCTCAGGCCACAGCTCGACAACATCACTCTGCTCGAATTTCACCGTGCAAAAGAAATCATTGCCGCAGGCGAAACTTCGGCGAGAGCAGCACTGCCTGAGATTAAATATCTTCTCAATCCAATCAATGAGACTTGAAAGGCTCTATACTTCTGCTAACATCTTGATATAACTATTTCATTTCAAAACACTGGCAAGGAGGACATTATGATTGAGCTGCTTGAAAAAACTCTATTAACCGCAGTTGGTGCGATGACTCTCACACAGAAGAAAACCGAAGAACTGTTGAAGGAGCTACGCGAGAAGCTGAATATCAGCGAAGAGGAAGGCAAGGCTTTTCTGCAAAAGCTCCAGGATACAGTCGTTCAGAACCAGGAGAAACTTCAAGAGCAGGCTCGCGAAGAGGTAAAGAAGGCCTGTGAGCGGATGGGTGTAGTTACCACTGAAGAGTTTGACAAACTTAAAAAAAGGGTCGCAAAGCTTGAAAAAGTTCCCAAATAGACTTCCTTGAACTGACCCAGGCATCACTATGCTGCCCATCCTTCGAATTAACCGAAATATCCGGACAATCCGCCGCTACAGAACTATTCTCGGGGTTCTGATCAAGTACGGGTTCGGGCACTTTGTTGAGCAACTCAACATTGATTACTACCTTGAACTCGGCAAACGAATTGTAACGCTCGACAAGATCCCCAAGGAACTGGAGCGCCTCAGTCAACCACAGCGCTTACGCCTGGCAATGGAAGAGCTTGGCCCAACATTTATCAAGCTTGGACAACTGCTTTCCACCCGTCCTGACGTACTCAGTAACGAGTATATTCAAGAGTTCAGCAAGTTGCAGGACAAGGTTCCGCCGGTCTCCTACGAAGAAATCAACGCTCAGATACAGCGTGAACTTGGCTACCCGGCCGGGGAACTATTTGCAGAATTTTCCACAGAACCGCTTGCTGCCGCCAGTATTGCCCAGGTTCATCGCGGCAAGCTGAGAAGTGGAGAAGACGTCGTCTTTAAAGTTCGGCGACCTGGCATCGTTAAAATAGTTGAAACCGATATTGATGTTCTTATGGGGCTAGCTTACCTGATTGAACAGCATGTGCCTGCTATCGCCCACTATGACCCGATCGGATTGGTCAAGGAGTTTCGCCGCAGCATAATGCGAGAATTGAATTTCACTCGTGAGGGCCGCACTGTAGATCGTTTTGCCCTTAATTTTGCCGACAGCACAACCGTCCACACGCCGAAAGTTTTCTGGGATTACACCGGCGACATTGTACTGACATTGGAGTACGTAGAAGGCATCAAGATCTCCGAACTTGAGATGCTTTCGGCACAGGGATATGATCCCAAGGTCATCGCTCGACGCGGAGCCGACGCTTTTCTCAAACAGGTCCTGGACTACGGTTTGTTTCACGCAGACCCCCATCCGGGCAATGTTTTCATCCTGCCAGACCAAGTCATCTGCATGCTCGATTATGGTATGGTCGGACGTCTCGGCAAGGACCTCAAAGATCAGTTGATCGACCTCCTTCAGGCCTTGCTTGACAGGGACGTGGATCGTATCATCGCCCAACTGCTCTATTCCGGTGAGTTGGCAGACAACTCTGATGTAAAGAATTTGCGTCGCGATCTACATGACTTCATCGAAGACTACTACGACATTGTTTTACAGGATATCAAGGTTGGCAAATTACTTTCTGAATTCATTGAGATTCTGACGCAACATCGTATCCATTTCCCTGCGGATTTCATGTTGTTAGCCAAGGCTCTCGTCATTATGGAAGGAGTTGGGAGGCAACTGGATCCTGATTTCAACATGATTTCCCACATGCGACCCTATGTAAACAAGCTGGTTCTGGAACGGTTCAGCCCAAAAAACATTGTCGTACAAACCAATCGTGTTGTTCAGGCATATGCATCTCTGGCTCAGAATCTGCCACACGACATCAAAGGATTTCTCAACCGCCTCAACCGCAACCAGTTCAAAATCGATCTTGAGCACCGTGGCCTTGAGAAGCTGGTAACCGATCTGGACCGATCCAGCAATCGTGTCTCATTTGCCGTTATTATTGGCTCGCTCATTGTCGGCTCCTCTCTGGTCATGCAGATCGATAAAGGTCCCATGGTTTTGGGTTTCCCCTTGCTCGGGTTACTGGGATATTCCATTGCTGGCTTGCTCGGTCTGTGGCTGGCAGTGGGTATCCTTCGCTCAGGACGACTCTAAACGCAACATATTTCCCAGTGTGTACCTGATACATCCGTTGCAACAACAAGACTCGAACACCAACTTGTGCGGAAAATCCTCGAGACACCCGAAAGCTGGCAGTTGCTCGAATTCAGCGAAGATGATCTCGAAAAAGCTCTGCAGATGGCAACGCTACCTTTTGCAACTAATCTGACCTTACCCAAGGCATAACACCTCTCCAATCGACAAAAATAGGCTGCCTTTTTTATTCCACTCTTGCTGCTTGCAATAAGGGCCGCTTTACGCCTAGAATTGCACAACAACAGACTCTCTCATGCCTAAGAAAACAACGACTAAAATATCAATCAGTGCCCCTGATACGAAAACCCGCAAACGTCGGCGCGAATGGTTACTCGTCATTGTCATCATCGCGCTGGTTGTTTTGTCGATGCGTTATCAGGGTCAACTTTTTGACCTGACGGCAGAGATTCCTCTTTCCGGTAATATTCTGGTTCTTGCTCTGATCAACCTGAACATCCTGTTGATCATCCTCTGTCTTTTCCTTGTGATGAAAAACATCTTCAGGCTGCTCCTCGAACGACGGCGAGGAATAGCAGGAGCAAAGCTGCGCAGCAAGCTGGTTCTTGCCTTTATAGCATTATCTCTGATCCCCACCATGCTGCTGTTCTTTGTTTCTGCAGGCTTTATAACCAACTCTATTGAAAACTGGTTCAGTAACCAGATCGAAGAATCACTTAAGGAGTCTTTGGAGGTCGCACAGACCTATTACAAAAATTCCGCGAGCAATGCGCTCTACTACGCCGAGCAGATATCCCTGGCAATCAAGGATCAGAAGCTCCTCAACGAAGACAACCTGCACCTCCTTGAGGAATTAATTCATCAGAAGCAGAAGGAGTATAACCTTGGTATTGTCGAGGTTTTTTCTGCGACACTGGAAGAACTGGTTCGTGCCGTAAACCCCCAGGTTCCTGCCGCTGAATTCACCGACCCGGGCTCCGACAGCATTCGTGAATCTTTGCAGGGCAATCGTTTTACACGCATTAGCCCGATAGGCCGTGCAGATTTGATCCGGGGGATTGTCCCTGTCTATTCAAACTGGAATCAAAATGATGTGGTTGGAGTTGTCGTTGTTAATTATTACGTTCCCTATTCACTCGTTAACAAGATGAAAGAGATCAGCAACTCATTTGAGCAGTACAAGTCGACCAAACTGCTCAAGGGCAAGATTCAGAAAGGCTATGTCCTCTTCCTTCTACTGATCGCTCTAGTCATTATTTTCCTTTCGACCTGGGCAGGCTTTCATCTGGCCCGGGGGATTACAGAACCAATCCAGGAACTGGCCGAGGCGACTAATCGCATTGCTTCCGGTGACTTGAATGTCACACTAGAGAGCTACAGTGACGATGAAGTTGGGTCTCTAGTCGTGGCCTTCAACACGATGACTGCGGATTTACGTAAGGGGCAAAAGACGATTCGTCGTGCCAATCGCGAGTTGCAACTATCCAACCTTGAACTTGAGCAAAGACGCCGCTACATGGAAATCGTTCTAGCGAATGTTACCGCAGGGGTCGTTTCCATCGATAGCCGTGGCAATATTACAACCATCAACAAATCGGCCGAGAAATTGCTCAACCTGAAATCACCAAAGATCATCGGACAAAATTTCCGTGATATTGTCACCCCTGATTACCTGCCTATGGTCAAGGGGATTCTCAAGGAATTGATCAGTTCCGGAAAAGATTCGATTCGCAAGCAGGTTTCTCTTCCTGCCGGAGACACAAAAGTCATCCTGCTGGTTAATGTAACAAACTTAAAGGACGAGAAAAATGAATTCATGGGCACAGTTGTCGTCTTTGATGATCTGACCCAACTTCTGAAGGCACAGAGAATGGCAGCGTGGCGGGAAGTCGCACGGCGAATTGCCCATGAAATAAAAAACCCACTGACACCCATTCAGTTGTCGGCTCAACGTCTCCGTCGCCGTTATCTTGATCGCTTTGATTCAGATGATACGGTTTTCGATGAATGTACAACGATGATTATTAGACAGGTCGATGATCTGAAAAATCTGGTCAACGAATTCTCAAGTTTTGCGCGAATGCCTGCCAGCAATCCGAGCAATAATAGCCTTAATGACGTCCTCAATGAAGCACTGGTGCTTTTTCAAGAGGGTCACAAGGAGATTGATTTCCAGGCACAACTTGAACCATCCCTGCCGCTGTTCAATCTGGATCGAGAACAGATCAAACGAGTCATCATCAATCTCTTGGACAATGCAGTAGCAGCAGTCAACGGACATGGCCAGATACGTATCGAAACATCGCTTAACAGCGACTTGCAGATAGCAACCCTGAAGGTCTCTGACAATGGTTGTGGAATTCCGGCAGAAGACAAGCCGAGACTTTTTGAACCTTATTTTTCTACCAAAAAGTCAGGCACAGGTCTGGGTCTGGCTATTGTTTCAACAATTATTTCAGATCATAACGGCTATATCAGGGTTCGAGACAATGACCCACGAGGCACCCATTTTATCGTCGAACTACCGATCTCTTCAGGAAACACCCAAGCATAAAATAAACTTATAGCCCAGAGGTAACATGCAATCTATTCTGATCGTTGATGATGAACAAAGTATACGCGAGAGTCTTACAGGAATATTACAGGATGAAGG
>CAWKAV010000007.1:0-82837 GCA_963847735.1 uncultured delta proteobacterium | reverse complement strand
GACAATACCCGCCACGCCTACCATCTCTATACCGTCCGGGTTGACGAAACCAGAGCCGGAATCGGCCGCGATGCGTTCCTCGATGCCATGACGGCCGAAAACATCGGCGTCGGCGTGCATTACCTGAGCATCCCGGAACACCCCTACTACCAACAGACCTTCGGCTGGCGGCCTGAGGACTATCCGAACGCGATGCGCATCGGACGACAGACGGTGAGCCTGCCGCTGTCGGCGAAGCTGACAAAGGATGATGTCTCAGATGTCATTCTCGCCGTGCGAAAGTCGCTTGGGAAATAGCTTTACCATCAGGAAAGGAAACACGTCCCCCAGCACGCAGCAGACCCTGAAAACCAGCAGGGACAGAAGCAGGCTTTCTTTCGGATATCCGTACGCCGAGAGCAGCAGGATCGAGACGGATTCCTTGACGCCGATGCCGCCCGGCACACCTGGCGTCAAAATGCTCGTGTAGCTGGCTATGCTCAGGGCCGCATTCGCGTTGAAGAAATCTTCCGGGCGGAGCGGGAAATCCAGGATCACCTGGCATAGATAGAAGAAGAAGAGGCAATTGATGAGGAAACATCCCAGCGTAATGAAAAACATCTTGGCGAAGAGGATCAGAAACCTGACCGTAAAAAACCGGCAGGCGTAGCCATAGATCTTTTGTGCGGTCACGCCGGGTTGCTCTTTGATGAAAAAATATCGGTATAAGAAAAGAATGGTGATTGTTGTCAAGACGATCAAAATACCAATGGCCAGGTATTTCGCAATCGTCTGGGTATCGACTGTCAGCTCAAACTGCTGCGGCAGGTTGACAAGTCCAGCCAGTGCAAACAGAACAATGATCAACCCGGTCAGACCGAAACCGAAGATGTACTCCAGAAGGCTGCTGAATGCCATCTCGGTATTTTTCCAGCCCAGCTTGCTGCCGAGATAATTCCGGCCGGCATAATGCATGACATTGCCGGGCAGGTATTTCGCTATATTGGAGTTGAGGTAGACGCGAAACACGTCTTGCGTCGCAACCGGTGCACCGTTGACAAACTCGAGGATCAGCTTCCAGCTGTATGCGCCAATCAACACCGACACCGAGGCCAGTGCCCCGAAAACCAGAATCAGCACCAGAGACAAGAGCGGATTGCTGACATGCAGTTGACTGGTATCGATATTGACCAGAATGCCGGCAATATAGACCAGTGACAGAAAAGTCAGAAGGTAACCGATTAACTCGGTGATTTTTTTCTGCTTAAACCACATGTCTGGAGCTTTTTCTCATAACCGGGGGATTATGCGCCCCCACTAGCGTTTGTTGAAGACGTAATAGGTTGATATGTCAGGCGTGTAGCCGAGGCATCCGACCCGCTCCTGCATAGGAACCATCTCCTCCAGCTCGAAATTCATGGCCTTCATAAGCTTTATTTCTTCATCGGGCAAAGTTTCGTAGTTGACCGTCATGCCATATCTCGTCAGGTGAATTTTATACCTGCTTCTGAAACCCATGAATATCGTCGTTACGATAATATTGACGATCGAGGAAAGCGTGTACGGCGGGTAGCGGGTAAATGAGCTGAAAATGAATTTGCCGCCACTTTTCAGAACCCGGTAAACCTCTTTAATCGCCTGCGTTTCTTTTCTCCTCGGGATACAGATAACAGAGGCCGTTGTATGAAAACACAACCACGTCGAAGTGGTTGTCGGGATAGTCGATTTTGCTCGCATCCATTGCCCTGAACTCGATGCCGGGATGTTTATCCCGTGCCGTTTCGATCATGACCTCGGAGATATCGGTGCCGATGACCTGGTCGGTGATCGCATGGATGTGCAGAGTCGTTCGACCGGCACCACAGCCGAGGTCCAACACGGCATCGCCATCTTTTATATACTTCGGAAAGAGCTTCTGCTCCGGCGGCAGCAAATCGACGTAGGTCTCTTTGTAGAGTTCAAGCTGCTCCCCCCGGCTGAAGTATCTGCAGTTGATTTTATTGACATCGAAAAAGTTGAATTTCACGTTCACACCTGGCCGGTTATTTGAACACTTTTATTTTTTTCAGGAATAAAGCAAACTGGTTGATATCGCCGCCGAAGAACCTATTCAGGGTCCACTCAAAGGGTTGCGCCAAAAGCTTTAAAGCTCCGTTGAATTTCACATAGGTGTAGAAATCGACCAGTTCGCCGCCGAACTTCCTTTTGAACTGATACAGGCGGTATGCGTCGCTGGTCCTGTCTTCCGTCAGGGTCATCCAGCTCATGTCGAAAAATTCAAAGCCGGCAGCTTTTGCATACTGAATCGCCTGCCAGAGCATCAGTTCGTTCTCACTGGCCCTGTGCAGCGTAGCGGCGTATTTGTACAAGAGAAACTTGCCATCGGGCGATGGCAGCAGACCGATCCCGCCAAGGTACTCACCTTCTGCCGAGAGCGCATAAAATACATGCAGCCGGGCCAGCTCACTTTTCTGTAAAACCAGGATTTTGCCCCTGCGTTGCGGATCGTCGACGAACTCCTGGTAGAAGTCGTAAAATTGCATTTTCTCGGCAACTGAAGCCGCCTGCTTGACAATGACTCCGCATCTTGATGCTTTTCTGATTTCATACCGTGCGCTTTTCGCATCGAAAGCGGCAAAGATGTCTTCTTTGGTTTTGTTTAAATCGATGAGAAACGTTTTATAGCAGAACCTCAGGTGAAACTCGTTTTGCCGGCAGCTCGTCATGAGTCCTTAAGCAGTGCGATGCGCTGATCGGTTGCGAGAAAGGCCTCTGTGTCCAGCCAATAGTAAGAGAGGTTAAAAAAAAGGAATTTCCTGGTTTCAACATGCGCGGTAGGTACATCCTGCGCTATCTCGTTATCTGGATCGCAGACGTCTTTAATGACCCTTTTGATTCTGCAGACGTCCTCGTCACTCAGCCTGCTGTACATCGGCAGGGCCATGCCCTGCTCTGCTGCCGTTCGGGCATTGGGAAAGCTGCGCTGGTCCTCTACCGTAGTGGTACGGGAAGAGGTATTCCGGATCGACCCCCCGGTCTTTGCATTTTTCATAAAACAACGCCCTGTGCAATCTTTTCGGCCTGAACGGAAGCTTTATGAACACGGCTTTTGCGTGTTCCGCCACGACCGGCAAGGAAACGACTGCGGACAGAGCATCATCGGCCAGGTAAGACTCGGCAAGCCTTTCTCTCCTGTTGATGATTTCATCGACCCGCTTCAGGTTCAGGTACGCAAGCTTTGCTCGCATATCATCAAAGTCGAGCCGGTAGGCTGCTTTGCTTTCGGGGCCGTTGTCTTTCCTGGCCCTGGACGACCCTCGGATGGCCTTGAAAATCGCGTAGGTGAACGGATACACCCGTTTGTGGGTGGCGTAGCAGTAGCCCAGCGCCATCACCATGGATTTCAACGGCGCGAAGATACCGACGGGCCTGACCTCCCTGGCATAGATCTCCCTGACCTTGTCATAAAGCGCTTCATCATTGAACAGGATCGCGCCACCTTTTCCCGATACGACGGTCTTTGCATTGTCAAAGCTCAGGATCGCGGCCGCGGCAAAACTGCCGGTTTTCTTCCCTCTGATTTCCGAACCGAAGGCGGCAGCATTGTCCTCGATGACGAAACAATGTCGTTCTGACGCCAACTGCAGGATCGCATCGATATCGCAGGGGATGCCGAACTGGTGCGTTGCGATGATAATGGAGCCGGGCTCAAGGACATCCCGCAGCCTGGCAAGGTCCATGTTGAAATCATCCAGCCTGATATCGACATACTCGATCTGCTTTTCCGCATACATGACGGCTTCGGCGACGGCCCAGCAATTGTATGCCGGCAGATAGACTTTTTTTTGCGGCAACGCCCTGAGGAGGAAATAGAGTGCCGACCGGCCCGAGTGCGTCAGGAGAACCCTGCTGACACAAAAATATTCAGCGAATGCGGCCTCCAGCTTTTTGCCATAGCCTTTGTTGCGGCACACACTGGCGAGCACGTCGCGGAGCTGAATTTCACTTCTGATAGGGGCGATCATCAAACCGGGGCCTTGTTTCAGTGCTGGACATTATTTTCCGCAACCTGGCTGTGCAATGTATTTTTACCGGCAAGTTTCGATAAATAGAGCCATGTTTTGCGTAATACGAAGCGGACCAGGACTTTCTTTTTCATGGCCACGGCAATGCGATAAATCCGAAACGGGTTGAGATAAAATTTTATAGATGCCGCGCGGACTTTGGCTCTTATGACCTGCTCCGGAATCTCAGAGTAAACCTGTTCCGCGCTGTAACGAGCATTCATCGTGTCGTCGAGACCTTGATTTTCGAACAGATGGTGAAATTGCTTGTAAAGCGGTGTGCCTCTGAACGGGACATAGTGCGCGAATCTGAAGGTATGCAGCCGTGATTTCAATATAAACCCGATCGTTGTCGTCGAGATCGGTTTCGGTTTCTGTCGGGAAACCCGTGATCAGAAAACCGTGGGTGAGGATATGATACTGGTCGAACAAACGAATCACCTCGTCAAGTTTCTTGACATCATGCTTCTTCGAGATCAAGTCCATGATCGGCGGCGAGGTACTCTCAATGCCGAAACTGACCCGGTAAACGCCTCCATTTTTCAAGATTCTGACGAGGTTTTCATCGAGGTTTTTATAGATGATCCCGTTCGGGAAGGAGACCGCGAGGCGAATGTTTTTCTTCTGCAGGAACCCGAAAAACTGCTTCACCCTTTCCGGATCCAGGTTGAAGACATCGTCTTCGATATGGATCTCTTTAATCCCGTAGTTCTCGACCAGGTATTCCACTTCACGACAGACATTGTCTATATCCCGGAAACGGACTTTCTTGCCGAACAGGTGAAAACAGAACCCGCAATCAAAGGGGCAGCCGCGAGAGGTAAAAATGGGCACGTATTTCCTGAAGCTTTGAAAAGCCTCGTGGCTGTTGTCCCGGAGAAAATAGTCAGGCAGGTTGATGATGGAGTAGTCGGGCATGTCGACAGAGTTGACATCGACCGGAGGATAGTCAGAAGCGTGAAGCGTGGTGCTTTTATCACTGATGGTGTTGTTGACGATGCCCTTGAAGATCTCTTCACCTTCACCGACCACGATCCGGTCGAAAACGTTCAACGGTTCGATGAGATCATAATCCGAGGAAGAGGCCGGGCCGCCAAGCACGCAGATTGCATTTGCAAAGGTCTTTCGGCATTGCTTCGCCAGGGCGATTGATTCAACCAGCTCCAGGCTCAGGCTGGAGATGCCGATGATATCCGGTTTGAAGCCTTCGAGGTAAGTGCGCAGCTCACCGTAGGCCTTTTCTTCATTCAGCCTGAAGTCAATGAGCTTGACATTAACTTCCGGGCAAGTTTTTTTTAAGTACGCGCTGAGATAAAGCAATCCGATCGGAACGACTTTCTGAATCGGGCTTTTGGGACGCATCAGCAATACGTTTACAGCCATCATTGTCCTCTAGCAATATCGACGAACACACTTCACCGCGCAACAGATTCTCTGCAGGCGAGTTTGCCTGACGGAACACTGTGAAGACAGTTATGCCGTTAATATCACTTCCTTGATCTTCTGCAGATCATTATCGGTCAACTTACTGTAAACAGGCAAATTGAGAACTGTTTCGGCAGCCTTGTGGGAGTGGGGAGCTCTCGCGGCTGTCCGGTTCGCAGCTATAGGAAAAGGTAAAGGCCAGATCCACCCCTTTTTTTACGCATTTTGCATAGAAATCTGCTTTCCTGACATCTTTCACCCTGACAGGAAACCTCATGAAAACCGGCGACTTGTAGTCGGGATAAGCGGGCAGTGCGATCCTTTCACAGGCAGCCAGTTCATCCAGGTAGAATTTAGCAATCCCGGTTCTCCTGGAAATAACCTGGTCAATATCCTTCATCCCGCAATGCGCCAGTTTGGCTCGAACATTATCAAACCCGGAACGGTAATGAATATTTGCTTCGGCAGAATCTGGTGGCGGATACCCGGTCGTTGTCCCTTTGGTCTTGTCGAACAACCAATGAGTCACATCATAATAGATCTTTTATTTGTCATCAGCAAATAACCGGCAAGGGAGGAGAGATGCCTGAGGGCCTCATGATACCGGGCGTTTCTTGTCTCTCGCTCATAGATCTCTTTGACTTTTAAATACAAGTCACGATCGTTGAACAGGACGGCGCCCCCTTTGCCGCACGTCAACGTCTTGGAGAATTCGAAGCTTATAATGCTGGCAGGAGTGAAACTGCCTGTTTTCTGCCCCTTGAACGTCGAGCCAAAGCCGGCGGCGTTATCTTCCAGGACCAGACAGTTTCTATCGTTGGCAATCGTCTTGAGAGCCTCAATGTCACACGGAATACCGAACTGGTGGGTTGCGAGGATGATTGAACCGGGGGTGACGCAATCGACAGTTTTTCGACATCCATGTTGTAGTCTTCGAGTTTGATGTCGACATATTCCAGTTCCTTACCGGCACGCTTGATCGCGTCAGGAACCGCCCAACAGGTATACGCAGGCAAGTAGACTTTTTTTTGCGGCAAGGCTTTCAGCAGATAGTACAATCCGACCCGCCCACCATGGGTGAGCAGAACCTCTTCGACGCCAAAATATGCTTTCAGTTTTTCTTCCAGCATATTCTGATAAACAGCACCGGCATAAAGGCTGCGGAACAGGTGAGCGTATCTGGTTTCAGGTCTGATTCGAGCGATCATGTATACTTATATTTCCGCTGACTCTACTATCGTTTAATGACACCGACAGTTACGTGCAAGCCAATGGCTAATAGCATGTCACGCCGAGGTGGTATCGAGCCATTTGGCAACCGTGGCCCTGATGTCAAATCGCTTATAAGCGCTTGCGGTGGCATGTTTCATAGACGGCCTTATCCGTAGCCGCGGCCTTGACAAGTGCTGCGGACAGAGCTTCGGCGCTTACGTTATCAGCAACGATTCCACAGCCGAACTCTTCTATGATGTGGGGCAAATCACCAACAGGAGTCGCGACAACCGGGGTTCCCCTCTGGATGGCATCGGAGAACACCACGGGGATGCTTTCGATGCGTGACGGGATCACCAGGAAAGACACGCTGTCGAGATAATTCGACAGCTCCTGAGCCTGGATAGGGCCGTTAAGATTTACATAACGACCCAGCTGCAGCTCTTCGACCCTTCTATGCAACTCGGCTTCCATAGGACCAAGGCCGAACATGTGAACACGGATCGTCTCCCTGGTCTCATCTGGCAGCAGAGAGATCGCCTCGAGAAGCAGGTCGGGCCCTTTGTTCACATGGTAGCGTCCGACAAACAGGAAATGCCTGACCTCCGGCTCTTCGGGGAAAACGACCTTTTCCTGTGGTTGAGGCAGAGTTCTGCTGCTCGCAAGGAAATCGCAAGTCACGTCCGTGATTTCGGTCACATCGCGGCACAACTGAAGCCCGTCGGCATAAACCCTGTCGGCACCCTTCATGATCCGGGTCAGCAGCATTTTGCCCAGGCAGGGGATTTTTCTGATCTTCCAGATATCGGAACCAAGAGCCCAGACATCGTAGGGGATCTGCGTATTGAACTTTCCCGCCAAGCCGAAGACCCCGGAGGGTACGGCCCACATGCAGAGCATTCTGTCTATCGCATGACTCTTGTTTATGCTGCGTGTGTTTCTGATCCCATTGACAAAAAACGAGAAGAATATCGGCCAGTTCATCGGGTTTGCCAAATTCATGGACGCCAACTCCCGATCACCGCCTTTCCAGGGCGTGGGGACGACAATTATGCCGGGATCTGAATGATAATGAGGCTTACGTGCCACGGGCTGGACGACAACGGTGTGCCCCAGTTTCACCAACTCAAGAGCAAATTGACGAACGAACAGGCCTGCCGTCCCTGAAGGGTCCTGGGGTGTCGCAGGGTATGAGCTGGTGATAATATGGAAATTCATCCCTTCTTATCGCCATAAACAATATGAAAAGTGAATAAATCAATCATTATCTCTCTGGCTCTCGGTTTTCCTTATCCTGTACTGGACATCCTCCATCAGCCTTCTGTTGACCGCCAGCAGATCGGCCAGGAAAGCCAGCGCAAAACCCTGAAAGCCCATCCCAAGGAGGATCGATGCCAGGATCAGCGACTGGATGTGGCCCGCGGTATCATCAGTGAACAGATAATAATAGAGAAACCGTAAGCCGATGAGGAAACCTGCCGCGAATGCAATCAGGCCGAGAGCCATGAAAAAACGAAACGGCTTGTAAACGACGAAAATCCTGACGATGGTTACGGCAGACTTGCGAAGATAATTGGGAATACTTTTCACCAGGCGGGAAGGCCGCAGGTCTTCATTGACCCGGATCGGGACAGAAATGATCGACATGTTCTTCTGTCCGGCCTGGATGATCGTCTCCATCGTGTAACTAAAATCGCTGAAAACATTCAGCCGCATCGCCGCATCGCGGCTCATCGCCCGGAAACCGCTCGGAGCGTCAGGGATATCTGTCCTGCTCGCCAATCGAACCACCCAGCTTCCCAGCTTTTGCAACTGTTTTTTGATAAACGGGAAATGTTCTATTTCGGAAATCGGCCGTGCACCAATCACGACATCCGCTTTCCCGTCCAGTATCGGTTTGCACCAGGAGGGGGATATCATGGGCATTGTATTGATTATCCGCATCGGTATTCACGATCACATCGGCGCCCAGCTTGAGGCAGGCATCCAGACCGGCCATGAACCCCCGGGCCAGCCCCTGGTTCTTGCTGAAGGAGACGATGTGGTCCACACCGTTCGCCCTGGCGACTTCGACCGTTGCGTCCTCGCTGCCGTCATCGATAACCAACCATTCAACCTTGTCGAAACCCGGCAATTCCTTCGGCAGATCCGCAAGGGTTATTGCAAGGGTTTCGGCCTCATTGAAACATGGTATCTGGATGATGAGTTTCATAATTTCTAGGAGATGACTGTCGTTATGAGGAATTAGCCTTGAACGTTTTCTACTGATATGCGCACCCAGTAAACGATTATGAAGAGCAATGACCGTCCGCGGGACTCAACAACAAAACCGTTTTAATATTTCAAAACCATCGCAAACACGATACTCTATTTCCTGATTAACAGCCACAAAAAGCTGGAACGGCCACCCATTTTTTGATAGTTCTTTAAAGCAGTCAGGGCGAACCAATTTGATCTTGTTCTTTTGACTTTCAGTAACATTTGAAGGGACAGGTCAAACGATACAGGCTTCTTCTTAGAGCAGTAGTTATTATTCAATAACGAATTGTCATGGAGCTATACATGGAATTGGACGAAAAAGTGAATTTTCTAAAACTTGTTGTTATTATTCCTGCCTATAACGAACAAGCAGAGAATCCATGAAACTATCACCGCAATTTTTGCAGAGAAAAAGACCTTTGAACAGCTCCATATCAGGTTGTACGTTTATGTCATCGATGATGGTTCCAGCGACCAGACAAGATCTCTTGCTGAACAGGCCGGAGCAGACCGGGTTCTGTGCCATCAGGTCAACCGTGGATTGGGGGCTGCTGTCCGCACGGGGCTGGTAGCGGCGAGGGCTGATAAAGCCGACATAGTTGTCAAGTTCGATGCAGACCTCCAGCACGATGCCAAGGATATCCTCCCCCTCATACAACCGATTACCGACAATTTAGCGGATATTGTTTACGGCGACCGCTTTGAGAAGATCTCGTACAAGATGCCTTTCGTACGCAGGATTGGCAACCTTGTCTTTACCGGTTTAATGAGATGGCTGACGAACTGGCCGCTCCGGGACAGCCAACCCGGGATTTTCGCAATCAATAAAAGTTATCTCGACGTATTCCACATCCCCGGGGACTACAATTACACTCAACAAATTTTGCTGGATGCCTACCATAATGGGATGCGGTTTGAGCATTGCCCGGTCTCTTTCAGGAAAAGAGAGACCGGACAAATCTTTTGTTTCCTTCAAATATCCAGCCAAAGTTTTACCGCAAATTGTCATGGTCATTGTCGGGGTCAAGCCAATGAAAATATTTGCCCCGATTGGTTTGTCGTTCTTCTTTTTGGGTTTTTCGGTTTTCTGTATTGAGTTTTTAATTTGGATCTTCGGAGATGCTCCAAAGCCCGTTACTCACGTCAACGCTGTTTTGGGTTCCATCTTGTTTGGTATACAGACCCTGTTTTTCGGCATTCTCGCTCAGTTGATTATCAGCATGGGCAGGAAGGAATAGTTCTTTCGTAGAAACTATCCCCTTTCCCCTGCCTGTCGTTATCAAAGAGATGTCGACGCTATAATCTTTCTCTGTTGCCGATGTCGATCTGTCGGGTGAAGCATCAGGCTTGCTCTCATGAATTTTTCTCTAAAAAATTGGTTGCACATCGTTCGGCAGCATGCTCGGTCTGTCCGGGGTCGTGTTTCGTCGTGATCCAGTTGAACAGCTACTCGGACCAGATTGACCTCGATAGATTTAATGCAATGTCATGGGTTTTGATCGCAATGCTGGCGATACTGTATGGCAGCTGCCAACGTTTTACTCGTGCGGGCCTGGTGGCACCTTTTGGCCTACTTTGACATTACAGTCGAAAGACGCTGGGCCACCAACGCCTTCGGCATCGCGCAGCTCGCCAAGTACGTGCCAGGCAATATCTTTCACCTGGCAGGGCGACAGGCTTTGGGAATGGCAGTCGGTTTGCCCGGGCTCGCTCTGGCCAAGTCGGTTATGTGGGAGTTGGGCCTTTTTGCCTGCAGCGGAGCTTTCTTCGGCTGCCTGGCGGCGGCTTTAATCTGGGCAGACCTCTCCGGGGCCATCCTGCCTGTATCCTTTTTTGCCATTTCGTCAGGAGCTGTTGCCGCCCTGCGACGGTTCTGGTCTCCGGCAATCGGGTCTGCGTTTGCCTGTCAGATCTTTTTTCTGACCATCTCGAGCGCGGTGTTTGTCGGAGCCCTGGCTCTTTCCGCCCCCCTGTCAGTGACATTCTCCACTTATGTAGCCATATGTGCGGCCTATGTCATTGCCTGGCTGGCGGGGCTGGTTACTCCCGGAGCCCCTGCCGGTGTCGGGGTCAGGGAGTTGGTCTTGCTGTTCCTGCTCAAAGGCATGGTTGATGAGTCGGATTTGCTCCTGGCGGTGGTGTTGGGACGGGTTGTTACCGTCCTTGGAGATTTTCTTTTCTTTGTCTATGCTTATTTTTCCCCGAAAACAACGGTCTCTGCCTGACACTTCTAAGTCGGCAGCCTTTTCCTCGGGCAATGACTTAAGTAAGACTGGCCTGCAACAGGGATAAGACTGATGACACTGGCGTATTTCTTACCTGCAATATGGGGACTTGTCCTGCTCGTATCGTTTATCGGCTACGGCAAGCTGTTGCGACGGCTTTTGTTCGCGAAAGAAAACCTGGGGTGGGCGAATGAGGGCGCCTGGGGCATGGCACTCATTGTCGCACTCGGCGGCTTGCTCAACCTTTTTTACCTGGTTTCGCCGCCGCTGGTCCTGGCCCTCATCTTCGTCGGTGTCGCCTGCAGCGTTGTCGAGACGATTGCGCAGAGAACCGTTTTTCTGGAGCACCTCAAAACCCTTCCTTGTTACGCAAAAGAGCACCCCTATGTCTCGGCTCTCAGGTTGGCCGGGTATGTAAGCATCATCACGCTGATAGGCATCCAATACCTCGGCTCGGTGACCATAGAGATCGCTCATGCCAATTACATAATCCACGACGACCTTCGCGGTTATTTCCTTTTCCCGAAACAAATGCTCGAAGCCGGCGGGATTACCGCCGACCCGTTCAACAGCATGCGGCTGGGGAACGGTTTGGCCGGCCAAGCGGTTCTTCATGCGTTTATGCTGGTTTTTTTCGACTTCTTCAACCTTCTCCTGGTAGAGGCCGGCGTTTCACTGATTATCTGCGCCGGCCTCATTTGGCGCATTGCCGCCAACCGAGGGCTACGCTTCCCATGGCAATGGGCCCTTGTTTTCCTCTTCCTCTGCCTGCCTTATTACCCCTCGTTGCGGATCAATACATCAAGCTTCGCCAGCGGCATGCTGATGCTGCTCGCACTGTTTGCCTTTCTTGACCGTGAAGGGATTACTGCAAAATCTTACGTTCGCAACGCCTTCATTGTCGGTATGCTTGCGGCGTGTGCCAGTGCACTTAAGACAACCTTCCTGCCGCCGGTTGTGGTCATTCTGGGGCTGTCTTATCTTTGGTACCTGGTTTCGTCCCGCCTGGCAAAAGAATCGGTCAGGGAAACCGCCCTGGTCCCACTATTCACCCTTGTCATGCTGCTGCCGTGGATGATGTCTCTGTACAATTCATCAGGCACGCTGCTCTATCACATCCTCGGCACAGGCTTTGATGAGTTCAACTACGGCAATTATATCGATGACGCCCAGGTCGGCGGTTTTACCCTGGGACAGAAGCTGAAATTCATTTACCTGACGTATTTCTCACGTGACGTCTACCTGATGCTTCTGATTGCCGGCACGGTGGGATTCGCGGTTGCAAAGCTGAGGCAGCGGGCCGCAGCCCATTTTTTCGCCCTCGGAACCGTGATCTCGTCGCTCATCATTCTGCTCAGGGTCGACGTGACCAAGACCGTTTCCCTAAACCGCTACATGTACGGGGTCGTATTCGTCTCACTTATCGTTGTCATGGTCGAGCTCATGACGAAGGCTTCTCGCTGCTCTGGAGGCGACAAGCCGGGAGTGGCGCAGAGGCCGTTTCCCGAACTTCCTGCCGCGGTCAGAAAGTTCATCGCCTCGTCCACTTTGGCCGTGGTCGTTTATTTGTTTTTCTGGCAGTTCGGTTATATCGAGAAGTCCGTGAGTCTTTATCGGTACTACCTGCATAAGATCCCGCAACTGATGACGTGTCAGGGCACGTTCTTTCCAGAAGCATGGATAGCCAGGTACAGGCAGGCGCAGGAGTCCGTTCCGGAGGGAGAGACGATTCTTTCGCGCGACACCGCGACGGCCGCCTATGATTTCGGTCGCAACAACATCTATTACCTGACTTTGCCGGGTTCTTGCAGCCCACCCCCGGGGCTACCCTACTTTGCAGGCCCAGACGCGGTCGTTGACTATCTCCTGTCGCACGATATCCGCTATGTTGCCTACAACTACAGCATGGACGGGGGCTTCCCGATCGGGGAAAATATCTACCGGCTGCGACCGGACGCGGGATATTTCAACCGGATTTTTCAAAGGGCAACGATAGCGCTTGACAGGGTCTTTGATGAGCTCGGGGCAACAAGAGCCCGCATTTACGATGACGGGTCGCTGTTTATCCTGGATCTGAAAAAGCCTGCGTCGCCCCCCCGCGCCTATCGTCTGCCCAACTATTTCCAGAGCGCCAAAATTCTTACCCCGGCGCTGGCGCGCACGACAGGGTTCGACCGGAATAAAATATGGACGAATGGTTATGGTGTCATCGATGACATTTACTATCGCCCTGATGCTGCAGACAGGTTTCTGGTCCTGAACACTTTCGGCTACCACCCCTGGAAGGGCGACATGGAGAAGCTGCAGTTGGGTCTTTCAGTGAATGGCAGGCCCCTTCCCTTTGCGGGTTACCTCGACAATTCGTACTTCTTCTCCCTCGCCGGCCCAGGCACGCCGATCACCAGCATCACGATAGATTCATCCACCTTCGTGCCGCGGGAGGAGAACATAAGGTTCGGCAAGGACGACGATCGGAAAACCCTGGGTATTGACGTCGACAGCATAGAGATCAAATCGATGCCCCGGTAAAAGCAGTTGTCATCGTTCCCGCATTTGTCTATGTGACATAAAGCCCCCGCTTCCGTGCTTCGCCCGGAAAGCGGCCTTTGGCAAGGGGCTCAACTCACTTGACTCTTAACCGTTGCGAATATGCATTGGATAACTTCAGTTGAGTTTAAACAGGAGTTCAAGGCCGGTGCTTTTGATCAACGTCAACCGCCTGTCGGCCAGATACTCGTCCATTTTCTCGCGCAGGAAGGCCCCGTAGGCGGCTTCCTGCTCAACGGGTACCGGCGCCTGCCACAAACAGCTTGCACCCATGGTCACATATTCGACATCGGCGGCCGTGAGCACCGACATGGCTTCAGCATCAAGATTGACCGGAACCTTGACAAAATAAGGCACGTCAACGCTCCGTGCTGGATGAAAGGTCGCGTCCCACAACGGCGGATTCATGTCGTAGCCGCTCAGGAATTCACTGTTGCCGCAGAGATGGGCCACCACCGAGTTCTTCGGAATCCCGCCATTGCGCATCCAGACGAAAAGTTCATGCGACTCGGGGACACCGATCGTATGGTCCTGCCACACCATGGTGTTGACCTGCCTTTTGGGCAGAAAAGTCGTTGGCACGGTAATCGCCGCCAGGAGGAGCAGGGTCCCGTACAGGAGCCAGTTACTTTTCGATAAGTTGCGGATAATCGCCACCACACCCCATGCCGCGAACAGGCTGGCAAAGAGCCCCAGAAAAGTCCAGGCCCTGAAAGGGGCGATCGAAACACTGAAATACTTGCCGAGGACAAGGAGGACCGCACTGACGAGCCATGCATAGCTCACCGCAACCCAGGCCTTGTCTGGTTTGAACAGGGATCTGATCCGGACTGTCGCCAACAGAAAAGCGCCCAGAACAGCAGGCATCAATACGGGACCGAGGCCAATCGGATTGTTCATCATGTTGTTCGTGCTGGCGCTGAAAAAATCTCCCAGAGTATAGAACCGGTCGCCGGTACCGACCGTTCGGGTGAGTTCAAGAGGTGAGAGCAAGACCGCCATGACCAGTGCAAGGCCGCAGGACCAGAGGAGCAGGCCCCTGTTGCCCGAGCTTATCCAGTTCTCAAACGATGGCTGCCAGCGGTTTCGGCTTCGCCAGGCAAGAGCGACAGAAACCGCAACGGCGACCATCGTCACAACGCCGAACGGGGTGGCGAGGAAACGCATAGCGGGGAAGAGCGCCCTGACGCCACCGAGTTGTTCGGTTGTCCCGGTCAGCCACCAGTGCTTGCTGTAGGCGGGGATGAAATACAGGAGCGAAAGGGCAAATCCCCCTGCGATGAGAGCAATGGGTTTCCAGTCAAGTCTCTTTTCAGCAAGGGTTCTGGTGGCGATGAAGACCAGGCAGAAAAGGGTCCCGTGCAGGGAAGTGGAAAAGTGGTTGACGAGCAGGCTCGCGTACACAATGATGCCAACCCACATCCACCCCTTGCTTTCCCGGCGGTTGTGGTAAGGCACCTCTCCGCTTGCAGCCTGATCCCGTCGGGTTTCTATCGATGCCCCATTTGCGCGAGGCTCGGGCAGCAACTGGGCCAGGACATAGAGCAGCACGACGAAAATCGTCATGTTGAAATGCAGAGCGAAGACAAAGTGGCTGACCCAGGCCGGCACGGCAAAGAGGAAAAATCCGGCCAGCACGGCAACCTCTTCGTCGCCGCTGAACCTGCGGGCGAAAAAATACATGAACAGGACACCGAACGACACGATCAGAGCGTTGAAAAATTTCATCGTCCAGTAGATCGAGTCATTGGTCTGGCTGACCAAACCCATGACAATCTGGTACCCCTGCGTATAGGGTTCGCTGTACTGGACCGAATAATAAGGAACGGAGAAGGTCTTGTTCTCGCCGATGTAGTCGGCGACGGCCGTGTACCCCCAGGGGTCGGTGTCTTCGAAATAGTCGTACCGGAATGAGCCTTCGAGGTACATGTTCAGAGTGAATGCGAACAGCACCAGCATGAACAGCCCGCACCAGAACTCCTTTTGCCGCCAAAATCGCGAAAGGCCCCGGTTGATCTTATTTTTTGCCCCTGAAGAGAGATCGCCTGCACCTGACAAGGGCACTGATCAGGATCAATATCCCGATGCATGAGAAAACACGGTAGTCGAGGGGGATATGGAGCAGGTTGAGGATGACGCCTATGACACTCAAAGCAGCGAGGCCGACTCCGAAGCGCATGACCAGCTTTTCAAACCAGTCGGCACTCCAGCCCCTGACCAGCAAATCGACAAGCGTTCCGGTCATTATTGTGACGGTGAAAAAAAAGATGATGCTGAACCAGTACATTGACATCCCTTCAACGGAACTTTTAAACCTTTTTTATCCCTGGTGCCTGTCCATGGGAATGCGCCGGATTTGCAGGGACACCGGGCAAGGCGCGAAAGGGTCAAAAACGTCAGAACGAGTTCATGGCTTTTCTTGCTGTTGAACCTGGGGATCTTCAATCAGACTGTCGATTTCCCGCTTCATTAGCGCATTTTCCTGGCTAAGATTTTTCACCTGGTCTGTGAGTTGGGAAATCTTGATGCAGAACTGCACGGACAGCAGCATCAGGAAGATGATGGAGAACAGGAAGAGCGTCGTGGTCGGCAGGCCCGCGCCGATGAGGTCGGTCAGCGAAACCAGCCATTCGTAGCGGAAGACCAGCACGAACATGAGGACGCTGGTCAACAGCCAGAGGACCGAATACTCCTCGCGCAGGCGTCGCTTTCTGACCATGTCAATGACGATAACGAACACCAGGGCGGAGACGATCAGGGCGAAGATCTGTTGTTGTAAAGGCATTTTTTCACCTCCGGAGAGTTAAAGGATCAGGCTAAGGTTGAGGTTAAATTAAACTTGCCTTTACTCAACCTCACTCTGATTTATTCTCAACCTGCTTAGCTTCTTAAAAGCGTAACGAATATCGACAGCAGCATTTTGAACATGTAATAGAGCGGTTTCCAGCCGGCGTGCATCGATTTCCCGGTGACGCTGGCATGCATCCTGACCGGGACCTCACGGATCCGGAAACCGGCCCTGTGCAGGGTGATCAGCATGTCGGCATCCGGATAATCGCAGGGGAAAACCTCGGTAGTAAAGTAGCGAATGACCCGACGGTTAAAGGCCTGAAAGCCCGAGGTCGAGTCGGTGATGCGGGTCTTGATCAGGGTCGAGACAAGCCAGCGGAAAAAAGCCATGCCAATTTTCCGTGCCAGTGATGGAGCGTAGCTCTCGAGCCCGAGAAAGCGGGAGCCAAGGCAAAAATCTGTTTCCCCGGCCAGGACCGGAGCGAGCAGGTCTCTGATGCAGGCTGGATCGTGTTGTCCGTCGCCGTCCATCTGGACCACGAAATCGTATTGCTTGGCCAGGGCGTATTTGTAGCCGGTCTGGATGGCAACGCCGTAGCCCAGGTTGAACGGATGCGAGACAACCGTTGCACCGGCGGATTGCGCAGCGTACGACGTCTCGTCACGGGAACCGTCGTTGACCACCAGGATATCGTAGCACGGGGCCGCTTCACGCACGCAGCGTACGACTTCGCCGATACGGGAAGCTTCGTTGTAGGCGGGGATGATGATCAGGATTTTCATGACAAATTCAATTATGTTTTGGGTTTTGCGTTTTAGGTTTTAGGTTATTAGCCAGATGCCAGTCTCTAGCCCCCGCTTTATTTCGGTTTGAGCCAAAGATATAACAGTCTTGTCCGCCAACCAAGCAAACAATGCACACCGAGGGCAACCCTGCCCGGCCAGCCCAGCCCTCCCGAATGCTTTTTGGCCGTGGCAAAGGCCGCCTCAAGCTGCGCCGCGGTCTGGCGACTGCCTTTAGCCTCACCATGGACCCGGAAATCGGCCAGCACGTCTTCGAGCACGAGCGGTTCCGATACTTGTGCAAAACGCAGCCAAAGGTCGTAATCCATATCGAGATGCCGGTCGTTGTCCAGCCCTCCTGCCCGCTCCCACATGGCCCGGTTCCAGAACACCGCCATCTGGGGAATGAAGTTTTCCGTCAGCAGCTTCAACCGGGAGAACCTGCTGCCGCGCCAGTTCTTATATCGAACGATCAGGCTCGAACAAGGGGTTCCGGTCTCATCGATCATCCCCGCACGGCCATAAAGCCACCGTGGCTCAGGCGAATCGAGCCAATCAACAACTTTGGCCATTGCCCCCGGCCGCATCCGGTCATCTGAATTGAGCCAGCCGAAAATCTTGCCGTTGGCCCGCGCGAATCCGAGGTTGACAGCATCTGACTGGCCCTGGTCCGGCTCGAAATACAAGACCAGACGTTCGCCATATTCCTGCTGCAGCGACACAAGAAGCTCTCGTGACCCATCAGTTGATCCGGGGTCCATGACCAGCAACTCCAGATCGACATCCTGCTGGTCCAAAACCGATCGGACCGCCTCTTCGACAAAGTTCACCTGCTGGTAGCAAGGCATAACGATAGATAGATCAGGCGATACATTTACTGGCATCTCGGGACGGCCTTTCTACCCTTGCATCTGAATTTTGCCGCTGCAAATTCACTAATCAGAGCACAAATCGTTGATGGTTTCCAACGCCGGCCGAAGTGAACATCGCCAGTCAAACGACCTGGCAGACTCCCTGACCTGGTTGCGAAAAGTTGCATCAACGGTATGAGCATCGAGATAAGCAACGATCCTTGTCGCCCACTCATGTTTGTCAAGCGAGTCTATTAGCAGGCCGCACTCCTCAGTCACGAATTCTTTAGGCCCGCCGCTGTTGTGGGCAATCACCGGAGTGCCGCAGGCAATCGCCTCCAGCGGCGCCATACCAAAAGGCTCGTCAACGCTGCCATGCAGGTAAAGTGAGCTACTTCTATAGAGCTCGGTTAGCTTGCGGTTGTCTACCGCACCACAGAAAGTAACCTGCGAGTCAATCCCCAACCTGGCTGTCTGATTGCGCAGCAAAGTCTCATCTTCCCCTGTACCGACGACGCAAAAGCGTAAACCAGGATGGTCTTTGAGTATTTCTGCGAACACGTCGATGAGGAAATCAACCCGTTTAAACTGTGTCAACCGGGCGACAGTCAAGACAGTCCGTGCATTTGCACAATTAGTGCGGGGGAATTCGTGAAAATCGATTCCCGGACGCGCTATTGCATCTGGAACAAGGGCATAGATCCGCTCCATTTCCTTGCCCGTAAAACAGCTGTTAGCGACAGTTCGATCAGAGTATCGCGCCAGAGCGACATCCACCTTAACAAGAAAAGGTCTCAGGATTCGGGCAAGAAGACTTTTCCACCAGGGCCGGAGAGCACGGATCCAGGACTGCGAGTGAATGAAGGCACTCGGTTCGTGGCAGACCCAAACCAGCTTCACGTCACTGTTCTTAAGCTTGTAAAGCCATCCCCACCAGTTGGACGGGAAATTCTGCGGGACGAGAACATCCGGGCTCCAGGCAGCGATCGCCCGGTTGAGCTTGGCCTGCCAGTACGGCATCAGCAGCCAGTATCCGAGGCTTGAGGTCAACGGACCGTCGAGAGAAATCACCTCAATCCCGTCTGGCAGATCGAAGCGCTCGGAATCCGCCCGCAGAGTCATAACCGACACCTTGGCACCGCTCTCTCGCAACTGTTCCGCCAGGTGCAAGGTGTAAAAAAGTGCTCCCCCCGGGTTAATGACGTGCGGGAAAAGCAGGAGCACCCTTTTACCGACAAGGTGGGGGAAACGCTCGCTTGAGAAAATGGGGAACTCAGTCATAATTCCTTGCCAGGCTGATCAACCGACATAACCGGCATTCATTTAACCACGCAAGATGTCCATGCGGTCCTGAAAAGTCTTGCGGAGGTTGTTCCAACTCAACAATGTCAAATCCCGCCTTTGCAGGCCACGGTTTAACCAAGGGGAACGCAACAGAGTGCAAAAAATCGCGGCAGCAACAGGAAAGAGCCTGAACCTGTTCAGGAATTCGGGGAACTTATCCGAGCAGTAATAGTAACATGACCCGTAAACCCGGTTCAGGGGCGCCCATCCAAAATGCTTCAGGGCAACATGCAGGGCTTCCTCATGGTTTTTATAAAGGGCAGCACTGCACAGGGTCTTGGCTTCTTCGTGCAGCCGATATTTTGCAAGGATACGTGGCTCATAGCTGACTTTGTACGATTTCCCCAATCGAACGAAAAGGTCGTAGTCCATCGCGAAATGAAGCGAGGAATCAAGGCCACCGGACTCGACAAACGCCGCTTTCCTGAAAAAGGTTGATGGTTGGCAAAAGAAGTTGAACCAGGCCAGCTTGTCTAAGTCAAAAGCCTCGGTTGGGTAACGACAGATCAACTTGCCGAGAGCATCGCAGTATTCTGCCCCACCATAAAACAGTGCCGAATCAAGGTTGGCACAGAAGAATTTTGCAACGGCCTGCAGGGCTCCGGGTTGGTAGACATCATCGGAGTTGAGCCAGGCGAAGATATCCCCTTCGGCCCTTGCGAACCCTTTCTGCAGGGCATCGGCCTGGCCTTCGTCTGGTTCGGAGATCCAGCGGAAGGTGATGCCGCGGCAACGGGCCGGCCACTCGCCCATCTCAAGCAGGTCGGCGTATCTGCGGATGATCTCCACAGAACCATCGGTCGACGCGCCGTCGATGACCAGGTAGTCGAGATAGAAATCGCCCTCCTGTGAAAGCACGCTGGCCAGGGTTTCCTCAATGAACCCGCCCTGGTTGTAGGAGGGAGTGACGATGGAGATGACGGGGGCGTCAGCCATGCGATCCCTCCGCATGTTTTGCCAGCAGTTCCCCATAGAGATCGGCGTAACGGCGGGACATCAGCTCCAGCGAGAAACATTCCTTGATCTTGCTCCGGGCGCGAGCGGCAAGCTCCGCGCGCCGTTTTTCGTCTTCGAGGATCCAGATCATGCCCTGGGTGAAGCCCTCGACCTCGTAAGGCTGTGCCAGGTACCCGGACATCTCATGATCGATCAGATCGGCCACCCCGCCCTGCCTGAAAGCGACGCAGGGGGTTGCGCAGGCCATCGACTCCATCACCGTGCTGGGGAGATTTTCCAGTATTGACGGGGCGGCAAAGACATCAGCCGCGGAGTAGATCGCCGCCAGTTTCCTGTCGTCCATAATCCGGCCTAAAGAAACCACGGGCATCCCCAGGTCCGGCAGCCCTGCAGAGCTGTCGGCGCCAAAGATAACCGCCATCGTGCCAGGCAAGCGCTTGCCGAGCAACTGCAGGGCCGGCGCGAGCAGGTGGAACCCCTTGTTCGGGTCACTTGTCCCGCCGACCGCTCCGAACAGGACGATGTTTTTATCACCGGGCAATCCCAGTGAACGTCGTGAAGCCTGCTTGTCAGCGGGACAGAACACCTCCGTATCCAGCCCGTTGGGAATCATCTCTATCCGGGACTTCCGGAACAGGGAACTCGAGTGTGCACAATCGGCCAGCCAGCGACTCGGCGTGACCAGGGTCATGTTGAGGTCGCGCCAGGACGCCTGCTTTCTTGCCCAGGTCTTGCGGGAAAGATCCTTTTCCCGCGTGGAACCCAACACTGGGCATTCTCCGCAACCCTGCCGGTATCGTGTACAATCAAAAGGCATGTGGCAGCCGCCGGTAAACGGCCAGGAGTCGTGCAGGGTCCAGACCAGGGGCTTGCCCAGTCGACCGAGCCGGCCAATCGTCTCGACGCTCAGAAAACCGGCGCCGAGCCAATGCAAATGGATGATATCCGGATCGATTTCGGCAAGTTCCCCGGGCGGCCTGTCCGGCATCAGGGCCGGCGAAAAGTTGTTCTCCGGCTGGTTGGGGTAGCTCCGCACCGGCAGCAGGCCAAGGAACAGCTTTGCCCGCCGTACCAGTTTAAGCAAGCGATTCCGGTTGCAGATAATCCTGTCGTCATGACCGGTCTTGAATTGCACCAGCATGCGCATATCGACGCCAAGTTCCGTCGCGCCCCTAAGCAGGCGAACAGCAGCCCGGGCCGCACCACCCGTTTCATCGAAGGTATTGAGCATCAGCACTTTCATCGCGCGCCGAATTCCTTCATCATGGCGTCGAATTCGTCCACACCCCAGTTGCGTACCAGGTAGCGCGGGACCTGCATGGTATCGGTCCAGCGGTAGCTCAGGCCATAGAAGTTTGCCGCGACCCTCACGAACCCTGCCTCGCGGCAGAGGTTGATCGACGTGCGATTGTAGTCGGCCTTTCTGCCGTAGGGATAGGAGAAGGTCGTAACGGGTCTGCCGAGCAGGGTCTCCAGTTGACGTTTGGACTTGAAAATCTCCTCGCGCTGCTGCTCTTCGGCAAGGGCCGACAGGCGGCTATGCGTCACTGTGTGGGCACCGACAGTCACCCAACTGCTGCTTGCAAGCTGCTGCAGTTCCGCGCTGGTCATGGACCGGTAAGCACTTCTGCCGGCATCATCCGTTCCTGCCCAGTGGCGGAGTTGGCTCAACCAGTCATCGCGTCGGTCGGCGGTGAGCTTTTTAATCAGCGGCGTGATCTCTGCGTAGAATGATTTACGTGCGGCAAGGGTGCCTGTCGACCAGCAGCTGCCATAGCGGCCGTCTCTCAGGGCAAAAGACTCCGGCAAAGCCAGCCCCCCGAGAAGGATTCGCTCCAGTTCGTCCCACCAGTATTCCTGCCGCGCATCAAGGTGGCCGGTGCTGACAAAAAAAGTGGCCGGCACCCCGACCTCATCAAGGATTGGCAGGGCATTCAAGGCGTTGTCGGCATAGCCATCATCAAAGGTCACCGCGATGGCCGGGCCCTTGACGCGCGACCAGTCCTCCTCGAACCTGACCAAGGGGTATCTCTGCTTGAGATAGGCCATCTGCGCACGGAAATTATCCGGTGTAACGGCCAGACGCTGGGGGTCCGACGCAAGCTCGGCGACGCGGTGATAAAGCAGGACGACCACCGGCGTGTCGATCGCCCGCAGGAGCAGGTTCCTGGCCCTGCGAATCGCCAGGACAATCGGTCGGACTCGCTCGAGCAGCATCAGAGGGCCTTCCTGGCAACCACGCAGATCACCAGCTGGTAATCGGGGTCAAGCTCATCCAGCAACGTCTCATCGGGCAGATCCTCCACGGCAATCCCCTGGAGAAAGGTGGTCGCCGCGAGGACATTGCCGAAAGTCTGAATCTCGAGGCCGCCTTTGAAAACGGGCTGGAAGAGTTTTTCGATCGAGGCAGAGGTGAACCGCCAGTAATCCCCCCACCGGTCCATGTCGTAACGGCTGATCTGGCCGATTCCCGACACGGTTGCCAGCAACACGCCTCCCGGTTTGAGCAGGTGATGTGCGCCGGCGATGGCCTTTTTCACCTCGAAGATGAAGTTGAAGGTCTGCGTGCAGATGAAGCAGTCGGCAAAGTTTGCCGGCAGGGTTGCCGAGTCGGTCAGGTCGCCGACGATCGTCGCGGCCTTGTTCCCGGCAGCGGCATGCAGCACCTCGAAGGAGGTGACACCTTCCCCGGCAAATTTTTTACTGTACGAGCTGTCGCCAACTTCGAGGACCTTGCCTTTGATGAATGGCGCGTTTTTCTGCAGGAAACCCTCTATGTAGTGCCTGTCTATGGGGGTGCCACGGTCACAGCCAAAGACCGTGCTGACCGGCTTGTTCCGCATTAAATCGTTAAAGACGACATTCACTTTTTTTCGAAAGAGATATCTCATCATCCTTTCAATTAATGGATCTATCAACCGGTGATCTCCTCTGCAATGCAAATCACAACATTGGTGATGCCATTTTTGAACGCCACTGAATGCCCTAATTGTTCGGTTTCTCTTGTACTTTCGATTTTACTATAGCCATCCACCCTGCTCTTTTCCAGTAATTTGTGTGATTTTCAATATGCCGTTAAATAAACTCTTTTAGCAATGCTGATTGGTTAGCCTGACCTCGCCGAGGGACCGAAACTGAACAAAAGGAAGAAGGAGAACTTTATCGTTGACGGCTTGCTGTGGTTCGAATAATTTGTTTGCCATTGTATTTCTGGCATCATATGAAGAAGGTTGAGACAACCGCATCCATGACCGACCGACATCGACAACAATGGGAAGCGCTGGGAACCGAAGACCCCTATTGGGCGGTCCTTTCCGACCCGGAAAAGAAAGACGGCAAGTGGGACAAGTCTGATTTTTTTCAGACTGGAGTTGAGGAAATCGGTGATCTTTTGGCCAAGATCTCTCAATTGGGCATACAACCCAGGCTGGGACTCGCTCTCGACTATGGATGTGGTGTCGGGCGATTAAGCAGAGCATTGGCATCATCATTCCAGAAAGTCCTGGGAGTTGACATTTCAGAGGCAATGTTGTCTGAGGCACGAGCAATAAATGCCGAATACGACAACCTGGAATTTTTGCGAAACAACGGAGAATCTCTTGCAGATGTGGCCGACGAGACTGTCGATCTTATTTATAGCAACTTGGTGCTCCAGCATTCACCAAGGAAGGTCCAGCGTCTGTTGATCAGGGAGTTTTGTCGCGTTTTGCGACCCGGGGGAGTCCTCGTTTTTCAGACACCATCACACCAGGACTTGAAGACTGTCGGCGGCCTGGTTCATTTCCTGACGGGAAACCTGGTCTCTACGCTAGCAACCAGAATCCGGTATGGGAAAAGACATGTCATGGAAATGCATCCTTTAAGGAAACGCGAGGTCTTGGCGCTACTTGAAGAGAATGGCTTGAGGCTCATTGCAACCGAAACGTGCGACGCTGCCGGAACTGCATTTATCAGTTGCACGTATTTTGCCGTAAAAAACCCTCTTCCTTAGGCGACCGGATACAATCAACTGGCGGGACCGCATTGAGTTACTGCAAGATCGGGCAATTCATGCCATTGCAGGCTGATGGGGGATTTTACGCTTGTCGGCCTCGCCGCTTCTCATCTTCTGTCATCTTCGTCACACTCCCCTCCGCTGCAAGTCGTCCGTTTTCAGGCGGGGTCACTGGCGCCTGTTATTTCTCCCTAAAACGGTTGATAATCTCGGCCACCCGTGCAACATCCTCCGTCGAATGACAAGTCGATATCGGCAGGCTCAGGGTGGTGGCATGAATCTGGTCCGATATCGGGTAGGCCTCGCCGTCAAACATACCGGTCAACGCCTTCTGCCGATAGGGAGGCAGCGGATAGTGGATTTCCGTGCCGACGCCATGTTCGGCCAGATACGTTTTAAGTTCATCCCGGCGGGGGTGGCGAATGTTGTAGATGTGATACACATCGTGGAAACCGTCCACGACGACGGGCTTGACAAAATCGTCATGCAGTTCCTGGTGATAAATGTCCGCCAAAGTCCGCTTGTAGTCATTGGTTCGATCAAGCCCGGTCAGTTTGTGCGAGAGAAATGCCGCCTGAATCTCGTCCAGGCGAGAGTTCATACCGACCATTTCGTTGAAATATTTTTTCGCCGAACCGTAGTTGCGGAGCATCCTGATCTTTTCCGCAATCGCGCGATCATTGGTCGTCACCGCCCCGCCGTCGCCAAGGGCGCCCAGGTTCTTGGTCGGATAGAAGCTGAAGGCCCCGCAGTCGCCGAAAGCACCGGCTTTTGTCTGCCGCAGACGTGCGCCGTGGGCCTGGGCGCAGTCCTCTAAGACCTTCAGTTCGTGACGACGGGCGATCTCGAGAATCCTGTCCATCGCGCAAACCTTGCCGTACAGGTGGACCGCCATGATCCCGACAGTTTTCGGCGTGACCTGTTCTTCCAGCCTGTCCGGGTCGATGTTGCAGGTACGCGGATCAGGTTCCACCAGCACCGGCCTGAGGCCGCACTGGAGGACGGCAAGGATCGTCGCGATATAGGTGTTGGCCGGGACCAGCACTTCGCTGCCGGACGGGAAATCGTAAGCCTTGAGGGAGAGGATCAGCGCATCCAGTCCGGACCCCACACCGATGCAGTGCGAAACCCCGCAGTAGTCGGCAAATTCATCTTCAAAACGTTCAACGTTCTGGCCGAGGACATACCAACCGCTTGCCAGCGTGCGATTGAAGATATCGCGGAACGCGTCGAAAAAGGGTTCGTTGACTTTTCTCAGGTTCTCGTAGTCAATCATTGTCTAATCCAATGACAAGCCGTGGACTTTGTCTACCGGCCGGGGGCCAGGACCCTGCCGAGAAGATAACCGCACCCGTATCGTAACACTTTATAGCTGAAACAGCTCTCTTTTGATCGCCGAAGGTGCGACAGGATATCAAGAAGGATACCGAGGGCTTGCAGTCGCGACGCTCCTGCATCGTAACGGACATCGACCTGACGCCGGATTTCCAGCAGGGTCTCCTGCTCGTTGACCTGCTTGAGGTACCGACTCCAGGCGGAAGGGCCGGCCCGCAGGTAGCTTTTCAGCCAAGCGAAATATTGTTTCTTGTCCTCGTAATGGCGATCCTGCCGTAGGGCGGTGCTGCACAGTGAGTTGTTCGTGCTGCCGATAGTAATAGAGGGGGGTGTCCGCCACGAACAGGTCGTTGCCCATAAGCAGCAGTTTTGCGTAAAGGGCCTGATCATCGCACATCGCCGGGAAGCTGTCTCTCCCACCCTTCGGCCCGGGTCAAGGCCGCCCTCCTGACAATGACCCCGCTCGGCGAAGGGACGGCGTTCTCGTTCTCGAGAAACAGTCTCAATATCTTGTCGGCCCCGACCTGTCCGGCATTCGCCATGCCGAGAGCCTGCACCCGGCCGGAGTAACGGTCCTCGCCGACACGGTCCGCAGGTTCCCAGTAGATACATGGACAATACGCCATATCTACGGCTGGCATTTTCTCCAACCGGTCGACGAAACCGTGCAGGAAACCAGGCATCCAGACATCGTCCGCATCGAGGAAACAGACGTATGTGCCCTTTGCATGGCTGAGGCCGAGGTTCCTCGTCGCGCTGGTGCCCCGGTTCTCCCCGCCCGGATGGCTAAGGAGCGAGGCCTGCACCGGAGTGCGGTCCAGATAGTTGCGGGCCAGCTCTGCAGACGTATCCGTCGAGCCATCATCGACCAGAATCAGTTCCCAGTCGGAAAAACTTTGCCGACGGACACTCTCGAGAGTTTCGAGGAGATATTTTTCCGCATTGTAAAAGGGGATGACAATCGATACCGTCACGGCTTCGTGCTCCCTGTTCATGTCCTTTGCTTTCTGTTGAGCAGGTGCCTGAGATGCCAGCGGAGATTGCCGAGGCTGGGTTTTGCCGCAAGCCAGTGTATGAGCCCACGGAAACCTGCAAGCCTGACCAGGGTCATCGGCCGCTCGAGCAGGAACGCTTCGAAACTTGGGTAGAGGAAACACTCGTGGGTGCAGGCGCAGGCCCCTGCGGCGATCGACTCCCTGGCCTGACACATCTGTGCTCCGGACCATATCCGATCGAAGGAGTCCTCTTTCAGGCTCCCCACCGTCGGGAGCATTTCACATGGGGCCACGCTGCCGTCGTCGTAGACGACCGCGATCCTGTTCGCAGCAACACAGGGAACGGGTTGCCTGTTCTTTTCCAAGGCAAGCCGGCGTAGTTCGTAGAAACGGCTGACGAGTGGTTGCTCCTTCCCCTTCCGGCGCGCGTCGTGAGCGAGGTATCTCTCGTCAATGCTGGCCAGGTCATCGACCTCGACACCGGCGGTGGCCCGATCCCGGGAGTCGCCACGGACAACCCCCCAATACAGGTTGTCGAGTTGCGGGAATCTCTCCGCGACGAAACTCTCGAGGGCCATGAGTTCCTCACGGTTGTCCGATGCGAGCGTCGTCAGGATATTGACCCTGAGGCGCCGATTCCGACGTTTCAGCTCAAGCAGCCGGTCGCAGCACTCAACGGCTTTGTCGAAGGTCCCGGGTACCCCCCTGTTGTCGTCGTGATAGCCCCTCATGCCGTCCAGTGAGATGCCGATGGAAAGGGTCGCGGGGGAGATGGCCCGCAGGATACGTTCGACATCCGACAGGGTCTTGTCGACGAGGGTTCCCGAGGTCGGGATGTCGATCATGTCCAGCCGGCAGTGCCGGGCGAAAGCCTGGCAAATCTCGACGATGTCCTGTCTCAGGAAAGGCTCTCCTCCCGAAAGCATCAGGTTCTTCAAGGTGGGAACGGACCGGGCGAGGGCAACGATCTCTGTCAGTGACAAATCACTGCTCCGTTGCAGGTTCTTCCAGTTGAAGCAGTGCTTGCAGCGCAGGTGACAGTGTGACGTCACGAAAAATATCAGTTCGGCAGGAAGCCTTGGAGTGTTTCTCATGTTCCTAACGCCATGACGCGCAATGACCGGTGACGGCATCGGGGCGCCTGTCCGGGATCTGTCGTCCTGGTTCGAGCATCATTGTTCACCGTCATGCCCTTTTAATGAAGTAGTGAAAATAATGGCTGAGGATCCGGTAGTTGCAGAACAGCCGGACTTTCAGGAATTCGAACCGGCTGCGAATCCCTTTGTCCCCTCCCAGGCTGAGGTATTGCTTCCAGACCCCGGCGGACTCCCGCCAATGCCATGCTATCATCCGGCAGGCCGCCTTGACACCAAAGTCGTTGCGCGCCTCTGCGGGGAGATAACGCACGTGGCTGCCCAACTTGTGGGCGAACTCGATCAGGTGCAGGCTGCAGACCTTCAGCAGGTTGACCGGAAAGTCGCTGGCCAGAGCCCCTTTTGTCAGGACCTCGCGGCTGCGGCTGATCAGGTTTCGTCCAGCGATCGTATACTGCTCCAGGAACGTATTGGTCTCCGAGTAGGACCCCTCGTGCAGACGGTACAGGTATAGGGGGGCATCGACAAAGACGATCCGTTCCAGCTGCCCGCAACCTGCGAGGAACAGGTACTCGCTGTAGAGGGCGATGGGACCCTCGCACAACTCTTCGTAGCCGCCGATCCTGCTCATGAGCTCGATTCTATCAAACACACCGAAGGTTGGGAACAGTCTGGCGTGATACACCGAGTACCAGCGCAGGAACTCCTTGCCGGTCAATTGAATGGCGGGCCCGGCCTTCAGCTCCGGGGACCGGGATAGCTCTGTCGAGGAAGCAATTTTGTAGGAGCAGAAAAAGGCCGAGGGGTATCCGGCGGCCCGAAGAGTCCCGAAAGCAACCTGGAGAAAAGAAGGCTCGTACAGGTCATCGTCAAACAACCAGGTAAAGTAGCGGCCGGTCGACATCTCGAGCAGAGCGTTCATGTTGCCTACTTCACGAAGATTCTCGGGGTGGTTGACGAACCGGATACGCGGGTCGTCGATGCCGAACGTTTCTCCGCTCAGAGACTCTTCGGTGTAGTCATTGCCGACAATCACTTCGAAATCGGTAAACGTTTGCGCGAGGATTGAATCCAGGGTCTGTCGCAACAGGTCATGGCGATTGTAGGTCGTAACTCCTATGCTGAAAAACGGCCGGAGATCGCTCTCGCCGGCTACCATTGGCGCACCTGTTTGAGCAGGGCCACCGATTCGGCCACCCGCTGCCTCAAATCTCCGGAGAACGCGAAGCCGAGAGCGGTGAATTTATCGCAGGCAACGGTGTAGGAAAGCTGGTTCATGATCCGGGCATCGACCTCGCTGACAACGAGGTCCGGCACACACTCCCTGATCGCCGCGACGATCTCGCGCACCGTCGCATTCACAGTCAGGACATTGTAAATCTCGCCGTCAAACAGGTCGCGGGCGATGATGAACTCGATGGCGCGAACGGCGTCGTGCAGGTCGAGGTAAGGGCGTCGCTGATCGAGTGCCGAACGCCAGACCGTCAGCGGTATCCCCAGGCAGGCCTGCCAGATAAATTTGTTCACCGCCGTATGAAAACGCATACCCGGGGAAGCGCCGAAGATCGTGCCGAACCGGCCGGTCACGAAACGCAGCCCTTCTTGCTGCCCGAGAGCCTTCAGCAGCTGCTCGGCCCGCAGCTTGGATTCCGCGTATGGACTCTGTGGCTGTAATCCTGACTCACCACAGGTCTCATCGACGACCTCTGACTGCGTTCCATAGACACTCGTCGTTGAGAGGAAAAGGAGTGGCGCATCAACCCGCAGACAGGCGCGAGCGACCCTTTCGGTGCCGACGAAATTGACCTCCTCCACCTGGGAGGCGTTCTCGAAGCTGCCGGCGGCATTGGTGATTGCGGCAAGGTGTACGACCGCACCGGCGCCGCAGAAAAACCCGTCCAGGTCAGCCTTCAGCACATCGGCCTCAACGAAACGGTAGCGCCCGCGTGCCGGCAGGTTGAACAGCGAGGGGTAGCGTTGGGCGGAGAGATCGTCGACGAGGACGATCTCCGCATCCGGAAAAGAGTCGGGCAACAAGCGGATTAACCTCGAACCGATATGGCCGAGGGCGCCGGTGATCACAACTTTTTTACGATCAGTCACAGCTGCCATGGTTGCATTCTTTGGAAAAATCTACGTTCACTATTGAGAAGCATAACATCGCCACCCCAGGTATGCGTTTGTAAATGTCTAAGCCGATTTCATGATCCTCTGCAACCCTTCCTCGAATCCCACCTTTGGTATCCAGTCCACGATCGAACGCAATCGCTGGGAAGAGAATTGGACATGATCGATTTCGATGCGCTTGCGTTCTTCAGGCCAGTCTACGTGGGTAACACGCCCGCTCGCAAAGACCCGCACAATGGTCTCTGCGATTTCCCTGACAGTCAGGTGCTGATCGCCGGTTGCGAACCAGCTTTCTCCGAGCAGTCGCGGTTCCCTGGCGGCGAGCCAGAGGATTTCTGTCGCATCATCGGCATACAGGACGTTGCGTGACTGGTCGCCGCTGCCGAAAATCCTGATCTCTTCATCGGCCTGGGCCTGGTGGATGAAATAATTGATAAAGCCGAACTCCGGAAAACCTTTACCATAGGGCCCGTACAGGTTGGCAAAACGCAAAACCACGGTATTCAGGTCATGAATGGTATGGTAGATCCGGTAGTATTTCTCGGCCACGCCCTTGTTGGCCGAATAAATCTCCATGGGCCGCTCGCCGTGGGTCTCATCGACTATTGCAGTCTGGGCCCTGCCGATGACGGTACTGCTCGATGTGTAGACAATCCGGGCTTGGCTGTTCAGCAGGCGCAAACTCTCCAACAACTTGAGGTTGCCCATGCAGTTGATTTCAGCGTCGAGGAGGGGATATTGAATCGATAGGGGGTGAGAGGTCTGCGCGGCACAGTTGAAAATAATGTCCTGCCCCTGGACGATCTCCGCCAGCAAGGTTTCATCGCGCATATCGCCACGAACGAAACGAATCTGTGACCAGATATCCTGCAGGTTCATGGTGGTGGCGTGCAGGTGAGGGTCAAGGGAGTCCATCACCGTCACCTTGACATTGGGCTCTCGCAAACAACGCCGCACCAGATTGACGCCAAGAAATCCCGCCCCGCCAATAATCAATATGTTCACAACAATTCCTCCATGGTTTGGTCAATTCCCTCTTGCAGAGAAAAGTACGGCTGCCAGCCGGTCGCCTCGCGGAACAATCGCGAGTCGGCCACGAAATTCCGCTCTTCAACAGGGGACAAGTCCTCGGGAGGGACGACGCTTTGCACCTCGACAACTTTTCCGGTCCGGACCGCGGCCCGCTCGGCAACCATCTTCAATGCCGAAGCGATACTGTACCCCACCCCGCTCCCGATAAAGAAATGTTGCCCGCTCAGGGCTTCGCAGTGCGCGGCTGCGGCAAGAAAAGCCCGTGCAGCGTCTTCGATGTAAAGGTAGTCCCGAAGGCACGCCCCGGTCCCATAAACGGTCAATGGGTCGCCGTCCAGGGCACGATGTATCATCTGGTTGAGGATGCCGCGATCGCTGCGCTTGCTGCGCGGTCCGGGCCCGTATATATTCGGCAATCGCAAGGTCACACCATGCACCCACCCTTGCTCCGCATACCACTTCAGATACTGCTCAGCCATCTGTTTATGCAGGTCGTAGGCCGTCAGCGGATGATCGGGGAAGCTCTCGTCAACCGGCCACTTCTCCGGGACGCCGGCGATCGTCGCTGTGCTGGCGAAACAAATCTTTATCCTTGCATTGCGGCGGCGGCAGGCCTCGACGAGCCGCAGCATCGGCATAACGTTAACCGTCTGATCTGCAAGCGGATCGGCATTGGCGACGTAGGTGCTGGTCTGGGCGGCAAAATGAAACACCACGTCAAGCCCTTCCAGGACCCGCGCCCAAAGGTCCGGATCGCAGACATCACCGGTCACGTCCATGACATGAGGGGAATCAGCGGGCGCCTCGTTCTCCGGAATCGATCTGACCAGCCGGGAGATGCTGCAGCCGCTGTCTTTGAGCAAAGCGATCAGGCCGGAAGCCAGGTAGCCGCCGCCACCGGTAATCAAAATCTGCTTACCTCGGAAGAATTGCGATATCGTGCTCGAATGTTCCATCGTGACTTACCTGATATCCGGTTTCAGCCAGTCGAAACCAATTTCCGGGTCGTCATGGGCGATCCGAAGCTCATCTGCCGTGTCGTACTCATGGGACGTCACGTACAGCAGGTTGACCGGCCCCTGCACAACTTTGCAGCCATGCGCGATCCCGGGCGGGATTTTGAGCACTTTCGCCGGCTGATGGTCGCCCATGAGAAAGTCCATGGTCTGGCCAAATGTCCGGGAATCAGGGCGTCGATCACAGAGGCCGACCCGCAGGGAGCCACTGACAATGTACCACCAATCGGTCTGCACCTGGTGGAGGTGCCAGGCCTTGATCACTCCGTCAAACATCAGGGAATGGCTCCACTGGCCAAACCCGTCCGCGAAAAAATCGTCGCCGGAACGGATGACTTCACGGAAAAACCCGCGTTGATCAAGATGCGTTGTCAGATCCTTGAAGACGATTCCGTCAATCATGAGCATTCACCTTTTGCCTTACTCTCTTCGCAACTTGCCGAGAACCCTCTGGATACGGAAAAACCCGTTCACCAGTGCAGCTTTTTGTCCGGCCGAAAAAAACCCTGAGAAAAACCGGTCATACAGCTTCGACAACCTCATCCGCCGGCGCTCCCAGGCAATCTGCCCGCGCAGGTCAAGCAGCTCGATGTCCTCCGGAGCGATATTTGCCAGCGCCAGTTCGTCCATCTCTTTGATGCCATAAGTCATGAAAACATGGGCACCCTGGTGCATGCAGGTCTCGCACAAGGGATGGCTCCGTCTGAGCTTCTGGATTTCCGATAGGGGCCTCTCCAGATAATTGGCCAAGGTGTACTTCCCGGCATTAAAAACAGCGCAGCACAGAGTTGCATTGCCCTGAAAATCGAGGCTGATTGCATCTTCCCGCAAAGAACAGGGGCGGCTCCTGTACTTGCGTGCCGCAACCAACGCCTGCTTGAGTGGAAGGGCCAGGCTGTCAATCAGGGACACGTCCTCTTCAGTCAGGGGGAAATCGTCAAGCTCTTCCCCAGCATAGGCGAGAACTTTCTCCAGGGGGAAAAAAAGTGCCCAAACCGCATGGAAATAGAACCCCAACCCGGTCACGAACTCGCGCAGCAGGGGCTCGTCATGCAGGTTATGGCGGTAACGGTGGTATTGCACGAAAATATCGGTGTCGGCATGATTGCGCTGCTTTGCCTCTGCCAGCTCCGCCATGTGCTGCTTGACCCGCTCAACATCCCCGCCCCGGTGCGTCCTGCCATAGATTTCCTGACTGAAACCGGAAGTTGAGATGCGCAGGCTGGCCGGATTGGCGGCCATCAGCGCATCTGCATCGGGAAGGATGTCGAGGTTGGAACTCAGATGGCACGGTAGTCCCGCATCCTGTACGATGCGGACCAGTTCAGGCAACTGCGGATGAAGCAGGGGTTCGGCCCAATTGAACAGGCTGATACTGGGCCTGCGGCATTCAGACCGGGCCTTTGTGACAATCCGTTGCAAAAGTTCCGGGGCCATGAAGCCCTGCGGCAGGCGGTAATCCTTGACATTGCCCTGGGGACAGGAAGGACAGCGCAAGGTGCAGGCGCCGCAGATGTCGATATCGATGTCGAACCTATCTTTGTACATGGATGTGCTTCACCTGAACGGCGGCTTGAACCCGAGCTTAAATGACACTGACCTTCGGTACATAGGTAATCCACTGACCACCGGCTCCGCGAAAAGCCCCTTCCTTCTCCATGATTTCCTGAGCATGGTTCCAGGCGAACAGAAGAGCATAATCGGGATAGTCCGCCGTGAATTCCCCATAAGGCCGAACCGGGAGATGGCCGCCGGGGGAGTATTTGCCCTGCTTGACAGGAGTGGTGTCACTGATGAACTCGACCAGTTCCCGGGTAATCCCGCAATAATTGATGATGGTCGTGCTCTTGGATGTCGCACCGTAGCCAACCACCCGCTTGCCCTGCGATTTCAGTTCATGCAGCAGCGCCATCAGCGTCCTGCGGGAATCTTCGCAGTTGCGCCGGAATCGAGCATAGGTTTCGGGCAAGTGCAAACCGAGGTCACGTTCTTTGCCAAGCCGTGCGGCCACCTTGGCAGAAACGCGGCGGGCGCCCTTGTGAGCGATGATGTAGCGCATGGAACCCCCATGGGTTGACTGCGGTTGCACGTCAATGACTTCCATGTCAAACCGTTCGAACATATTGCTGATGGAAGTCACCGAGAACAGGAAAGTGTGCTCATCGTAAATCTGGTCGTACGAGGTTTTCTCTATGACATCGGCCAGGTACGGGTCCTCAAACATGACCACCCCGCCCGGTTTGAGCAGAACCTTGATCCCTTCGACAATCGAGTGCAGGTAGGGGATGTGGCACATCACGTTGGCCGCCAGGAAGGCATCGGCCTGACCGTGTTCGGCAACGATCTGCCTGGCCAGGCCAGCGTCAAAGAATTCGCTCATCGTATCGATCCCCCGTTCCATGGCGACCCGGGCCACGTTTTTGGAGGGTTCAATCCCCAAGTGGCGGATGCCGGCAACGGCAAAATTCTGCAGCATGATCCCGTCGTTGCTCCCCATCTCCACCACAAAGGGGTTTTCGCCAAGGTAATCATTGATCACATGGTCGGCGAACACTTTAAAGTGCCTTGCCATAAAGCTGGACGTGCCGGAGAAGAACGCATAGTTCTCATGAAACATCTGTTCCCGGTCAGGTTGGTCGAGTAGCTGGACCATCCCACAGGCGGCACAGAACCCGACCTGCATTGAGAAAAAGTATTCATCGGCAAACTGCCCGGGATCAAGGAAGCCGTTGCCAAGGGGCATTTTGCCGAAATCGATGAACGCTTCTATCGGTGCGTCGCAAATCAGACATTTTTTCATTTTAACCGCCAGTCATTAAGTGATCGTTCGAACAAAGGCCAGCAGGCCATCCGTTCAACAGGCCGCAGCTACCAGATCTTCGGATAGAGCATCGCCCTGGTCAACATGCTGCCTGTCTGAAACAGCGGCTTGAACAGGAAACATGATCCGTGTGCGGCGAACCAGTAGGCAATCAATGTTGCAATAACCGCACCGTATCCGCCCAGATCGGGGATGAGCAGATAGTTGAGGAAAATATTGATAAGCCCGCCGAGCAGGACCGTGACAAAGAGCAACCTCGTCCAATTCATGCTCGAGAGGAAGGCGCTCCGCGCAATTTCAAGGCTGGAGAAAACATTCGCCCAGATCAATACTGCCAACATTGCACCGGCACGGGCATAGGCCTCACCAAAAAGTGTGCCGACCAGCCAGTCGGCGAGCAGTGTAACCGGGATTGCGATCGCATAGGCCAAAAATACCATCAGGTTGTAAAGCTGCTGCAAACGCCCGTACATTAAGTCTTCCGAGGTCGCCCTGGCATCAACGATGGCCGGGAACACGGACCAGAAGATTGCCATCGGGATAAACATCCAGATTTCTGCCAGGCGAACGGCTACCGAATAAATACCGACCTCCTCATTTCCTGTCATTTCACCAAGCATGACCTGGTCTATACGCATGTAGACAATGGTGACAATACCGGTGAAGAAGAGCGGCCAGCTGTCCTTGAGCAGCTCTTTAGCCCTTTTGCAGCTGGCCCGCCACTGCCGAAGGCGATTCTTTCTCAAGCTATAGGCTGCAATCAGACCGACCGAGCAAAGCGCCATTTCCAGAGAGTACGCCCAGGCAAAGGCGATGAGCGGCGCGTTGGCCAGGATCAGGGCGATCTTTATCACGGCACAGACGAGAAAAGCGCCATTCCGGGCAAACACAATGTTTTTGGCCTGCACCTGGGAATTAAACCAGAACTCGATCACAGTGAAGGCTTGGAAGACGCTCGCCAACGCGATGACACCGACCAGCCAATGGGACAGGCTGTCATCAGGGCGCAGGGCCATGATGACTCCGGTCGCAGCCAGGAAGACCAACACTCCGCCAGTCAGTGTGAGGATGAGAGAAGTCCCCAGGGTTTCGTCCCGGCATCCCGGGTCACGAACAATGTTACGTACAGCAATGTCTTCCAGACCAAGAGAGGCCAGCGGGGAAAAAAGCGAGACGAACGCCAGGGCATAACTGAAGACACCGTACTGCTCGGGGCCGAGATACCTCGCCAGCCAGATTCCGACCACCAGGCCGACGCCCATACGCACGAAATGATCGGCAAACTGCCAACCGGTATTACTGACAACGTTCTGCAGGTATGCACGGCCTTCAAACTTGGCGCGCAGGAACGACGGCAGGTATTTGATCCAGGGCTGGTTCATTGACTTACGCTTTTCCTGTCATCCGACTGAGTCGCGAACCTGTCAATTCGTTCGTTGGTCATGGAGGATGAATCCTTGCAGAGACATCTCAACCCGGGTTGGATGATTCGAGATTGTGTGGGCACACCGGCCCGCAGAACTTGAAGTCCAGGGGAAATGCAAATTTTTCAACCGGCAGAGAGCCTTGCTGTTTCGGCAAGTCCAGGCATCTTCACGACGAGGACCAATCATTCAGCTATTGCCCCGGAATCGTTTTTTTTGACCTTGAGCACCCTTGCTACCGGGAAATCGTTGTAGACCTCTTCAAAATATCGTCGATCATAATAACCGAGCAGATACTGCTGGTTGAAGTTCGTTCTGAACAGTTGTTCGTCGGCGACAAAAATCTGGAAGACCTTGCCGTTCTTCTCCAAAACCTGCAGGTAGTAGCCTTCCTCCCTGTCATAATCCCTTCGGTCAATCACATAACCGTCATTGACAAACAGTGCGGCGCGTAATGGGATATCGACCGAGCCATCATTCATGAAGCCGCGGTCGAGATCGATGGTACCATCACGGCAGCGCATGACATTATCAATCATGGAGAAGCAGTTCAGTTCGACATAATCCAGTTCGGCGCTCTTGCCATCCTTGAAACTCCAGGTCCCGAAATAACTCAGGCCATGCAGTTTCCAAAGCATATCCTCCAGGTACAGGACATAAACATTCTCCCCTTTGAACGCGCCCGGGTAGTTGAAGACCAGCTCGACCAGTTCGTCTGCGGAGAGCTTTTCCTTTGAGATTCGTGCATTCAAAGCATTGAAGCCGTAGTCTTCAAGGTATGAGAGGAGCGATATCATCTCCTCCTGTTTATGCGAAAGAGTTGACTTGGATATCATTGTTGTTCGAATGCCGCCATGCAGGCTGCCGTCATGGAAAGTGGCAAAATCTCCGATGTCCATCAACGGATAGCCGTACTCCCAGAATGGGGTAAACATGGCGGAATGCTCGGGGACGATACGCTTGATATCAAGCAGGGCGCGGACCATCGTTGCGGGGATAATCGGCCCGGCATGAGTATGGAATCCCGTGTAGGCAGACGTCGAAAAAAACAGGGTGAACATGAGCACAACGGAGACGACCGACACCATGAATTGCGGTTTCTTCAGTTTTTCGCCTACGTACCTGACCATGAGTTCCAGGACGACCCCGGTACCGACGCCTATAATCGGGGCCATGTACATGACAAATCGGCTTGGGCCGACGATGGACCATATTCCAAGGGCAATCAACGGCGCCATCGGAATCATCTGTTTGAACCGTCTGACGCAAAGGTAAGCCACGCCGACAAATCCGGCATAAACAAAGGGCACGAATCCGTAGCAGCATCTTAAGCTTTGTATCAAGATTGCGTTTTTGCGCCTCGGCCACGGTATCCAGGATATTCGGCCAGGCGATCCCTCCCGTGGGCGGCGGCGACACGTAGGCCTTGACGAACGTCTGCAGCGACGCCAGGATCTGCAGCACATTTTCGGGACCAGTCGCCACCAGGAAAACGATCAGGGCAGGCACCAGATGTTTCCAGCTGACCCGGCAGATAACCAGATATGCCGCCATTACCAGCAGGTAAACCAGTATGAAACTGGCCTGTTGATACCACCAGGTGAAGAGATACATGGTCAGGCCGGCGCCCGCCGACAGGCAGAGATTGGCGCGCAGGCTCCTCTCGCGACTCATGAACAAGATGAAGCATGCCGTCGCCAGCGGGAAGAAGGTGTTAAGCATGTCCGTATCGACCCGCCCCGCCATGCTGCGATCGTAGTATGCATGGCCGAAGGTGGCAAAGAGCCCGCCGAAGATCGCTGCGGCGCCAAAACCAATCCGGTTGAAATAGAAAAACAACGGGAAGATAAACAGCCCGGACAGGACCGGGACGAGAAAGATGGAGGCCCGGTAGTAATCTCCGCCCGTGAAGTTTTTGGCCACGCTGATCAATTCCGCCAGGAGGCTGGCCGTATCGTTGATGGCAAGCATTTGCCCGTCGGGATAGCCTTTGGTGATCTCAGGCTGTCGCTTGCCGATCGTCCCCTTGTCCAGTTCCTTGGCCATTTTGACCCAGTAGTAACCATCGCTGGTCGACATCAGCGTGACATGGTCCACCACGTAATTCTGGCGGTTTTTCATCCAGAACGAAAGATAGTCGGCATGTCTCTGTCCAAAGGAAAGGCCGTAAACCATGATGATGCTAATGCACAACAGGATAAATACGCGATGGTTTGGAGAAAACTTCTGCATTTCGTTCATCCGGGTAAACCTGTCGTTATGATTTTTGACTTTTGCCTGAAAGGACTTTTCTGTCTTTTGAAAACCCGAGCCAGAAACCGTTATTCATTCAGTTTCCCGGACCAGCCGGATGTGGAGTTTGCCGCTTTTTTCAGTCGCTGTGACAACACCGTACCCGAAATCGACGCTCCACACACCGGTGCCCAGGCCGGCATAAGGGGAAGAGGTCCAGTAGAATGCGGCCTGGGTCGACGGGAAGACTTTGGCATTGACAGAGGTCGCAACACATTGGCCCTCGATAATTGATTCGAGCTGGTTTTTGTTTGGCAGCCGCCAGTCGTCATAGCCGGCAAAGTTCTCAAGATCGGCTACCTTGAGCGCCTCGACCCATGTAAAAGTAGTTGCCGTGCCTTTGCAGACCGACCCATCCCACTGTTGACCGACACTGCATCGTATCCACATGAGGCCGGTTGTTTTCTGCGTGGCCGTGCCATCACCATGAAGGATATAGTCGGATTCCGGGCTGGTTGCCATGATGGTGTCTTTGCATTTTTGAGCTGCGCTGGCGGAGGCCGGGCAGAATGCTGCCGTCAAGAGCAGGCCGGTTGTCATCATTAGAAAAGCTCGACGCATCTGGTTTCCTAAGGGTTTTGGGTTTTGGGTTTTAGGTTTTGGGTAGACGTAGACCTAAAACTCAAAACTCAAAACCGACAAATTCATCACGGATTATCAAGGCCGAAGGTCATGGTCCTGCCGCTGACCAGCCGCAGGTGCCTGCCCTGTGATTTCTCGCCCGGTGATGCCTCACCGTACAGGAAATAAACCTGCCAGGCAAAGTCGCTCTGGTCGGCGTAAGGTGAAGACGACCAGTAATACGCCGGAACTGTATTGGGAAAAAACCGGGTATCGACCGCCGGTTTGAAGTTGCTGTTATCGACGATGGAAAGCAGTTCTTGCCTGGTTGGCAGTCGCCAGTCACTGCGCCCGCACAGCTTCTGCTCGTTGATCTTCTGCACGAACGCGTGGGTATCGCAGTCGCCTCCCTCGCACTGGCCGCCATTTTTCGACCCGGGAGCGCCGCCGTTCAAGCCTTTATCCGGGCTATGCCAACTATAGGTATTGCCTGAAGCTTGCAGGCCACTTGTGTCTTTAACCTCCCAAACCAGGCCGGTCACATTGTCCCGGGTACAGCCCCAATTCCTGGAACCTTCTCCGGGGGACGGGTTGGGCGAACACCCTCTCTCACCGGCGATTTTACCGTTGCGGCATAACTTCGTGAAATCGAATCCGGCATTGCCATGTCCGGTTTTTTGGAGCTTGCGCTCACGCGCCAATGCATCCCGACCGAAATGGGCATCCTGCCCCGGGAATGTCCCTGAGAGGGCCTGACAGCTTTGTATCATTTCTTCACGCGTCCCATCGGATTGGCGATTGGCAAGGTTGTCGGCGCACCAGTCAATTCCGGTGTCGTTGAGTCCGCCGAATGTCATGGTCTCGATAACCTCCGAAAAGGTCTTCCGCCCGTCTGCATGCAGCACCTCCAGACGGAACCAGTAAGGAATGTCAGCGATCAGACCGTCAACCGTATGGGGAGAGTCCAACTTCTGCACAAGAGTCCCGCCTGCAATCTCCTGACATTCACCGATCTCCGTTTCGGGGCGATTTTCCTGTGAAAAACAGAGCTGGAAAGTCACGTCTCTGAAATCATGGGCATTCCAGTCCAGCGTGACTTTCCTCAGGCCAGGGGTTGCCTGCAGAACCGCCTTGACGTAACAGCTGACCATGACATTGGTCACATCGCTGCCGGACAGAGTTCCCGCTGAGTTGCTTACATCACAGGTCCAGTTCGGTTTTCCGGGAGGACTGGCAATCGTTATCTCGTAGGGGCTGCCATCTTCCAGGGGTACGGCAAAGGCAAACGCGCCATTGGCATTGATGGTGAGGTCGTCGCCAGCGTTGTTCTGCAGGACGAACCGGTCCTTATCGGCAAGACCGGCCACCGTCCCGCCGATCGTATAGGTATTGATGGCGCAGGACACTATGACGTCATCAACATCTGTACTGGAAATCTTGCCCAGGCCTGCTTCGATGGTACAGGTCTGGTTGGGAGAAACCGGCTGGCTTTTGATCGTGACCTCATAAGCGGCAGCATCGCGCAACTCGTCAGGAAAACGGAAGTCGCCGTTCGTGGTTATGTCCAGATCGCCACCGGCTTTGTTCTGCAGAACCAGGTGCGTACCCTCGACCAGTCCGCTGACCGTGCCGCCAACAGTGTAGGTGTTGATGGCAAAAATCGCCCTGGCCGCCAGATCACCCACAACTTTGGAGTCAATTCGCTGCGGGGTTTCGAGGCCGTCGCTCCAGCTGACGAAGTGGTATCCCTCCTCGGCGACCGCAACAACCTGACTACCCTGTTCGCCATGCATGACAGACTGGTCAATATTTCCCTCGATTGTGCCGTGATCTCCGGCCTGATAAGTCAGGGTGTACTGGTTGACTTCGAAGCCCGCCGTCACATTCAGGCCAGCCGTGACGTCAAGGTCGGTACGTGCCGGAGTTTTCAAGCCGTCGCTCCAGGCCGTAAAATGATACCCTTCGTTCGCGAGCGCCGTGACCCTGCTGCCGTCCTGGCCATGAGTGACGGTCTGTCGTTCCGCACCATCGACACGGCCATTCTTGCCAGCCTGATAGGATAAGGTGTAACGGTCGATTTCGAAATCAGCCTTCACATCGAGATCTGCCGTGACAGCCTGGTCGATGCGACTCGGAGTATTCACACCGTCACTCCAGGTCAGGAAATGATAATTTTCGTGTGGCATAGCAGTGACTTTTTCACCGTCGGAGCCATGGTCGACAGTCTGCGATGGTGAGCCATCTACGGAGCCATTGTTCCCGGCCGTATAAGTCAGGGTGTATTGATTTAAAGAGAAACTGGCCGAAACTTCGAGATCCTCTGTAATCCCTTGGTCACTGCGGCTGACAGTGGCTGCTCCGTCACTCCAGGAGGTGAAATGGTATCCCGTGTCCGCCACCGCGGTCACCTCGCTGCCGTCGGCGCCGTGTTCAACAGTCTGATTCGTGGCGCCCTCGATAGAACCGTTGTCGCCTGCAGAATACTGCAAGGAGTGTTGCTTAGCGTCCCTGACTAAACCTGGCTGGGCATCGACCTTCTCTTCCCGGCCACAGGAGCCCAACAAGAGGAGAAATCCCGCCAGAACGAGGCATGCCTTGGTTCTGCTATGCTGTTTTTCTTTGGAATCATGCATCACTGCAAAAGCCTTTTTCTTTCCGGTCTCCCGCTTGAAACCCGATCAGCGCAATAGCCCCTTCAAGTTAGCCGCCAGTTCCGGGTCCAGTTCTGAAATAATCATCAATTCTCGGAGGGCCTCGTCCCGTCTCCCCTGAAAGGCATAGGATGCCCCAAGGTAAAAATGGGCTTCGGCATTGCCTTTGATACGATCAAAATTTCGTTCGAGGAAAATCGAGACATCCTGAAACCGCCCGCTGCGCATCAAGGCCGCGCCTACTTCCACATAAGCCTCTGTAAAGGTTGGATTGAGTCGAATCGCTATCTCGAGCAAAGGCAAAGACTTCTCAGGCTGATCACTGACCAGATAAAGGTCCGCCAGGTTGTAATAAGCCTTGTAAAACCCGGGGCCGACTTCTATGGCCCGAGACTGCGCAAAGATAGCTTCCTGTCTCCTTCCGGCGGCTTCGAGTGCAACACCTAGATTGTTGAAAGGCCTGGCTTTACCCGGAGACTTTTCAACGACATCCTGCCACAACCGTATGGCGTTCCCCCAGACGTGGTTGCGCTGCAGAGTTGCTGCGCCCAGTCCTGTGATCATTAAAACTGCAATCAGAACGACAAGCCTGACTTGGGCCGTTCGGGGAAATTTCAATATCGCAATGCACAAGAGCGAAGCCACAACCGTGACGGCACCGAAACATGGCAGGTAGAGCCGATGCTCCATAATCACATCGGCGAGCGGGATAAGGCTCGACTCGACCGAAAGGGTCAGGAAAAACCATATGATGCCAAAGGCGATCAAACGCAGATAAGGTTGAGAAGAGTGATACACCGGTTGTGCTGTGGTTAGGGACGATGTGGCTAAGCTGTCCCTTTCTGAACCGGACTTATCCTTAACCTGATTCCCCCTGGAGTGTCCCGTTCTCCAGAGCAAGTAGACCGCAAGTCCGAAAATGGCGACCAGCAGAAGAAACGACAACAACACCGGCGGGGTAAAGAACTCGTTGTAAATCGGGTAGTCGTAATCGACATTCTGGTTGACCGGAAGGACCAGCAGGCGCAGGTAGGTGACGATCACCCGGAACTGGGTCAAGAGATAATCTTGCGTTGAGAGGGTTTGCCCCACCGGGAGTTGCCTGCCGGGGTCCGACAGCAAGTCGCTGTCAAATCGCCGAAGTCGAAAATCGTTATCGGGATGATGGGCAGAGTCGCCAAAAGCGGCAGCAGGATAAGCAGACGCCTGCCAGGCCCCGCGGAAAAAGAAAACCTCGTACAAGAGAACGGCGAGAGGCAACGTAAACGCTATCTCCTTGGTCTTCATTGCCAAAACCGCACTGAAGACGGAACCTGCTAGAGGCAGAAGAAACCGGAATGAGACAGATTGAGGTTGTGATGCATATTCTGAATTCTGAATTCTGAATTCTGCGTTACGCTCCAACCTCAGCCTCGCCACAACATAAAGCACAACCGAAAGCAGGTAAAACATAGTCGCCAGTGACGTCATCCGCTGGACGATATATGTCACTGCCTGGGTCTGCACAGGGTGCACAACGAACAGCAGCGCGGCGCACAGGGGGAGAAAAAAGGGCGGCGAAAAAAAAGCGGAGAGCCAGGTTGAGGTTGAGCTTAAGTCTGAACCTGAAACTGATTCTACCTGTGCCTCAAAGTATGGAGTGTGAAATGTAAGGCGCAATAATGCATAAACGAGAAGTGCTGACAGCAGGTGAATAAGCAAATTCACCGCGTGATAGCCGGTCACGTCGAGTCCCCCGAGAGAGTAATTGATCGCCAGAGCTCAGGGTCGCAACATACCGGTTCGGCAGGAATTCATATCCAGTAGGGTTGGCATAGAAGTTGTCCAGGCTCCTGATAATCGGATTCTTGACAATCGTCCAGTCGTCATCCAGAACAAAAGGGACATGGAAAGAATTGACATAGACAATAATGCCGACGACAAGAATCAGAAGAATCGAGGGAAAAATCTTTTTTAAGGAAAAGCTTGGGTCCAAAACCATTGACTCCGGACTGCAAATGACGTAGGAATGAAGATCGCGAAAAGATTAAAAAATGCCCGCTTTAACCACCACGATTACGCATATTAACGACCAGAAGCAAATTATTCAATTAATTCCATGACTAAAACAAAAAATACAGTGTGGCGCTTTTTTGCCTCGGTAAAGCTTGCCCTGGCGACATTGATCACCCTGGCGGTCACCTCAATCATCGGCACATTGATCAAACAGGGACAACCGGGCACCTACTATATCGAGGAGTACGGGCAGGGCATGGCCCGCCTGTTCGAACAACTCGGTTTCACCGAGATGTACAGTGCCTGGTGGTTTGTTGCCTTGCTCTGCCTGTTTGCCGTCAACCTGGTCGTCTGCAGCATCGAACGCCTGCCAGGCGTCTGGCGCCAGATGAAAGCAGACAATCTCGCCATTGAAGTCCGGCAACTGGAATCAATGGCTGCAAGCCATCGACTTGAAACCGGCCTGACAGTCAGTGCTGCCGCTCAACAGATAAAGTTGATCATGGCTAACAGCGGGTGGAAAAACCCCCGCCAGCTGAATCGGGACGGAACCACCCTCTATGCTGTCCAAAAAGGCGCCTGGACAAGACTCGGCGTGTACATCGTCCACCTGAGTATTTTGATCGTCCTGGTCGGTGCCATTATCGGCTCACTCTTCGGTTTTCAAGCCTATGTGTTCATCCCGGAGGGGACAAGCACCAGCAATATCTACCTGCGCAAGGACAAGCAGCCCGTTGCGCTCGGGTACGCGCTACAGTGCGACTGGTTCGAGAAGAGCTTCTACCCAAACGGCATGATCAAGCAGTACCGGGCCGACCTGAGCGTTATTGATCCGGAGCGTCAGGCTCCATACACCAAGTCTGTGGTTGTCAATGACCCCCTGAGTTACCGGGGGCTCAACTTTTATGTCGGCGACGGATTCCCGATGGATGAGTATTTCGTGGTGATCCGCAACCAGAGGACCCTCACGGAGCAGGCCTTCCGCGTTGCTCCGGAACAGGACATCCCCTGGAAGGAGTCGACGGAGACTTTTCGGATTGCCCAGGTGGAGCGCGATGAGGAAGGGAACGCCCTGCGGGCAAAAATCAGCTTCGGTGCTGAGGGCTCAGCAGAGTCATCGGATTTCTGGGTCAACAACCAGGGGACCGTCACCCTCCGTCAGCAGGATGGAGAATATACCTTCACCTACCGGCAACTTTACTCGACCCTGTTGCTCGTCACCAAAGACCCCGGCGTAATGACTGTCTATTTCGGTTTCTGCCTGATGGTGCTGGGTCTGGCGATCAGCTTTTTCATGTCCCACCGGCGGCTTTGGGTTCACATCACGCCGCGCGGCAAATCGGAAGCACAGATTCTGGTCAGTGGCGGAAGCAACAAGAACAACCCGGGGTTTGCCAGGCGCTTTGAAGAACTCATCGTCGCACTCGAGCAGGACACCACATTGACAGTTAACAAAAAGAAAAAGCGCTGAAAGGCGTGCGCCCTGTCGGTAAACCAAGGTCTTTGAGATCAACCATAGGAAGAAGAAACATAAAGGTTCCCGACTAAAATGCGTATTACCCTTCAGGTTTAGTCTGTCAGAAGGTCCGTCGGCCGGAGGCATTCGCGCCGAGCCAACTGTCATCCATGCCGTGGCCATGGCAGTTGCCGCAGGCGATGGGGGTGTTCCCGCCTCCCGCACCGTGGCAGCTCGCACACATACTTTGCGCATAAGGTGCATCCGCCGCGCCATGATGAACGAATTCCCAGCGATCGGCTTGCCCTGTGCCGGCGGCGGCGGCCAGGTCGTCCTGATGACAACGTTTGCAGTTTTGGCTCAAGGCATCCGTTGAGACAACGACCTGTTCCTGGTCTTCGCCGTTGATCCGGTGTCTCAGCAGCAGTATATTCGCCGACCCGTGCGCCTCGTGGCAATCCATGCATGACAGCAGAAAATTACTGTTGCCTGTCGCTGCAGTGGCATAGGGTTCACGGAAATGATCGGAACCATCCCGGCTCAGTTCTCCATGCTTGTCCTGACCAAGGCCTGTGACGCCCCAGTTGATCTTCTTCACATCCCTCATCAGCGTTGTACTCGCGATAATGGCATCGGGAGTGTGGCATGTGGAACAAAAAGTGACATAATCGGGAGTGTTCGAACCGTCCTGGGCCCCCACCCCGGCGGGTTCAAGAGCCGGGTCAAAGGCGTACGGCGCCTGGTAACCGGAATAGGAAGACATAAGTTCGGTCTCTCCCCACAGGTTGCCGGATCCATTTGGCAAGGAAATGGCACTGAGCAGTGGGAAACCTGGCTGTGCGCTGTCCCAGTTGCGCTTGGCCCGGTGGGAATCATGACAGGCACTGCAAGGGTTGCCGCGTGAGCTAAACCACAGCACATAAGAGGGGTCGGTATTCAGATAATTCCAGATATCGTAAAGATTGTGGTAAGAGGCCTGGTTGAAGGAAGCCATGATCGATTGCGGCCCCGAAGCGAGGTTGCCGCCACCGAACGTCGCGCTGTAATCGCGATTGATCACCTGCTGACCGGAGATTTCGCTATGGCAGTAGAAACAGAAGTTGTCTGTCTCCAGATACGGGCCTTCAGTGCGCCCGGAATTAAAGCTGTCGGCGAACAGGGCGTGCGGAACGGCTCCGGTGACCGGGGCGGGGTCCACACCCTCGAGACTGGCATGCATCTCATGACAGTGAGCACAGTTGCCAACAGCATAATCGGCATATCTGCCATCCAGGGCGGAACGATTGACACCGAAAGTGTCATTGCCGTGAGCAGAGTCGCGGTACGGACCTGCCACCACGGGGAGAGCGATCAAAACAAATGCGATCAAGGCAAAGGGTGTCTTTAGCCTCAGGCCCTTTTGTTCAGCAGAAGGGATTATCATTTACCCACCTCTCTTTTCCTAGGCCAGCTACGAGTCTTCCGACAATTCGACAAAGCGTTCCATGCATTCATATCTTACACCATCAGGCCTTGCCAACTGAGGGCTATTGGCCCCCGGAACCCTGGAACGTCGGGATTTCCTCTTCCGGAAGAATCACCTCGATAACGTCTTCCGGCTGCGTTGGGGCTGGCCGCTGCCCGGTCGATTCCAGCTCTCCATCAGGGGACGGCAGGCCAGGGGGAAGCTCCTGCTTCTGCGCTCCCTCAGCTGCAGCCCCAGGATCATTTCCCGGGAGGGTGATGCCGAGGCCGCCGTCCTGGGCCTCGGGGACTGCAACATCTTTATGCGGCTGTTGCTCAGGATATTCTGACGCGGGCAAAAAGATTTCTGTTTCTTTAGGCGCTTCCAACGCTCCGTCTTCTACATCAGCCTGAAGCGTGTCGCCCTCCTCTGCAATTTCAAACCTGTTGAGCCACTCCTTGTAGCCCAGTTCAAGGATCTGAACGCGAGCGTTGAACAAGTCAGCGACAACGTACTGTTGATGTTTGTTCATCAGCATCGCATTCGGGAAATTGAAATATCCAGGCTCGGTTCCCCGTCCGCCAACCTCGAAGAGGTACTCGCCGTCCATGTCGTAAATCAGGATGGAATGGCGCATGAAGTCAGCAACGTAAATCAACTCGTTTTGTTCATCGATGGCCACGGCTCTTGGCTGGCTCAATTGCCCGGGGCTTCCCCCCTTGGTGCCGAAAGAGAACAGCAGGTTTTCATCCGGGCCATAAACGTAGACTTTGCCGGTCTCGTGGCTGAGCAGATAGATCTTTCCGGTGGAGTCGATGGTCACAAAGTTGACCAAAACCGGAGCCTCAACTTTTGTCGACCCCATCCCCACTCCTGGGACACTTTCCCTCGGACGAAACTCCTCGGGGATATTGGCATAAGGGTCTTCCTCAATGAGGATGGCTGTTTCAATTTCCTCGGTGGTTGGCGCATCCTCGACAGAGACGATCGGCTCTTCTTTCACCCCCGAGGGGTTCTCACCCTCTGCAAGCACGTTCCGGGAGTAAATCAGGTCTGCCGGCTGCATCCAGCGTAAAAAAATCCCCTCATAGTCCAAAACCATCACACCGCGCGTATTTTCACCGGACACGTAAATCAGACTATCACGACCAAGGGCAATCCTCTTGGGTATGAAACCGTCTGCTTCGGGGATTTCATCGAAAAATATTTCCCGGTCAATAAAAAATGCGGCATTTAAAATGGTAATTCGTGGGTAGGGATTCAGCTTGGTCCGAACCTGTGCAACGTACACCTCTCCGTTGGGCGCAACCGTCACTCCCGTGGGGGAGATAATCCCCCGACCGGCGCCGATGGAAGCTCGCGGGAAGAAGTCGGGACCGTAGACGACCACTCGATTGCTGCCGCCGTTGATCAGGTAAATCTCATCATAAACCGCATCGTAACCCAAAGCGTTCGGGTAGACGAGACGTCTGGCCTCGTCGTCAACAACAATCTGACCCCTATTATTGACTGCCGGCGCAGCGAATGCACCGGCCGCATGAACTTGAGCAGGGGACAACCCCATGCCGAGCGTAACAATCGCTATTAGTGCAAACGCAATCAACACATAGCGCCCATTGCCGGCAGATGGCTCCCTTTTTCGGGTGAGATCTGCCATGCCGGTGCTCCGGGCAGCACGAGTTCCGCCATGGCTCAGCGATGCGAACAAGGCTCTACCTTTCATGGCATTCACGGCAAAGACGGCCACCCAAGGGCGACTGGATCAACATGAGTGGATTAATCGATCCATGGGGGTCGTGACAGCTCGCGCACGTCAGTTGCCGTCCCGGGCGCAGCCGTTCCCGCGGTGCTGCGACCGGATGATTGGGCAGCGGATGGCCCACCGTCTTCGAAACAACCCCGGGATGACATCCACTACAGAGTTCGTTGATCGGCTTTTTCAGCATGAATTGCTGGTCAGTGGCATGGGGGTCATGACAGATGACGCATCCCCCTCCGGAGACGATCCCGTGAACATAGGGCATGCGATCCACGGTTTTCTCAGTTACGAGCCCCTCTTTATCACCATGACAGGCAAGGCAAAGGGCCAGGGAGCCCTCTTCGAAGAGCTGATAGCGGTTGTTCTCACCATGAGGATTATGACAAAGGGTGCACCCCCCAATCGTTATGGGGCCGTGGATGAACTTGCGGGATAACCAGACTTTTTTCCCTGTGTGGCAGCCAAAGCAAAATTCCTGGACCTTCTCTGTCGGAAACCCGATTTTCAATGGGTCGACAGACTGCTGATGGCAGGCAAGGCATTGCTGGTTGACCGTTGTGCTGTGCCGCCAGGCCCCCTTTTCGGCTACATTTCGATGGCAACCGGCACAAGAGGTCGCTTTCGTCAAACCCACGCGAGAGGGGGGCCCGGTCTCAATCAGTGCATGGCAATCCTGGCAGTTTACGGGTAAAGAACCATCCTGGTGGAACAGGCTGACGCTTTGGTTGAGGGCATTCTTCAAGCCAACGCTGGTCTGCACAGGCTTGTAATTGAGTTCGATCTGCGGACCGTTCGGTTCAATGCTGAAACGGTTGTTCCCCTTATCGAGCGGCAACACGAAGTGTACATACTCGTACCCGTCGCCCTCGCTCAGGACAATCGGTTTGATGATCGAACCGGATTTTCTGACGCGAACGATGTTGGATTTGCCTGCCAACGCCTGGCGCAGAACAAGATGGGTTTCTGCATTCCTGGCAATAATCGTAGCTCCCGGTTGGGGCGTCAGAATTTCCATCGTGGCGGCCAGGGCCTGCTGCGACGGAACAATCATCACGACGCTGAGCACACCGCAAAGCAGCACAATAAGGGTTTTTATCCTTAGCTTGCCGAACCTAAGACAACAGTGCAATGATCTCGAAGATCTTGATCATTTTATGACTGCCAATCCGAGGGGCTGTGCCCCCAGGGAGATTTGCCTGAGCAGTTGGTTGGAATTTGTATCGATGACCGCGAGACCGGCGTTCCTTTGATCTCCCACATAAAGCCGCCGATAAAAATCATCAAAAACCATTTCGAACGGTTCGCCAAGACCGTAAATCTCCTGTAAAGCGCCTAACTGACCGGGGAGAAGAACTGACAGGCTGCCATCCTTATAATTACTGACAAAAATCTGGCCATCGGCCTCCGCCAGTCGGCGCGGGCCGAACCCAACCATCAGTCGGCCCTGAGCGGCCCTGTTCGCCAGGTCATTGGTCGAAACGCTGCCATCACCGCTTTCGGCAACGTACAGGACATTATCCGAAACGAGCAGGCCTTCAGGGCTGCTCCCCGTGGTAATCGTTCTAACGACCCTCAAGCTCCCCGGGTCGAGAAGCAAAACCGTCTGGGTGAGTCCGAGGGAAACCGCCAAAAGCCGCTGTTGTTCGAGATAAATTGCGTAATTTGGTTGATTGCCCAGTTTGACGCGCGGGTCAATTTGGCCGGTTCGCAGGTTCATCCGGCTCAGGTAGCCGCTCTGCTCATGGACCAGGTAAGCCCATTGACCATCAGGACTAATGGTCATGTATGTTGCTTCGTCGTTGAGTGTCGGGTAGGAATCGATGACTCGAAAGGACGAGCTGTCAATCACTTTGACCATTTTTTCATCGGTTGTCAGGACGTAGAAACGCGCCGGTCTGGCAGACGGCTCAATGCCCAGGTATGTCGGCCGCCCGGTCAGGCCAAAGGAATCCACGACCCAGTTTTTGTCCGCACGCACGACAAACACCGTGTTGATATCCGGACAGGCCGCAAAGACCAGGTTGACCGGTAAATTCCGCAGCGCGCCGGACACGAAAAATTGCGGGGCCAGGGTGTTGTCCGGCTTAAGCGAATTCTCGACATCCCAGGTGAAAAGCAGGGTTTTGCTGTCGCCAAGCTGGAGGTCCAGTCCATTGACCGTTGTCATCTGAACCGGTTGCGGTTTCGCCAAGGTGACCGGATTCTGCCCGTCAGCGGTCCTGACCATGCCCCGTGTTACTGTCAGACGCAAGCCTCTGTATTGACCAGGCGGGACAGCGACGCCGCCGAGAAACAGCTGCCCGTTGCCAATCTCCGTTGAATCAAGGGTCAACGGCCCTGAGGAGAGTGGCAGCCAAAGGTCATCGATAAGAACTTCAAGATCGGCAATCTCCAACTGGATGGCCGGGCCCTGTTTTTCCTCGAGAGTCAGGAAAACATTGAGTCTGGCCGTATTGTGCGATGACATGGCCGGCGTTGGCAGCGTTCGCAGGACGCTTCTCTCACGGGCCTGGCAACCGCTCAGGATGACAGCAAGCAGGAGCACGACCAGACAAGCGGCAAAGTCTGGGAGTATGGTATATCGACCGAAGGGCATCTCTGTCAGTCCTTACTCGTGTGACAAACAGCGCAGCCGTTGAATGCCGGCTGAAGGGTATGCGAATCCGTGCCCGGCCAGTCACGATACCCCCATCGCAACATGGCCGGATAGGGAGAGCCGTGAGGGCGATGGCAGGAGATGCAGGACACCACATCAGATCCCCGATTGATAGACGAAAAGTTGACATCCGAAAGGCTGACGTTCTGCCGGGCAACAGGAACCATGGGGTTGTAAACGTCGAACCCGGTAAATTCGCCGGCGTCAGGGATAGCAACGTCGACCGGATGGCGGATCCAGGTCGAGTTGGCAACCGTTTCATTATGGAAATCACTGTGGCATCCGACACACTTCTGATCGATCGCGCCACTCTCGAGATAACTGGCATAGGGCCCGGGTTTCCCCTGGTAAACATTGTGCTGGCTGGACAGAGGGTTCTGCTCCCAATCCGGGGCCTCGATACCGACGACACCTTCAGGCGGCGGGCCCACTTGATCATCGCGTTGCATGACCGAACCGAGGAAACGATACCACCCTTGATCCTGGCCTGTGACGGTGTTGCCCGCGGTTGTGTTGGAGTGATGGAAGGGGACATGACAGCCTTCACAGCCGCTCGCCGCCGTCGCCAGGGTGCCGTGGCAATTGGCACATTCGGCGGCACGTGGGGTTCCCCCCGGAGCCAGGCCGACAGGGTGGCGCAGGTCCTGGCCTGAGATGCCGTTGACATTATGGCCGAAAGCATCGCCACCAGCAATCATCCAGTGGAAATTGCCGCCTGCCAGGGAAGACATGGTGGACCCGTCAGGCGGGTAAGTAGGCTCGATGAAGTTCAGTACGATCGGCACGGTTACATCGACCATGTTGACGATCGTTTCAGCTCCAGCGCTGCTGTGGCAACCGATGCAGTCGGTTTTCAATAGATTGTCTAAGGGCACATCGCTGGTGCTCTATTCCGCCATCAGGATTCACTGTGTAAGCTACGGGAACCCCCATCTTGCTATTGTGCATGGTATGGCAAATCGAGCACATCCCGACAATATCCGCCAAACAGAGGGAGGGCAGCACCAGGCTGAAAGCCAAGACAGCAATTGTAACCCACCCCCTGATCAGCATCATACAGATCTCCTATCGATTGAAAATTTCGACCCGGCCATTACCTTCATCAACCACGCAGAGTCGGTCCCAGGGGTCAAAACGCACCTGTCTGGCAAAATAGACATTGCCGACAGACTGGCCCGAACTGAGAAAGCTGTAGCGGAACTGTCCCGTCTCATCATAAACCAGGACACTGTTTTGGTGGCGGTCGAGGACGTACAGGAATCCGGAAGGGCCGACGGCCAGAGAGACCGGGAATCCGGCATGTTCATCAAGCGTGATCTCCTCAGAAATCGTACCATCCTGACGAAAACGGAGGATTTTTTTGTCGCGCGGCTCCAGTGCCAACAGGGAATCTCCCGCCAGGACGAAATCGGCAAGCCCGTCCGAACAATCATCGCAGCCGTAACGCTGCTCAATCGACAGGTCAGGCGCAAGACGCAACACCTGTCCGCTGGCCCGGTCAAGGACATACAGCTTGCCCTGGCCAACGGCTATCCGGTCCGGGAAAACCAGGCGATCCCCATCTTTCAGCGTGTGAGGCTCGATCTTTTTTGCCGCAACATCAATCAAGGTGAGACTGTTGCGCCCCTTTTCCACGACCCACAACTGGCCATTCTCAAGGCGCACCATGTCAAACGGGGACTTCAGCTGATTATTGGCCGTAAAGGCCCGGATAAACTTGCCCTGGCGGTCGTATGAGACCAGACGGCTGCGGCCGGTATCAACCACGTAGTAGCGTTCGCTCTGTTTATCAAACGCGACGGCGGACGGCATGTACAAGCTGTCGCCTGTCTGATCGATCTTCAGGCTCAATTCCCAATGCCACGGAGAATCTGCTGAAGCCATAGCGGGCAGCATTGTCAAGCCAAGAGCAAGCAACAACCGTATCGGAAAAGACCATGAACCGCTTTGTTTCATCCCGTCATCCTCATTAATTCGAATTGTTTTCATCTTTCGAGCCCTCTCAGACATTCTGAATGACATCTAGTATTCCGCATGACACTGGATACACAGCGCCTTTTTGCGATCGAAACGGGTATGATAATCGTGGTCGGTGCCTTTGCTGGCATGGCAGCTCGCGCAGGTCATCATCTGCCCGGTTCGCGGGTCGAAGACATTTTCGCCGATCGGATGAGTAAACTCGCTGTGTTTCGCATGGCATTCACTGCAGACCTCGTTCATCGGAGCCTTGGTCATGGCGGGGTGATTCGAACCGTGCGGTGCATGGCAGTTGTTACAGGCGTCTGTCATCTGATGACTGTATTTTGCCGTCTCATGACGTTTGAAAGTGGCTTCGTGGCAAGTCCCACAGACATGACGCTCCTTGCCCTTGAGCAGCCTCTGATCATCTCCGGCATGGGGAGTATGACAGGCCATACACGCCGTTTTCCCCATATCGCACCAGATGGTTATGCGAGGACGACATCTGTTCGGTGACTTCCGGATGACATTCGAGGCAGGTATCGATTGTGATCGGCACCCCCTTGCCGGCATGGCAGTCAGCGCAACCATCGGCAAACGGTGCATGCAGAACGTTCCGCACCAGCGCACGGCGGTCGCTGCCATGCGGGTTGTGACAGGAACCGCAATTGTCAACCTGCTCCGGGAAATTGGCATGCTTTTGCTGCACGGTTCCACGGGAGTGACAGTCAAGGCACAACGTATCGGCCTCCTTGACCAGAAGATTTGCATGGCGCGATTGATGGGGCACGTGACAAGAGGAGCATTGTCCCTTGGCGTAAGGGGCATGGGTGTTTTTGAATTGCTTGGGCAACTCGGTATGGCAGGTGAAGCAGGTTGCCGCTGGTCGATCGATAAGCAGTGCCGCCTGATCTGAGGAGTGAGGGTCGTGGCAACCGGTGCACTCGCCTTTGAGCACCGGCCTGTGCACCACGCCCTGGTCCAGCATGCCGGCAAAATCGTCGTGGCACGAGATACAGAGATCCCCGGTCTGCTTCTGCAGCAGTCCGTCAAAACGCGCCACGTGCGGGTTATGGCAGGAGAAACAATCTCCGGAAGCAGAAGGCTCATGCTTGACGCGCTTCTGAAATGCGCTGCGTTCATGGCAGGAGAAACAGTCAATGGCCGCTTCAGCAGGGTCATGCGTCGTGACAAGCATCAACAACAAAGCGAACAGGACGCTCGCAGCTCTGGTAAAACAGGACAAATTCATCACAGCGCCCTCCCTTCGTGACACGGGGTGCAGTTGTCGGGCGCAAACGGCCCGTGACTTACCGGGTAGAGAAGATTCTTTTTCGGCCCACCATGGGGGTCATGACAGGACGTGCATGAGTCGGGCCCGGGCTTGATCCCGCTATGACCATCGAGAAACTGCGCTGACTCGGTCTCATGGCATTGCGCACAGACCTCGCTGCTCGCGACCAGCATGAGCGAGGCGTTGTTTGAGCCGTGCGGGTTGTGACAGGTCGTACAGTCCTCAGCGGCGGGGGGATGGAGCGCACCGTCACGCCAGTATTGGGCCACTTCACCGTGACAACCCAGACACAGGGCCGGCTGGTTCTTCGACTGGTAGCCTGGATGGGGGGAACCGTGCCCGCTGTGACAGGCAACACACTGGTTTTTGGCCATCGGCTCATGCTGCACCTTGTAGGCGGCAGCTTCCGTTGCGACTTCGGCATGGCAGTTCAGGCAAATCTCTCCGGGCTTGCCCAGCAGCAGTTTGTCCTGTTCGGCGCCGTGCGGAGCATGGCAGGCATTGCAATCACTTTCTGCAAAGGGCGCATGTGCTGTCTCTCCTGCTTGCTTGTCGGCCAGTTCCGCATGGCAGGTCAGGCAGAGCTTGCCCTGGTCCGTTGTCAACGTCAACAAGCCGGGGGTTTCACCGCCGTGTGGCGTATGACAACTGGTGCAGTCGCCCCGGGCAAAAGGCCTGTGCTGACGGTAAAGTCCTTTTTGCGTTTGGGTATCGCGATGGCAAGAGAAGCAAAGCTTCGACTGACTTTGTGTCAGCAACATCGCCATTTCAGAGTCATGTGCGTCATGACAATCGAGACAGAGCCCTTCCTGGGCTGGCATATGCGGGTTCGGGGTGTCGGCATAGTCCTGTTTTGCGTGACACGCATAGCAGACTTCCGGTGCTTTACTCTTGAGCAGGGCTTCGCCTGCAGCCGTGTGCCCATTATGACACGCCAGGCAATCTCCCTTCGCCACAGGTTCATGGGCACTGCGAATGCCCGGTTTGTTCTGGCCGTGATCATGGCAATTCAGGCAAACCCTCGTCGGCGCCTCAGACAGCATTCCGGCGTACTCGCTGGCGTGCTCGGCGTGACAGGCTTGACAGTCCCCGTCCTGGACAGGTTTGTGCTTCGCCGCACCAGGGACGTCGTCATGGCAGGTCAGACAAATTCCGCGATCGGCAGACTTTAAGCTGATCGCAGAGCCCTGCAGCTGATGACAGTCATTGCAATCACCGCTGCGAACCGGCGCGTGGACCACCTCTCTCAGCAAGCCCGGATCTGACGAACTGTGCTGTGCATGGCACTTGACACAACCGGTCGTGACCGGGTAGCCCTGATGCGCGGCAACGAAGCCGGAGGTTCCGGTTTCATGGCATGACGCACAAAGCTCATTGCCAGATGAGATCAGCAAACCGCTATAGTCCGACATATGTGAGAGATGACAGCTCGCACAGCCTTCCTGGACCGGCGCGTGGACCGTCTGCCGCGCAAACGGCTCCCGATCGTGGCAATTGAAACAAAGGCTCTCGACTGCCGTGTTCAAAAGCTTCGGGAACTCCGAGTTGTGAGGCTCATGACATGAGTCGCACGCTCCCTTGTTGAACGGTTCATGCAATGATTTCTTGTCCGGGGCGGCCTTGAACCCGGCATGGCAGGTCAGGCAGAGGACCGGCAGGGGCTGTCGCAACAGGATTGTCGGGACGGTTCCGTGAGGGAGATGGCAGGCTTCACAATTCTTCTCTTTGGTCGGTTGATGAACAACCCCGGACTGAAGCGCGTCAGCCTTGTCAGGATGACACTCGGCACAAGTGCGACGCACCTGGGCTTTGCGACTTTGCGGGGCCGGCCCGCAGGCCACGGCGATAAAAACCAGCCCGAAACTAACCAGGCTAATTTTTAAAAAAGCATTAAAAAGGTTACGTTTCATCATGCTCCTCCAAGCTCCTTCTTCAGGTCTTCCCATTCCCCCTGATCAATTATAATGTCAGAACTGGCGCGGATTGCATCGAGATAGTCTTTTTCCAAGACCATGACCTTCTTTTGATTCAAATCCTTGGCGATCATGTCCTTGACACGTTCAAAAGGGATGACCGTTTCCGGCGTACGTTTGACCAGGTGCACCATAACCCGGATCCCCTGGGCAGTGAAGATCGAACTCGTTTCGCCATCGGCAAGATTACCGACAACCGTCTTGACTTCCGGGTCGAGGTGGTTGGCGGGAACCTGTTGCATCCTCGGGGCTGTTTCGAAATTTTCTTTAAACACCTTGTCAACGCTCTTGCCGCCGGCGAAGTCCGCCCAGACCTGATCGATCGGGCCCTGGGTCTCATCGATGATATACAGCTGAACCTGGGCCGGGACTGAATAACGGTTCTTGTTTTGCTCGTAGTACTCTTTTATTTCATCGTCGGAGACCTTGGCCTCCAAAACGAACATCCGCTGCTGGACTGACAGAGTCAGACGTTGATCATAGTTGAATTCATACTCCCACTTGAACGGTTCCTTTTCTTCATAGTGACGGTCCAGCGATTCCCAATTGGTCACGCTCTGGGCGATAATGTTGTAGGCGGTCTCTTTTTTCAGGTCTTGCGTCGCCTCATCGCTCTGCAGAGCCGTGGTCAACATCGGGCGGTTCTTCAGAACACGGCGGAGAATCGTGATAAAATCCTTCTCTGAAACATTCTGCTGGTTTGAGCTGATGATAAGCGCATCCGTGAAGGTTGCTTCATCAGCCTGCAGATCGAGAGCTGCAAGGCGCGCGTCATCGACTTTGACTTCGTATTTGGCCCTTAGTTTATCAATCAGGGCCCTGGTGAGAGCGATTTCCTGATCTTTCCAGAGCTTCTTTGAAATCTCTTCACGCAATGCGGCAAAATCCTCGTCGTCGGCAGCCTTGATTTCCTTGAGATACCAGAGCACCACGCTCTCGCCGAGTTTTTCCGGGTCGACCACCTCACCGATTTTAAGATCGGCATAAATGGCTTTCCATTTCGATGCCTTTTCCAGGTCCTTGGGACGCAACCATGTCTCCGCTGTCTTGACCGGCCCCCCGGACTCCTGGTCGCGCTCGAGAAGGCTCGCAATCGTCACTGAGCCGGCCTTGAGTTCTTCCCAGGCGGCAGAAGCCGCAGCTTTATCCTTGAACTCCATCCCCTCCAGGCCCCAGCGTGGCGCATAGTCTTCATCGTAGCGTTTTCTGACCTCGGCGTCGGTCACGTTGATCTGGCTGTCAATCTCCTCGTATTTCAGCTTTAACAGCGTCCTGGACATGAGGAAAACCTTGGTCGCGCGTTCGAAACCCGGATCACCGTCCAACTCCATGCGTTGCCCCTCGCGTGCCAGCAGCAACCAGTCGATATAGGGATCAGGAGTCTCCGGGAAGCTCATTTCAGGCTCCTTCCAGAACCCCCACCACCTTTTGAAGTCCTCGGCAGCGTACTCCGTACCGTCGATAGTGACCAGGGGGCTGTCACCAAAGAGCCAGGCCTTGGCAGGTGCAGCGGACATCAGGGAGAGAACAGCGAGCAGGATCAGGGTCGTGAGAAAACGGTGCATTGGGGAAGTCCTTTTTCGTACCAGAGATTGATAATTTCTTGAACCATTTGCCGGCTTAACCCGGCAAGCGAATGGATAGTGCCAAAATGCATGGTCTTTGTATAGTCGGTACCTTGCCGGCGATGGTAGGCGGTCCACAAGGTCTCGCCGTTACGGCCGTCACGAATCTGAAGCTCCATGACAACCTTCGGGTTGATTGTTGCGTACTGCCAAGGGTCTTCGCGCATCTCCAGGATGATCCCGGTAATCAGGATCTCGGCGTTGAGGCGATCCGCAATAATCCGCATCTGCTCAAGGCTGGGCATCCTCCCGGGATAAATCCTCAGTTGCTGAAACGTTTTCGCGACATCGCCTTCCTGAAGGACCTGGTAATCACCCGCTTCCTGGAGTTCTGCCATGACAATTTTTTTGACCATGACATCACCCAACGGATAGTCAGAGTCGTTGGCGAAGGGCAAAACCGCAACCCGGCAGGCCTGGCCGCTCCTGAATGGCGCCATCTCACGATGGTACGGCAGCTGTTCACGGTATGCACACCCCGCGTGAAAAATCGAGAGCAGTATGACGGCAGCCAGCAAGGCTCTTCTCATCAAATGATTCAACTCGGGATAAGGTTTAAAATTCATCAACCCACTTCTCGGAGATGCCGGTTGGTTTCTCTTCTTTTTTTTCACGCGCTTTGTTTAATTCCGGCAGCAGATCTTCAACCTTCACCCTGGACTGCTTGCCGAAAGCGTCTTGCAGAAAGACAAAGCCTGTTATCTCCTGATTAAGAGCCGCATCAGGGGGCTTGAACCCGACCTTGACCGGGAGTTCATTGCCTTCAGCCTCGGTGAGGAGCCGCCCCTCCTTCGTCCACATTTCCAGCCGCCAGTAACGCAAAGGCACTTTGCTGGCATATTCCACATCCATCACCAATTCGTCTTGTTTTTTGGACAACGCCAGGTCCACTTTTGGCAGGGCCTTGTTGTATTCCGCCAATTTACTGGCCTCAGCCGTATTGCCGGCATTATCCCATGCCTCGACGATAAATTCGTAAGTTCCGTCACCGTAATAGCCATGTCCTTCCCAGACAAAACTTGACGGCATGTTGCCCGCGCCTTTCATGTCGCCGACGTAATGTTTGTCACCATCACCGAGCAGGTAATTGATGGACAGCCGCCATCGGGACAGCGGTTTGGGCACGAGCAGGCTTGGAACGATTACCACATTCCTATTGAACACCGGCATGCCCTGGTAGATTTCCCCGCCGCGCAGTTCAACTTCTAAAAGTGGCGGTGTGCCATCGACCACGTAGCTATCGAGCAAAACGGTCTCGGTCCGCTCGTACTGTGCCCATTCGAGGAGCAGGGAAACCGGATAGCTGCCGTTTTCCTCTCCAGCGACCCAGCTCGCTTCAAAGGTTTTGCCGTCATCAGAAACCGTTGCCGGATAAATTTGATCGGCGACGTTGAAAAAAACCTTCGGGAACAGTTTGACCGGCCAACTGTCACGAATACTGACGCGACAGGAGATCTCGTCACCGGGGCGGACATAGTGACGGTTGAATTTGACCGTTTCCAGATTGACCGCTCCTACATCCTGCACCTCGTTGATGCGCTGCCAGGGCCAGTATTCGAACATTTCGTCCAGTAAAAGATACTGCAGTTCGTCGGTCGAGAGCGGCTCACCGATGCCGAGGGCTTTACGCTGCTGACTGGTTGTGACGCTGCCCGCGTAAGACCAGACCGTCCTGGCATCGGTTGTTCTTATCAGGGACAGCGTCAGCGCCAGAGTCGGGTCGGGTCTTTCCTTGCGTTGACTGACCGTACCGATCAGCACAAAGCCGGCCCTTAGTTCCTCACGAACCCGTAAAGCATTAAACGCTTCCAACTGTCCGACTTTACGGATGCGGTTGTTGGCCATGAAGGTGATCACCGCATCGCCGGCAATCACCTCGTTACCGTTTTGTCTAAGATAGTCGGCCAGAACCCGGGTAATGGAAAGATTTACATCACTGCGCCCCGAACCCAGGTCCTCCACTGGAAAAACAGCTATGGAGACTGCCACCGCCGATGATGCCGAAAACCAGAGGCAGCACAAGACGAGCAACAGAATCCTGTGCATTACACTGTCACCTCTCAATCAGCCTCTCTTTCACCTCGAATCTGCGCTCACAAGTCAAACCCAGGATTCCAGCCGATATCACTGAAAGTCTATACCGACTAATTCAACCTACTGGTATTATAGAGTCTTGTCGGCAATCAACGCCACGTGGTCTTACGTAAAGTTATCAACCTTAAACCGCAGCATCCATCTGTTCAAATACGCAACTCCAGCCTGGCTGCGAAGATAGATCAAGGGCACAACCGATCGGCAGCGCCTCGATCCGCCCGGGACGCACAACAGATCACGGATAACGGCTAATCATTCCGTTGCAGGCGAGATCGTGTCCATAAGGTCATAAAGCAGCCCCAAAGTCACCTGGAACCGGTCTTTCGGCGCCATGCCGAAAAGTCGGTCGGCGGTGGAGTACCCGCTGCGCATCCCACTGGCTTGCCACAAGATCTGTCCGGTTTCACACTCGATAATGCGCAGGGTCATGGTAATTTCATCATAGCTTGCACTGCCCCGGGAGTTGGTGACTTCCTCCACCGAGCCCAGCATGACTGCCTTGACGTCCAGGCTTTCGCCAATCCGCCGCAAGGTAAAGATGTCGAGCGGCGCACCGCCTTGAATCGCCTCCTGTTGCATGAACTTGTCAACCAGGCCCAGATCAATAACATCGAACATATTGTTGGCAAGCAGCTGGGTGATGGTCAGTTCGCGAATCCGGGCGGTTCGGCCGCTGCCCTCAAACGGCAGCACGGCGATGGTCCGGATCAGCATGACATTGGTATTTTCGCGAACATATGACTCGATCGGCGGTGCTCCTCCGGAATAGCACCCCGGCAGAGACAGAAGCAGACCCAGCAGAATGATGGCAACGATGTTTTTACTCATGAGCATTCCCCGTTTTGTTAATGAATTATGATTCGTTTCAACCTGCGTACTTGACAATTTAGGCCGTTTTTTTTGTATTTACAACCTCAGAGCAAGACTGAGGTAAAAAGCATAGGTGTCTCTTGTTGGGTTCATGGTATAGGATCCGTTCCCCGTGAACGAAAAATAGTCGCTGATATCCCAACTGCCGATCACCCGGACACTGTCGCTCGTCTCATCGGCCTGGACATGGTTGGCGAGCAGGGACACGCGCGACTTATTCGTCCGCAAAAGATACAATTCCATGCTGGCTGTGAAGGCATTGGAGCGCTCATCATCGAGGAAGAAAGCCGCGTAGCTGGACGACAGCGCCAGCAGGTCCGAGGGGCGATAACTCAAGGTGAACGTCGCATTCGCATTATCACTTTCGCCAGTCTCCTCGTTATCTCTGGTGCTGTAATTCCCCGTGCCGAAGGCGGTCAGATATCGGTGCAGCCTGGCAGTGATATCCAGACGAGAAGTAAGCGTCTTGTTGTTGACGAAGGCTCCCTCTGCAGAAGCTCGGTCCAAAGTGTCCGTCACCGAATAGGAATTATTCAGAGAGACGGACAAATCCGGGTAGATCGAGGCCTTGGCGAAGAGGCTGTATGTGTCCGCTTTATAAGTCTTGTTCTGGTCTTCATAGCGATCGTTATGGGTATAGCCCAACGAGAAATTCACCGACGGCAGGGGCCTGGTCGAAACTGTCACCGAGTACAAGCGATTTAAATAATCATCCTTACCTGTACTCTCTTCAAGACTCTCACTGTAACCTATCGAAGGCGTCACATATGGCACCGGTGACCAGGACATTCTGCCGCTCCAGGTCGTTCTGTCATACTCTCTGACGGTGTCGCCGCCATTCTTGTCATCGGCGTGATCGTAGTTGAGCATGAAACTTGACATCAATGTCTTGGTGATCCTGTATCTGACACCGAGATTCGTTTGATAACTCGTGCTTTTAAACTCCGAGACCGGCGTCCCATCCTCTGTTGCAGCGAGACGAAACGCTTCCAGTTCGGTGAAAACCAGTTCCGTCCCACTGGCCGGATTGGTCACGACGACAAGAAACTCTGGCCCGTTGATAGTCGCAAAGGACAGCTCGAAACGCCCCAGAGAGACGTTGTATGTAAACGGGACGTCCGGAATCTCTAGCGACCAGAACAAATCGACCGGATTTTTGCTGAATATTTGCCAGCTCAGCCCCGGCAGCGCATCGGGGTCAAACTGGTTAGCGGAGAACGTGTCAAGATACAAAAACAGCCGATTGATCGGTTGTGCGTCATCAGGGGTAAAACCGAAGTGCCCCGTGTCAAGAGGTGCGACAGGCGGCACGCTGGTCGTGTCAATATCATCCAGGATGCCATCACTGAGCTCTAATTTGTTGGTGAGATTAACGAGCTCCGTCTCCGGGATCCGGCGCCAAGGCCGTGGTTGTACGCAGATAAGAGGCCTGTCCTATAACAGGGATCCTGAAAAGACCATCCACATCAGCTTCCAGACCGCCGCCACCGAATTCCGTCGTAGTCTCCCGGTATTGCTGGGTCAGGTTGTAAGCGATACGGTCACTCCAGAATCGCCCGTTGGTTTCGAGCCGGCCATAATGGGTCGTGGCCTTGCTGAGGCTGTCTCCGCGACCGTCGATAGTCTCATTGATGTCGTATTGATAGTACAAATCCGCCAGCAAGAGATCCCAATCGACTGAAACCGTGGTGTTCTGGTTCTTGCCGTTGCTGTCGTCAAACAATGACTGGTTGTTGACGCCGGAGAAGTCTTCGCCATAGTCGAGCTGCACGCTGGGCCAGAAAGGGATATCCCACGCGCTGGCAAGAGACGCGTTCCAATAGGCGGAACTGTTGTCCGTACCGGACATGGTCGTGAACGTATTGGCGGAGGCTGACGCGACGAAGATGTCGTTCACCAGACTTATGCTGCCGAAGGGGCTGACCTGTTCGACGGTTTCAAACCCGTCACCGGAATCACGTTGCGTCTGTCGATAGCCGACCCCACCGGATGCGGTGATCGCCGGGGTGAGCTGGTAAGTCACGGCCGGGCCGACGCCCAGCTGGTAGCGTTGCTGGAATTCTGATTGGGTTTCGAGACCGTCGCCACCCGATTCGCGGTAGATCCAGTTGCCGAGCAGCTCTACGGCAAAGACAGGCGGCGCCATTGTGATCGAAGCCGTAAGGAAAAGCAGAAGTAAAGCAGATTTCAGACCAGTTATTGAGTGCATTCAGACGTCCGGGGCCATGTTGGGATACGCTATTCCCTACCAGAGATCGAATAGTCGCAATCGTCTTCCTTCTACCTCCCCCAATGGTCGAATGTCAACAAATAGCTTGCCGTTGGCTTTACATCGTCAGACAAAAAAATAGCCGATCCTCGCTTCACATACCACCAGGCCCGGCCCAAGAAATTCAAGAACATTGACAGTCTTGCTGATAAAACTGCTGCCCGGTACGCCAGGGCGTACCGGGCAGCGATTACAGCTGGTTAAACAATGAACCCCGGATTAGCGGTTCTGCGGCAGAACACCTTTGGACTGGTGACATGCCAGGCAGCCGCCTTCGGCTTGCGAAGTGGCCAGGTCAGGATAGTTCCCTGCGGTCATCGCAGCATAGTCGAAGCGCAGCAGGTAGTCGTTGGCCGAGCCGTGTGCGACGTGACAGGAGAGACACATAACCATGTCGCCCGGGTCAACGGAACCAGAAGCAGAGGCGACAACGGTCGGACGGGCAACCGGTGCACTGTTGTCGTACACAGTGTAGGCAGCGTAGTCGCCAGTGGTCGGCATCACCCAGTCAGAGGGGTGACGCAGGAAGGCGCCGGACACGCCGTTGTTGACGTAGTCGCCACCACCGGAGGAGTGGAAGTAGCCGTGGCAGGAGCTACAGAAGCCACTCATGCTGTTGTTGATTGACTTGATACCGGACAGGAAGCCTGCGCGGGTGTTGGACTGCGCGGTATCCTCGATCGTGGCAGGCGCCGCAGCCGCCGCCCATGTTGCTGGTCACGTTGCCGAAGTACTCGTTGTGGTCGGTGGCGTTGACGTATTCACGGGCGGTGTTCTCGAAGCCCTGCAGGCCGACGATGAAGCGGTAGCCGTCAGCAACCACGGCGCCGTCATGAGCTGCCGGGCAGGTTGTTGTAACCGGTGCCGGTCTTGGCGCCGTCGATGTTGTTGTGGTGGGAACCGGAGATAGCAGCGATACCGGTCAGGCGGCTGGTGATTTCCCAGTTGTTGGCGGTGCCGTTGTCAACCGTGGCAGCGACCAGAACCTGGGAACGGGTACCGTGGCAGCCACGGGCGCCGGCGCAGGTGAACATGTCGAATGCGTCGGTAGCGGTCTCAGAGGTGAAGACGTGGCGGTTGCTGGTGTGCGGCAGTCCCGGGGGCTGGTCGTTGACGTTCTCGCCCAAAGGTACGGCAGGAGTGATTCCAACAGATGTCGAGTCGATAACACTGTGGACCTTGCGAGCGGATGTCTGGTTGAAGTTACCACCGGCCTTGTCGCTGGTGTCACCATGTGCAACCTGGGGAATGATGCTGCCACCTGCACCAACATAGTCTTTGGTACCGGTGGTCGGGGCTACGGCATGACAGCCAAGGCAGTCAAAGCGCAGCAGGTTAGGCTGAGCTGTTGCGACGACGGCTGCGTTCTGCTCACTGTTGTGCATGGTGTGGCAGTCGTAGCAGTCACCAATCAGGTCTGCGGATGCGATCATCGGCATTGCCAGGAAGGCGGCCGCGATCAAAACGATCATCTTCTTCATTTTCCTACCTCCATTTATAGGTTTTTGTCCTGAGCCGGCCCCCGAGTCCCACCCTATGTGGGGCAGAAGTCAGCTCATCGCAAACTTTACTCTTGCCGGACTTATGAGCAAGGCGCGTGCCAAACATCATGAATTTCATTTCAAAAAAGCATATAAATTCTCATATGTATACTTTTTTTCAATAACTTAGCTGGCCTTTACGCCTTACATCCTGAGCCATTACGAGGCTTTTTCTTGTCGGGCAACAGTGGAGTTGCTGGTCTTGACCGGCCCGAAACAGTGTAATCACATTTCATGCTACCGCCAAATAACCAAACATGGCACTTTGCCGCGACGACAGCCGGTTTAACCTGGGTAAAAGCACGGATAAGCAATAGTGAGTCCCTATGACTATTATTAATGAGTCTCGTCGGCAACTCCGGAATGCATGTAATAGTTCCTGCCTGACCGAGAAGGCCCTGCTGACCAAATAACGTGCTGCGATTTAAAGAGCGGCGCCATGCCGGACGACCGTTATGCCCTCCGCCGATTGGCGTGAAGAGAAACGTTCACGGCGACATCGATTGACTCTATAGATGCGAAGGAGTCCGTGGGGCAACCGTCATAGCCACAGCATAACCACGAAAAGAACCCCGGCATACCGGCAACTTTGTCGGCAACAGGCGCCACCCGTGAAGTGTCTTGACAAAAATGGCGCACAATCTGCATTATGACACCGGTAATTCCGATCCTGCTTGCCGACACTCTGTCCCGGAGGATAAGTACCGTTAACGGATAAACGTGAATCGCGAAAGCCCTCTATTTCGTCTTGCTCGGCGAGAGCCCGCCGTCAACGTAAAGGCTTTCCATAAACCTCCCGCAGGGGCACAAACAAATGGCCTCCCAGTAACGCCAGGACTTAAGCCAGATGACATTAAAAAAGCCTTTTCGATCAAATCCCGGTGAGAAAGCACAAAACGACCCTTCCCAACAACCGCCCGGGGGGAAAACCCCGAAGCGAACCCCAATCTGGCAGGCCATCATGCTGCCGCTGGTTTCGATTCTGGTCTTCTTCCTCCTCCTCGAAGGCGGGCTGGCCCTGCTCGGCATCAAGCCCGTGCTGAAAACCGAAGACCCCTTTGTCGGCTTTTCCTCGAATGCCCCCCTGTTCGTTCCCGCCCCCGGTCCGCGCGGCAGCCAGTGGCTGGTCACAGCAGAAAACAAGCGGGGCTATTTCAACGTGCAGGGGTTCCCGCAGACCAAGGCTCCGGGGACCTATCGCATCTTCACTCTGGGCGGGTCGACCACCTATGGCCGCCCCTACGACGATAAAACCTCTTTCTCCGGCTGGCTGCGCGAGTTTCTGCCCGTAGCCGACAACCAGCGCAACTGGGAGGTCATCAATGCCGGCGGCATCAGCTATGCCAGCTATCGGGTCGCCCACCTGATGGAGGAGCTGGTCAATTACCAGCCGGACCTTTTCATCATCTATACCGGCCACAACGAATTCCTCGAAGAACGCACCTATGGCCAGATCAGGGACATGTCCCCCCTGGTCAGAAACACCGTCTCCGTCCTGAACAAGACCCGGACCTGGGCAGCGATGAACAGCGCCATGCAGATCGCTGGGGCTTCACCCGCAACAGCAGGAGGCCGAGCGGGACACGCTTGCCGATCGAGTGGACACCATCCTCGACCTCACCGTCGGCCTGGACCATTACAAGCGCGACGACGCGCTGCGAGAGAACATTCTGGAGCATTACCGGCTCAGCCTTGAACGCATGACCGCACTGGCCGGTTCGGTTGGCGCCGAAGTAATCTTTGTCACACCGGCCTCCAGCCAGAACGACTGCACGCCATTCAAAAGCCAGCACACTCCCGGACTCGAACCGTCGGTGCAACAACGGACCGAACAGATGCTGACGCAGGCAAAAGAGGCGATGCGCACAGAGGACATGGCAAGAGGCGCTTGGCATCCTGGAGACAGCCGCCGCCGAGAACCCCCGTCACGCCGAATTGCAGTACCGGCGCGGGCAGGCGCTGCTTGCCCTGGGCCGCTACGATGAAGCGAAAGACGCCTTCCGGATTGCCAGCGACGAGGATGTCTGCCCCTTAAGGGCGTTGACGCCGATGAACCGGATCGTCAAGGACGTGGCCAGCGAAGAACAGGTCGCAGTGGTCGATTATGTGGAAATCCTGGAACGCCGGATGCAGGCTCAAAAGGGCTATCCCATCCCCGGGGCGGAACTTTTCCTCGATCATGTCCATCCAACCATCGAGGGGCACAAAATCCTGGCGGTCGCCCTGCTGCAGAAAATGATTGACCAGGGGCTGGTGCAGCCGGGAGCCAACTGGAACGACCAGGCGATCGCAAAGGTTGCCGCATACATCGAAGGGCAGGTCGACAGGGAAGAACATGGCCAGGCGCTGGCCAACCTGGCGCGCGTCCTGCTGTGGGCCGGGAAACTCGAGGACGCGGCACGTTCAGCCAGGCTGGCCCAGGAGACCGCTGGCGACATCCGCCAGGTGGCGGTTGACTCGGCCAGCATTCTCTCGTCGATCTATGTGCGCCAGGGACAGCTTGAGCGTGCCACGCAGATGCTCTATGAGACTCTGAAGGTGGCCCCGGGAGCGATAGAAGTGCGCCTGAAGCTGGCTGAGAACCTGCTCGAACCGGAGCAGATGCAACTGGAAGAGGCTGCGGCGAATTTTCTTCTGGTCTCCCAACAGATGCCATCCTATGACAGGGCCCACGAATGGTACGGATACGCCATGGCCAAGCGAGGCCGGCTTAATGTCGCTTACGCCAGCCTGATGGAAGCGCTGCGACTGAATCCGAACAGCAACGGTGCAAAAGCGACGCTGGCAAGGATCCGGCAGATCATGGGGCCGGCGACACCCAATCCGCAGCCTGCCGAACTCATGTTGAGCCTCTATCCGTCCCAGGCGCCCCTCTCGCTGGCACAGGTGCGACGCAACACCGAAGGCCGTTTTATCTACGACGGCACCAAGGCGGAATTCTACGAGAACGGCCGTCTCAAGTATTTTGCCGATTTTGACCAGGGCGCATTGAACGGTCTTGAAATGACCTGGGATGCTGACGGCCGACTGCTGTCCCGGCAGGCCTATCAAAACAATGTCCCCATTAAAGAGGGGTCGTGATCAAAAGGGCGCTTGGGGTATAATCACATCGACTGACGTCAAAACTATAAGGATTTACAAAATGGATTTTATCAAAGACCTTTGGGGTTTTCTGAAGGTTCGCAAGAAATTCTGGTTGCTGCCGATCATCCTTGTCCTGATGCTGTTCGGGGCCTTGATTGTGCTGACCGGTGGCTCGGCCATCGCTCCCTTCATCTATGCTGTATTCTGATGGAATGGATGCTTTTTCGATCCAGGGCCAAGGCTTTGGAGATTTAAAAGCTCAGCGGTTTGACTTTGGACCTTTCCTGGAAGACCAGGCCTGATCTTTTTTTAGAAAGGAACCCGGACAATGCCGGAAGCAATCCTCGGAATATCAGCATTTTATCACGACAGTGCAGCAGCCCTGATTGTGGACGGCGAGATCATCGCCGCCGCTCACGAGGAGCGATTTACCAGGCAGAAGCAGGATTCCAACTTCCCTTGTCACGCGGTTGCCTACGTACTCGACGAAGCAGGCCTGGGACTCGAGGATGTGACCGCCGTCGCTTTCTACGACAAACCTTACCTGAAATTCGAACGGCTGCTGGAGACCTACCACAGCTTTGCACCCAGGGGGTTGAGAAGTTTTTTGTCGGCGATGCCGGTCTGGATTAAAGAAAAACTCTTCATGCGTCAAATGCTGCGTGACGAGTTTGAGAAGCTCGGCTGTAAAAACCCGAAGCTGCTTTTCCCCGAACATCACCTCTCACATGCCGCCAGCGCCTTCTTCCCGTCGCCGTTCGCCGAGGCTGCGATTCTCACTATCGACGGTGTAGGGGAATGGGCGACCTGTACCATAGGCGTCGGTCGGGAGAACGGCGTTGAGATCCTGCGCGAGCTCGATTTCCCGCATTCCCTGGGATTGCTCTATTCGGCGTTTACCTATTACTGCGGTTTCAAGGTCAACAGTGGCGAGTACAAGCTGATGGGGCTCGCACCCTACGGCAGACCGGGTTCCAGGCAGGTTGAAGAGTGGAAAGAGCTGATCCTCACCGAACTGGTTGATCTGCGTGAGGACGGGTCTTTTCTCCTGAACATGGATTACTTTGATTACGCCACCGGGCTCACCATGTGTATAGACGAAGCATGGCAGAAACTGTTCGGACTGCCGCGGCGCAAATCGGAAACCGACCCGGACCAGAACTACATGGATATGGCCCTGGCGATCCAGGAGGTGACCGAGGAGATCGTGCTGCGCCTGGCCCGAACCGCCCGGGAGATGACCAAGAGTGATTACCTGGTCATGGCGGGAGGCGTCGCACTCAACTGCGTGGCCAATGGCAAACTGTTGAGGTCTGAGCTTTTTAAAGACATCTGGATCCAGCCCGCCAGCGGCGATGCCGGTGGCGCCCTGGGGGCGGCCCTTGCCGGCTGGCACATCTACCTGGACAAGCCGAAGAAGACCAATGGGCGTGATGCCATGCAGGGAGCACTGCTCGGTCCGGAATTCGGCGACCGGGAGATTCTCAAAGTGGCCAAACGTTACGGTGCAGCACATTGCAGATATGACGATTTCGGCAACCTCTGCGCAGAGGTTGCCGGGCTTTTGCAAGACGGCCAGGTGGTCGGCTGGTTTCAGGGTCGCATGGAATACGGCCCGAGGGCCCTGGGCAACCGGAGCATCCTGGGTGATGCCCGCCATCCCGAAATGCAGAAAAAACTCAACCTGAAAATCAAGTACCGCGAGGGGTTCAGGCCCTTTGCACCCTCGGTCATCGAAGAGTGCATCCCGGAATTCTTCGAGCTCGACCGGCCGTCACCCTACATGCTGCTGGTCGCGCCGGTTCGTAAAGAACGGCAGCATCCGCTCCCGGAGGGTTATCATTCCCGCCCGCTTTATGATCGACTCTATCATCTGCGATCAGATGTGCCGGCCATTACGCACATCGACTATTCCGCCCGGATCCAGTCTGTCAATAAAGACGTGAACCCGAGGTACTGGCAGCTGATCGACACCTTCCGTCAGCAAACCGGCTACGGCGTCATTGTCAACACGAGCTTTAACGTCCGGGGCGAACCGATCGTTTGCACCCCCGAAGATGCTTACCGCTGCTTCATGGGCACGGAGATGGATTATCTGGTCATGGGGGACTTCCTCTTCAAGAAAGAGGAACAGCCCCAATACGCCGACCGCGATTATTGGCAGCAGAAATACGAACTGGATTGACGGTCGACCGGCCGATCATCAGGAGACGAGAAATGAAAATTGACCACAAAAACATCAGCGCCGAGATGTGCAAGGATTCCGGCCTGGCCCTGGTCCTGATCTGCCTGATCTGCTTCCAGGTCTGGAAACATCAGTTCCTGATCCTGCTGGCGATTGCTTTCCTGCTCGTGGCCATGACCTACCCACCGATCTTCAAACCCTTTGCCAGGTTCTGGTTTGCGTTGAGCACCGCCCTGGGAACGGTCGTTTCGAAAATCATTTTGACCATAACTTTTTTTACGGTAGTTTTTCCGGTTGGCCTGATGAGACGGGCGCTCGGCAAAGATGCCATGCTGCTCAAGAGTTGGAAGAAAAACGGCGCGTCGGTTTTTCGCCAAAGAGACCATCGGTTCTCTGCCGAAGACCTTGAACATCCCTACTGAAGAGGGATATCCAACACCATATGCAAGTTTCGCCAATTCTATAGCAATGGCGGCCTGATCGCCGGTTATGACAGAACGGCTGCATCAAGTGCCAATGATCTGAGTCGCCAGAAGAAAAAGCAGCCTTAGCCTTGGCCCTAACGTGTTCAATTGAGGAGCTGTTCACGGAGTAATTAATGCCCTTAAGTCGGAGATGGATCAGCATAAAGGATGCAAGCGAATACCTTGACCTGTCCCAGAAGACAGTCCGGAGGCTGATTGATAAGAAAGAGATCGTTGCAGTTAGGCTCGGCAGTTCGATCGAGAGTTGACCTTCGAAAGCTGGACGAAAAACTGGAGCAACAGATGAACTCTGAAGAGCGAATCATCCGATATATCACAGATCATCCCGAAGCGCTTGATAAATACCGAATTAAATCATCTCTATTCACTTACAAGTTGTGCAAAAAGGCCATTGACGCTAATTCCCCGGGATCCGAAGGATAGGCGAACAACCAGAGATAGACCTTGCCGAACTCGCTGAGGCTGTCGGTAGTGCCGATTTCATTGCGACAATTTCAGTAACCGCCGACGCCCTAACATCTCGCGCCGCATTTAAAAAGGCGCTCGGTGAGCTCTATGAGCAGAAAGTTGGAGGGGAGCTATACCAAGAAATTCAGAAGCAGGGACAAAGGGTAATTAAAACTGGGAAGCTCGACCTGGAACCCCTCTTAGATAAAATTGGAAAAATCAAAAAAATCCGGTCTGGCATTGGACCAGAGCAAGGGGATGTCGTCAATTTCGAAATGGCCAATCTGAGTGATATCAAAATGTCACCCATCAATTACCTATGGTATCCAGTACTACCGATCGGGATGCTGTCCTCTATTCTGGGTGAGCCAGGCATTGCGAAAACGTATCTTTTGGTCGATGTGGCTGCCAGGGTTTCAACCGGGCAACCTCTCCCTATATATGGAAAGCCAACTGAAACTGTCGGTAAGGGTTGGGTCATCTACATCACAAGCGAAGGCGTTCCGGATAAGATTCTCAAGCCTCGCCTCCATGCTGCCGGAGCGAATATGGACGAAGTCACCGTAATTAAGGGTGTTTTTACAGGAGACAGCTCGAAATTCCAGCTCCTTGATATTCAGACTCATTTGCCAGCTCTTCAAAACATGATCTTACGTGAACGCAAAGCAGCTCAAAGAGATTGTGCGCTAGTTGTTATAGATCCGATTGCCTCGTTTGTTTCGGCCAGGACCAACCTAAATGATATGGCCCAAACCCGACAAGCGCTTGATTCAATCGCCCGATTCGCTGAAGAGGCCAATATTTCGGTAGTAGTTGCAATTCATCCTAACAAAGACGAGACAAAAAAATTGATGAGCCGGGCATCCGGAAGTGTTCAGATGTCAGCTGCCGTGAAATCAGCCTGGGTTGTTGTAGGGCCTAAAGAGGATGATCCCCCGAACCTGCGTTATTTCGCTCCTTACAAGATAAACATAGCGCCTTTTGACCGGCAAGAAACCCTTCCATTTGTGCTGGAAGATGCGAGCTTTGAGCATGATGAGAATAGTTTTGAGGTAGCAAAATATAGGAACGAGAGCTTGGCTAGGGTTGATATCGAGAGAATGGTAAACCCCAGAGCGAATGAGGGAATAAACATGGCCTCAAAAGCTCGTGCCTTGCTTAAAGAACAATTGAAAGATGGGCCAAAGTCCGGAAACGATCTGATCAGGATGGGCGAGGATGCAGGGATTGGGTCTGCAACAATGTATAAAGCCAAGACCGATTTGGGCATTTCCGATGCTCCAGCCGGCTGTGGGAGACCCTGGATGTGGTTTTTTCCGACGGAGGAGAGCTTACTGCATCAATATCTAATATCTTCCGTCTATATATATTATCTAACTCTATCTAATACTATCCAACACTATCTAATACTGAGTCACAGAGTTAGACAGTCTCAGATACTTAGACACACACGGAAAACATCTAACACTGAGCGAAGGGGAATTAAGCCAAGGTTTCGAATAGGCCCTCAAATGACCTCAATACTGCCGGATACTATAGGCCCGACCACTGGACTACTAGTCCACGGCTCATCAGGGGAGAATGGCCCTAAAAATGGGATTGTGTCAACTTTCCTGTCGTGTTTGAAAGTATGTGGAAAGTCAGAGTTATTGCAAATAAACAAGTTACAAACTATGAGAAATACACTCAAAACAGGTGAAAAAGATGACGAACAGTAAGGGAAAGAAAAAGATAGGCCGACCCGCGAAACATGGCGGCTATTCCCTCATAGCAAAGGATGATTTGCTCAAGGATCAACCCCATATCAGGGGATATCTTTTAGACTGCGGGTTGGCCTGGTGAGGGACCTGGAAGGGAGGATCATATAACAGAGCAGCAGAGGATTCTCATTGACCGGATCATATCAAAGCTCGCAATATGCAGGCTGATCGAGGTTTATATCGAGCGATATGGAGCATTTCGCAGGGACCGGATGAAACGGGATAAAGTGTTTGAATTAGAACCGGCACTCGGAAAGAACTATCTTGGTTTCACTAATTCAATAGAGAGGGCGTTGATAGCCCTGGGATTGGATAGGAGGAAAACTGAGGGATTCGGGATTGTTTCAGATTGGGAATTTGAAAAGATATTCCATTTAGAATTATTGATAATGGGTTGACCTGTTCTTGGTGGGGAAGAAATAAATCCCTCAAATGCAAATATACTGGAATGAAATCTCGAACCATACCCGTTTCATTTGTCTGACGAGATAGACAAGCAGCAATATATGCCAGGGTTGTTGATTTCCCGGTGCCAGGGTTTCCAATAATGGCAATCTTATCAACATGCTGTAAGGTATCTAAAGCACCTAATGTTTTTGCATTGAAAAAAGATGCAAATTCTGGATAGTCGGGTGTGAATGGAATTAGTGTGCTGATAATATCTTCGAAAGGTGGTGGCAAATCAGGGTCAACTAATGGTGGGGGTGCTAAAAACCGAGGGGTAATCAGGATTTCATCCAAAGAGAACAGGGAGGCTGATAAGTGGAGTTCCTGGACAAAACGCATAATTTCATTTCGATATTGTTTTTCTACAGTGACGTTAATCCCCTCACCTAATGATTGGAATTTATTTCTAATCAGCAACCAGGTTCTTTTGAAGAAATGACGCGTGACCCGCAACAGCCACCAAAATAGGGTAGCTGCGATAAAACCTGACCAGAAGGATATGGCTTCAAATTTCAGGTTGCGAAATATTTGTATCATTTTAGAAGATTACGAAAATATGATACGACCACAAGTTTCACAAATTGTTATCTGATTAGGAGACCGGGCAGCTTGATGGAGCGCTGCTGATAATGTTGCACCACAAGCAGAACAGGTTCGGTTGTTTACTTTCGCTACAGCCAAACCATGTCTTTTTTTACGCAGCTGGTTATAAAGGGCCAGATCTCCTGGAGGAATAAGGGCTGTTGTAGATTGCCTCTGGGATTCCAGGGAGTTAATTTCAGCCTTGATTTTTTCCAGTTCCTGTTTAAGTTTTTGGTGTGCTGTGTCTGTCTTTTCTTTTAATGCTTCCAGTTCTACCTTTGCTTGTAAATGATTCTTGGTGAACTCATCCAATTCCAACATCCTTTCAAGCTGACGGTCTTCTAGGATACTAAGATAGCGTTTTATTGCTTCACTTTCGTCCTGCAAATCTTTTAATTCCTTCGGATTTATAATTTTTCCCCATAAAGTTTAGCCTCAGTTGTCTTTAATTTTAGTCTTTGATCTTTAACTAATTGTTCAGCTTTCTTAATATTTTCGAAGCTTCTTTTAGAGCACTTACAGCTGTTTGGAAATTGACCTCAGCTAAATTAATTTCAGAATGATCGGCTAAGATTGCATCAATTTCATTCAATCGATCTTGATGTTTATCAAGTAAAGTGTCTATGGATTGTAATTCGAAGAGATTTCTAGATTGGGTCATTGTTAGGTCCAAGTATTGTACGTTGAGTTAGTAAAGAAATCTGTATTATTCGCCATCTCAATCCGACCGTGGGTAGGTGTGATTATAGAGGCGGTTGCCAAGTATAGCAAGAGGCAGCAACTATATTCGAGTAAAATATAGACATGAATAAGGATAAGGACAGCCTGTTATTTCCAGTTATATGTTTTTTTTCTTTGACAGCCATCAGCCTCCCATATATTCTTGCAGCATGTGGGCAAAATGAAACCCACCAATTTAGTGGTTTTTTGATGAACCCACTCGATGGCAATTCATATCTGGCAAAAATGTATCAAGGGTGGCAGGGAAATTGGCGTTTTCATCTACCATTCACACCCGATCCGGGGAATGGCGCCTTACCTTTTTCTTTTTTATTTTAACTTTGGGCCACATTGCACCAAATCACCAGCTTGGATCTCCTAATAACATATCACCTTGCACAAATCCTTAGCAGTCTTGCAATGCTTTGGAGTTTGTGGGAATTTTTCAGCATGGTTCTGCCCAGCTACCAATCCAGGAATTTCGCTTTTACCATTGCTTCATTGGGTTCTGGAATGGGGTGGCTTGTGATTGCCACTGGGATGTTCACTTCTGATTTTTGGATTGCAGAAGCTTATCCATTTTTATCCGCTTTTACCAACCATCATTTCCCGTTGGGTTTAGCACTAATTCTTGGATTAATCACGAATCTATTTGAAAAAGAAAGCTTAGTTGGAGATCAATTCTCTGACAATCCTGGGAGCAATCCTGCTAAGCATTGTGAACCCTTTTGGTGTTGCCATCCTGCTGATGGTTCTAACAGGATTGGCTTTATGGGAAGTGATTCCACGGTCCGAAAGTTTTGCCGAACCTGATCTATCTATTACTTATCACTTTATCTGGAGTACCATTATTAGTATACGATTTTTGGATCGTTAACACTGATCCGGTACTCCAGATGTGGAACAACCAAAACCTCACCCCTTCACCTCCATTTCGGACCCTAATCATTTCCCTGTCTCCTGCTGTATTGTTTGGGATAGCAGGTATTTATCAAAACTTCAAGATAATCAGAAACCAGGAAAAGCCAGTTAGTGGAGTACTGGTCATATGGGCAATATTGGGTATTTTAGCGATATACTTGCCGATCGGGCTACAAAGACAATTCATGATGGGTTTGTTTGTGCCAATATCTGGGTTAGCTGCCCAAGGGCTTGAGGTGTTCAGGTGGTAATCGAAATCAAGTACTTCTTCAGCGCTATTATTTTATTAATATTGGCAATTCCGAGCAATATTGTTACCATCTTGGCAACTCAGAGTGGTGTTCGAACTCAAAATAAAAAAATATTTCTGACCAAGGATGAAGCATCAGCCCTTGATTGGATTCAAGAGAACACAAAGCCCAACAGCTTAATCCTTTCCAGTCCTGAAATGGGATTATTTATCCCTGCTCACACAGGAAGGAGAGTGATCTATGGTCATCCTTTCGAAACAGTGAATGCTGAAGAGGCTGAAAGAAAAGTGATAAATTTTTTTTCCGGTAATTTTGATGATATTCAAACTAAGGGCTTTCTTGAGAATGTGTTTCTTGAGAATAAGTCTGTTGAGGATATGAAGATCGATTTAGTAATGATTGGCCCGAGAGAGCTCTCTTTAGGAGACATAGAGATACCCAGTGATTGGGAAAAAGTTTACGGAAAAGATGGTATATCTCTTTACAATCCTTAGTCGTTATGTCTAAATACACACCCTTAATAAAGCGGATATTCCCATTTCTGATCCTCCTACTTCCCCTTGGCATAATTTCAAGGAATCCTGGGGGATTTCCATATCCTTCTACGGATTCTGGTTTCTCGGATATGACAATCACACACTATCCGAATGCTTTGTTCCTGCAAACCAAGGTTTTTAGGGAAGGGATTATTCCATTGTGGTCGCCAGCGATATTGAGTGGTTATCCATTCGCGGCAAACCCTTTATCCGGGCTTTAGTATTCACCAGGAGATGGCATTTCTACCCAATACCGCTGCCCCATGGGATTAAATATCGTTGCAGCACTACATCTCTTGTGGGCTGGATTGGGTATGTTTAACCTGTTACGTAACCAAGGCCTTGTAAAAGGCAGCGTTTTTAGGGCACTGGCTTTCGAATGCACACCAAAGTTATTCGCTCATTATGGAGGCTGGGCATCTGACCATGATTTATGCGATTGCATGGAACCCCATGGCTTTTATGGGCAGGGGAGAGAATCACTGCAAGAAGGGAGGCGGCATTACTTCGTCCTGCAATCATATTAGGACTAACGGTTTTGGTTACGTCGTTGGGTTATATCCAGTGTTCTTTTATGGGTGGGATATGTTCTTTCGTGCAGCCTAATTGGGGAGAATGAATATTCCCGTTGACAAAATACTACACCAATGTTTCGATTCATAAAGCGATTAAGGGGAATTAGCTCTATTCGGCATGATTGTTGGGTCAGATTACCTTGGGTTTGTTTCTTTCGGCTCCTTTGCTTATCCCTTCATTGAGTATTCGATCCAATCTACGCGAACAAGAATGGTAGAAGCAGATTCTGCTTGCAGATTCTCCTCCACCAGAAAGACTATTGGGATTCTTCTTCCCAAATCGGTGGTTTTCACGAATATGTAGTTTATTCCGGAGGGGTCGTGCTCCTTCTTACTATCGTCGCATTGTTACAGAAGGAAAAACCAATTGATCTGCGACCGTCTATTAAGGCATCGCTGCCTTGATTTTGTCTCTGGGATCAATACACCGTTCACACCATTTAAGTTCGTTGCCATTTAACTTGTTACCGGTACCATCCGGCTTCTCGCAATGTCATTTTGTCTGGCAGCCGCTGCAGCGTGCACTATCCACCAACTTGTAAAAAATGATCCAATAATCGATCCGAACCTGCGAAATTATTTTTAGTCGGATTATATCTTTTATTTTTTTTTAGGCTTTGGGATCTGAGTTGTTGCTCCTGATAAGAGTGAACCTTTCTTTTTCATGGCACAATTATCTTCTTGATCCTATCCGTATGGATTGGAACTCAATTAGAGTAATTCAAAAAAAAGGAATTAGAGACACATGAAAATTTAATAAATTACAACAAAAAAAAAGGGTGCTTTCTATCAAAACCTGGTTTCTCGTGTTGCTAATCCTAGCAATTCTGATATTGGGCATTTCACTGCCAGTCGTTATCATTTCATCCCAAAAATGATGTATTGGCTGAAGGATCGGAAGCAGCAGCATTTATCGCATCAAAAGAGGGGACGTTAGAGTTTATTCGCCTTTCTACAGCCTGCCCCAAAGTACCGCAATGATATTTGGAATTGAGTGGCCGATAATCGATCCCCTTCAATTAGGTAAATATGCTGATTCATGGCGTCTGCCACAGGGATACCAAATAACCGATATAGTGTCACTTTCCCCCGTTTCTTAGATGGCAAGCCTGCTAGGATAATCGTTCCTACATCCCTAAGCCTAAAACCTGGGCATGTTGAATGTGAAATATGTGGTTCAGAATTCGATCTTCATCGAAGGATTCATCCTCTTGCCAAGTTTGGGAATAGTCGCTTGTCTATGAGAATAGAATATGCGCTACCTCGAGCCTGGGTTGAGGCAGAAGGAACAGAAACAGAAGGCGATGAAGTACGTTACGAAACAGCATTTATCAAGGAATATGGTCCAAACTATATTGAATTGAACGCTACCAGTCCTAAGGGATCCTTATGCTTTCGGAAATTGCTTATCCTGGTTGGGAAGTCACTGTAGATGGAGAAGGGGTTAACATTGTCGTTGTCGAAGATTTATTCCGTTCTATTCCTCTGAAAGAGGGAGAAATCACATTAGCGTCGCTTATCATCCTTCAAGCGTGCGTATTGGTATGATCCTCTTGGGAGTAGGTATCCTAATCATGGCTGTAATGAGCCAAGTATTCTCAAAGGTAAGTAAAAACAGCGCTGTTCTTCAAACCTAGATGGAATTTAGTAAATCCCTCTTAAGAATAATATCGCCATCCCTGTTTTCGGAAGAACGTAAACGCGTCCTGACATTTGCCCTGGTCGTTATGGCAATCACAATCATTCCATAGTATCCGGGATATGCCAATGAGGGTGACGCCTAGGGTTTTTATCCTGCTATAATCAGAAAAACCAATGAATTGGCTTCTGCCGACAGGTTTTTTTATTTCCAATTCGAGTATACGCACCTTTTGATCTGCAACGACGTCTAGCAGAGGATTTGGATTTCATTGATAATTCGTAAATGCTCAGTTCTCTTGGTTGGAATGTGTGGGTGTTTTTTGGGGGGTCCCACCCCCAAAAAACACACCCACAATACCCTATGGCTGAGATACGATAATTCTTTAATTGATTACGATGGAACATGGATTTACATTTATGAGGAAGATCGGTCCATTTCTCATGATTGAGACGCTACCATTTACCAATATCTTGATAAGGGCACTCTCTCTGTTGTAATAAACCCAAAACCACCACTATTCCGTCCAACTGATGAAGCGTTGGCCTTCTAGTATCTGGAAGAATACGGTGGTGTTGGTAATGTTGTATTATGTGCCTATGAAACTGGGAATGCACTGCCAGCCTGAGTTCCGGTTTGTGTCCCTCTAGGAAATGGACCAGAGAGTGCAAATAATTCACAAATTCGACCTCGTGTGGCTTCTTTCTTCCATCTGATTAGCAGTGGCTTTGTTCGAGTTGATTTAATAAGAGATTTCCAGGTGAAATATGTGATCTGGGATCTAAATGAACGAAACCTTGGAGGTTGGAAACCAGGAGAAGATGACTATCTTGAATTATCAAGAAAAATAATTACGAAGTCTATCAAGTTATAAATACTGATCAGTAATTTTGAATCTCTTCTTAGGAGAGAGATTAATTAATTCGTGACATATGATTATGGATAAATCTGTGTCAAACGGTAACCAGGAAACACACGATATGCAAACTGCCCTTATAACTGGTGGTGCAAGTGGAATAGGAAAGGCAACTGCAGAATTCCTGATAGAACGTGGGTGGTGTGTATTCGCGGCCGATCTCAACGAGAAGGATCTAAAAGCTCTTCCACCAGCGATATTTCCAATGTATATGGATGTAACGAATATTACTTCTATTGCACGTTGTCTTGAAGTAGTAGAACACGAGACAGATGGTCTTGATGCAGTCATTAATTGTGCAGGTATACTGGTTGTCGGCTCCATGGTTGAGGTAACAGAAGATGACATGGTGCGGATCATAGATGTTAACCTCTTAGGTGCCTATCGTGTAAATCGCTACTTTTTTCCCCAGGTATTAAAACGAGGAGGTCGGATCATTATTATGAGTTCGGAGGTTGGTGTGCAAACCACCTTTCCTCTTAATGGACCTTACGCAATTACAAAACATGGGATAGAGGCTTATTCGGATGCTTTGCGGAGGGAGTTATCGTTTTTGGATATCAAAGTGATCAAAATAAGACCAGGGGCAGTTCAAACAAGCATGGTTGAGAGCGTTGGAAAATTGTTTAGAAATGCATCATTATCCTCAAATTATTTTTCGGATCTGATCGCTAAAAATATTGACTTCGTAAGTGAGGTGACTAATAAAGCCATTGATCCCAAAAATGTCGCAAAAACCATCCATTTGGCATTGACAACCAAACGACCACAAGCATCCTATGCAATTAAGCCTGATCCACGTCGAACATTGTTGAGCCATTTCCCACCTTTGATTGCCGATCATCTTATTAAGTGGATTCTGAGTAAATGAGATAAGCAAGATAATAATTCAACCCAGACGTATCCACCTATTCGATTAAGGAAATCAGGTTGATAAAGAAAGATAACTTTCTGGTCCTATTTCAAGAAGCAATCGAATTCACTCGTAACTCTCCAATTTATCGTAGAATCGAGGCTCTTGTTTTTTTGCCTTTATCAAGCAGCTGAAATTGTGTAAAGGTCCCTGATTGTTATCTTCTAATCTAGTGGTCTGTCAAGGATGAATCTAACGAAAGGACCTTTGAATAATTTGATGAAGTTGAAGTGAATTCGAAGAGGAGATTGCGTGCGAACAGTGGTTCGCCTTCCGCTATCGCTCCAGTCGCAATGACAAAACTATGAATGATATTGGACAGACCACTAGGTCGAAAAACAGCCTTATAGAAAGAACTTACCAGGTTTAATATCTCTACCTGCTTAGTGGATATGACTGGATAATTGCCGCCGGGTTTAAAGCCCTGTCTTTGGACGGGTTGCCTGTGGGTCTAATATAAAATCCTATGCTGCAAGCTATTTTCTTATGTTTTCTGTTATCTATGTTTATTGAGTACGCAGTTTATTGAGTACGTACTGATTATCTACCCAGCAGCGCTGGGGTTTGAAAGAATACCAATCCGGACTATAATACCCATTGATTATCCTTCACCTTTGCTTGTGCCTCAGTACTGGAGGGAAGATGATTGATCCTGGCGGGGACTCATTTGAGGTGGGGATCGTTCAATGTCTTCGCTACTGATCTTGATCAGATATTTGCCTCACCTAATCTTTAAAAAAGGACATCGTATGAGAATTCTAGCAGTTATCTCGGAGGGGGAATATGGGAAAAGACATCTTGAAAATATTCGGAAATACAAACCTGAACAATGGGAAATAACTGTTTGGACAGCCCCATCTACTTTTCCCCTGGTTATCGATTACCCGGAGGACCACCTACCCGAATACTTTGCACCTGCCGATCTGATCATTTCTTTTGCTGAACACAAAGGTGTTGCCGAACTGCTGCCAGATATTGCTAAGATGTCAAATGCCAAAGCAGTGATCGCAGCGATCGATAATGAAGCATGGCTGCCTCGCGGTCTTGCGCGGCAGCTTATTGGTTGGTTGGAACGAATGAATATCCCTTGTGCGACACCAAAACCTTTGTGTTCGCTTACCCAGATAGATTACAAGGTGACGCGGAGAGAGCGGGTGGTTTATAAGAGTCCATATATCTCCGAATTTGCGAGGTATTTTGGCCAACCGGTTGTAAAAATTCAGGTTGACGAGGAAACGGGGAAAATTTTTGATGCACAAACGGTCACAGATGCGGTGTGTGGTTGTGCCCGTCATGTGGCTTTGGGAATTATCGGGATGCATGTTGACGAAGTTGACATGAAGGCTGGATTATTACATCACCATTATCCCTGCTTAGCGAGTATGTCCAAGCTGGTTGACTACAACCATGATACCTTAATGCATGAATCAGCCCATTTACTCGTAGACAATATCCGAGATCAAATAAAGCCTTTTAAAAAGGTCCGTTATTTTCAACCGGGGAAATTAAGCGAGTAATGGTAATAATGTAAAAACATTTCCTACGTTTCGAGAGTGATAGTGGTTATAAGAACTAACCGATTCTGCTGTTTATGAAGACGAGTATAATAAATAAATCTCTATCAGCATCAGTTCACCCGAGAGCAAGAAATTTATCCAATGACTAAAGGATTACATATCGTAGTGTCTTGATTACCTGACCAGTTGTTCAAGGTAACCATTGGATTTCCAGACGTGCTGGAAAAAAACCAGATGATGTCCAAATTCGAAAACCAAGAAAAGCGTATCCTGTATATTTTTGCTATTAGCGTTATGATTGTTACTACAATACCATACATCATTGGATTCATTGTACAGGGGACAGAATGGCGATTTACAGGTTTTGTGATAAGTGTGGAAGATGGAAATGCATTCATAGGAAAAATGCTGGCAGCAAATGCGGGGGAATGGCTCTTTCGAACCCCTTATACGGCATACGCTCAAAAAGGGTTCTTAATATTTCCCACCTATTTACTGGCTGGTAAACTCGTCAGTCCTCCGTTTTTACATGAGAAACTAGTAATCACTTACCATGTTTACCGTTTTTTGGCAGGTTGTTTTACCATCCTAGCTACTTACAATTTTCTTTCTTTGTTCATCCAGAATATTAAGTTAAGGTATTTTGGGTTGATCTTAGGAATCCTGGGAAGCGGAATTGGATGGATCCTGTTTATCTCTAATAAACCCATTTCTTTTGATGCCTTGCCGCTGTCATTTTATTCGCCTGAGAGTTTTGGATTTCTAAGTTTATTGATTTATCCACATTATTCTCTTGCCAGAGGGATATTCTTATTCAGCCTTGTATATTTTATTAGGGCAATACAAGGCCTACCCCACATCAATCTATTTGTAAAAGGGCTTCAAATGGGCTTCCTATGGTTGTTAACTGGGTTAGCACAGCCATTAACCGGCATGGTGTTCGGCGCAGTTTGTGGGATTTTTTTGTTTTCTTTAACGATCTGGCAATTTTTTTTATCGAGTAAAAATCGAGAGACAAACTTTCCCAAGTTATGGGGAATATATAAATTTCTATTGGTAGCGACAATCATTTCTGGACCATTTATCCTCTATAACCTGGTTGGGACAATATCTGATCCATACATTAAAGCCTGGACAGAACAAAGT
>CAWKAV010000006.1:0-13548 GCA_963847735.1 uncultured delta proteobacterium | reverse complement strand
TGGCCGCTACTCTTGCGTTCCTGGTAGGACATGCCGGACCAGTCGAAGCTGTAACCTTCCGGGAGAGTTTTGGTCGCAATCCGTTCCATCGCCGCCATCGCTTCGCCGGAGCTGTAGCCCGCTGCCGCTCCGCCATTCACCTTGATACTGTTGAGCTGGTTGTAACGATCGACCGTCTGCGGCCCCAACTCGGTCGACAGGGTCACCAGGCTGGTCATCGGCACCATCTTCCCTTCACTGCTGCGTACATAGAGCCGGCTGATGTCATCAATCGAATCGCGTTGCTCTGTCGCGGCCTGAATCTTGACCTGATAGCCACGGTTCGCCAGGTTGAAGTCGTTGACATAGCGCCCACCAAGCTGGGCTTGCAAGGTCGAGAAGATCGCACTGACTGGAACCTTGAGGGTCTCGGCCCGATTGCGGTCAATATTCAAGGCAATTTGCGGATTGTTTGCGGTATAGGTGCTGAACACACGACTCAACGCCGGATCCTGATTCGCGGCCACGACCAGCGCCTGTGCTGCAGCGACAAATTCCTGGGGAGACTTTTTGGTCAACGACTGTAATTGGAAGTCGAAGCCGCCGGTTCGGCCCAGACCGCGAATCGGCGGCGGGGTAAAGGCCAGAATATTGGCCGACGAGATCGCCGCCAGTTTTTGTTGGGCTTTTTTCAAGATGGCATCGACATGCAGGCCGGCGCCGGGCCGTTCATCCCAGGGGGCCAGAATCACCAGGCCGAAACCGACATTGTCGCCGCGACCGCTGAGCAGACTGAAGCCGCTGACGCCGAGCACGCTGGTGACCCCCTCGATCTTGCGCAACTCCGCGGTCACCTGTTGCATCACCTGATCGGTGCGGCTCATGGCGGCCGCCTCAGGCAACTGCAAGTTCAGATAGATGAGCCCCTGATCCTCCTGGGGCAGAAAGCTGGTTGGACGGTTGTTAAACAGAAAATAACTGGTACCCATAACAAGTGCTAGTGCCAGCAAAGCGACAGATTTCCAGCGGATCAACCAGGCTGAACCGGCAACATAGCCCTTGCGTGATTTATTCAGCGCCTTGTTGAACCAGACCAGCGGCCAGAAACGGGCAGGGGTCGGCTCCTTCAACATGACGGCACAGAGAGCGGGACTCAGGGTCAGGGCGCAGATCGCTGAAATGACCACGGCGGTGCAGATGGTGACGGCAAACTGTTTGTAGAGCTGGCCGGTAATGCCGGGGAGAAAGGCGACCGGAATAAAAACTGCGAGCAGCACCAGGGTGGTGGCGATGATCGGACCGGTGACCTGCCCCATCGCTTTGATCGCCGCATCTTTGGGGCTGAGCCCTTCATCGTGCATGACCCGGTAAACGTTCTCGACCACGACGATGGCATCATCGACCACCAGCCCGATCGACATGATCAGAGCAAACAGGGAGATGGTGTTGGCATTATAGCCGAGGGCCAGCAGCACCGCAAAGGTTCCGATCAAGGAGACCGGAATCGTCACCGTCGGCACCATGGTTGAGCGCCAATCCTGCAGGAAAACAAAGGTCACACCGACCACCAGCAGAAAGGTCAAAAACAGGGTCCAGACCATTTCATGAATGGCGGCGGCGATATATTTAGTCGAGTCATAGATGGTCTGATACTCGACACCACTCGGCTGACTCTTGGCGATCTGCACCAATTCAGCATTAACGGCCTGCATCGTTGCTAGCGCGTTGGCGGTTGGTGAGCCATAAATGGCCAGAGTGACCGCTGGTCCACCGTTGAGGATCGCCCGGGTGCTGTAGGACTTGGCCCCCAGTTCAACCCTGGCGACATCCTTAATTCGCACCATCCCGCCCTGTGCATTGGAGCGCAGGACAATATCTTGAAACTCTTCGATGTTCTGTAGCCGTCCATGGGCGGTCAGGGTGTACTGCAGCTGCTGCCCGGTATTGACCGGCTCTGCACCGATGGAACCGACCGCAGCCTGAATGTTCTGCTGACGGATGGCGCTGATCAGATCATCCGCCGTCATGCCTAGAGCGGTCATGCGCGCAGGATCCATCCAGATGCGCATGCTGTATTCCAGCTCGCCGAAGATGAAGATATCGCTGACCCCCTCCAGCCGCACCACCGCATCTTTGATGGTACTGCTGACATAATTGCTCAAAAATAGTAGGTCCCGAGTTTCATCCGGCGAGAAGAAGCTGATCGCGCCGAGCATATCCGCTGACCCCTTGCGCACGGTGACCCCTTGGTCGACCACTTCCTGCGGCAGCTTGGCGATGGCCGCCTGAACCCGATTCTGCAGATTGACCTGGGCGATATCAGTGTCGGTGCCGACCTCAAAAGTGACGCTGAGACTGTATTGACCGCTATTCGAGGAGGAAGAAGACATGTAGAGCATGTTCTCCACGCCGTTGACTTCGGCCTCAATCGTCGTGGCGACACTGTTTGCCAGCACTTCGGCGTTGGCGCCGGGATAAGTGGCAGAGACCCGAATCTCTGGTGGAGTGATCTTTGGATATTGGGCAACCGGAATGTTCAGCATGGCGATCAGACCGGCCAGGGTGATAAACACCGACACCACCACGGCCAGACGCGGCCGATTAATAAAAATGCGCGAGATCATGGTTTAGTTTCCTTGCGCTGCGTCGACAGTGGTGGTCTTGACGGTTTGCCCGGGGCGAACTTTTTGTACGCCCTGCACAATCACCGTTTCTCCTGCGGTCAGACCCGATTCAATCGTCCATAGCATGCCGCTTATGACTCCGGTGCTGATGCGACGCTGTTCCACCTGATTCTGTGCATCAACCAGCAATACGTAACGGCCATCGCGGTCTTCCAGAACGGCTGATTGTGGTATCACTGGCATCATCCTGGCTTGCTTTTGGCTAAGTAAAACTGTCACATATTGTCCCGGCAGTAGCAGCCCGTCAGGATTGTCAAAGACCAGTCGCACGCTGATCGTACCGGTACTTGCATCGACCACATTGTCGACAAAGTCCAGCTGTCCGGTGAGTTTGAGAATCTCTCCTCCCGGCAGCCTGATCTGTGCATGCAGCAAGTTTTTATCCCTGCTGGAGGAGGCGTCACCCTGGGCCAGTTTGATCGCCGCAAGGTCATTTTCGCTGACCGAGTACTGGATGCGGATCGGGTCAATTTGCACGATTCCGGCCAGGGGTCCTGAAGTCGGCCCACAGAGATTGCCAATGGTGAGTGAGGTCGCGCCGATGCGGCCACTGATCGGTGCCAGAATCCGGGTGTAGCTGAGATCGAGTTCAGCCAGAGCCAGGGTGGCTTGGGCCTCCTCAAACTCTGCGCTGGCCTCTAGTTCGGCCGATTCGGCCGACTCTATGTCGGTAGCAGAGACGCCTCCGCTGCGGACAGTCTGGATCCGTTTCAGATAATTACTCGCTTGGGTCAGAGTTGCCTGGGCTTTGGTTGCCCGGGCTTTAGCGACAGCGACCCTGGCCTGGTAAGGGGCCTGCTCGATGACATAAAGAGTGTCACCAGCACGAACTTTGCTCCCCTCCTTGAAGTTGACCTGTTGCAGAAAGCCACCAACCCGCGCCTGCAGGTCGACCCTCTGAATTGCCTCCACGTGGCCCACGTATTCTTCCGGCGGGTTAATGTCCTGCTCGATAACGGCAGTAATGGTTACAAGGGGCTGTGGCTCTGCCGGTTTCTTTTGCTCTTCGGCGGCAGCAATGCCGCCAGATAGCGTCAAGCTTAACCCTGCCAGAAGGATACAGGTAATTTTACGCATGGTGATTGCTCCCGATTCCCCGCAGGGAAAAGTTTGTGATGTGTTGAACAGTGTTTTCCATAAATGTATGGTTCTGACCTGCGTTATTGATTTTATTTAAAATGTCCCGTGCACGGATGAAGTGTGACACCTGCCCCGTTATGCTGCTTACACAGAAGGACACGTGATTCTTGTCGAGATCCGGGCAGGCCTTCAGGATTGACTTCTGGACAGCCTGGTTAATGGGAGCGATCAACCGTGTTGCCACCAGGTCGCTGGCAACAGCGTCCGGCCCCATTTCCCGGTAGATGATCTGCATCAGGCGGTCACCGTCGAACGAAGTATGCGTATCAAAAAAACTGCGGATATAGACATCCAGGATTTGTCTGAGGTCGGCTCCCGGTTGCTGCTCATCAAGCGCTTTCATTCGCGCCAGTTTATCATGAGTGATCTGGTCCAGGCCTTGACCGAGGACCTCCCGGAAAAGATTGATTTTGCCGTTGAAGTGATAGTTGATGGCGGCAACATTGGTGCCGGCCGCTTTGGTGATCTGACGGATGCTGACGCCTTCGAAGCCGTGAACCAGGAAAAGTTTCCTTCCACTTTCAAGCAGTGCTGTTCTGGTGTCTATGGGTTGAGTAATTATTGATTTCATGAAACAGTGTTTAAATCATTGTTTTAAATGTCAGTCAACAGGGTTCTGCAGCCCTGTTGATTTTCAGTTGAGCGGCAAAACAAAAAAAGGCCTCGCCAATCCCTTTACGGAACTGGCGGGGCCAAAAATTTGCCCGGACCTGTTCGCCTCAGGGCTGTTTAGCGAGCCAATGCCAGGGCTTCGCCGGTTTAATCATGCGGGGCGCTTGCTGTCTTTTGCAGGCATACCAGCCGGTATCGTTTCGCTGTCGGCACCGAATGGCTGGTCGATGTTGATAGCCTGGGTATCATCGCCGAGCGAGATATCGTCAACCGGCTTGCCGACTGGACTATCTTCCTCATCGAGGAAGTCGAAACCGAAATCGACCGAATCGACATCAGGCTGTTCCGGCTCTTCATCATGTTGATTGGTGATAGCTTCCGACCCTGTTGCCGTTGACAACCCGGGGGAAAAGAAGCCGCGCAAGTTGAATTTTACCTTGTGCTCCAACAGATCCTTTCCGCACTTTCTGCAGTTATCCAGTTGATCAAAGCTGTGATATCCACACTTCGGGCACTTCATAGATTCTCCTCGCACTGGTTTGAGTTGTCACCCACAGGGGGATTTTTCCAATCACCATAAAGGTACTGCAAAATGGGGGTTACTGCCAAGCCCGCAGTTTCGGTGCGCAAAACTCGCGGACCAAGATGCACGGCCTGAAACCCCGCCGCAGTGATAGCGGTGATTTCCGTCACCGAGAAACCGCCTTCCGGACCAATGAGTAGCCTGACGCCTGTTGGCGGGGCTTTCGGCAGGACCTCTGCCAAGGGGACTGAGCCTGCCTCCCAGAGAACCAGCCTGAGATCGCATGAGGTTTCTTTGAGTACTGTTCTCAGATTTTGCAGCGGTTTCACCTCGGGCAGAAAAGTGCGCCGACTCTGTCTGGCAGCTTCACTGACAATCCGCCGCCAGCGTTGCATGCGCTTGATCAAGCGTGCTGCATTCAGGTTTGGGATGGCATGAGCGGTCTCCAGCGGTTGAAAACAGCTCACGCCAAGTTCGGTTCCCTTTTGCAGAACCAGGTCAAACTTATCCCCTTTGGGCAGGGCCTGCAGGAGAGTGATCGGCAGGGTCGCGTCCTTTTCCTGCCAGCTGCGGATCATACGGGTTGTCGCATGGTCGGCCTGCAGCTTCTCAAGCTCAACCTCGCAGCAAGCCCCGAACCCGTCAAGCAGCAGAACTACCGTCCCCGCCTTGACGCGCAGAACATTGCGCAGGTGGTGATAGGGTTCGCCGGTGATAACGACCTGATCGCCCTGCAGGCTGCCGGTCGGGACAAAAAAGCGCAAGGGATCACTCATGGCTTCAGGTAGACGAGACAGCTCCACTCGTCGCGATGGTTGATGGAGAGCGGTGTCAACGGGAAAGAAGCGAAGCCATCGAGAACCTGCTGTTCCTGGTCGATCAGTATCCCCGAGAGCACCAGGCGGCCTTGCGGTGCCAGTCGCTCGACAAGGAGTCTGGCCAGCCTCACGTTTTCGCCGGCCAGGATGTTGGCCAGCACCAGGTCGTACTGGCCGTGAATCTTTTCCAGGGGAGCATCGGTGATTGATATCTGTCGGGTGAGCCCGTTCTGCTGAATGTTGTCGGTTGCTACCTGACAGGCATCGCTGTCGATATCGCAGGCAACCACTGTTGCCGCACCAAGTGCTGCACCAGCCATAGCCAGTATTCCGGAACCTGTTCCAACATCCAGAATCCTCTGCGGAGGAGAACCGCTTTCGAAGTGGTCGGCGAGAGCCTCCAGGCAGAGACCGGTCGTGGCGTGGGTACCGGTGCCAAAGGCCTGGCCCGGATCGAGAGTGAGGACGACTTCGCCTGCCGCAGGCGGCCAGTCGACCCACGAAGGGTGGATCACGAGACGGCGGCCGACCTTGAAGGGGGGGAAATGCTGTTGCCAATCGCTCGCCCATGCGTGGTCGGCCAGCTCCAGGCACTCGAGAGAACTATCAGCAAGCTCCGGATAGATACCGGCTAGCCCGGACAAAACCTGCCGTACTGTCACACAGAGCGCTTCCACATCCTCCGGGTAACAGAAATAGGCGCGCAGGATCGGATCGTTGGCAAGAGAATCAGGAGTTGGAACGACAAAAGTGTCCAGAACTTTTTCTGCGGCCGTGATGCCGGTGCAACCAAGATCCATCAGGGCCTGACTGACCAGGTCGACGGCCCGGTCTGAAACGGAAAGACGCATTTCCAGCCATTTATTTATCATGGAGGTTGTTTAGCGAAGTTTATGGGGTATTGCAATATATTTTCTTGACCTGCAAAAGCAGGCTCAGCCTATAATGGCACAAGGTCTAATGAGAACATAAACATATATATAAATAAAAAACCAATATGGTACGTATTAATTTTTCGGAAGTCCTTGTTTTGCCATAAAAACCCCTACGGGTCAGGTTGTTTGATGTTTGCATTTTCATTAGATTCTGTTATGCTTCATCGGTATTTTCATGAGGACATGCAATGTCGACCGCACAGGCAATTTATCTGCTTTCCGATGCAACCGGCGAAACTGCCGAGAAGATGGTCCTGGCAGCGCTGACTCAGTTCCGGGACAAGCCGGTCCGCCTGACACGCGTCAACAATGTCCGCACCAAGAACCAGGTCTACGAGGCTCTGGATGAAGCCCTGGGGCATAAAGGTCTCGTCGTCTACACTATTGTCAATCGAGAGCTTGCTCAACTGGTTCACGATGAGTGCGATGGACTGGGACTGATCAGTATTGATTTATTGACACCCCTGTTGATGAAGATTGCCCATTGCCTCGGCCGGTCGCCAAAAGAGACTCCCGGCCTGTTGCACGGGGTTGACGAGGCTTATTTCCGCCGTATCGAGGCGATCGAGTTTACCGTTAAACATGACGATGGGCAGGAACCGCGCAACCTCCATCAGGCTGACATCGTTCTGGTAGGAATTTCGCGAACCAGTAAAACGCCCCTCTCAATTTATCTTGCGCACAAAGGCTGGAAGGTTGCCAATGTACCGCTGGTCAAGGGCATTGATCCACCGTCGCAGCTTTTCGATGTCGATCCGAAAAGAATTGCCGCGCTCGTTATTGATCCGCAACGGCTGGTCGAAGTGCGTGCGACGCGTTTACGCAACCTGGGGCAGGATACCAGGGCCGCTTATGCCGATTATGAAGAAATCGAAGCGGAGCTCAAGTCCGCCAGAAAGTTCTTTCGTCGTCATCCATGGGTAGTGATCGACGTCTCAAGCAAGGCCGTCGAGGAGACGGCCAATGAAGTGCTGGTGCGCTTGGGGTTGAAATAGTGTTGCATTCGAAGTCGTAGATATCAACCGGACAGGTTATTTTTTGACAACCATAAAGTTTGTCAACCACAGAGACAAAACCAGAAATTATAAGGGGAAATCATCATGCGCATTCTTGTCGTAGAAGATGAAAAGAAGGTCGCAAGTTTTATCCAGCGCGGCCTGGAAGGCGAAGGGTTCACTGTTGACGTTGCTGCCGATGGCGAGTCGGGAGTCGAACTCGGTACGCAGAACAGTTACGATCTGATTCTGATGGACATCATGTTGCCAAAAATGGATGGCCTGGAGGCAATCAAGGCGCTGAGAAAGAAAAACGTGGCCACCCCGGTTCTCTGCCTCACTGCCAAGGATGCGGTGGAAGATATCGTCGCCGGCCTCGACTCGGGCAGCGATGATTACCTGACCAAGCCGTTTGCTTTTGCCGAATTACTGGCACGCGTGCGAGCCCTGGTACGCCGCGGCACCCAGGAGCGGGGAGCAGAAATTACCTACGCGGATTTACGCCTGGATCCGGTTGCCCATAAGATCTGGCGTGGGAATACGGAAATTGACCTGACGGCCAAGGAATATGCCCTGCTGGAATTCTTCATGCGTAACCCCGAAACAACTCTGACGCGGACCATGATTGCCGAACATGTCTGGGATTACAACTTTGATTCCTTCACCAATATCATCGATGTTTATGTCAATTATCTGCGCAAGAAAGTTGATCGCGACTTCGACAAAAAATTGATTCATACCGTCCGAGGGATCGGTTACGTTCTTAAGGAGGGTTAACTTTGGCCGTTTCACCTCTGCGGTCAATCCGGGTTCGCCTGACCTTCTGGTACGCCATGACACTGGCTGTGATTCTTGCAGCCAGTGCGCTTTTCGTACCACTACTTTTCCCACAACCTGGGAGAGCAGGTGGACCGCCAGGTCCGGGCAATTGCCCGTATTATTGATCAAAGCCGCGACGAAATCACTGCTGGCAATCAAATTGAGCCGAGTTGTAACGGTTTGCAGAATCTGACCCACGGCAATAACTGGGGGGCTTTTCTGCTGTTGCGCGATGCCAGTCTGCGGCAGATTTGCACTTCAGATAACCTGCTGGGGAGGGAACTGCCTTTTGGCCCGGTCGCACGTCAACAGGTGCGTTGGCTGCATGAACATCTGGAGACCATTGAACTGGAAGAAGGCAGTCGGCTAAGGTTGCTTTCCTTTCCCCTGGTGAAGAATGACCGTCTGTTGGGCGTTCTCCAGATTGGTCAGGAACTCGGTCCATTGTCCCAGACGATTGAAGAATTACGCCTGATCTACCTGGTCGTTGGCCCTTTCGCTATCTTCTGGCTGTGCCTGGGTTGCTGGTTGCTGGCCGAGCGCATCATTGCGCCGGTCATCGAAATCACTGAAGCCGCCCGTGGCATCACGGCAGACAAGCTGTCGAGCCGCCTGCCGTTAGGAAATCATCAGGATGAACTCACGCAAATGGCCACCTGCCTGAACCAGATGCTCGATCGACTGGACAAATCGTTTCGTCGCGTTCGGCAGTTTTCCGGCGACGCCTCCCATGAACTGCGTACACCGCTTACCATCCTGCGCGGTGAAACGGAAGTCACCCTGCGCTGGGCCAAAACCCCGGAAGAATTTCGTGACATGCTGCGCTCCAACATGGAAGAAATTGACCGCATGGAACGGATCATTGAAAGCCTGTTGACCCTGACCAAGAGCGAGGTTGGTGAACTGACCTTGGATATTAAGGAAATCAGCCTCAGTGATCTGCTCCAGGAGCTGTACCTGCAGAGCTGCATCCTGTGTGAAACGAAGAAGATCGAGGTCCAACTGCTTCTCGAGGTTGACGAAGAAATCCGCATCTGTGGCGATGAGTTGCGCCTGCGACAGCTGTTCCTGAACCTGATTTCCAACGGCATCAAATATACGCCGGAAAATGGGCACATGGAGATCGTCCTGGCGGTGGATCAAGGCTTTGCCCGTATCGACATCAATGATTCGGGCATCGGCATCCCTGCCGAGCATCTTCCCCATGTTTTTGACCGGTTCTACCGGGTTGACAAGGCCCGCAACCGTATGGACGGAGGAACCGGGCTTGGTTTGTCAATTGTCAAAGGGATTGTAGAGGCTCACGATGGCAGCATCCGGGCATCATCTGCAATCGGCAAGGGCAGCTCTTTCTCTGTGAGTCTGCCGATCAACGGCCCTGAAGACAGCAAACAGCCCCGAACCATCGTTCTTGATTAAACCTGAAACCCGGAAGAATCCGCGCACTTCCTTTACATGTCGGCACTCCATTCGCAGGCAGGAAAAGGTTCCTCTCCCGTGCATATCAACAGTCGATTTCTGTGCCACTGACGATTGACAGTCAGCATCTCAGCTATTAGATTGTGTTTTCATCAGGCTCCCCCACGATCTTTTTTGATTCACTCGTAAACAGTTTCAAGGAGGAAACTCATGAGCAAGTTGTGGCGTCTCAATGTCCCCATTCTGATTGTCTTCCTGTTTTTTTGCCGGGTTGTCCCTGTCAGTGCCCAGACCCCGGATTTTGTGACTCTGGCTGCACAACTCAAACCCTCGGTCGTCAATATTGGTGCCGCTAAGACAATTAAGCCCCGAGCACCCTCATTCCGTGGGCCGCGAAGTCCTGGCGGCAATGATTATTTTGAGGATTTTTTTGAGCGATTTTTTCGTGATGCGCCACAGTTGTCTCGCAAGGAGCGCTCCCTGGGTTCAGGTTTCATCATCTCCAAAGATGGATATATCCTGACCAACGATCATGTGGTTGATGATGCCGACGAGATTACGGTCAAACTTTCCGACGGTCGGGAGTTTGTTGGCGAGGTGCGTGGGCTTGATCCCAAGCTCGACCTGGCACTGGTCAAGATTGAAGCCGGCGAAGATCTGCCTGTCGCCTCGCTTGGCGATAGCGACGAGATCAAGGTTGGTGAATGGGTCATGGCGATCGGCAACCCTTTTGGCCTGGAGCAGACGGTTACGGTCGGGATTGTTTCTGCCAAGGGGCGGGTGATCGGTGCCGGGCCTTATGATGATTTCATCCAGACCGATGCATCGATCAACCCCGGCAATTCCGGTGGTCCCCTCTTTAACATGAATGGCGAGGTTATTGGGATTAACACCGCTATCGTTGCCGGAGGCCAGGGGATTGGCTTTGCCATTCCAGTCAAAATGGCCAAGCAAATTATTCCCCAGCTGCGAGAAGAAGGCCACGTTACCCGTGGCTGGCTGGGTGTGACCGTGCAATCCCTGAACGATGAGCTGGCTGATTCCTTCGGGAGGAAGAACTCCCATGGCGCTCTCATCAACGAGGTTGTCAAGGATTCGCCTGCCGACAAAGCTGGCTTGCAGCGCGGCGATATTCTTCTTGAATACGATGACCAACCGATTATGGAGATGTCTGACCTGCCACGACTGGTGGCGGCAACTCCCGTTAAGAAGACCGTGGAAGTTAAAATCTTTCGTGATGGCAAAGAGCGCAAGGTCAAGGTCACTGTCGGCAAACTGGACGAGGAAGAACAGGACATAATGTCTGGAGACGAAGAAGGGACTGGCACCCTCGGTGTCACTGTGACCAATATGACCAGGGAGCTGGCAGAGCGTTTTGGGATCGAGGGAGCTGAAGGCGTCCTGATTACCAGAATTGTTCCCGAAAGCCCTGCGGCCAAAGCTAACCTGCAGGTTGGAGACCTCATTATCGAGGCTGACGGCAAAGCGATCAACTCGGTCAAGGATTTCGAGGAGTTTGTCGGCAGGCGCTCAGCCGGCAAGGTTCTGCGCTTGCTGATTCAGCGTAAATCGACCCTGCTCTACACGACGGTGACTTTTAAATAGGCGCTGGCCGGATCGGGACAGGCAATAAGCCCTCGCTGTGCATGCAGCGGGGGCTTATTTATAAAACTAACATGCGAAAAAAGGGCCCGGCTGGATAACCAGCCGGGCAAAACAGAAGGCAAATCTTTTTAGCTTTATTTATCTAGAAGCGGTAACCAAGCCCTAGGGACCCACGGTAAGCTTCTCCATCCTGGTCGCCATAAACATAAGGTGACTTGTCGTTAAAGATTTGATAGCCAAGTGAAGCGACTACGTAGAGCTCCGGTGTAAATTGATATGTACCGCTGATGTTGACTTCGAACTGCTGGTAATGCAGGTCGGAGTAGGAGGTAATGACATTGGTCGCTTCAAGAGAATAAATTTGTTCCATGACCGGGTCATTAACAATGGCCGGTGTCTGGAGAGAAAGCCCCGTCCAGTCGGACTGGGTGTCACTGAACAGCAGGCCAGCGTTCACGTTCAGTTTCTCGTTGGCCTGGTAATCAGCACTTAGAGAAACAGTGTGAGTGTCTGTGTCGTAATCGGTGGAGTCGCAGGTCGCCCCAAACTGGGACGATACAATAACACCCGCTCAGCCATCGTACCAGCCCTGACAGAACTTCGACTCTGCTCGCTGGCCCATGTAATTGTAAAGGAAGTTGATATTGAGCTTTTCCGAAGGGGCATACCAGAAAGACACAGAAGGGCTGTAGGTGTCTTCTTTCCAACTCGAGTTTGACAGGTCGTTTTCTTTAAAACGCCCGAGGAAAGCGAGCGTTGCTGAAAAACTCGTTGCCGGAGACCAGGTCGTGCTCAGCTTTACTTCATTGACCGTCTCAGGTTGGTTGGTCATGTCGGATCGGCGCAGATCGTAGAAGTCAGTCCCGTAAGAGGGGCCGGTTCCAATCTGGAAGCCAGGTGTCCAGCCGTCAACGATCGTTCCATTGCCGAGTTGCTGATCCTTGTCGTAGTAGGATTCTCCTGTATAAGGGTCGATGTACATGGCCGCATCAGGATTGTGCAAGGGGTCATTGATGTCCTGATATTTGTAGGACGCACGTGCCGAGATGCTTTTGCCAAAACGTGTCTTGATGCTGGCTTTGAGGGTGTGGGTTTCGGTTTCCCCGAGTTCGCTCATGTCGCGATCGAAGTCTTCATACTCGTAACCAACCCGCAGGGTTGTCTTGCGGCCAAGGCGGTAAATGCCGTCAATGCCAAGCGTGAGTGTGTCACCATCGTTGGCAGCATGGCGCTCTAGGTCTGTGTAATAGCTCGGATCAGCCTGGCCACCCAGGCTTGCTCCGCTGGTGGTGTTTATGGGCACCATATCGTAGGTGAAGCGGCTGGTGTCAAGATCCTCGACTTTGACCTTCATATTCACACGTAACCGGTCCATTGGCTGCGTGGTGATTCTCAGGCCATAACCGTCGTAGGTGGTTGAGATCTTGCTCTTGTTGATGGTCAGTCCGACTGCGTCCTGTTTGTCACTCTCCATCTTCGCATAGACGTAGCTACCGGTCATGGTCGTGTCTTTGGGCAGATCAACGCGAGCCTTAAAAGTATGGCTATGCTTCTCGGAATCCGGTGTGGTGTCGTAAGGCAGTGCGCCATCTTCGTAGTCGTAGAGCAGACGGTTGTCAAAGGTTGCATTTGACTCAGCGTACTGGGTCTTGGGGTTCGGTGACAGCGCCGGATCGTAGTAGCGGGAAGGATCGCTGGCATTGTTGTCGAAATCGCGGTCCAGATATTCATAATCTACCGTGACTATGCCAAACTTACCGGTTGCACCGATGGTAAAGTCATTGGTCTCTTCGTTAATTCTCTTCGAGTCGCCAGTAATGTGGCAGGAGGTGCACTTGCTCATGCCGATAGACTGGTCGGTGCCCTCACGTTTTTCAAGGCGTTGACCGAGGTGCAGAGTGACGTTCGGAATAATTTCGATGTCAGCCTCGTTCTTGAATTCTTTGCGAACGATAAAGAAGTCTTTGTTCGGCACAAAATCTTCACCCAACACACTGGCACGGCCGATCTGCTGCCAGT
>CAWKAV010000005.1:0-197958 GCA_963847735.1 uncultured delta proteobacterium | reverse complement strand
CTTTGCAACTTAAAACTGTTCGTCAGTATAAAAGATCGCGTGCATGCGCACAACAACAGAAACAACACCATGAAGGGCTTGTTACGACAGTTTGCCGAGCAGCCTGACAAAGTCCTCCGGTATGCCGGTGTCAAAAGTCATTGGTCTGCCATTGAAGGGATGGAGAAAGCGGATTGATCTGGCATGGAGGGCGAGTCGATTCGAAACAGCGCCGCCATCGCCGTACTTTTTGTCGCCCGCAACCGGGTGGCCCAGCCCGGCGAGATGCACGCGGATCTGGTGTTTGCGGCCGGTGAGGAGATGAATATCCAGCAGGCTGAAACCTCTGGCTTCCTGCAACACTTTGTATTCCGTATGCGAGAGCTTGCCCCTGGCGGTGTTCAGGGTCGAATAGACCTTCTGGGCAGAGTTCTCTGCCAGATAGGTCGATATCCTGCCCTCTTTGGACGTCAGCCGCCCACAGACGATAGCCAGGTAGTGCTTGTCGGTCTGCTCCCAATGCTCCTGCAGAAACTTCTTGGCCGTTTCGCTCCTGGCAAAGACCAGCAACCCGGACGTGTCCCGATCGAGACGATGGACAACATACACCCGGTTGCGAGACTTCGGATTGCCCTTGCGGACATAGTCATTGAGCAGATAGTGGACGGTTCTCTCCTTGTCCCGATCGGTGCCGACGGTCAGCAATCCAGAAGGCTTTACCACGACGAGCAGATCTTTGTCCTCGTGCAGAACAGTCAACCCCTTCGGTTCACGCTTTCTGGCGGGCTGTTCGCCTTTGTGCAGGGGACTCAATTCAGACCTGCCTTTTCATGGCGAGGTACAAATCCTCGGTCTTCTGCCTTGCCCAGAGCGACTTGCGCAGAAACTTGAGGCTGGACTTCACTGACGGATCACTCTTGAAACAGTTGATGTCGATGCGTTTCCCGAGCTCATCCCAGCCATAAAATTCAACCAGGCGGCTCACGATCTGCTCCAGAGTCACACCGTGCAGCGGGTTATTGGGCTGTTGTTCACTCATCGACCGGGCTTTGTCCTGCTCACCCGGCGACCGACCTTGGGCGCGGGCCGCGCAGTCACGGCTTTTTCTTTCCGCGGTCGTGTTCTTTGTTGACGCGGAACCTTGGTCGGTTTCTGCGGGCTTGGCAGGTGTCTTCTTTGGTTTGGACAGCGCCTTCTTGGATTTCTGGTCAGCCTTCGGCTTGACTCCCCGCTTGACAGCAATCTGCGGAAATTCCGCGATCGTCTGCTGCGGGATGGCATACTCAGCAGCTGTTCAATCGCCGGCCAGCCGTGGCTGCTCTGCCGGACAGACCAGAGAGATCGCCACGCCGTCTTCTCCGGCCCGGCCGGTGCGGCCGATACGATGCACATAATCTTCGGGAACCTGGGGCAGCTCGTAATTCACCACATGCGGCAGCCGTTCGATATCGAGTCCGCGCGCCGCCACATCGGTCGCCACCAGCACGCGCAACTCACCCCGCTTGAACTCTGCCAGAGTGCGCGTCCTGATCGACTGGCTCTTGTTGCTGTGGATGGCGGCGGCCTTGATGCCGTCGAAAAGCAACTCATCGGTCAGCTTGTCGGCACCGTAGCGGGTGCGGGTGAAAACCAGCACCTGGTTCCACTCGCCCTTGCGGATCAGGTGCGAGAGCATCTCCCGTTTGCGGCTGCGTTCGACCGGATAGACCGCCTGGGTCACCGCATCGGCAGCGATATTGCGACGCGCCACTTCGATCCGTCGCGGTTGATCGAGCAGCTCGTCGGCGAGCTGCTTGATGCTCTGCGAATAGGTTGCCGAAAAGAGCAGGTTCTGGCGTTGCGATGGCAGATACTCACCCCCGACAGGATGTCGTCGATAAAGCCGAGATCGAGCATGCGGTCGGCCTCGTCCAGCACCAGGAACTCGATCTCGTTCAGCTTGATCGTGCCGCGTTCGGCGTGATCGAGCAGACGTCCGGGTGTCGCGACGACGATATCGACGCCCCGGTGCAGCCGTTCGATCTGCGCCCGGATATTCACCCCGCCATAGATCTTGGTGGAACGCAGCGACAGACGTCGACCGTAATTCTGCATCTGCTCGCTGACCTGTGCCGCCAGTTCGCGGGTCGGCACCAGCACCAGGGCGCGCGGATTTCTGCGCTTCTTGTTCGGGGATCGCTCACTCAGCATCTGCACGATCGGCAGGGCAAATGCCGCTGTCTTGCCGGTGCCGGTCTGGGCGCCCGCGAGCAGGTCGCAGCCCTCGAAAATGACCGGGATGGCCTGGCTCTGGATGGGCGTCGGCGTTGTATAACCCTGGGTGGCTATCGCGCTCAGCAGTTCCGCGCGCAGGCCGAGAGATGCAAATGACATGGATCAAATTCCTCGTGTAAAGTGAACCGGACATACCGGGTCGGGGCTGGGGGTTAAGCCACAATTTACAGACTCTCAAGCAGTTTGTAATACTCCTGCAGGGAACGCAAGGATTCCAGCGAGACCAGGTACAAGACCCAGCTGAGGGCGAGAATGCCGATGGTGAGCACCAGCTTCCATGTCAGCGACGTTTGTGGCCGCCACCAGATCAGTGGCAAGGCCAGCGGCCCCACGCTGCAGAGAGCGAGGACAATAAAGGTCGAACGGAAATACCATGGCAGTTTCTCTTCGGCAAAACGCCCGGCAGGAAGACCCTTGATGAATTCTCCGCAGTGTTTACACTTGATCGCGTCATCCTGGATCTCTTCAGCACAGAAGGGACACTTTTTCATGGCCGCCTTTCCAGATTGGATAAATGTGAGATAGGAGCATCATACCTGATTTTTGAACTTAATTCAGGAATAGACTTCATGTGTTCATCATCAAAATAAATCCTGCAGCAGGCAGGGCGTGCTAAAATGAGCTATATTTCGAGTCGGGCCCGTTTCCTGACCACCGCAGAGGAGGAGAACATCATGAGCAAGGGCATGGACAGCAAGAAGCCGGACAAAAAAGCACCCGCCAAAAGCATGAAAGAAAAAAAGGCCGAGAAAAAGATTAAAAAGGCCGAAAAGAAATAAATAAGGACTGGTCCTCGAATGGGGATTTCCAAATACCCTTCATGCGTCAGCATGCCCTGCGTTGAGAAACCCTACCCCTCTGTCCTGGGTTTTTTGGTGCGGCGGTTTCCCGCTGTCGGGCAGGCAGCATGGGAGGAACGGATTCTGCGGGGCAAGGTTCTCGATGATGCGGGTGTGCCCGTCACCTTTGAGACACCCTACCGCCCCCAAAAAAGGCTCTTTTACTTCAGAGAGGTCGCTGAGGAGCCTCTGGTTCCCCTGCAGGAAAAAATTCTCTTCCAAAACAATGATATTCTCATCGCCTGCAAGCCGCCGTTTCTCGCCGTCACACCATCAGGCCCTTATGTCAACGAATGTCTGCTCAATCGTCTGAAGGGAAAAACCGGCAACCCCGATCTGGTCCCCCTACACAGGATTGACCGCGAGACCTCGGGCCTAGTCCTTTTTTCCACGAACAATGAAACTCGGGGACTCTACGGCGGACTCTTCTTGAGCGGTCGTATCGAGAAAAGTTATGAAGCGCTATCCGAGGTTACTCATTGCCCTAAAACAAGCAACTGGATGATTGAAAATCGACTGGTCAGGGCGGACACATGGTTCCGGACAAAGGTTGTTCCAGGGGTCGTGAATGCCAGATCGAGGATCAAACTGGTGGCGTTCAGAGACAACCTGGCGCATTTTTGGCTTTACCCGTTAACCGGCAAGAAGCATCAATTAAGACTTCATATGAGCGGACTGGGCTTCAGCATAATGAATGACAGATATTATCCTGAACTGCTCCCCAAGCAGGAGGATGATCTGGACAACCCGCTACAGCTGATTGCACGGAGAATGAAGTTTCTCGATCCGATTTCCGGTAGAGAAATGGAGTTTGAATCCGAGCGGAAATTACTCTTCTAGCGACGAGGCGCTTGGCATGGAAAACCGGGAGCCTATATTGGTGACTCCCCTGCGTCCACCTGCTTTGGTGCAGGGCGATACTTCGGCAGTTTCGACAATACTTCGATCATGTTGCGCGAAACGTTGTCGTAAATCAGGTAGGTGGAGATTTGTACACCCAGTGCTTCCAGGCGGGCGACGATATTGTTTTGATACTCATGCGACGAGATTAAAATTTCATCGATGCCATCAAAGGCATTCGTCCAGTCAACCTTCCTCGCATAGGCAAAGCCGGAAAACTCCTCGTTCGGCTCGCGCAGTTCGAAGCGCGGTTCAATGCGCAGATAAGCAGCGACCTCGACCCTGTAAAAATTATTGACGTGCCGCAACAGGGTTTGACTGTGATCGTCGGTACCGATAACCAGAATTTTTTTACGCTTCAGCACCCAGTCCTGGACCTTTTTTTCCAGCTCATAGCGGGCGCGATATTTTACGTGCCATTCGGCGACCTTGTTTTCCTCCCTGATGAAAAGGTCGCGCTCTTCGGTATCGTAACCGGGGCAGAATTTTTCACGCAGCTGAAGCGCGCGCGCGGCGATCTGCTCCGCGCGCTCGGCGGTCAATTTTTGATAGAGGGCGGTTTTGTTCAAGCCCTGCGCGTTGATCATCACGCTTCCGAGCACCAGAAAATCAATATCGGTGCCCAGGAAACAAATCAGCGAGTCCGCGGGCGTTTCGACTATCGGTTCGCCGGCATCGTTAAACGAGGTATTTAAAATCACCGGCACACCGGTTATCGCCTTAAACGCAGCGACCAGATCATAGACCACTCCGTTGCCCTCACGCGTTACTGTCTGCACGCGAGCCGTGCCATCGACGTGGGTAACCGAGGGTATGACCTCGGGCTTGCGCACATCGGCCACCAACAACATGTAGGGTGAGTCGCCTTTTATTTCGAAATACTCCTCGCAATCTTCGAGCAAGACGATGGGAGCAAAGGGCCGATAGTTCTCGCGGTGCTTCACGCGAAAGTTGAGGATATCGCGCATTTCGGCGCGGCGACTGTCGGTAAAAATACTTCTGTGCCCAAGCGCCCTCGGGCCGTACTCGCTTGCGCCCTGATGCCAAGCGACTATATTTCCTTCTGCGATCAGTTCGGCGACCTTGGCACAATCGCAGAGTTCAAAGGGAATGTCATTGGCTTGCAGCAGGGCTTCTATGCTTTGCTGTGAATATTCGACGCCGGTGTAGGCGTTGCTGAAATTGAGTTTTCGCTTTTTAACATTTTGAAACTGCTCGGCATTGTAGTATCCCCACATCGCTAGGCCGAAGGGAATGCCCGAGTCTGAACACGCCGGAAATACGAAAATATTTTCAAAGCTGGTATTGTCGAACATGATTTTATTGGCGACGGAGTTAAGCGCTACTCCGCCGGCCATGCAAAGATTTTTACTTTCCGAACGCGCGTCGAGTACCTTGCCGAGGTGGGTCACCACTCGCTCGGTTTCCTGTTGCAAATCGTAGGCGACTCGCGAGAAATAGGGGTCGAGCGCGTCTTCGCTTTTACCGCGCACGCGGTAGGCTTTTTTAAGCGGATTGATTCTGTTGCTATCATCCAATTGGTTTAGCACGTCCGAATACGGCATGCGGCGCATAAAGCTGGACAAATCGTTTTTTATGCCGTCGAGCTCGGTTGCTATGTCCAGGACCTGCGGGTGCTTTTCGCCGTAGGGCGCCAGGCCCATGGTTTTGCCCTCCCCACCCATGCCAAGATTTAAAATGTCTCGCGACACCGCGCTGTAGGCCGCACCGATTCCGTGGGCCTTATAGGTTTCGAGGCGGGTAATTTTATTGTTTTTGGCCGCAAAAAAAGAGGTGGTTTCGAGGTCGGAACCGTTGCCGTCGATAATTAGGATGCTGGCATCTGCGAAGGGGCTGGCGTAAAAAGCACTGGCGGCATGGGCCATGTGGTGCTCGATGGAAATTATTTTTTTCGGATCAAAATCTAACTTCAGTTTCAAATAGTCGAATTCGCCCTTGTTGTAACCCGGGCCCGAATTAAACCAGCGCTCGACGCGAATATGGTCGGCCACCAGCAGGTCGATTTGATCGATTGCCTGTAGTCCAAAGCCCTCCATACAATAAGCGATCGAATGCAGGGGGAAGCTATAGGGATATTTTTTCCGGATCAAACGCTCTTCTGATATGGCGATATAGTCTAATTCGCTGCCCGACTTTGAAAATCGAACCAGGCAGGCGCCAGAGTCCTGATTCGCGAAACTTTGTACGCCAAGAATATAGTGGTAGTCACCGGGATGGCTGTTGCTCATACTTTTCCCTCTCGATTCGAGTTTGAATCATTTTCGCCGAAGTCCAGTTTCATCTCGTGCAGATAGGGGGGCCGTTCGATAGTCTTGAGCACTCTGCCCTGTTCGCAACCAATGGCGAAATCGCGTTTGGCTATACTCGTCCTGCAAAAATCAGCAAATCTCCTGCCAATCCAAAGCGGCGGCCATCATCGGATGCGCGATGTCGACGCCGGCAATCTGTAAAGCGTGCTCATCGTAGAGGGGCAACATTCGTCCCTTGCCAGGCAGTCGAAAAAGTGTGATTTTTATGACGCTTCTGTCGTTTTTAACTCCTTAAGCAAGCTCTTTGTCATCAAATGACAGGAATTTGCTTTTGACGAGTTGACGAGAGGGACACTCCAATCGGAAGAGCCCTGTAAGTGTCCCCCGTAAGAACCCTTGTCAATCCTGCATATAACCGAGGGTGGCAGTCCAGAAGGAAAGATCGTTGCGGGTCTTCTCATAAATTCGTGCGTTCATGATGGCAACCCCGGCGATCTCGGCCAGCGCCAGGAGAAAGGTGATTTCTTCCTGGCTGAACTGTCGTTGTTCGGCGCTGTAAAGTCGCAGGACACCGACCACCCGCTGACGGGCGACGATCGGCATGGAGAGGATGGAAGCTATGCCCTCGGCGACCGTCTCGGCGGGGTATTCGAGCCGCGGGTCATTGGCGGTGTCGGTAATCAGGACCGGTCTTCCCGCCAGGGTCTCGCTGATGCTCTGGTCGGTGTGCGGTTGCCCCTTGGCCAGGAATTTTTCGCTCAGGCCACTGGTCGCGATCAATTCCAACTCGTGGGTCGTTTCATTACGCAGGCGCAGGGCGCTGGCTTTGACCCGCATGATACTGATCACTTTTTCGACGATCAACTGCACCACCTGCCTGGAATCGGTGGTCGAGAGAATTGCCCGTGTGATCTCATGCAGGGTCCGGAAATAGCCGAGACTCCGGCTCGCATCGATCGGCAGGAAAGCACAGGTTTCGAACTGCTGCTCACCGCTCACGGCTGTAGTCGGCAGATCGACACCGATCTCATCGAACAATGAGGCGAGTTTGTCACCCTGGTTTTGACAAAGCCGGGCGTTGGCAATCGCCAGACCGCCCATTTCAGCCAGGGCAGAGACAAACTCAATGTCTTCAGCACTGTAATCGCGTTGTTCGGCGCTGTAGAGGCGCAAGACACCGATAACCTTTTCACCGGCGATCAGCGGCACCGAGAGAACGGTGTTGATACCCTCGGCGCGCATGGCGTCGGGATATTGAATGCGCGGGTCATCGTAGGCGTTCTTGATACAGACCGGCTTGCCGACCAGTACTTCAGGAATGCTCTGGTCAGCGTTCAGGGCGCCTTTATTCAGATAGACCTCACTCAAGCCGAAGGAGGCGACCTGCTTGAGATTGTTGGTCTCCTCATCAAGCAGTCGCAGGCTACCGGCCTTGATCTCCAGCGCGGCGACAGTGCGCTGCACCAGGAAATCCAGGGTCTCCTGCAGACTGCGGGCCGAAAGGATCGCCTGGGCGGTTGCAAAGAAGAGGCGGAAATATTCATTCGCGTTGGTCTGGGGCATAAATCTGTTTCTCCTTAAAGGAAAGCAACGTAAAGATCAAACGAATGGCCCCACCGCCAAAAACGGCAAGCTAAACCAGGAATTCAGATTAATACAATTGCAATTTTATATCAATGCGTTGCGTTAATCGGGCCCGGCAAAGCTGATGGCGATCTCGCCGGCAAGCCGCCATAATGCGTCGCTCAAGGCGGCGACCATCGCTTCCGTACCCGGGGCTGCTTCGACCTTGAAGTCGCTTCGCCGCTCAGCGAGCAGCATTTTTCCGTTGGCGTCCAGCACCGACCAGCGCGCACTCAGCACTGCCGCCCCGTCCTGTCCACCCTCGAACTGCAGTATCTCCAAGCAAACCTGACGGTCGATGAGCCGGGAGCGGCCCCAGGGATGGTGCAGGACGCGGCCATCGCCGAGCAGTAAGGCAAGGTCCTCGCCGAGGACCCGCGGCAGGCCCGCCGAGAGTGGCTCCGCCCAGCGCTGTGCCGCCGTGACCTGCAGGTGGTTCGCCGAACTCCGTCTGACGATCTGGAGCCTCTCAAGATATTCCGGCAGCTGCACCGGGCCAAGCCCGACAACAAGGCTCTGGCCGTTAGCGCTCGGGGCAGGCAGTGCAGCAGCATCGGGTCTGATTGAGAGCTGATAATAGCTGATCGGAGGCGTCCGGGCACAGCCCGCCCACAGGACGATGGCGATCAGCAGCAGTAAAGACTTGACACCTCTATGGCAGAAGCGATCATTGTTCATGATTATCCTCCTGGCCGTGTTTGCCCCGTAACATCGCCTCGGGTTCCTGCTCGATGGTTTCAGCCAGCAAGCGCACAGCCCTGGCTGAGCGGGCAAGCTCCTGCATCAGCACGTTGAGACGCTCGAGCGTGGGAGAGTCGGCAACGCTCAACTCCCGCACGGCCAGGGCCGCGCCGGCAAGCTCTTCGCCGGCGTGGCGCAAGCTCTCGAAGAGCGGCGATTCCGGTTCCGCCAGCTCCGCAATCCGGTCTGCGGCTCTGGTCACGGCGACCAGGGCCTCATTCAGGGCGGCAAGATCCGCTCGCAGGTCGTCGAGCACGGGTGCGCTTTCGTCATTGAGCTTGCGGGAAAACGACTCCAGATGCGTCAAGATTCGACTCAGCCGCTGCGGCAGTTCGGCAGTCTCGTCGGTGCCGAGCAGCTTGCTGACCGATGCGCTGATGACGGACATGTCGTTGAGAAACTTTTCTACGTGGAAGCTTTCGAGCTTCAGGGTCAGCTCCTCCACCGTGGTCGGGATGGTCGGGATTTCGTTGAGGGCAGGATCCGTGGCGAAAAAACGGGCCGGCCTGTCCGGGTAAAAATCAAGGCCCACATAAAGCTGGCCGGTGAGAAAGCTCTGCATACGCAGCTGGCCCCGCAGCCCACGCTCAACCAGCTGACGCATGGTCTCCTGGTCGCGCAGATCGATCTGTTCGCCAAGGCGGGCCTGCACCACCTCCGGCTCGATTTCGATAGTGACCGCCACCAGGAATTTTTGATTGTTTCTTTGAAGTCCGAGTTGAATCCGCTTGACGCTTCCTACCTTTACGCCGAGGAACACCACCGGCGCGCCGACCTGCAAACCCTGGGCCGCGCCCTCGAAATAGAGGATCTGCTGCCGATGCTCCTGAAACCAGTGGCCACCGGACAACATCAGTATGGTGACCACCCCGAGGGTAAATGCTCCCAGAACAAAAGTGCCGATCATGGCCGGATTGGCGCGCTTGCTCATGCCTCCCCCCTGCTCAGGAAATGGCGCACCTTGACAGCGCCGGTTTGTGCCGCCTGCCTCGGATTGCCGGTGGCGATCATGGTATGGGTGTCGGCATCGAGAAAGACTGAATTGCTGCCTATGCTGAGGATGCTGGCGAGTTCGTGGGTCACGACCACGATCGTTGTGCCGAGGCTGTCCCGCAGTTCGAGGATCAAGTCATCCAGCCGGCGAGCGGTGAGGGGATCCAGTCCCGAAGAAGGCTCGTCGATCACCAGGATATCCGGATCAAGCGCCATGGCCCTGGCCAGCCCGGCGCGTTTGCGCATGCCACCGCTCAGCGCTGACGGGTAAAACTCGCCGAAGCCGGCGAGCCCTACCAGGGCCAGCTTGAAGGCGACGACCTCGTCGATCCGTTCCACCGGCAAGGAGGTGTACTCCTGAAGGGGTAGAGCCACATTCTCCGCCAGAGAGAGCGAACTCCACAGGGCCCCACCCTGGAACATGATGCCGAGGCGGCGTTTGAGCCGCGCCTGATCCTCTGTCGAGCTGTTCCAGAAATCTTCACCGCTGTAATAGACCGTGCCGGCGATCGGCCGCTGCAGCCCGACCAAGGCCCTCATCAGAGTGGTCTTGCCACAGCCGTTGCCGCCCATAATCACGAAGATATCACCTTTTTCCACCACGAAATTGAGGTCGTGCTGCACGACAAAATCGCCATATGCCATGGTCAGGTTACGGACTTCGATATGGTGTTTTTCATCCATTACGTCATATCCCCAGCCGGTAAAACAGGATGGTCATCAGTGAAGCCATAATGGTGATGAGCAGAATGCCGGTCACCACCGCCGAAGTCGCCGCTTCACCAACCGCCTCGGCACTGCGACCGCACTGCATGCCGCGCAGGCAGCCGGCAAAGGCGACCATGGCTCCGTAGACGCTGCCCTTGGAAAGTCCGACCGCAAAGTGTTTGATTTCGAGCGCCCGCAGGGTTTCGCTGTAATACTCGAAAAAGCCGATATCGAAGATAAAGACCGAAACCAGCAGTCCGGCCAGTATGCCGACAAAGGAGGCGTAAAGCGTTAAAAGTGGCACCATGATCATCAGCGCCAGCATGCGCGGCAGCACCAGGAAATCAACCGCTGAAATTCCCAGAGTCCGGAAGGCGTCAATCTCCTCGTTGACCTGCATGGTGCCGAGTTGCGCAGCAAACGCCGCGCCGGTGCGGCCGGCAATGATGATCCCTGTCATCAACGCCCCCACTTCGCGGACCATGCCGATGGCCACCAGGTCGGCGATAAAGGTCTGCGCCCCCACCAGACGCAACTGGTCGGCGCCGAGATAGGCGAGGATCAGTCCGACCAGGAAGCTGATAACTGAGACGATACCCAGAGCCCGTGGCCCGACCTCCTCCACTTCCAGCCAGAAATCGCTTTGCCGGAATTGCGCACGGCCGGTCAACAGTCGGCCCAGGGACAGGGTGATCTCACCCAGGAAACGCAGCATCTCCGGGAAGCCGCTGCAGAAGTCGACGGTGGCAACCCCCACCCGCGACAGCAGGGACTCCCTGCTGTCACGTCGCTCCACCAACCGTTGCTCGGGGACGGCAAAGGACATGGTCAACAGCCGCTGGACACCCGTCGGCAAGCCGCCGCAATCAACCGTGATGCCGCGCTCCATACAAAGCTTGAAAAGACTGGCGAGAAAAGCTAGCAGGCCGGAATCCCATCTGCCCAGTTTCGGGGCATGGCAGGACAGGTGATGCACCCCCAAGTCCAGGTCCGCAGCCAGGGATTGTGCGGGAGGCAGGGTCCGGTCAAGGCACCAATCGCCGGCAAAGACGAGCTCCAACACGTCGTCTGCGCAGCGCAGCTTTTCCAGCTGCCAGTCCGGCAAGCGGTCATCGCCTGTGGTGGACATGACTATCCTTTTCTCCAGTTGTTTAAAATCCTGATATATCCGGATTCCGGTTGTCAAACCCTCTGCACATAGCAAGTAAAGCGGCTGAAAATTGTCACGATTGCGTCAATAAAATATACCAGAAGAATGCTCAAGTCCCAGAAGCCCGGCACTTATCTGTGAAGATCACGGTCCAGTTGCACCAAAAAGCCCTTTTTTTGCCATTCTGTCAGTCGGCTGCTGCTGTTCCACCGGAATCAATGCCCACAACAGCATTGCTCTTTGCGACGACCTTAATTTAAAATGAAAAAATCATATTTTTTATGGGCCGGTTTCTTTTGCTGCATAAGCGTCGTTTGTGCGATGGCCTGGCGGTTGGCCTTTCGAACGAGAGAATGAGACCATGCCATGATTTCTGGAACATCCTTATTCCTTGGACTTTTCAACAACCTGGCAATTTTCATTGTCATGGTCGCCGCCTATGGCGTACTGATCGAACGTTCCAAAAACGTGTCCCGATTCGGACAGGGCATCATTTTCGGGGTATTTTTCGGTCTCTTCGCCGTCGCCTGCATGTACGTCAAAATCCCTGTCGCCGAGGGGGTGATCGTTGACCAGAGAAACGCCATCGTCGCTTTAAGCGGAGTGTTCGGTGGCCCCCTGTCGGCCCTTATCAGCGCCATTATCACCATCGCCAAACGCATCCATCTGGGCGGGGCCGGTGTCCTCGCCGGTTCGGTCGGGGTCGGTCTGGCCGCACTGGCAGGGGTCGGGCTACGCAAGTTTCTCGGTGCAAAAGACAGTGCGTGGAAAGGAGCCTGCGGTGCGTTGGCAGCAACAATCTTCATCCTGCCCGGCTTCCTGCTCTATGAGGATCTGCAGACCGGCTGGGCGCTGCTCAAGTCAGTCGCGGTGCCTTACAGTGCGGCCATTTTCTTCGGCATTTTTCTGGTCGGGCTCCTGCTGGTTCGCGAGGAACGCCGACACCAGGCTGAGATTGCCCTGAAAATTGCCGTCGACCGGTTGCGGGATTTTGCCGAATCGGCGTCCGACTGGTTCTGGGAAATGGATCAGGATCTGCGCTTCACCTTTGTTTCTGAACGTTTCGAAAATCTCATGGGACACCGCATCGTTGACGTCATCGGCAAGCAGCGTTCGGAGATTGCCGACACCAGTCAGGCTGTCGGCCTCTGGACAGCCCACCAGGCAGATCTGCTGGCAAGGAGACCATTCAAAAATTTTGTGTACCCGCTCAAACTCAGCGACGGCCGGGTCGCTTATTGCAGCGCCAGCGGTGTGCCGGTGTACGACAAGGATGGCAACTTCACAGGTTATCGCGGCAGCGCCAGCAACATCACCGAACGCAAGCAGATGGAAAAGAGGCTCGTCGACAACGACCGCAGCAAGAGTGAATTCATTGCCACGGCCTCGCATGAACTGCGCACTCCTCTGGCGGTGATCCTGGGATACTCGGAGCTGCTTCTGGAAAACGACCATTTCAGCATCGAGGAACGGCGCGAGTACCTCTCCTATATTCACGAAAAATGCCACATTCTGGAAAAAATTGTCGAAGAGCTGCTCGACATGAGTCGAATCGAGTCCGGCCGCATGGTCTGCCTTGAGCCCTCCGCCGTCAACGTTTTCGAAGTAGCCAGACAGGTCGTGCAGGGATTTGAACAGGAAACTTCCCGGTGTCGCTTCACCCTCTCATTTCCTGATCAACAGCTTACGGTGCTCGCGGACCGCGGCAAGCTGGTTCAGATCTTCGAGAACCTGATCGGCAACGCCGTCAAATTCTCGCCGCAAGGAGGAGAAATCAGCATCCGCGGTGAAGCGGGAGATGACCGGTGCCAGGTAACAGTGGCTGACCAGGGGATCGGCATGAATGCCGAACAACAGAAAAATATCTTTGAAAAGTTCTACCGTGTCGACTCTTCGGACACCGCGACCAAAGGCCTCGGTATCGGGCTCTACCTGGTGAAGAATATCGTCGAAGCCCACGGCGGGGAGATCTGGGTCGAGAGCTCCCCTGGGGGGGGTACGCGTTTTTGCTTCTCCCTGCCGCTGTAGTGTAAGAGCTGGTTTTGATTGGTGGGTTTGACCAGGACCACCGGGCCAGAGGATTATAATATTAACTCCCTCGCAAAAGACTCCGATAAGCATATCTGCTACAATGATACGACGATAATGATCGCAAGTCAGCGTCGTGACCTTCGCCCCGTTGCAAAGGCCTGTTTCGATCGGAGATATTCTTGCCAAATGAAGACGTGCCCATGCAGAGAATTTCCTGGAAAGCTTGTTCTGGATGGTCCATGACCCTCGTCGTCGCCCTGGTCGTTTTTTCGGGGGTCTGCGGAGTACATCCGGCGGTTGCCTATGAGTCTGCTGCTGACACAGCTCGACAGGAGACTCCTGTTTCAGCGGTGCAGGACAACGAATTCGCGCTTGAATCCGAGTTCGAAGCGGCGAGCGCAAAACCGGTCATCGACCCGCTGAGCGGTTACAATCGGGTGATGACCCAGGTCAACGACAGGGTCTATTTCTGGTTGTTCAAGCCGGTATCCCAGGGGTATAGTGCAGTGGTTCCCGAAAGTGCGCGACTGGCGGTGGGCCGCTTTTTCCGCAACCTGCTGATGCCGGTGCGCTTTGCCAACAACCTGCTGCAACTCAAACTGCAGCGGGCTGGCACCGAGCTGGCGCGCTTCGCTCTCAACTCGACGATCGGCGTGCTCGGTTTTGGCGACCCGGCCGCCAAGGATTTTGCTTTGCAGGCCTACCCGGAGGATTTCGGCCAGACCCTCGGCCACTACGGAGTCGGCAGCGGCTTTCACATCGTGCTGCCTCTGCTGGGGCCCTCAAACCTGCGCGACACCGTTGGCCTCCTGCCTGATTATTACCTCGACCCGGTCAACTACATCGAGGGCTTTGAAACCAGGCTGGCGGTACACGTATACGACCAGGTCAACAACACCTCCCTGCACCTCGGGGAATACGAAAGTCTCAAAAAAGATGCCGTAGACCTCTATACTTTTCTCAGAGACGGCTACGAGCAGCACAGGGATCAAGAGATCAAGGAGTAGCTATGCGATACATATTTTCGGCAATTATTTGTGTGTTCCTTTGCGCCGCGCCAATCCGTGCTGACGAGACGGGCGAGGTGCTGGAGCTGCTCAAGACCAGGATAGATACCGTGGTTCTGCTGCTGCATGACAAGACCGGCGACAAAGCGAGCCGGGACGAGCGCATCATCGAAATTGTCTCGCCAATCTTCGATTACCAGACCATGGCCAAGCTGAGCCTGGGCAAAAAGTACTGGCCCACCCTGAGCCCGCAACAACAGGCGACGTTCTCGGAGCTCTTCATCAAGCGCCTGCAGGAGTCCTACCTCGACAAGCTCAACATCTACAGCAACGAGGAGATTCTGTACGGGGAGCCACAGACCGAAGGGAAAATGGTCCATGTGTCGACAACCCTGATTTCCGGAGACAGCCGCATCGGCATGTTCTACAAATTCTACCGCTCTCCGCAAGGTTGGAAGATTTACGATGTGGAGATCGGCGGAGTGAGCGTCATCCAGACCTATCGCTCCCAGTTCGACGGTGTCCTCAGCGAGGGCAGCATCGACGACCTGCTTGAAAAGCTCAAGACCCGCGGCGCCTTTGCCGTTGCCGAACCCGGCAAGGAAGGGGCCCTGTCGAAGTAATGCTGAGACTCTTCTACGACAGGCTCCTGCTCGCCTATCCGAAGACCTTCCTGCTGGCGATCCTGCTGGTGGTCGCTGTCCTTGGGTATGAAGCGCGTAAACTTGAGATCGACGCCTCGGCCGAAACACTGATGCTCGAGCACGACAAGGATCTGAACTTCACCCGCCTGATCAACGCCCGCTACGGCAACTCGGACTTCCTGATCATCTCCTACAGCCCGCACGGCGACCTCTTCTCGGATGCGGTGCTGGCCGACCTGGCACGCCTGCGCGCTGAGCTCGTGGCCCTCGAAGGGGTCGAATCGGTCGTCTCGATCCTCGACGTACCCCTGCTGGAAAGTCCGCCGCGGCCGATCAAGGATCTGGTCGACGATGTTCAGACCCTCGAATCTGCCACGGTCGACAGGGAACTGGCCCGCAACGAGTTCCAGAACAGCCCCATCTATAGCAACCTGCTGGTCAGCCCGGACCTGCGTACCACCGCCCTGCAGGTCAACCTACCCGACGACACCCTGTTCAACGAACTGCGCGAGCGTCGCAGCACCTTGCAGAATCAAGCTGAAACAGGAGGGCTGTCGGCAGCGGACAGCGCCGAACTCGACGATGTCCAGTCACGTTTCAAGGCCCATCGCGATGCGATGCGGGCCAGCCAACACCGCAACATCACCGAAATCCGCGCCATCATGAAAGGCTACCGCGGCTCGGCCGATCTGTTCCTCGGCGGGGTCAGCATGATCGCCGACGACCTGATCACCTTTATCAAGACCGATTTGAAAATTTTTGGCATCAGCGTCGTCTGCCTGCTGGCGCTGACCCTGTGGCTGGTCTTCAGACAGCTGCAATGGGTCCTGCTGCCGTTGCTGTGCAGCACCCTTTCGGTCGTGGTCACCTGCGGACTGCTCGGCATGTTCGGCTGGGAGGTCACAGTTATCTCCTCCAACTTCATCTCCCTGCAGCTGATCATCACCATGTCGATAGTGATCCATCTCATCGTCCGCTACCGGGAGCTGATCTGCATGAGCCCCGGCGCCGACCAGCGCCAGCTGGTCCGGGAGACCGTCCTGTCCATGATCAAGCCCTGCAGTTTCGCCGTGCTCACCACGGTGGCCGGCTTCGGCTCCCTGATCCTGTGCAACATCCTGCCGGTCATCAACTTCGGCTGGATGATGAGCGCCGGCATCGCCGTGTCGCTGTTGTTGACCTTCCTGCTCTTTCCAGCCCTGCTGATGCTGCTGCCGCAACAGCTTCCCATCCTCTGCTCCCTGGAGTTTTCCTTCACCAGCATCCTGAGCCGGTTCACCGAGCGGCATGGCAGGCTCGTCATGCTGCTGAGCACCCTGCTGTTGCTTTTGAGTGCCGTCGGTTCCGCGCGGCTGCGTGGTGGAAAACAGCTTCATCGACTATTTCAGGGAGTCGACGGAGCTGTACCAGGGCATGATGGTGATTGATGAACAGCTCGGCGGCACAACGCCGCTACAGATTGTGATCGATTTTGAGCAGGAAGAGGTCCCCGCCGCCGGGGACTCCGCCGCCGAACCGGAAGGCTTCTTCGCTGAGCTCGATGCGGCATTTGAGACCGAAAAAACCCAGGCCCAGTACTGGTTCACCGCCCGGAGGATGGCACGGGTCGAGGCGGTTCACGACTATCTCGATGCCCTTCCCGAAACGGGCAAGGTGCTCTCGGTTGGGACCATGCTCAAGGTCGGACGCCGGCTCAACGAGGGACAGGATCTCGACAACTTCCAGCTGGCCCTGGTCTACAACGAGCTTCCGGAGGCCTACCGCCGGATCATCCTCAGCCCCTACGTCTCCGTGGAGCACAGCCAGGTGCGTTTTGCGATCAGGGTGCGGGATTCGGAGGAGAGCCTGCGGCGCAACGAGCTGCTGCAGACCATCCGCCGCGACATGACGGAGAAGTTCGGCTTTGCGCCGGAGCAGGTGCACCTGGCCGGACTGCTGCTTTTGTACAACAACATGCTGCAGAGCCTGTTCTCTTCACAGGTCCAGACCCTGGGCGCAGTGATAGCGGCCCTGATGGTGATGTTCCTGATCCTGTTCCGCTCATTGAAGATCGCCTGTATCGCCATCTTTCCGAACCTGCTGTCGGTCGGCACCGTGCTGGGTTTCATGGGAATGGTTGGCATCCCTCTCGACATGATGACCATCACCATCGCCGCCATCAGCGTCGGCATCGCCGTCGACGACACCATTCATTACATTCACCGCTTCAGGCGCGAGTATGAGTTCGACGGCAACTACCTGGCGGCGATGCATCGTTGTCATTCCAGCATCGGCTACGCCATGTACTACACATCGATTGCCATCATTATCGGCTTTTCGGTCCTGGTTCTCTCCAACTTCATGCCGAGCGTCTATTTCGGATTACTGACCGGACTGGCAATGGTGGTTGCCCTGCTGGCCGCCCTGACCCTGCTGCCGCAGCTGATCGTCCTGACCAAGCCCTTAGGCCCGGAAAGGGATGAGGACAGAGAGTGATGGATACCAGAGAGTGATTTTTGCATTTCAGATATTACGGCAGCCTGTTGCAACAGCTCTGCCGGCCGAGAAGGAGAACTCGCCATGAACGGCTGTCCTTGCGGCAGCGGCAGTGATTACGCCGCCTGCTGTGAACCGATTGTCAGAGGCAAAAAGTTGGCCGAAACCGCACAGCAACTGATGCGGGCGCGCTACACGGCCCACGTCAAGGCCGAGGTCGACTTTCTCTTTAACAGCACCCATCCCAACTATCGCCAGGGTTACGACCACGAGGGCACCAAAAGCTGGGCCGAGGAATCCGAATGGCATGGCCTCGAAATCCTTGAGACCTCGCAGGGTGGAGTTAAAGACGAGCAGGGCGAAGTAACCTTTGTCGCCCGCTTTCGCGACAAGGAGGGTTTGCGCAGCCACCATGAGCGCGGCCATTTCAAGAAAAAGAGAGGACGCTGGCTGTTCACCGAGGGCACAATGGTTAAGCCGAAACCACTCACCGTCAACAAGATCGGTCGTAACGATCCATGCGGTTGCGGCAGCGAACTCAAGTTCAAGAAGTGCTGCGGGAAATAGAAGTTACGACTGATCGATCGGTAGCATTAGGGCACTCTTGGAAGTGTTCCAAGAGTGTGAGATGCGGAGATCCCTTGAACAGACTTCTCCAAAGCTGCTCAATCGTAGGTCAGGCTATAGCCTGTAAACAGGAGACGACCCGTTCGCCAGCCTTGTTGGACGCATTGACACAGTCGTTGAGCCCGATGCCGAACAACGCATTGCCGGTCAGGATCAGACCGGCGTGCGCCCTGGCCCGGTCTTCGATGGCGGCAAGTCGCGCGGCATGGCCAACCACGTACTGTGGGATGGCCCGCTGATGACGGAAGATCCTGACAAAATCAGGCTCGGCAGCGATTCCCATGATTTTCTTGAGCTCCGCCATGGTGCGCGCCCGGACCTCGGCATCACTCAGATCGATCGCTGCGGGATTGGTCGCCCCGCCCATCATCGAACGCAGCAGGACGTGGCCCTCCGGTGCACGGGCCGGGAAGATGCTTGAATCCCACAAGGTGCCAAGGATTTCACAGCCTTCCTTTTTCGGGATCAGGTAACCGAAACCGTCCAGGTCACGCTCGATCTTGGCCTGCTCGTAACCAAAGCAGATCACGTTCATGGGTGCATAGGGAATACCATCGAGGAGTTTCGACAATTCACCATCCAAAGCCCAGGTCAGCTCCTTGAGGACATGAGCCGGTGCCGCCGAGATCACCACCTCGGCATCGAAGTTGGAGCCATCGGCCAGACGCAACTCCCACCCGCCTGCAATTGATTTCAAGCCGGTCACAGCCTGGTCGGTTTGTACTTTGCCGTTTAGACACTCCACCGTGGCATCCGTCAGCTCCTGGATGCCGCCGACGAAGGAGGTCAGAACGCCGCCTGGACCAGCAGCGCTGGCCACCTGTTTGCCAGCCCTGGCCTCGGCTTTTTTCTGCTTGGCCAGCCTCATCATGGCCTTGAGCAGCCCGCCATACTCCTGTTCCAGCTCGTGGATACGCGGAAAACAACTCTTCAAGCTCATGGTCTCCGGGTTTCCGGCGAAGATCCCCGAGACCATCGGCCCGATCAATTTATCGAGGGCCTCGGCACCAAGCCGGCGCCGGGCAAAATCAGCCAGGGTCTCGTCAACACCATCGGTGCGCTGCGGCTTGAAGAACTCCTGGGCCAGGCGAATTTTGCCCGGCCAGCTGATCAGCTTCGACTGCAGGAACATCGGCCCGTTTTCCGGCAGGCGATTCAGAATGCCGCCACTGTAGATGAACCGTTTTCGGGCGTTGTCATTCGACCGTTCCAGGCGGTCCCGGATACCAAGCTGGTCGCACAGGTCGAGGGTCATCGGCTTGCTGTCGAGAAACCCGTTTGGCCCCCACTCGCAGAGATAGCCTTCCTCCTTGATGCTCCAGATCTTGCCGCCGGTACGCTGCTCGCGCTCAAAGACCGTGACCTCGACTTCCAGGCCGACCTCGCCGGCAAGCCGCTCGACCGCGTAGGCGGTACTCAAACCGGAGATTCCGGCGCCGATGATTGCTACTTTTTTCATGATTTCCTCCGGAAATCAGGAACACGGGACGAGGGACGCGGGACGAGAAAAAACTTTTCGGCCCAGCCCCTCATTCGCGCACCGGATAAATATTTATGGTGTCTCAGCATATTACTAACAAAAAGAGAATTGAATTTAGTTGTGATTTCCACGTTTCGCGTCCCTCGTCCCGGTTTCAATGCCCCACCGACCCAAGATACCCCATATTCGGCTGATCGAGCTGGGCGATGACATTCTTCAATCCCGACTCGAGGTCTGGGTACAAGAGGGGCACGCCGAGCTCTTCCACCATCCTGCGATTCCCCATGCGCCGGGTTTCGGTCAGGTACGACAGCATCATCGGGTTCATGACCTGTTTCGCTTCCGGCATGGTGACCTGCGGCAGACGCGGCAGGTTGAGCAGATCGGTGATGGCGTTGAAATACTGGGTCATGGTGCCCGGCTGACCATCGCTCACGTTAAAGATATCACCATCGACGGCTTTTTCAGCCGCCCTGATGCAGACCCGGGCCAGGTCATCGGCATGAATGCGGTTGGTGGGTGGAGATTCCGCCTCACACAGCACGGCATGCCCTTGCTTGACTCTCGCCAGGGGCAGGCGGCCGGGGCCATAGATGCCGGTCACGCGCAGGATCACGATCGGCACGCCATGGTCCCTCCCCCACTCCTGCAGGGTCGCTTCGGCATCGGCCCGCCGCTGCGCCCGACTGGTCTGCGGATTGATCGGTGTCTCTTCCGTGACCCATGCGCCGCCGCAATCACCGTAAACGCCGCTGGTGCTGATAGCGACCACCTTTTCCGGCAACTGCCCCGAGCCGACCGCCTGGCAGAAGTTGCGCATGCGACTGTCTAGCGGGCCACCTCCCGGCGGGGGCGCAAAATAGAAAACCAGCTGACCGGCAACCGGCAGTCCGGCCAGCGATGACGGATCGTCAAGGTTCGCCATGACCGGCTTGATACCCAGCGCGCGCAAACGCTCCGCACCCCGGTCGGAACGAGCCAAACCCGAAACTGTACCGCCGACCTGCTGCACAAGCCGCGCAACCCGCACCCCGATATCACCGCAACCGATGATCAGGACATCCTTTAATATTTTATCCTCTTTGTTCATAAAATATTTCCCGGGACGCGGGACGATGGACGAGATCAGGATTTTTCGCGTTCCGTCAGTTCAAGGATTTCGACACGATCTCACCCACATCCGATGACAAATGACCCTGATCCTGAATGCGCTGCAGTTGCTGGCGCATCAGTCGCTGCCGATCACTGTCATAGCGCCGCCAGCGGCTCAAAGGAGAGATCATCCTGGCTGCAACCTGTGGATTAAAGGCATCGAGCTCCAGCACCCGGTCGGCGACAAACTCATACCCGGTCCCCGAGAGATCGTGGAAAAAAGCCGGATTGCCGTGGGCGAAGGCGCCGATCAGGGCACGCACCCGGTTCGGGTTGCGCATGGTGAACGCCGGGTGCTCCATCAGCTCCTGCACCCTGGCCAGGGTCTCCGACCGGGGCGCGGTTGCCTGCAGGCTGAACCATTTATCAACCACCAGCGGGTCATCCTGGAACTGCTGGTAAAATGCGGCCTGGGCTTCCTGCCACTTCGGCAGCCGGTTGTGCACCAGGCAGGTCAGGGCCGCCATGCGGTCAGTCATATTGTCTGCGTCGACAAACTGCTCAAAGCAGATATGCTGAAGCGCGGTATCCGGTACAAGTGCCAGGTAGGCGAGACAGAGATTTTTCAGGCTGCGCCGACCGATTGCCGCCGGTTTCAGGCTGTAAAGACCATAATCCTGCATGGCCGCCATAACGGCACCAAACTCATTTTTCAGCCTTGCTGCCAGGGACTTGCGTAAAGTTTGGCGGGCGACATGGATGGCTCCGGGATCGGCACTCGTCACGGCCTCAGCCAGCTCTATCTCTCCAGGCAGGGTCAGGGCCAATGCCAGCAAAGCCGGGTCCGCGGCGTGGTCGTTCAGGGCCGCACGGAAAGCCACCAGAAAATCTTTCGGGACTTCCGGTTGACGGCCGTCCTTGACAGCCGCCATCATTTCGAGGAGGACATCGGTTGCCAGGCGCTGGCCGGCCTCCCAACGATTGAATGAGTCACTGTCGTGGGCAAACAGAAAAGCCAGCTCTGACCTGCTGTAAGGATAATGAATTTTAACCGGCGCCGAGAAGTCGCGCAGCAGCGAAGGGACCGGCGTGACCGGCACGTTGACGAACACAAAGGTCTGCTCGGTCCGCGTGATCTTCAAGACCCGCTCATGACCCGCCGCGGCAAGCTCTCCGTTCAACTGCAACGGCAGATCCTCACCGTCGGGGCCAAGCAGGCCAACCTGCAGCGGGATCAGGAAAGGCTGCTTGTCGAGCTGGCCAGGGGTTGCCGGGCAGCTCTGCCGGACGTGCAGCCGGAACTCCCTGCTTGTCCCATCATAGACTCCGCTGATATTGAGGACCGGCGTTCCCGCCTGGCTGTACCAGAGCTGGAACTGGCTTAAATCAACAGCGTTGCTGTCGGCCATGGCCGACAGGAAATCATCCGTGGTCACCGCCTGGCCGTCATGGCGTTCGAAATAGAGCTCCAGGCCGCGCCGGAAGCCCTCGCCGCCGAGCAGGGTCTGATACATGCGGATGACCTCGGCGCCCTTGTTGTAGACGGTGGCGGTGTAGAAGTTGTTGATCTCGACATAGGACTCGGGGCGCACCGAATGGGCCATTGGCCCGGCATCTTCCGGAAACTGGATATTTCTCAGCAGGCGCACATCGCTGATCCGCTTGACGGCCCGCGAGCCCATGTCGGCAGAGAATTCCTGGTCTCGAAAGACCGTCAAACCCTCCTTGAGGCTGAGCTGAAACCAGTCGCGGCAGGTCACCCGGTTGCCGGTCCAGTTGTGGAAATATTCATGGCCGATAACGCCCTCAATGCCCTGGAAATCAGCATCGGTGGCCGTCTCGGGCCGCGCCAGGACATACTTGGAGTTGAAGACGTTGAGGCCCTTGTTTTCCATCGCCCCCATGTTGAAGTCATCAACCGCGACGACCTTGTATTCATCGAGGTCATACTCCAGACCATAGGTCTCCTCGTCCCAGCGCATGGCGTTCCTGAGCGAAGCCATGGCGTGCTCACACTGGTAGCGATTGCGCTGCTCGACAAAGATCTGCAGCCTGACTTTGCGTCCCGACAAGGTGGTAAAGCTGTCTTCGATAGCGGTCAGTTGGCCGGCCACCAGGGCAAACAGGTAAGCCGGTTTCGGGAAAGGGTCCTCAAAGGTGGCAAAGTGGCGGCCATCGTCCAGGACTCCGGAAACGACCAGGTTGCCGTTGGCCAGAAGCACGGGCGTGCTGGCGCGATCCCCGACCAGGGTGGCGGTGAAACGGGCCATGACATCCGGACGATCGGGATAATAGGTGATTTTGCGAAAGCCCTGGGCTTCACACTGGGTACAGAAGATGCCGCTCGCCCGGTACAAGCCCTCGAGAGCGGCGTTGGCGTCCGGGTTGATACGCACCACTGTCTGCAGTTCGAACTTGTCGGGGACCCCGCTGATCGACAGACCCTCGTCATCCAGCACATAAGCCGACGCATCGAGAGGCCGGCCGTCCATGGCCACGGCCAGCAGTTCCAGGTTGCGCCCGTTCAGGTGAAGTTCATTGTTGTCCTGCCGTGATTCCGGGTTAATTCGCAGTTGCAGAATGGCCCGGACTTCGGTGCCGGCCGGATGCAGATCGAAATGCAGATCAACCTGGTCAACCAGGTACGCGGGAGGGAGGTAATCTTTGAGGTGAGTTGTCCGTAGTGGAGAGTTCATTAAAGAGCGGTTCCTTCAGGGAATTTATTCTTCTTCAAGATACCTTAATTCCACATGCGTGGCAAAGGGCAATCCTGAGATGGTCGGTGGTCACGGATAGCGCCGCCATGACAACACCCCTGGCCAGGCAAGATTAATCGTCTTTTTACATGGCCGGCAGATCCGGGGCCGATTGTCTCTTGACTGTCCAGAGGGGTCAAGTCAGAATACCGGCCAACTCAACCCCAACTGGAAACAACCCGATGCTTTACACTCCTGCATTCTGGGCCATGGCAGTTGCCAACCTCTGCCATACTGCCAGTTTCAGCGCCTTCTTCCTGCTGCCTCTCTTCATTCTTGACCACGGTGGCAATCAGGGTGACGTCGGCGTCATCATGGGCGTGTTTGCCATGGCCTCGGCCCTCTGCCGCCCCTGGGTGGCCGAAATGATTGATCGCATCGGTCGCAAGCGCAGCTACACACTGGGCAGCCTGCTCATGGTCGTCTCGCCCTGTCTCTATATCCTGATTCAAGACCCGCTCGGTTCAGGCTATCCCCTCCTGCTGCTGCTGCGCGCCATCCACGGTATAGGCCTGGCCATCTGTTTTACCGCGGTCTTCACTTTCATGGCAGACATCCTGCCACAGGACCGCCACAATGAGGGCATCGGCATGTTCGGCATCTCCGGACTGCTCGGCGTCGCCATCGGCCCGGTGGTCGCCGAGGCCACGATTGAACACTTCGGCTTTTTCGGCATGTTCGTGACCGCCGCGGCCCTGGCCGGGGTTGCCCTGCTGGTGCATCAACACCTTCAGGAAAGCGGGCCGGCACGTAGCACAATTCAGCAGACAACCTTCTTCGGACTTCTCAAACGGGAAAAATTCATCGTGGTGGGACTGCTTGCCCTGCTGTTCGGTTTCGGCCTGGCGGCGACCGGCGGCTTTGTGGCGCCCCTCGCCGCAGAACGCAACCTCGGCTATATCTCGGTCTACTTTTTCTGTTACTCGGGGGGAGCCATTGCGATTCGATTCGTCGCCAGCCGGCTGGCGGACCGGCTCGGAGAGAACCTCATCCTGCCCTACAGCATCGTCCTGTACATGGTCGGGCTCTTCCTGCTGCCCCTGACTTACAACCAGGCGACGCTCTGCGTTGCCGGGATTTTGTCCGGCGTCGGCCACGGCCTGCTCTTTCCGCTCTTAAACACTATGGCTGTCCGAGATGAACCGGCTACGGTCCGTGGCAAGGCCACCGGAATTTTTACCGGCGGCATCGACACGGGAATCTTTGCAGGATCGCTGTTCCTGGGCTATATTGGCGACTGGTTTGGCCTGAACGTTCTCTTCCTCTGCGCAGCACTGGGCATGGCCGCCGCACTGTTTCTGTTCCGTTTCCGAAGTTCGCGTTCACAAACATCAGGTAAGAAGGCACTATGAGGGACATCAAAGGTTTTTTCGAAGGCACTGAGTATCATACTCCGCAACATGAAATCGGTTGGTTCGCCCGGCTGTTGCCCTCACTCGTTTTTTACTTCAAAGCCATTTCCGTGGTCTGGAGGGGCAGCGTCGCTGCCAAAAAAGGCAACTATGATTCCGTCGACTGGCACAACAGCAGCGCCACCACCGTCAAAGCCCTGGAGCAGGTCGGCTGCCATCTGGATGTGACCGGCATGCAGCATCTTCAGGGGATCGATCGACCTTGCGTCTTCATCGCCAACCATATGAGCAGCCTCGAGACTTTCGTTCTGCCGTCGCTGATCATGCCGCACGGTCTGGACCTGACCTACGTGGTCAAACGCAGCCTGGTCGATTACCCGGTGTTCGGTAATATCATCAGGGCTCGTGACCCCGTGGTCGTCGATCGCGTCAATGCCCGTGAGGATCTCAAAGTGGTCATGGAAGAGGGTGCGCGCCGGCTCGAGCAGGGACGTTCACTGATTATTTTTCCGCAGCATACGCGCACGGTCGATTTTGACCCGAAACAGTTCAACAGCATCGGTATCAAACTCGCCCAGAAAACCGGAGCCATCGTCGTGCCGGTCGCCCTGCTGACCTGGGCCTGGTCGACCGGCAGGATCATTAAGGATTTCGGCCCGATCGTGCCTTCGAGGACCGTGCACTTTGCCTTTGGCGAACCGATGCAGGTGACCGGCAAGGGCCAGGAGGAACAGCAGCGCATCGTTGCCTTCATTGAGGAGCATCTGGAGCGTTGGAGAACTGCCGGCTGAGACAGGGCCAACTCATGAGCGACCTTGACGGCCCGCCAAACCGTCACTATATTGAGCTCGCGAATCACACCCTAATCATGGCATCCTGAGGAAACATCATGGCCAAAGATTACTATGCTGCTCTCGGTCTGGAAAAATCTGCCAGCGCCGACCAGATTAAAAAGAACTATCGCAAACTGGCGATGAAATTCCACCCGGACAAAAATCCCGACGACAAGAAAGCCGAAGAGCGTTTCAAGGAGATCACCGAAGCTTACGCCGTGCTTTCCGACCCGGAGAAGAAACAGCAGTACGACCAGTTTGGCGATGCGGCTTTCCACCAGCGCTTTTCCCAGGAGGATATCTTCCGCAATGTTGACCTGGGAAATATTTTCCGTGAATTCGGCTTTGGCGGCCGCGGCGGCGATGATGTCTTCAGCCATATCTTCGGCGGGGCTGGCCGAACCGCGCACCACAGGCCGCGCCCCGCAAAGGGGCAGGACTACCTGATGCGGATCACCATCCCCTTCCGCCAGGCCGTGCTCGGCGGCGAACGCCACGTCAACCTTGACCGTGGCGGTCAGACCGAGAACCTGCTGGTCCGTATTCCGGCAGGGGTCGAACCCGGCCAGAAACTGCGTATCCCGGGCAAAGGAGGTGCCAGCAATTCCGGCGGCCCGGCCGGCGACCTGATGCTCGAGATCAACGTCACCAGCGATCACCGCTTCCGCCGCGAAGGGCAGGATTTGTTCACAACCGTCAAGCTGCCCTTTACCGGGTTATGCCTGGGCACCTCGGTGACAGTGACAACCCTGGAGGACACCAAGCGCATCAAGGTGAAACCCGGCACACAGAACGGCAGCAAAATCAGGCTCAAGGGCTTTGGCGTTCCGGGGCGGACCGGCAATCCGGCCGGGGATCTTTATGCTGTGCTTGAAGTTGAAGTTCCGGCTGAATTGAGCGATGAGCAATCGGGATTGTTGGAGAAGCTCAGGGAGTTGGATCTTTAGGCCGGGACGAGGGACGCGAAAGTCAAAAACGCCGGGCCAGGTCTAAACGATCTGGCCCCTTTTTTAGCTTTGTTTTCCGATCTTATAACCAGAGCAAAAGTTTTTTCGGGCGTCCCGCGTTACGCGTCACCAGCTTTAATGGCAGCTGGGATCATACATCATCGCCAGGCGGCCGCGGCTGGCGAGACAGTTCGCGCAGACTTTGCCGGCGTCGTTGTAGCGCTCGAAAGCCAGGATCAGCCCCGCCTCTACAGCCGCGTCATCCGGCAGGTTATCGGGATCAAACTCCGCCCCGCAATGGCGACAGGGGATCGTCATATATTCTCCAGATGATGTCTGACCAACCCCGCCAACGCCTGCAGGAAATCCTGGTGATCATTCAGTGAGGGCGCCCGCTCAAAGCGTGGCAGGCCGACCGCTTCGGCGTGCATGCGCATCTCGAAATCAATCTCCTGCAGGGTCTCGATATGATCCGAGACAAAAGAGATCGGCACGATCAGGGCCCCTGACGCCTGTTCCGCCCCGAGTTGGTCCAGCACGTCCAGCGTGTCGGGCTCCATCCACTGCACCGGCCCGCTCCGGCTCTGGAAGCCAAGCCGCCAGGGGTGATCTTCGAAGCGCTCCATCACACCCTTGACCGTGCAGAGGACATGGTCGAGGTAGGGATCGCCATCGTCAATGAACTTCTGTGGCAACGCATGTGCCGAAAACAGGATGGGGATTTCATCACGCACCAGCTCGTGGAATTTCTCGAGCCCGTCGCGTATCCGGTTGGCCAATACATCCAGGTAAGCAGGCCAATCGTACCATTCGCTGATGACCGTGTATTTAAGCTGTGGATGGATCCGCGCGGCGGCGGCGGCAAAATCCTTGATGCTGCTACCGGAGGTCGCACCGGTATAATGCGGATACATGGAGAGCACGACAGCCTGTTCGACACCTTCCTGCTTCATGCGATGCAGGCAAGCTTCGGCCCGTGGCCGCCAGTAGCGCATGGCCACGAACGGTTTGACCTGGCTGCCGAGCTCACGGGCCGTGCCCTCAGCCTGTTTAACGGTCCACTCGAGCAGCGGCGACTTGCCGCCGATCGAGGCATAGTTCAACCTGACTTTCGGCGCCCGCAAGCGACTGATCACGCAAGCGAATGGTTTCTGCAGCAACGCCCCGGCCGGCAGCTGGATCAGGTCGCGATCGGAAAACAGGTTATAGAGAAACGGGCGGACCGCTCTTAAAGAGTCGGGCCCGCCCATGTTCAAAAGTACCAGTCCGATTGGTTTATCAAGATTCATTCGTTAACCGTGAAGGGTTAATGGTTAAAGGTTTTCTCGTACCGCGTTCCTCGTCCCTATTTACCGCTCAAGCGGTGCACGCATTCGACCATGAACTTGGCGTGCTCGGGATCGACCGTCGGCAGAATGCCATGGCCAAGGTTGAAGATGTGGCCCGGACGACCGGCGTTCTCATCGAGGATGCGCTTGACTTCGCGCTCGATGTGCTCCTTGGGGGCATACAGTACGGTCGGGTCGAGGTTGCCTTGCACAGCAATATCGGGACCGATGATGTCGCGAGCCTTGCCAAGATTGACGTGCCAATCGAGGCCCATAACGTCTGAACCAGCCAGGCTGACGGTATCAAGCATGGCGCTGGCGCCCTTGACGAAGTGAATAATCGGTACGCTTCGATCAAGACCGTCGATCAGTTTCTTGGTGTAGGGCAGGATATATTTCGCATAATCGAGCGGCGAAACAATGCCCCCCCAGGTATCAAAAATCTGAATCGCCTGGGCTCCGGCCGTGACTTGTGCATTCAAGTACAGACGGGACATCTCGGTGATCTTGTCCATCAGCTTGGCAAAAAGTTCCGGAGCGCCATACATCATGCGCTTGATCTGGGCGAAGTCTTTGCTACCCTTGCCCTCGACCATGTAGCAGGCCAGGGTGAAGGGCGCGCCGCCGAAACCGATCAAAGGCACTCGGCCTTCAAACTCGCGCCGCAGGATCTTGATCGTTTCCAGAACGTAGGGAACGTCCTCTTCCATGACCGGAATACGCAGAGCATCGATATCCGCCCCGGTGCGCACCGGGTTCTCAAAGACCGGGCCGGGCACGAAATCAAGCTTCAGTCCCATCGGTTCTACCGGAGTGAGGATGTCAGAAAAGAGAATTGCCGCGTCAGCGTTGAGATAGTCAATCGGTTGAATCGTGACCTCTGCGGCCAGCTCCGGAGTCTTGCACAGCTCAAGAAAGGTGACATTTTTGCGAACCGCCATGTACTGGGGCAAGTAGCGGCCAGCCTGGCGCATCAGCCAGACGGGAGTGTAATCGGTTTTTTCACCGCGACAGGCTTTCAGAAAAGTGTAATCTGTTGACATGATGTTGCCTCCTGTATAGGTCAATTTTTAATTGTGAATTTTGTTAGACTTTGCCTGCGTTTTCGGCAGCTTCTTTTTCCATGCGCTTGCGCGTACGCGGCGGAACGTAGTTGCAGAAAGGTTCCTCTGCCATATAGTCGCCGTAGACGGCGTCGGCGCGGGCCCGGCAGCCGCCGCAGACATTGATGAACTCGCACTCGCCGCATTTGCCTTTGTACTTTTTGAAATCACGCAGATCGTTAAAGGTCTTGCTGTTGAACCAGAGCTCCTTGAAGGGTATCTGCTTGACGTTACCGACCGAGGAGTGGAAATAAGAGCAGGGCTTGAGGTTGCCGAAGCAGTCGATCAGGCAGATGGTCTGGGCGGCGATGCAACCTTTGCCGCCGCCGGTGGAGAAGGTCAGGCTGCGACGCTTGAAGTCGACGCCTTCGGCCTTGGCCATCTGCGGCACGACCCGGTAGTAGTGTGGTGCGCAGGTCGGGCGCATGAGGATATCGTCTTCACCCTTCTCCTGCGCGTAGTGCCAGGAGAGGATCTCCTCGTAGTCTTCCTTGGAGATCAGCTCGTTCATGATGTCCTCGCCACGACCGGTCGGTACGATCATGAACATGTACCAGGCGGTAGCGCCGAGCTGCTTGGCGACCTTGAAGGTGGCGCCAATGTCACTCTGGTTACGCTTGGTGAAAGACGAGTTGATCAGGAACTTGATGCTGTTGCGCTTGAGGGTTTCCGCGGCACGCACCACCCCGGCATAGGCCCCTGGGCAGGAACGGAAGTCGTCATGGATCTCGGCGGTGGAGCCATCAAGGGAGAGCGAGACCATCTTGATGTCGGCTTCGATCATCTGCTGGCAGACCTGGTCGGTGATCAGGGTGCCGTTGGTGGCCATACACATGCGCAGGCCCTTGCTGGTACCATAACGGGCGATCTCGAAAATGTCCTTGCGCAGCAGCGGCTCGCCGCCGGAAAGAACCATGACCGGCTTGCTGACTTCACAGATATCATCGATCAGTTTGAACGCTTCCTGGGTATTGAAATCGCCAACCGCCGCATCCATATCTGACGAACAACGGCAGTGAACACAGTTCAGATTGCAACGTTGGGTGGACTCCCAGGCAATCCACTTGGGAATAAATTCTTCTTTTGGCGCCATAACGGCCACTCCTTGAAAAGATATTTTTACTTTGTTCAGAAAAGAATGTGATCCGGGTCGCCCGAACCACAGTTGACCAGTTTACAACAGGGCAAGCAGACATGACAAGGGGTAAGGCTTAACATTTTAGGGGTGAATTGCAAATCATAAAGCAGCTGAAAGGTTGCCATGGCAGAAAATTCTGCGGAAAAACTCATCTACTCACAGCCAGAGGAATTTCATCATGAAAAAGCTCCTCAAAAATCCCTGCAACCGTTTCGATCCGGGTCGCCTTCCAGGCATTGCTGCCGCAAAAAACCAACCCGGTTTCCGTGTCGCCCCGTTGGGCACGATCAAGGGCGTGGACAATACAGAAGCGTTCCCCCTCTGATTTGTACGTACACTTGCGCAGGCAGCCGGTCGGGCAGGTCAGCGTCATTTCCAGATCGCGTTCACGAATCGCATCGACATTTTTAATCAGCGCCCGTCCCGGCAATCCGGCCGGGCTCATCAGCAGGCCGATATCCTCCTTGGTGCAGTTCAGATATGCCTGCTTGAAGGCATCATCGGCATCGCACTCCTCGGTGCAGACGAAGCGCGTGCCCATCTGCACACCATCGGCGCCCTGCTGCAGAGCGTACTGGAAATCAGCACGGTCCCAGACGCCGCCAGCTGCGATAATCGGAATATCCAGATTCCAACTTTCAAGAAAGTAGGCCTTGACACCACGCACGGTTGCGTACTGATCGTATTCACCGGAACCTATCTTCTCCAGTTTCTCGCCAAGATGCCCACCCGCAGTGTCGGGGTCTTCGACCACCACGGCATCGGGCAGACGGCCGTAGGCTTTATGCCATTTACGGGCGATCAGCTCAGCAGCCTTGATTGAGGAGACAATCGGCACCAGGGCAACGTCCGGCCAATCAGCGGCCAGTTCAGGCAGATTCATCGGCAGCCCGGCGCCACTGACAATCAGCTTGGCGCCGCCTTCACAGGAGGCCTTGACCAGCTCTGCATAATCGGTGACGGCCACCATGCAGTTGGTGCCGATAACACCATGCGGGGCGATTGCATAAGCTTTAGCCAACTCATCCTTGAGGGCCAGGGGCTCCGCAGCGAAGTAGTTATCACCCTTGAAGCGTGATGAATTCAGACCAATCCCGGCCGTTGCCACCAGGCCGATGCCGCCGCAGCGAGCCACGTTACCGGCCAGGCGGTGTCCGGAGACACGGACAGCCATGCCGCCCTGGATCAGGGGATAGGGGACCTCGTGCTTGCCAATGCGCATAACTTTTCCTTAAGAGTGACTGCCTGTAAATTTGCCGATTATGTTAACAAAGGAGTTCTCCCACTTTTGTAATACTTCTGTAAAAACATTTGCTTCTTCCCCTTGTCGCCCGCCGGCGGTAATGGTAAAGATGGGTTTATGAAGTGGCTGAAACGCATATTCAATCCGCTCATGGCTTTCATCGGCATCCAGGTCGCCTGGGTGCTGGCGGTGATTGTCTGGCTTAACTGGTTCCTTGGCAACCATCGCAAGCTCAGGGGGTTGGCCGAGAAATACAGCCCGGAGCTCCTGGTCGGCGGCCCGGACTGGCTGATTCTGACCGAGGGCTTGCTGCTGCTGACCTCTATCCTGGTCGGCGTCTATGTCATCTTCCTGTACTGGAGGCGGCAATCGGCGCTGGTCAGTGAGCAACGCCAGTTCATCTCCCAGGTCACCCATGAGTTGAAATCGCCGCTGGCTTCCCTGCAGTTGCACCTGGAGACACTTCGTCGTCATCAGCCGTCTGCCGAGCGTCAGGCCGCGTTCCTCGAAACCATGCTGGGCGACGCCTCCCGACTTAACGGCCTGATCGACAATCTGCTTTCGGCCAATCGGGTCGGCCAGAAGCATTGGCTGCTGAACCTGCAGACCATCGACTTCAGTGCTTTTGTAGAGAGATATTTTCGTGCCCGCCAGTTCAACCTGCCCAAGGCTGGCAAACTATCACTCGAAATCACTCCCGGCATTCATGTCGCCATCGATCAGGAAGCGATGGAAACCGTTTTACGCAACCTGCTGGAAAACGCCATCCTCTATTCTGACGATTCACCGGAGATTGATGTGACCCTGAGCCGCGATGCACACAAATGCTGTCTGGCTCTGGTTGATCATGGGCGCGGCATAGCACTCGACGAACAGAAAAAAATCTTTAACATGTTCTACCGCAGCCGTCGCAAAGACGAGAATATCCGCGGCACCGGGCTCGGTCTCTTTATCGCCCAGGCCACGGTTCGTCGTCATCACGGCCAGATCAAAGTGGAAAGCCAGGGCAAGGGGCACGGCGCGATCTTCAGGATCACCCTGCCCCTCACGCAGCCAGCCGGCACAGAGGAAGACTCATGAAACAGCCACGGATCCTGCTGGTTGAAGACGAAACGCATATCGCCCAGGGGTTGATTTATAACCTGGAGATTGAGGGCTACCTGGTCAACCATGCCGAGACAGGCCACGCCGCCATGGCATCTTTTGACAACCGGTCTTACGACCTGGTGATTCTAGACCTGATGCTTCCTGACAGCCACGGTATTGACCTCTGTCTCCAGATGCGCAAAGAAGCCCCGCAATTGCCGATTCTCATACTCACCGCTTTAGGTGAGGAGATGGATCGCATCAACGGCCTCAAGGCAGGTGCTGACGACTACCTCACCAAGCCTTTCAGCCTGGATGAATTCCTGCTGCGGGTGCACGGCATGCTGCGACGTTCAGCGTGGTATCAAGCCACTTTCAGCAAACAGGAAGACTACCTGTTCAGCAGCAACCGCATCGACCTGAAAAATCTGGCAGCCGTGACCGCAAACGGCAGCCTCCGGCTGACCGAGCTCGAAGGCCGCATGCTGGAAACTTTTTTTACCCACGAAGGTGAAACCCTGACACGGACAGAGCTTCTGAAATCAGTCTGGGGCATGGTTGAAGATACCGAAACCCGCACCCTGGACAACTTCATTGTCCGTTTGCGCAAATATTTCGAAGATAACCCGGCTCAACCGAAGCATTTTTTGACAGTGCGAGGGCGCGGCTACCGGTTTGTGCGGGAACCGGGAGAAGAAAAGCCCTCCCGCTAAGCCGCGAAGACACAAGACAATTTATCTACATGTTGAAAATTCATTGGAGAAAATCTCACTATTAAATATACTTTGTGGTCTAGTGCCTTCGTGGCCTCCAAAATGTATATCCAGAGAAAGTTTTTAAGGAGAAATGATATGAAAGCGGTCTTAATGAATGGCTTTGGTGGCCTTGAGGTGCTCAAGGTCGGCGAAATTGACAAACCGGCCCCGAAGCAGGGCGAAGTACTGGTCAAGGTGGTTGCCACCTCGATCAACCGCCCCGACCTGGTGCAGCGGGCAGGCAAATACCCGCCGCCTGCCGGTGACTCGGAAATCCTTGGTCTCGAAGTCTCCGGTACCATCGTCGAGCTGGGGGAGGGTGTTGTGGGCTGGAATGTCGGTGATCGCGTCATCACCCTGGTCGGCGGTGGCGGCTATGCCGAATACGCTGTGGCCTACGCCAGTCACCTGATGCGCATCCCGGACAGCATGAGTTTCGAGGAAGCTGCCTGCATCTGCGAATCCTACATCACAGCCTTCCTCAACGTCTTCATGATCGGGGACTTTCAGGACGGCCAGACCGCCATCCTGCACGGTGGCGGCGGCGGCGTCAACACGGCCGCCATGCAGCTCTGCAAAGCCCTCGCCCCGAACAGCAAACTGATTGTCACCGCTCACCCTTCAAAGATGGACCGGGTCAGCGAGCTTGGCGCCGACCTGGTGATCAACTATCTCGAGAATCCCGATTTCACCGAGATCGTCAAGCAATACACCGACAAGAAAGGCGTCGATCTGATTCTCGACCACGTCGGCGCCAAATACCTTGATCCCAACATGAAATCGCTGGGCTACAAGGGCAAGCTGGTAATCATCGGCGTCATCAGCGGCATCAAGGCCGAGCTCAACCTGGCCCTGATGATGGTCAAGCGCCAGCAGATCATCGGTTCCGTGCTACGCTCCCGCCCGGTTCCCGAAAAAGCCGAGATCGTCGCCGAGTTCACCCGGCGCGCCCTGCCAAAATTTGCCGATCGCACCATCGTGCCGATCATCGAAAAAGTGTTTCCGCTCGATGAGGTGGTCGAGGCACACCGCATGATGGAAGAAGACGCCCACTTCGGCAAGATCGTGCTGAAGATCAGTTAAGCCGATGCGTACAGATTGTGCCCTCAATATCATCCTGATCGGCATGCCGGGCGCCGGCAAGAGCACGGTTGGTGTGGTGTTGGCAAAACGCCTCGGCTACCAATTTGTCGATACGGACTTGCTGTTACAGCTTGAGCAAAAATGCCGCCTGCAGCAGCTTATTTGCCGCGTGGGTCTGGCCGCGTTCAAGGAACGGGAAGCAGACGTCCTCTGCAACCTCCAAACAACTCACAGCGTGGTTGCCACCGGCGGTTCGGCGGTGTACAGTGAGCGGGCCATGGCGCATTTGAAAAGGCTCGGGCAGCTGGTTTTTATCGACATCCCCCTCGCCGAGTTACTCGAGCAGGGTGAACGATATGGACAGTCGGGGTCTGGTCATCGGCCCCAATGAAACTTATGAGCACCTTTACGTTGAGCGTCAACCGCTCTACAAGAAGTATGCAGAAGTGACGATTTCTGGCGGCGGCCTGAACGTTGAAGCCATCGCCGCCGCAATTGAACAATCTGTGTGCGTCAACAAACTGATAGAGTAGACCGAAGATATGTCTTACGGAAAATATTTCAACAAGGGCCAGAAGGTCTTCATCAAGCGGATCTTTACTGGCGGAGACCTGACCGCCCTGGACACCATCACCGGCTACGCCATGCACAGCAAACCGATGCAGCTTGACCTGGCCCTGCCTTACGGCTGCGATGCGGCGGACTCCTATCCCTTTGAGACGGGCATGCGATTCGAGGTCCTGACTGACCACCGGGGGATGGGTCTGCGCCTGATCGCATCGTTTGTTGAGCGCATCAGCAGTCAGGATGTGCGACTGCAGTTTGAGGGCGACCTGGAGTTTATTTCGCGTCGCATCTATCGGCGCGTGGATGTCAATGCCTGGGTGGGAGTTCATCGTGGCAAAGGCAACCTGGCCGAGATGCGCGCGCTTTGGGATGAACACCTGCAAAAGATCAAATCGGGGGTCTCTGCCGCAGAACTTGACCGAGTTTAAAAAACATCTGGTCAACCTGGCCGGTGGCGGCATGCGACTGCCTCTTCGGGCCCCTACCGAGATGGCAGAGCTAATCCTGGTCTATCTCTCTCTGGGTGACAAGAAGGGCATCATCTGTGCGCTTGCCGAAGCGGTCTGGATTGGCCAGGTACAGAACGATGATTCGCAACCGGTCGGACTGCGTTTTTTGAATATCCTGCAAGAAGATCAGGAGCGCATTGACGTGGTCGTCAAAAACCTTGACGAGCGAATGAGAAAACCCGGTAATTAATCTGCCTGTCACGAAGGATATCCGGCACGCAGGAGTCAATCCAGCTCAGTAAGTTTTTTTTGTAAACGGTCCCAAAGCTGCGCCCCATCGACGACTGGCACACCCTGCTCGTCGGTGGGCAGAACAGTCCAGTCTCCCCTGTTCATTTCAATCTCCAACTGGTCAAATACCCAACTGGCATAACCGGAAAAAATCCGGAAATCAAGAACCTGCTTCTTAAAATCCGGCCATTCATTGAGGACATCGACCCCCGTCACATAGAGTCCGTCGACAATTTCTTCGGCTGGCTCCGGCGGTTGGCCGTCAATCTTAACCAGGGCAAGCAGGCCTTGCGGGTCAACCGGGCCACCATAGGAGACGGTCTTGCCCTGCAAGGCCAGCTTCGAGCCCTGTGGCAGGACTTTTACCAGGGGCAAGCGACTGGCCCGGTTAACAACCAGGCCAACCGTTCCATGGACATCATGGCGGATCAGGAGAACAACGCTGCCACGGAAGCGCGGATCAGTAACTTGTGCACTGGCCGCCAGCAACGTTCCCTTGGCAGGGACCGCCGCATGCAGATTTTTTACATCAGACACGCCAACGAGCAGCAGCGCCCCCAGACAGAGAAAAAAAGCTCGGATGCTTTGGGTCATTGCGTAGTCTCCTGCATAGACGTTACAGGCAACAGCACCCAGAATTTAACGGCCTGTTTCATACGACCGGCCTGTTCTCCGGCCTGCTCGCCCATGCCCCAGAAAAAATCGCCGCGTATTTTGCCCTTGATGGCGCCACCGGTATCCTGAGCCACCATCAGGCGCTGCAACGGTTGCTCACTGTTCGGCCAGGTCGTTTCGACAAAGACCGGCGCACCGAGCGGAATATAGCGCCGGTCCACGGCCATACTGCGACCTGGCGTCAGAGGAACACCTAAAGCCCCGGGCGGACTCTGTACGCTGCTATCCAGCTCTCTGAAAAAGACATAGCTGGGATTCTGGTTCAGTAGGGCAGCAACCTCGCCTGGATTGTTCTTGGCCCAGGTCCGGATATTCTGCAGCGACATCTGGTCACGGGTCATGGCCCCGCGGTCGAGCAGGTACTTGCCGATTGATCTGTAGGGATGACCATTCTGATCAGCGTAATTAACCAGCACCTGTTCGCCATTATCAAGCTGAATGCGGCCGGAGCCTTGTACCTGCAGGAAAAAGAGTTCGACGGGGTCGCCGACCCAGAACAATTCCTGGCTGGCAAGGGGGCGTGCCTGGCCGTCAATCTCTGCCCGACCCCAGTAGGGGACAACCCGGGAGCCCTCAAGACGGCCACGTAATCGATAATTGCCAAGGTCAGGGTAGACCTCACTCAAATCAATCACCAGCAGATCATCGGGACGTCGATAGAGGGGGTAAGGATACTCCGCCGTGGCGCTGCGACTGCCTTTAAGATCGGGGACATAGTAACCGGTCAGCAACCCTTCTCTGGAGCCGTCCGGCTGACTGACCTGATGCGGCACAAAATTGCGTTCAAAAAAAGCCCGCACCTCGGTTTCGCCAGCATGTTCCATGTCAGCGGCCTCCCGACAGGCCAGCTGCCACTGCGGACGCCACCGCAAAGAGGAGCAACTCTTCAGGAAAGCCCCGAGAGCCAGGCTTGGATCATCCTGCTGCCAGCCTGTAACCTCCTGCCAGGAAACGGGCTGAAGGGTCGGTGTCTCCCCTTCAACTGCGGGCTCTTCAACGATCGGCTCTTTAATCACTGGTCCTTCAGCAACCGGAACTTCCATAACCGGTGGACGCACCGGCGGTTTCGTGCACGCTGATAACAGCAACAAACCTGCAATAAGCAACCAACATAGTCTCTTCATAAACTCTTTTCTCTGGGCAGGGAGTTAAATGTAAGGGGGAAAGCCCCTGAGGAGCCAGTCCCCTTCATCAGAACATATCGACCGGGTCGACATCAACCGTAAGTGTAACACCGGCTGCAAGTTGTGAGCGAAACCGGCCGAGCTTTTCAACCAGACGTCGCAAGGGCTCGCGCCGCTTCGACTTGAGCAAAATCTGCACCCGATGCTTGTTGCGTAAACGTGGCAGAAGGCATGGCGCCGGGCCAAGGACTTCCACATCCACGGCATCAGGTATCAGACTAGCAGAAATTTGTTCCGCCGCATTGTGAACCCTGCCCTGGTCGTTGCCACTGAACACCAGGTTAACCAGGTAACCGAAGGGCGGATAAGCCAGCATCTGGCGCTGAGAAAGCTCGAGGGCAGCGAAACCCTGGTAATCGTGACGGGCCACATAATCAAGCGCGTAATTATCGACCGCATAGGTCTGGATCATGACTCGACCGGGTCGGTCGCCCCGTCCTGCCCGACCGGCGACCTGGCTGAGCAGCGAGAAAACCCGTTCGGCGCTTCGGAAATCCGGCAGATTGAGGGCGGTGTCGGCATTGAGCACCCCGACCAGGGTCACGGCCGGGAAATCGTGCCCCTTGGCGATCATCTGGGTGCCGATCAACACATCGATCTCGCCGGTCGTCATCTGCTCCACCAGTCGATGGTGAGCTCCCTTGTGAGTGGTTGTGTCCCGATCCATACGCGCCACTCGCGCAGCGGGGAAATTCTGCCGGATCTCCTCCTCGAGGCGCTCGGTACCCATGCCCTCCGGAAGCAGACGGACACCATCACAGCGGGCACAGTTATCTGGGCGGACTCTTGCGGAAATCACAGTAGTGACAACGCAGCGAGCGCTGCACCTGGGAAAAAGTCAGGGTGATATCACAATTCGGGCAACGCAGGGTCGCACCGCAATCATGACAAAGTAAAAAAGGAGCGTACCCTCTGCGATTGAGCAGCAGCAGGGCCTGTTCACCCGCTTGCAGAGTTTCAGCCAGTGCGACCTGCAACGGTTCACTCAGCAGATTTTCACCCTCATGCTGTGTCAGGTCAACCAGCTGGATCCTGGGCATTTTTCGTTCTGCGATGCGCTCGGGCAGCGGCAGGAAGGTCAAATGCCCGTCCAGAGCTCTCTGATAAGACGTCAGAACCGGAGTCGCACTGCCCATCAGCACGACAGCCGCGTCCATCTGACCACGCATCAGGGCCAGGTCGCGGGCGTTGTAACGAAACCCCTCCGACTGTTTGTAGCTACCGTCGTGTTCTTCATCGACAATGATCAGTCCCAATTCCGGCAGCGGGGCAAAAACCGCAGAACGTGCTCCGATCACGACATCGATATCGCCCCGCGCCACCTGCCGCCAGGCATCGTAGCGCTCGCCGTCGGACAACCCCGAATGCAGCACGGCCAGGCGGACATCATGCTCCTTGAACCAGCTGCGAAAACGACTGACCAGTTGTGGCGTCAGGGCGATTTCCGGGACCAGGACCAGGGCCTGACGGCCCTGCTCGAGGACCTTGGCAATCGTACGCAGGTAAACCTCGGTTTTGCCGCTGCCGGTCACGCCATGCAACAGGAAAGGATGAAAGGCCGCCGGACCACCCAACGCCTCTTCGACAAGAGTGACGGCCCGCTGCTGGGCAGAGTTAAGCTCGACAGCCTGATGGTCGGCCACGGCAATTGCGGCGAAAGGATCCCGACACCGCTCGACCTCTTCGACCTGCAGAAACCCCAGCTCCAGCAACCGTTGCAGAACCGGATGAGGCGTCGCGAAAAGCTGACGTAGTTGAGTCAGGCTGGCCTGTTTGACCGTCCGGATGTGATCAAGAAGCTCACGTTGTCGCGCACCTTGCGGTTGTTCGCCGCCCGCAATCGGCCGATAAAGTTTGTCACTCAAAACAGGAGGTTTGCTCTTCAAGGCAGAGAGCCCGGCCGGGAGCGCCGTTCTGACAGCCTCTCCAGGAGGATAGACGTAATAACGGGCCGCCCGCAGGTAAAAAGTGGCATGACGAGCATGAAACAGTGGATGGGGGTCGATGACTTCGAGGATGTCCTTCAACGCAGTGTCGCCCGATTCGGCCCAGCCCATGACATAACCAACCACCTGACGACGACCGAGAGGAACCCGGACACGGCTGCCGATACGGACTTGCAGCGCCAACTCTTCAGGAATTGCATAGCTGAGGACTTTGTCGAGTGGCGCGACCACGGCAATTTCTGCCGCCTGCGCCTGTTGCGTTGTTGAAGTCACGAAAGTCCTGGATGGTTAAGGTCAATAACCAGCGGGCAGAGCCTTTTGACCCTGCCCGCTGCAATCAACGTGTTTTCTGGTCAGACTGTCAAACTCACTACCTCTAACAGCATCAAAGCTTACAGCCTCACAGCTTCTTTAACTCGCTTCTGTACCGACAACCTGGGCCGCGAGCTGACTGGCAAATTCCCGACATTCGCGAAGATTGTCTTCGGTCGGAGAAAAGCGTAGCGTCAGTCCGGGAACCGGCAGTTTAAAGCGCAACCCCTTCAGGCGCTCTTCAACCAGCTTGACCGCTTCACCACTCCAGCCAAAGGAACCAAACGCTGCGGCCACCTTCGCCTTGGGCGTCACCAGGGAGAAACAGTGAAAGGGCGTGCCAGGCCTGCGGCGGCGCATCACGATTGATTGTCGATGTCCCGACCAGGATCAGATCGGCCAACTCGAGTTCGTCGCGCAGGTCGCTGTCACGCATCTCGCACAAACGCAGCTCAACCACGTTGAAGTTCTTGCTTTCCAGTTCCTCGCGCATGGCTGCCGCCATGCTGTGCGTATTGCCGTGTGCGGACATGGTCAGCATCAGGGCCCGTGGATTGGTCTGCTGCCGGTGGCAGAGCTGACCAGCGGCGATAGGAGTCGACCACGGCACGCGGATCGATACGACGGATCGGCCCATGAGAGGGACAGATCATCTTGAGTTCCAGCGCATCGACTTTGGCCACGGCAGCACGCACCTTGTCTTTGAAAGGGCGCATGATGCAGTCGAAATAGAAATGAAAGTCCGCAGAGAAGTCGGGAATTTCGTCATCGAAAAGCTTGCTGGCACAGTAATGGGCGCCAAAAGCATCGCAGGGGAAAAGCACGGCATCCTCGACCAGGTAGGTAAACATGGTGTCCGGCCAGTGCAGGTAGGGTGCCAGGACAAAACGCAAGGTTCGGCCACCCAGGTCAATCTCGTCACCATCACTGACCACATGGGCGTTGAAAGGCTTATTCAGCAGCTGACTCAGAAAATTCTGCGCCGGGACGACTGCAGTAGACCGGCAGATCAGGACGTTTCTCAAGCAGCCGTGCCAAGGCACCGGAGTGATCCGGTTCGGTATGATTGATAACCACCAGATCGATCTGATCGAGGCCGACAGACCTCTTCCAGCTTGGCAAAGAACTCGTCGGTAAAGGGGGCCTTGACCGTATCGATCAAGGCGGTTTTCTGCTCGCCACGAACCACGTAAGAATTATAGGTCGTGCCATTGTGCGTCGGGAAAAGCTCATCAAAAATCTTCAGGTCGGGGTGCCTGACACCGACCCAGAAAACATTGTTGGTGACCTCCTGGTATTTGCTCCATAACGTCTATCACCTTTCCTTTTTGATATTGATCCCTGTATCATGATCGGAAATCATGAGCATTCGAATTTGCCAAGATACGCATTCTTAAGATAATACAACCAAGGCATTCTGGCAACCTAGCTCAACAGCTTCCGGGAGGTTTTTATGAGCTTTTCTTCTCCGCCGTCGACGGGGGTAAGCAGACGCCGATTTTTATCGCTCGGAGTGGCCGGCGTAACCGGCGCCGTGCTGGCGGATACCTTGCTGGTATGAGCCACAGGCCCTGCAAGTCGAGAAGTGCACCCTGCCCTCGATCTTCCCAGGGGGACAGGTGCGTCTGGTGCAGATCAGCGACCTGCACCTGAGCAGCTTCAACAGCTACTTTGCCAAGGTCGCCAAGCAGGTCGCCGACCTTGCAGCCGGACGTGATCGTCCTGACCGGCGACTATCTTGAAGAAGAGCGCAACATCCGGGGTGTGCTGAGTTTCCTGAAAGAGTTGAAAGCGACTCATGGTATTTACGCAGTTCAGGGCAACTGGGAATACTGGTCACGGCTGGAAGGAGAGAACCTGCGCAGACATTTTGCCGGAGTCGGTGTGAAACTGCTGATCAATGAACGGGCAGACCTCGAGATCAACGGTCGCGCCACTCTCAATCTTCGGGCTGGACTATCCCTCATCCACGATCATCTGAACAGATCTGCAGCAAGAAGTCGATCCGCAACGCTTCAACCTGCTCCTGTCTCATGTTCCGGCCTTTGCCCACGAACAGCTCAACGAACACATCAACCTGATCCTGAGTGGGCACACCCACGGCGGCCAGGTTCGCCTGCCGTTCCTGCCGCCCTTCTACCTGCCGCGCTATTCCGGCCGCTTCGTCGCCGGATTCTACCAGGTCAGCCAACACCGCATTCCGCTTTATGTCAGTCGCGGCGTCGGCACCAGCGTTCTACCCTTAAGATTCCTCTGCCGACCGGAGATCGGGTTCTTCGAGCTGGGCGTCTAAAAATTCCTGAAACAGGACCTGCCAACATTCATTTCTGCAACCAAGACCCAGGTGTCAATCGTTGGCAAGAAGCTCGTTCATTTTAGCAATCACCTTGAAAGCGTCGGCCACATAGAGAACATCGGCTTTGCCTTGAGCCCAGCCGCAGTTGGGGTCAAGGCTGATGGCGCGACGCTCGTTGATAAAACGCCAGCCGACCGTGTGTGGTTCTTCGCCATGGCAGCAGGTGGCCAACCCCTTTGGGTGGCGCGGGGTGGAACCGGTCTGGCCGACCTGGTTGAGGTGGCTCATGAAGCTGATCACTTCGCCCTCGCTTGACTGGTCGACCAGCGACTTGCTGCTACCGAGCGAGGCCTTGCTGCTGTTGATGAAATCGAGGATCAGTTTCTCGGCCTGCTTGATGTGCAGTTGGCCATCTGTCTGCTTCTTGGCCCATCCGGCACCGGCAACGAACAGCAGCTTGGCCTCGGGGCGGATCGTCTGGGCGTCGCTGCCCGGGGTTTGCACGCCGATCACCCTGGTGCGCCGAAGGTCACCACCAATGGCGACCTCGAGGGTTTGTACGTCAGCGGATCCGGCAGCACCCTGCCAAGGCTCGTAGACGCCTGAATCGATCACCAAAAACCAGGGACGTTGCACGCGCGAAAGAGTAGCAACCATGCGTTGACGGTAGTACCAGCGCTGCACCTGCACTGCTCCATCGACCACCTTGATGGCGGTGATGTGAGTCTCGATGCGTCCGTCGCAACGATAGGCAGCCCCCGGCAGACAGCGCGAAAAACGCGAACTGGACGGAGCCAGGACCAGGGTCGGTGTGGCTTCCTTGACCAGCGCCTCAACGGCGACCGTGTCTGAAGCATAGCGCGAGAGGGCAAAATCTTCGCCGGTCACCGCCAGGATGTGTGAGGCGCCGCATGCGGCGAGGCTGTCAGCCGCAGCCTGCACATCACCGCCGATCAGTCCAACGGTCAGCGCAGCACCGCCGAGATCGGCAGCCAGAGTCACTGCCGCATTGAGTGATTCATAAGCGGCCTTCGGCAGCGAACCATCATCCTGGGTATGGGCGAGCAATAAAATCTTATCCATTTCAATCTCCATCTATCATAATCAAGGTTGGTTCGACAGGCTGCTAAGCCTTGATCCAGTCGACGATCTCCTGGGCAATCTCTTCTGCCGGGGTGTCTCTGACCACGCGGGTCTCCCGGCGCTGACTGGGTAGTTCGACTGCGGTGTATTGCAAGCCGCCGATGCCGATCTGCACCGCCTGTGCCCTCTGCAGGGCCGGCATGATCGTGCGCATGTTCATCATGCCAACCTGCGGATTGTTGGGTGGTTCGGGCAGACTGCCGGTGGCCCAGCCGAGCATCGCCGGTGCGCCGGCACAGCCGGAGACCTGATACTGTCCCGCCTCGATCCGTTCGAGAATCTCCAGGGCTCCGTCACTGCTGACCGTGAGCTTGTCGACGGCCTGGAACTGGTCGACGATGTCGAGCCGTTCACCGATCATCTGCATGGTCACTCCGGCATCGCGGGAAGCTGAGGCGCAACCGCCGAACAGCAACATCCGGGAGCGGTCCAGCCCGGCGATCTTGCCGATGGCGTCGGCCAGGGTTGCGGCCACATCAAACGGGTCGGTGAAGCCGCCGGCTGAGCCGTCAATGGCGATCAATTCGAAAGAAACCTTCTGGGCGACTGACATCATCAGCTGTTGCAGCTTGGCTTTCGGACCGAGGCTGACCAGCCAGACCTTGCTGTCCGGAACATTCTTGGCGAGCTGGGCCGCCTCGAACAGGGCGTGTCCAGCCCAGGGATCGAGCACTGCCGGCAGCATCATCTCATTTCTCAGGGTCGGACCGTTTGGGCCCTCGATTGGTTGCAGTGTCTGCAGCGGATCAGGGACCAGGCTGCCGCAGACCACGATGTGAAATCCACTCATCTGTTCAACTCCTCTGTCGTGTTACATGGTTCGATCAATTTTCAGCCGAATGCAGTCCGCCTGAACCAGCGTCAAAACTGACATTGCAGCGGTGTTCATCGCCAGAACGGCCCCTTGTGCAATTCCACATGCAGATACCGCAGTGGATGCATTTCTCACGGTCGAATTGCGGCACACCGCCCCCTTCAGAGGCGGTAATCGCCTGGCCGGAGCACATCGCCACACAGATCTGGCTTTCGCATTCATCACAGGCGCGCGTATCGACAAACCGGACATGGTCGGCAAAGCCATGCGCCGCCTGCACCTTGCCGCCGATCAGCAACGCATCCTGGTGGGAGATCAGCAACTGACCATCGTATTCAATCGGCGGCCAGCCGAGTTTGTTCATCAGCGGTTCAAAAAGCGGCTTGCCATGTTGACGACAGTCTTCGACGATGCTGTCGATCTCATTCGTCGTGAGCTGGCCACGGAAATAATCCTTGAACGCCGGGATGCGCTGCCAGGGACGACGGAAAGCGCCACCGATATTGAAGCGCCCGTTGCTGATACCGGAGAGTGCCATACCGAGCAAACCGGGGATCATGCCGCGAGTGAAACCATCGCGGGCTCGTTTGGCGATCCTGGCATCTTTTTCCACCCAGCTGTCGCGGCGCCGGCCGAGGTAGGCGCGATCCAGGTTGGCACGGCTGAAAGGCTCACCAGCCCTGGCCAGCTCGATGACTCCTTCTGCCAGCTGAACGCCGGTCGCCCAGGCCTCGTCGAGTCCGGAGCCGGTGAGCACGTTAGTGCTGCCCGAGCCTTCGCCGATGCGGGCGAAGCCGTCACCGGTCAACACCGGTTCACCGCGTTGCCCGGATTCCTGCAGCGACTTGGCCCCCCAGGAACGCAGGCTGCCACCCTTGAGGTGCTTCCATATGGCCGGGTGCTGCATCCAGTACTGAAGCAGGCGATAAGAGGAGCGCACCGGGCTGTCGAGCCAGGACGGCACAAAGATGCCGAGAGCAGCCATGCGGTCAGGGTAGACGTAGAGGAAGCCGAAAATCTCCGGCTCTGGATAACCGAGGGTATGCAGCACAAAGCCGGGTTGCAGGGTGCAGTCTTTCGACAGTTCGACGACGAACTTCATGCCGCCGGCCCACTCGTCCTGGTGGTTGCCTTCAGGTAGCCCGAAATGCTCGTCGAGTTTCTGTCCGACCGAACCGACCGGGCCGTCACCGACCACAGTGAGGTCAGCTCGAATGTCCATACCCGGCATGTAGCCGGGGCCCGGGGTGCCGTCAGTCTCCACGCCCTGGTCGACCAGGCGGATACCGACCACCCGATCCCCTTCCAGCAACGGTGCGGAGACTGGCATGCCCGGCCACACCTGAACCAGCCCCGTGCCCATCAGCTGGTTGCCGATCCACTGTGAGAACTGGCCGATGGACAATACCAGGCCGTCTTTCTTACAAAGGAAGGACGGGATATAAGGCAGTTTGACCGCATGATCGCGACAGCCGAGCAGGCTGAACAGGCGGTCGAGCATGCGGACGCCTGAACTGCGGCGGCTTTTCCCCAAAGGGTCCTTCAGGTACAGGACCTGCTCGTCACTGACGGGAGCAGCCATGGGAATCAGTGCCGGGTCGAGGTCGGGCAGACTCGCCCGTAGCGCCTTGCCACGGGTGACGACTCCGGAGACACCGAAGCCGATGTCGTCGGCACGTTCGTAGCAGACCACCTGTAACGACATGCCGGGCATGACCTTGCTCTCGAGCAGGATCGATCCGTCATCAGCGATCATTGCCTGGCTGAGGGTGTGCATAAAACCCGCCGTAGCCGGCCCGAAGCCAACGCAGGCGATATCGACTTCCATCGATTGGCGATCAATGTTCATGTCATGTTCCCCGTTAACGCGGATAGTCGAGAGCTTCGGGGATCATCACCTGGGCCAGCGCTGCGGCCGCCCGGTCTTTCGAGAGGCGTGAGCCGGTCATGCAGACATCGAGTCTGGCACGTAGCTTGACGAAACCGGAACGACAGCTTTTGGCGCAGGGACCGGCTTTCTCGATATGCGTGCCATCTTTCTCAATGGTATCACCGAAACCGCGCCCGTAACTGGCGATTCCCGGCATGATGCTGTCGAGGGCGTCGAGGTCTTCTCCCTCGAAGCAATTATGATGATCCTCGTCATCCCACTGGGGATGGCCATGATAACCGTAGGCCAGCTCGGCGCAGATCCGTCCGACCTCACCGGCAGCGCGGGCCGCCTGAACATGGCAGAGATCACTGAAGAAATTCAGATAACCTTCGAGTCCCTCGGCGACCGTCGGGTTCTCCGGCCCCTTTTGTTCGAGCTCAAGCATGTCGAGAATCTGGCAACGGGAAGCGAGCAGCCAGCACAGGGCGTCGGCAAAGGGGAAGACCACGCCGTGGCGCGAGCTGTGGAAGAGCGGCTTGCCTTCATCGTCGTTGGTTTTCTGCAGATAATCGAGGGTCCACAACCACAGGTTCATGGCACTCGCCAGGGTGCAGGCGCCCGAGTCAGGGTGGGTGCTGGCGATCCTGCGCAGATCGGTGATCCACTGGCGGAACTGGAACAGGAACAGCTCGTTGGTCATGGTGATGCTGAGTTGGCGGCGTTGTACCGCTTCGGGGCCTTCGTAAGTTGCCTCGAGCTGGGCGTCCATCCACTTCTGGCCGAGGAAGCCGGGACAGTCCTCGGTGATGCCGTAACCTCCCATCAGGCTGACAGCTTCGCGCAGGATAGTGGCGCCATGACCGGTGTTCCAGAGCTTGCCAGCGGGGCAGAAGACATTGGCCAAAGAGTCCATAATCATGAACTGGGTGATGGTGTCATTCTCCAGTTCCTGCCTCCGTGCGGCATCCTGCTCCTCTGCCGGGCGGGTTTTCATGGTGAGGTATTCCAGTGCGTCCTTCTCTACCTTACGGAACACCTTCAACTGGGCGCGCCCTTTAATCCCCTGTTCAGCAAAGATTTTTTCCTTGTCTTTTTCGATCATATCAAAATCATCGAACAGGCGTGCAGAGTGGAAGCCAAGTGCGGATCCGGCTTCACCGGCGGCCCAGATATCGACCAGACGTTGCAGGCAGTCTTCTTTCTGCTGCAGACCAAGATCGAAGCGTGGCGAACCAGGAACGATCGATGCGCCGCCGCGGAAACGCTGGCGGTGGTAACGGATGATCGGTTCCGGCGCCGAGAGCAGCTTGGCGGAGCTCATGATGCCGACCGGTACGCGGGTGCGCCGGAACACCGACTCGATAATCTCCGAGTGGCTGTAATTGGGGATAATGACGCCGTCTTTGACGGTATAACCGCCAATGATGCGGTCAGCAGGGATTTTCAGGTTAAAAGCCGGGTCACGGGTCGAAGAAAGCTGGTGGACCAGTTTCCGAGTAGGAACTCCGCGATCATAGAGGCCGGCATCACCCTCTTCGAGGATGACCATGCAGCTGCCTTTGATCCGCTCATCGTCAGAATCGACAGCTGCGGTAACGAAGTCGGCGAAACCCATATTGGTGATGAAACGGCCGCGCTTCTCGACCTGCAGCATCGGTTCCTGGCCCTCTTCCCAGGAGTCAATGCGCACTCTGCCGGAGACTACGCCAGTGTCGACACCCACAAAGGGCAGCGGTTCGGTGAGGGCGAAGGCGCCACGCTTGATCTTGCGATCCTCGCCGGGTTGGGGCGGGGTTGCCATGCTCATGTATTTGCTGCGCTGCTCGGCAGTCCCCTTCTCGTGGATCGGCGAAAGGCCCAGGTTGCTGGCCAGAGACGAGGTTGCGGCCCCGCCATCGACCCAGGCGAGCTCGAAGGCTACCAACGCCAGAGCCAGATTCTTGGGCCCCTCGATGAAGCCGCCTTCTGCCGGGTCCATAAAGACCTGAGTGAGACCGGCTTCGTCGAAAGCAGTGAGGATACTGGACTTCTCCGGGGTCCAGTCGTGAGTGTTGCGGGCGCCGTTGGCCACCAGGTTGGCGACTACGCCGCGCGCCACCCCACGGGTCGACTGCACCACCATCTGTAGATCGTAACGGTCGCTGAAGCGCCACATGATCTGGCGGACGTCATCTCCCGGCAGAGTGCTCATTAACTGTTTACTTCTCTGGGTTGTGGCGCTCTTCATCATTGACACAATCTCCCTTTAAGGATGAATTAACGATTTAATGTTTATCTCGATGACCCTGACCAGAGTCGGCAGGTATCTGTGGAACGAAAATGCAGCTTAAAGCAAACCCTGCAAACGATTCAGCTCGCCGACCAGTTTTTTGAAATCGTCTCCGTTAAGGCTCTGGGCACCGTCACAAAGCGCCTTGTCCGGATCAGGATGGACTTCGATCATGATGCCGTGCGCACCGACCACAATCGCGGCCTTGGCCATCGGCCCGACCAGGCTGCGTCGCCCGGTTGCATGACTGGGGTCGACAATAATCGGCAGGTGGCTCATCTCGCGGATCAGCGGCACGATACTCAGGTCGAGACTGTTGCGGGTGGCTCTTTCGAAAGTCCGGATACCGCGTTCGCAGAGAATGACACGGGGATTCCCTTCCGAGAGAATATACTCGGCAGCGGAGAGAAATTCCTCAATCGTGGCGCTCATGCCCCGCTTGAGAAGAACCGGATAGTCGGTCTTGCCGACCTCCTTGAGCAGGTCGAAATTCTGCATGTTGCGGGCACCGATCTGCAGAACATCGGCATAGCGGCAGATGGTTTCAATCTGTTCGATCCGCATCACCTCGGTAATCACCGGCAAGCCCTCGGCATCGCCCGCCTGACGCAGGTACTTCAGCCCCTCGACACCCAGTCCCTGGAAACTGTGCGGCCCGGTGCGCGGCTTGAAGGCTCCGCCACGCAGCATCTGCGCGCCATTCTCTTTAACCAGTCGGGCCGCAGCCAGCATCTGCTGCTCGCTCTCGACCGTGCAAGGTCCAGCTATGATAACAGGCGGCTGACCATCGCCGAATCTGACCCCACCGGCCTCGACAATCGATGACTCGGGATGAAAGTCCCTTGAGACCAGCTTGTAGGGTTTGCTGACATGGATAACTTCTCGCACGCCGGGAAGTTCGAGGATCGTTGTGTCGTCAATATAACCCTGATTGCCAAGAACACCGATGGCCGTTCTTAAGCTGCCGGGAATCGGTTCAGCGGTCAGGCCCATGGCTTCCACGGCATCAGTAACAGCCTGAACCTGCGCATCAGTTGCCGAATGATGCATCACAATCAACATGAGGAAAGCTCCCTGTATATTATTAAGTTTCACCGTTTGTCGGATGCCTGCAATAGACTACTTGGGCGAAGCAATGATTTCAAGCTCTTTCCTTTTTCCCCGCTTGGCGAACAGCAAAATTTTCGCTATGCTGTCCCTCGTTGGGTATAACAGTCAGAAGGCAACAGCATGTTTCGTTCATTTTGGATCATCATGGGAGTGCTCCTCCCTGTCTTGCTGGTTTTGCCCGCCGGCAGCGCAGAGCAGGATGATGGCCCGGCCCGCAAGCTAATCAACTCGCAGGGCTGCAAAGCCTGTCATGCCCTGGAAGGTGATGGTGGAACCATGGCAGGCAGCTTCGAAGATATGCGCGCAAAACTTTCTCGCAAGTCTGTCCATTTGCAACTGGTCAACCAGGCCGGCCGGCACGGCAAGGACAGGATTCTTGATTTCAGCCACCTCTCGGAAACAGAAATTGAGTGCCTGGTTAACTTCCTTCAGCCAAAACCATAAGCTGAGAGCATCAACAAATTGGAACAGCAGATGACACAACGTATTATCCCGATTACTTCCCGCAATTTTATTGCCGACAGGGCTCCGGACCAGCCATTGGACTGGCCAGCCATCTTTGGCAACGACCGGCCTCTGGCCCTGGAAATCGGCTGTGGAACCGGGCACTTTATTCTTGAACAGGCTCTCAAACAACCTGAGATCAATTTTCTGGGCATCGATATCTACAACAAGGGTTGCCTGAAAACCTGCGCAAAAGTTGACGCCGCCGGAATCCACAATGTCCGCGTCATGCGTATCGAAGCCCGCTGGCTGCTGGAGAAAGGATTGCCGCCCGAGGGCCTTGCCGCTGTCTACATCAACTGTCCTGACCCCTGGCCCAAGAAGCGCCATCAGAGCAGACGCCTGGTCAACCGGGAGTTTCTTCTTCTTCTGGCTCAATACCTGAGACCCGGCGGCGAGTTCTTTTTCAGCACTGATTTCAGCCATTATGCAGAAGGTGTCGCTGTGCATTTGCGTGGTTTAACGGGCTATCGCAATATGTTGCAAAATGATTGGGCGCACACCCCGCCCGGTTATCCAATCTCCAAATACATGCAGCGTTTCCTCGACAGGGGTCAGCATATCTATTTTATGCACCACCAGCGCGACGCTGCAGTGCCACGCCGGGACCTGCCCGTGCCTGCCGTGCAACGCGGCTATCGCTTCGCCTGGCAGAAGGCAGAAAATGACTGAATTTCTGACCTCACAGCTGCCGGGGACCGGGGGCACAATCCGCCAGCAACCGGAAGATTTCCAGGTTGAGGAAATCCCGCTGTATGAGCCTTGCGGAGAAGGCGACCATCTCTACCTGAGGGTTGAAAAGTGCGGTCTCACGACCTATGACCTGCTCCGGGAACTGGCCAAGGCTCTGAAATGTAATGAACGCGACCTTGGCTATGCCGGACTCAAAGACGCCAGGGCAATCACCCGGCAGACAGTTTCCGTGCCGTTGCGCAAACCGGAGGACGTCAAAGGACTGGAAATCCCCGGAGTGACTATCCTTTCGGCAGTCCTGCATCGCAACAAGCTGCGTCCCGGGCACCTGGCCGGGAATCGCTTCCGGATTCGTATCCACCAACCGCACTCCAGAGGGGTACAACACGCCAGGGCAATCCTCGAGGTGCTAAAGGACACCGGTGTTCCCAATCGCTTTGGCGAGCAACGTTACGGAGTTCTCGGCAATTCTCACCGTATCGGCCGGGCGATTCTTCGCGATGACTACAGCACTGCCGTTGACGAAATTATCGGTGACCCGGCAGAGATTGTCCACGCCGGTTGGCAACAGGCAGCAAAAGCGTATCACTCCGGTGATCTGGAGACGGCGATAGAAAAGCTGCCCAGACACTGCAGGCCGGAGCGATGTCTGCTCGAAATGATCAAAGACGGTAAAAGCCCACGTAAGGCCGTTCGTGCCATGCCCCGCAAACTGCTGAGACTCTACCTCTCCGCATACCAGTCGAGCCTCTTTGATCGACTGGTCGATATGCGCCTGACCACTCTGAACGAGGCCTGGCTCGGCGACCTGGCGTACAAACATATCAATGGCGCCTGCTTTCTGGTCACTGACCCGGCGGTTGAGCAGCCACGCGTCGACACATTTGAAATCAGCCCGACGGCACCACTTTACGGCTACAAGACCAAACTTGCCGGAGGCCGGGCCGGGCAGCTCGAAAAGAGCCTTCTCGACAGTGAGGAGGTCACCTTGGAGATGTTTCATCTGTCGGGGGGCCTGGCCATGGAGGGCGAGCGACGTTCTCTGCGGGTGCCGATCCAGAACCCCGAGTGTCAAAACGATGGGGATGATTTACTGATCTCCTTTTCATTACCGAAAGGCAGCTTCGCAACAACCGTGCTTGATGAAGTCATGAAAACCGGGGTTATCGCCTGAGATTGGCAATCCTCTTGCATTAGTTCACACTTAAAACTAGACTTCTCGAGTATTTACTCGGAGCTGTTCTTTTTCCGCTTTTTAAAGGAGTTCAAGGCCATGTCAGAACCCGATGGACAGGACCTCCTCAGCAGAGAGGATCTCCGCATCAACTTCTTCCGTCCCCGTCCCGGCTTCATGCGAAAGGAGGTCACCATCATCTGGGTTACCCTTGCCGCCTGGGCGCTCATGACCTTCGGTATGCCGATTTACCTGGCAATCGTCTATAACGATCCGGCCCGCACCCTCGCTGAAGTTCCTTACATCTTCGGTATTCCAGCCTACTTCTGGTTCAGCGGCCAGTTTCTGATCCTCTGGTTTATCTTTCTTTGTTTCTTCTTTAATGTCCTGATCGACTGGCTGACCTCCAGTTACCGCAGGCGGCGTTAGGAGCCGGGTGATGGTAGAGACCACGATTAAACACCTGCCGTTTTTCCTGCTTGGCACTGTGCTCTTCCTCTCTCTCGTTGTGGGCATGTTAACCCGCCGTCATGACAGGGGCGGTTACGGCGTTCAGGTTCGTTCGATCAGCCACGCCAAACTCGGTGCCGCAATTGCTTCAAACTGGATGAGCGCAGCGTCCTTCCTTGGCATAGCCGGAGTCTTTTTCCTGAACGGCTACTTCGCCTTCGCCTACATTCTCGGTTGGACGGGTGGATATGTCCTTCTGCTGGTGCTGATGGGCAGCCAGATCCGCCGGTTCGGTAAATATACGGCTCCGGACTTTGTCGAGGCACGCTATGATTCCTCGGTAGCCCGGGTTTTTTCTGCCGTGATTGCGATCATCATTTCCCTGATTTACTGTGTCGCCCAATACAAGGGGATTGGTCTGGTCTTTGCCTGGATGTTCGGCATCGACTATACCCGGGCGCTGATCTTTGGCGTTCTGCTGACTCTGGTCTTCCTTGCCATTGCCGGAGCCTTGAAAGCATCGCGCAACCAGCAGATGCACTACCTGATCCTGATCCTCTCTTTCATAATTCCACTGATGATGATTGCAAAGAAACTGGGCTACGACTGGCTTTTCCCCCAGTTCAGCTACGGCAGTGCCTTGCGCGACCTGCCGACGCAGATCTCCAGCGACTACCTCTTCCCATGGACTTTCGGTACACCTTACGAGTGGATCGCTCTCTGCTTCACCCTGATGGTCGGCACGGCCGGATTGCCGCATGTGCTGTCACGCTTTTACACGGTTCCAAATAATCGCGACGCACGTTGGGGGGTGGTCTGGGGCCTCTTCTTCATCGGGCTGCTCTACTGGAGCGCACCTGCTTTCGGTGCCTTTGCCCGCTCCTGGTTGACCACCTCCGGGACCGTTCTCGATCCGGCAGAGGCTCGGGCGCTGGCAGACATAATCGTCATCAAGACCGCCGAATGGGTCGGGATCAACGATATCCTGATCGGCGTTCTAGCCGTAGGTGGCATCCTTGCGGCCATCAGCACCACCACCGCCCTGCTGGTGACCGCGGCCGGCACCGTCTCCTACGATATCTATTATCGTCTGATCAATCCCAATGCCAACGAGCGTCACCTGCTTCTGGTCGCCAAAGGCGCAACCATGGTGCTGGCACTTCTGGTGCTGATAATTGCAATCAATCCTCCCGGATTAATCGCCCAGATAACAGCTGTCGCCTTCGCCCTTGCCGGCAACACACTTTTTCCGATCTTTCTGCTGGGAATCTGGTGGGACCGCACCAACAAATACGGAGCCATTGCCGGGATGCTGGTCGGCACGGTCATCACCTTTGCACCGATTCTGTTCGGGCACCTGATTCCGACCCTGCTCTCTGTGCTGCCACCGACGTCATCGGCACTGGTCGGTGCACCGGTAGTCATCCTGACAATGATTATTGTTTCACGCCTGACACCACCACCGCCTGAGCGCCTGAGACGGTTCCTGGTCGAGAAGGTTCACAGCCCCTGATATCTGAAGAGTTGGCTGCGAAACTGACATTGCCCGGCCAGCCATGTTGTCGTTTCAGTTAAAATTGAAATAACGTTTTATTGTGATACTGACGATTATCTGAAATGAAGCTGATCTTATCCGCAGGAAGTCTTTATACTTTACCGCCGACCCTGGTTTTTGAAATGGCCAGGGATGTCGGTTTTGATGGCATGGAAGTCATTGTTAACCATGACTTTGCCGGGTCGAAGTCCCTCAATCACCTGCGGGAGTTGCAAAGCATCCTGCCCGTGTTCTCCATCCACGCACCTTTCTTTGAAGTCGACGGTTGGGGAAATAAAATTGATCAGTTGAAGCTATGCGCCGAACTGGCCCTGAATGCAGACGTTCCCCTGATCAATTTTCACCCACCCAACTGGCTTTTTTTGGAACTCAAGTTCTGGCGATGGTTTAAAACCATCAAGGATTTTCAGTCTGAGATCGGCCAGAATGGGGTTTTGATCACTATTGAAAACATGCCTTGTCTACCGCAGTTCAAAATGAACCCTTACCTGCTCTCAAATATCGACAGCATGGTTCGCTTCATGGAGGAGCGAAACCTCTACCTGACCTTTGACACTGCTCATTGTGGTTCAATGCACACAGATTTTCTCGGCGACTTTCACCAGTTCTATGAGTCGAACCGAATGCGCAACATTCATTTCTCTGATTACGGCAACGGCCGGGAGCACCTCTTGCCGGGTCATGGTGCCCTGCCTCTGACCCGTTTCCTCAATCACCTCAGGGAAACCAGGTACGACCATACTCTCGTACTGGAGCTCTCGCCTTATGAGTTCCCCAAAGAAACGGAATCAATCAAAGAGACCCTGATCGAAATTTTTGATTACTTATACCAGGAGACTAAACACTCTTCACCCCGGTCGGAGTGCATTGCGGCAAGATAGAAAAAGGCTTTTCTGCAAGACGGGTTATCGGACAATGTAGACGGAACAGTGGGCATGCAGGGAAATTTTCGTGGAAACGCTTCCCAAAAGAGTCCGCTTCATACGGCCCTTGCCAGAAGAACCGACCACGATCACATCACAACTCTTCTCCTCAGCCATCCTCGTCAACTCTTCTGCAGGGTCCCCATAGACAACCAGTGACTCCAACTGAACATCGGCTTCAGCAGCAACTTTCTCAACCACGTAGAAAAGACGATCACGCTTTTCCTGCCAACCCGGCATTTCAGTCGCCGGTTTATCAGGAAAAAAATCAGTAAAGGAGGGCGTTTTCATGCTAGGCAGAACCATAACGGCAAAAAGTTGGCTTTTGAACCTGCTCCCCGATATCGAGGCCAGACGAACAGCTTCTTCAGCAGCCTTGTCTGATTGCGGCGAGCCATCAATAGCAACAATAATTTTTTTGCTGAGCGTCAGCATGTCGAACCCTCCCAAAGTGCATTAGCCAGAATTTACCTTTCGGCCATCAATGTGTCAACCACCCCATATTCAATAAAAGAGACTAATCTGTTTGACTTCTATAAAACACTATTTTAAAATCAACAGAGACAGAGAGGCAGGAGCAACCATTTGCCACAATATAAACCATTCTACCTTGACAGTTTACAGCTGTTTCGTTAGAAGTTATTACTTAAGCGCGACCGTCAAGTATTCTACTATTCACCAAAATTAAGGATCTTCTGAAATGGCCAAAAAAGAAAAGTCTGAATACATCATTCAGGCAGTCTCACACGCTCTTGATCTCCTGGAGCAATTCCATGGAGACGTGGATGAGCTCGGCGTGACGGAACTCAGCAAACGCCTGAAGTTACATAAAAATAATGTCTTCCGCCTATTGGCGACTCTCGAATCGCGTGGTTATATCGAGCAGAACAAAGCCACTGAGAACTACCGGCTCGGACTCAAGTCCCTGGAGCTCGGCCAGACATTCATCAAACAGATGGGACTGTTGCGGCAGGCAAAGCCGACCCTCGAAAAAATGGTCGCCGACTGCCACGAAACCTGCTATGTCGCCATTTTTAAGGAAGGTCATGTTGTCTATCTCGACATGGTGGAAACGGATATGACCGTGCGGGTCGTCTCACGAGTCGGTTCGCGGCTGCCATCCTACTGTACAGCAGCCGGCAAAATACATCTGGCCTATATGTCTGAAGATGAAATCAACGAGATTCTGCCGGGCGAGGAGTTTAAAGCTTACACCAAAACGACTATTTCAACCCGCAAGGCACTCCGGGAGGAATTGATCAAGATTGCCGAGCAGGGATATGCCATTGACAATGAGGAGCTTGACGTGGGCGTTAACTGCGTCGCCGCACCGATCCGTGACTACACTCGCAGGATCGTCGGCGCGGTCAGCATCTCCGGGCCAACCATGCGCCTCGACGATGAACGCATTGCCAAGGAACTGGTGCCTCTGGTTTTGAAAGCCGCAGAAGATCTTTCAATCCGGCTCGGTTATCACAACTGACCACATCTCGACGTACCGGGTTCAAAGCCTCTGCAGATATGCAGGGGCTTTTTCCATTTCGTGCCAGCATATCGGAAATCTGCCATACTGCCTGATCATGGCCCGGCAAGGAACAGCACCACATGTGTAATGCACTCTGATTGACATAAATCTCTGGAATGTTATGCTTCTCAAATATATCCTCCAATAAATCAAGACACTTAAGTGGACACCAATGACGCAAGAAAGCCGGCACATCGACTGTTCGGAAAGTCATCCTGACTGCCGGTCTCTGCGAAGCAAGTCACGTGGCCACGGGGTTTCCGACCCAAGCGACCTGCCGTTCATGTTCTGTCCGCAAGAAGCGAAAACGGCCGTGTTGCTGGTCCACGGCTTTACCGCGACACCCTGGGAGATGCGCCCTCCTGCGGAATATCTTGCCGGTGCCGGCATTGCCAGTTTGGCAGTCTGTTTGCCCGGGCATGGCACCTCACCAGAAGATCTTGCCGAACGTCGTTGGGAAGAATGGTTCGGTAGCGTCCTTGATGGCTACCATATCCTCAGCAAACAGTTTCAATCCGTTTACGGCATGGGTATGAGCACGGGCTGCCTGCTGTTGCTGCTGCTGGCGAAAGCCGAGCCACTCAATGGGCTGGTGCTGTTTTCCCCATATCTGCGAATTCTACACCGACTGGCTCCCTACGCAGGCTGGCTGCGATGGATCCATCCGTACCAGGGGAAAAAGGTTGAAGCGGGTCTGGATGAGCGATATTACAATCGCAGACCGGTCGCCGGCATCCACCAGATCAACCGACTGCTACAAACCGTTCGCAGTCAACTACCAGATATTGTTTGTCCGGTACTGGCATTTAATGGTGAAGGTGACCAAACCGTCGATATTGACAGCGGCCGTCAGTTGGTGAGTTTATTGGGAAGCTCTGTGAAGATTCATGAGCAATACGGCCGCGAAGCCCCGCACGTTTTGACCAGCGAGGAAAACCCCGGACGCCGGACCATGTTTGAGCAGGCGATCCGATTTATTCAGGAGCTCGACAACCCGGGCGCAACAGGACGGACCAGATAATCATAGAGGGCTGAAACCATCGCAGAAGTCTGCAGCGGCGAACCGGAATTATCAATCACGAAATCAGCCTTCTGCACTTTGTCAGCCTGTGGCCATTGCGATGCAATGCGTTGTTTTGCTGTTGCCTCACTGAGCTTGTCTCGCTGCTGAAGTCTCGCCAGCTGGATTTCGGGCTCGACGACCACTACCAGAACCCGGTCGACCCGACTTTCGGCGCTGGCCTCAAACAGCAGAGGGGCTTCATAGACAATCAGGTCGTGGGGTGCACTTCTCAATCCGGAAAGGCGACTTTCGGCCAGGTGTGCAATGGCAGGGTGAGTGATTGACTCAAGTTGTCGCCGGGCCACAGGATCGGCGAAAATTTTTTCCGCTACCACCTCGCGGTTCAGACTGCCGGCCGACGTCAGGATTTCCAGGCCAAAGACATCAACCAGTTCAGCCAGTACCGGGCTGCCGGGATTAACAACCTCTCTGGCCAGAGAATCCGCACTGACCAAAATGGCTCCGCATTCGACAAAACAGTCAGCAACAGAACTTTTTCCAGTCGCAATACCTCCGGTAAGACCAAGAATCATGACAAGTATTTCTCCTGAAGTCAGTCGCGTTGCCTGCCGAACCAGTCAGGGTTGTCTGCATATCATATCATCTGACAGAGCATTGCAAAAGGACTGTATGTCTTCGCTTATGTAAGAACTATGAAGACCTCTTCAGGTTTATCCATCGGCGGGAAGATGCAAGGTGTTGTAATTTTCTGCTTGACATACCTGACCAAACAGGTAATATATTTCCAACAGGACATGGATTCACTCATGTTTTGCCTCCTAAGAAATACCCGTAGACCATTGCCCCACAGTCTCCCCCCTCCTGGCTGTGGGGCTTTTTTCCTTAAAAAGTGCATTCCTGTCACGATGAATTCCCCCGTACAATTTGGTGCAAATTATCAGGCCCCTCATCTCAGGCAGGTCAATAGGCTTTGGCTGGCCGTTTAGCTTTGTATAAGTCTGGTGTTTTGATAAAATGAGAGGGTGACAGGATTAACTAACGAGTCGGGCCCCGATTTTAAAGAAGGAAAGATTTTGTCCGTAGCCGAAACATCTCTGAATGGTGCTGAGCAGAAAAAGTTGGAGGAAGAATTACGTCTTCACCAAAATATCCTGGCCAACATGGCACAGGGCCTTTGTCTTATCCGTTTTGATGATGCCACTATCATTTATGCCAATCCGAAATTTGAAAAGATGTTCGGTTATGGTACCGGTGAAATGAACGGCAGGCCGATCTCTCTTGTCAATGCACCGACCGACAAAAATCCTCAAGAGAGAGCTGAAGAAATTCTCGCCATATTACGTGAAAGCGGAGAGTGGCATGGAGAGGTCGAGAATATAAGAAAAGACGGCACACTGTTCTGGTGCGAAGCGAACGTTTCTATTTTCGACCACTCGAAGTATGGTCAAATTCTGGGCGCTCTCCATACGGACATCACCGCTCGAAAGCAAACAGAACAGGCTCTGCGAGAATCAACGCAGCGTTATATGAGCCTGGTGGAATACACAGATGACCTGATTACCCGGGTCGATTGTGAAGGCCGCCTGTTGTATGTCAATTCTTCGTCCCTGAAGTACTGGGGGTTGCCCCCGGAAGAATGTCTGGGGCAGTCTGCCTTCGATTTCATCTGTCCCGATGATCGTGCGCGAACAAGCAACCATTTTCATGCCTGGCTTCAATCTAAAAGAGTCTCCACAACCTTTGAGAACAGGCAACTTCACTCGTCTGGAAAAACATTCCTGATGCAGTGGATGGTGTCATCCGTGCGCGACAAAGGCGGGGATGTTGTCGAATTCAACAGTATCGCGCGTGACATCTCCGAACACAGCAGGGCTAAACATGAGTTGAAAGCAACAGAAAAGGCCCTGCGTGATCAAAATGAAAAGCTTGTCGCTTCAGAATATGCGCTGCGGGCTCAAATTGAAGGATACGAAGCCAGCCAGAGACAGCTGAAAGAAAGTGAGGAACGCTTCAAAGCGCTCCATGACGCATCCTTTGGCGGTGTTATTATTCATGACAAGGGGTTGATACTGGACTGTAACCGGAGCTTGTCTGACATCACCGGTTTTGCCAACGACGAGCTCATCGGCATGGATGGGTTCAAACTGATTGCCCCGCATTCACTTGACCTCGTGCTGAGAAATATTCGAAGCGGTTATGATCAGCAATATGAAGTCGAAGGAGTACGCAAGGACGGCTCCGTATATCCCCTGGCGATAAGAGGGAAAAATGTCCAGTATGCGGGGCGAGAGGTTCGGGTCATCGAATTTCGCGACATCTCTGAACAAAAGCAGGCAGAAAAGGCCATGCGTGAGAGTGAGGAACGCTTCCGTCAAATATTTGAGACAAATCCGGCTCCGCTCATTCTTTCCTCCGTCGATGGAGGTAAGATTCTTGACGTCAACAGGGCATTTGAAGCTGCGACCGGGATTCCAAGGCACCAGGCGCTTGGCCATACTTCAGAAGAACTCGGACTCTGGATGAACAGGGCTCTCAGGAAACCATTTCTGGAGCAACTGCAAGGCCACGGCGAAGTTGATAATTTCGAGGCAGACCTTCGGGTTATGGGAGGGCAAGCTCGAACCGGACTCCTCTCGGCCCGTCTGCTCAATCTTAACAACAAACCCTGTATCCTGACCATCATCCGTGACATCACAACTGAAAAAGTCGCAGAACAAGCCTTGATCGAGATGGACCGGATGAAGAGCGAGTTTATCTCGGCGGCAGCCCACGAACTGAGCACTCCCCTGAGTGCCATACTGGGGTACACTGAGCTCTTGCTTGACCCGGAAGCTTTTGGGGGTTTTACAGAAGAGCAGAAGCTGGATTTCCTGAACGAGGTCTACGACAGGGGGGAAGCCCTCAACGGTATTATCGATGATCTCCTGGATATCAGCCGGATCGAAAGCGGTCAGCCGATAGCCTTGGACCTGCAGGAAACTGATCTTGGCAAGACTTTGTCTAAAACCGTCAAGTTCTTCCAGGGGAAAAATCAGGGGCATTTTTTCAGGCTTGAACTGCCGGATGAAGCAGAGAAGTCGATGATGTTGATCGACCGCCACCGCATCACGCAGGTTCTCGAAAACCTGATGAGCAATGCCGTGAAATACTCGCCCGCGGGCAGTGAGATCGTTGTTAAAGGCCAGCCGCGTGCAGGTGGATGGGAGATAAAAATTGAAGACCCCGGTATCGGCATGACTCCGGAGCAGGTTGATCGGGTCTTCGATAAATTCTACCGGGCGGATGCCTCGGATACGTCCGTGAGTGGCCTCGGCCTTGGCATGAGCATCGCCCGGCAGATTGTCGAGGCCCATGGTGGCATGATTTCTGTCGAAAGCCAGCCAGGTGCCGGAACCGGGGTTTGTTTCTCTTTGCCTGCAAAACAGATATAGCCAAATGAGTGCAAGGTCCGTAAGAGACCTCAACAAGGCACGAATCATGAGGCAAAAACAGTCGTCATATTGAACGCTATCAGTCGGATGCTCGGCAGTGTGCTTTTGCACGGTTCATTTTCGTGCGGTATCGATTCAGGTTTTACGAAACACCACGTTTATTTTGCTTGAATAACCCGTTATCCTAGCAACCATCAAAGACTTGCTGTGGCAGGCGGGTCAGAGATAATCTTCTTCAAAACCTCCTGAAAATAGAAAAACTTGCCCCACGGTCCCTACCTCCTGACTGTGGGGTTTTTTTCTTGAATTTTTTGTATGTCACCACTGCCGAGCAAACGGGAGTGTCATGGCCACCAGATAGCGGGTGGCCATTTCTGATGAGTCATGTAGACTTGTAATGTCTCAATTGATGTTGTTTGTAAAAAATCTGTTGTCTGAGAGAGCAATGCCATGCCATTAAGAGTAAATGTGGAGCTGAAAGACGGCGCTGTCTGCATGATGGCCAAGAAATCTTTTAACGTTTTTCTTTCGCTGGACGGAGTCGTCAAATTCAAACGGTGTGATGGCTGGGCTGTGGTCGGTGAGTGCACGCTGAGAGACCTGGAGAAAAACAACGATTATCCGATCTTTGCCGATCGCAGGGCTATGTCATAAGTTAAACCCCTATTCTCGTAAATCACCACTGCCGAGACGAAAATAGCCCTCGTATTGACCGCTGTTAATCGAATGTCCGCTTGTGTGTCTTTGCACAGTTCATTCTCGTGCGGTATCGATTCAACCTTTACGAGACACCACGTATATTTTGCTTCAACAACCCGTTATCTTAGCAACCATCGAAGACTTGCTGTGGCAGGCGGGTCAGAGATAACCTTCTTCATAACCTCCTAAAAATAGAAAAACTTGCCCCACGGTCCCTACCTCCTGACTGTGGGGCTTTTTTCTTACAAGTCACCATAAACAGTTCCACGCGTTATGTGCATAACAGGCAACCTTCTCTCTTGCTCTGATTTACAGCTGATGAGCCGGGCGAAGCAGATCAAAAACCGTCTTGACCGGATTGAAGGTTTCCAGCGGCATCTCGACAAAGATGGTATGCCAGCCTGCCATGCCCCCGTTCCATAACCCCGGCAACTCCAGAACCCTGATGTTTTGGCCGTCCTGCATCCTGGACGTGATGATGAACGCATCATGGTCGATAAAACGACTCAAATCGTAAGGCCGGCCACGCCAGTCGCTGACACCGCAAACCATATCAACCGGATTGAAGTGAGTCGCGCGGGCCAGGATGTCAGCCTGGTCAGGGTTGCTCTTGTCGATCTGAGCCCCTTCAACAATCTGTCGCGATAAGCGGCCGCCGGCATCGCGCACCCAGAAGGGGCCACCGCCGGGTTCGCCGCTGTTGAGGACCATACCGCAGACACGCAAGGGCCGGTCGAGCTGCTCAATCAGGGTGCTGCCGTCCACCGCCAGGGAAACTTCGACGTGCAGACGATCGGCAAGAAAATCGATTGCCCGCTCGTGAACCTGCGGGTCTTCCGGTTGGCCATGCAAGGCCTTGAGCAAAGCGTGCAGCTCCTGCTGGAGATCAAGAAGATAACCAGTGAGCAATTTGGTCCAGCAGAGGTTGGCTGTTTTGCCGGCATCGGGAACCACGTTGTCGATGTTGCGTATCAGGATAATATCGCCGGCCAGATCATTAAGATTGTCGATCAGGGCCCCGTGTCCGCCGGGACGCAACAAAAGGTTGTCCCCGGAATCACGCAGAGGTTGCCCGCCTGCATCCAGGGAAAGAGTGTCTGTTGATGGTTTCTGAGTCGAGTAAGTAACCTCGTAATGGCAGCCGTAAGTTTTTTCAAGTGTGTCGCGCCAGGCGCCATGCTGGGCTTTGAAAAGGGCCAGATGTTCTGCAGAGACGGTGAAGTGCAGCGAGACTGTACCGTCCAGACCATTAAGAAGGGCGGCTTCGGCAAGGTGCTCGACAAACGGTGTGCGTGCACCATCAACGGCCGTATGAAAAGCCAGCAGGCCTTTGGGTAGGAGCGAGTAACAGAGCCCGCATGGTTCCAGCAGGTAACGGATGATCAGAGCCAGGTCGCGGTTGGCGACAGCCTGCTGCAGGTCGTGACCGTCTTCGGCCATGGTGCTCCTAAGGTCGGGGTAAAAGGCGAAGCAGGCCAATTTGTCAAGAAAGCGACGCAGACCGGTTTCTGCAGGTGAAGCCTGGGCGTCCGGCTGGGTTGATCGACTCGCCTCCAGGCTTTCGGCGTCAACCTGGAGCGGGCTGAACATGCGCGAGGCGGCACCCGAGGCAGGGATAAAGCGGCACAATCTTCCCTTGCCGAGGGCGGCGGTAAAAGTTTTCTTCAGGTGGGGGTGAGCCCCGGGGTGGATCTGCACGATGCCGTCACCGGTGGTGCAGGGACGTTCAAGCTTGGTATCGAGCTGGCCGGAACGCAGCCATGCAAGCTGGCGGGCGGCTTTTGCAGGCTCAATGTTGAGGGCTTTGAGTTGTTTCAGATCATGGGCAGAAAAGTTCATTGGTCTCTTCGATTTGTTGCCCTGCAAGAGCAGAAGCCGGCCTGTTTTAAAAATCCATGTCTATCCCGAAGCTCTGACTCCTGTTACCAGGATTGAAAAAGAAGCTGAGGCATCTTACCTTTTTGCCAAAGCATGGTAAATGTTTAATGTGTAAAAATATTAACGTGAAACAATCACTTGCATTTATACATTCATATATTTATATTTATGCTATGAATATGAAAAAAGTTACAATCCATTTGATCCTTGTTGCCCAGTTGCTTGTGACTGCGGTCTCTGCCTGGGCGGTCGAGCAGGTGACTCTCGCCGAGGCGCTCTCCGCGGCCCTGCGTGAGCGACCCATGGTGCAGGCCAGCTCTGCCACTGTGGCTGCCGCCGCGGCTGAAGTGCAGGTACGGAATAGCCGGTATCTGCCGAGACTGACCCTCAGCGAGCGGTTTGTGCGTACCGACGAACCGGGGGGCAGTCTCTTTATCGATCTGAACCAGGAGCGATTCGAGCTGAGTCAGGATGCCCGTGATTACAATGATCCCCCTGCGCGCAGTGACTTTGAGACCCGGTTGACCCTCAGCCAGCCGCTCTTCGAGCCCGACCTGATGTTTGACCAGAAGCGCGCAAAACTCAACTGGTCGTCTGCCAAATCTCTGCATGAGCGTCGCCGGGAAGAAGCCGCCCTGGCCACACTACAGTCCTTTCTCGCCGTGCAGCACGGTCACGCGCATCTGGAATGGGCCGAGCAATCCCTCAAGGAAACCGAAGAACTGGTTGCCGTGGCCCGCGAGCGTGAGAAGTCGGGGATCGGCTTGCGGGCCGATACACTGCGCAGCGAAGTCTTGCAAAATGACGCCGGTCGACAACTGCTGATGGCCAGGAATACCCTGCTCAGCGCACAGCGGCGATTGGCCCTGACGATCGGCAGGGTCGATGGCGAGGTCGATATTGCCGGGCCTGCCCTGATCGATGGGCTGCCACTACCTGAGGCGGGTGCCTCGCTGCAGCGTGGCGACCTCGCCGCCCTGGCCAATTCCGTGGCCGGCGCCGACCTGGTCGCCCGTCAAAAGAAAGCTGCCTACCTGCCTCGTGTCGGTTTGCAGGCTTCGTATTTCAGGCATGAGCGGGATCTGTCCTTTTCCGAAGACGCCGATGCCTGGAGCGTGACGGTGGGAATGGAGTGGCTGCTGTTCGATGCCGGTGAACGTTCGAGCGCTTTGGCCGCAGCCCGAGCCAGGCATAGCGCTCTTGAGTACCAGCGCCGGGAAGAAAATCGTCAGGCCAACTTTGCTGTTGCCGAAGCTCTGCAGCAGGCCGCAGAGGCGGTTGCGCAGCTGGAACTGGCACGCAGTTCCCTGGCGGCGGCCGAAGCCGGTCGTAACCTCATCTCCCCTCGCTATGCCGCCGGATTGTCTTCTCTGTCTGATCTGCTCTCTGCACAGACCGAGCTGGCCCGCGTCCGCAGTGAACTGGCGGCCGCAGAAACCGGTCTGCTCAGTGCGCAAGCCAGTGTCCATTATGCGCAGGGAAGCTTGTTGCAGGCCCTGCTGCCCGAAAGCGAGACTCGCCCATGACCAGATCTTTTCTACTTCTAGTTGCACTGCTGATTCTTACCGCTTGTGAAGAGCGTATCGAACCGGGCCAGAATGCTGCGGAACCCGTTGGAGTGAGCGGATTGACGACCACGATCGTTGAGCCGTCTGCGGTTCCGGCCCGTTACGCTCTGCCCGGCACCATCGAGAGCGCCGACCGTGGGCTACTGACGGCGAGGGTTTCCGGACAGGTGGCACGCCTGCTGGTCAGCAAAGGGCAGGTTGTAGAGGCTGGACACGCCCTGCTTATTTTGTCAGGGGAAACGGTGACCAGTGAATTGAGCTCGGCAGAGGGCATGGTGACGGCAGCGGAACGTCACCTGGATGAGGCCGCAGCGTATCAGTCCCTGGCGGAAGCGACTTATGCGCGCTTTCTTGAGTTGCGAGAAGTCCGGGCTGTCACCCCCCATGAATTTGACAAGGTTCAGGCCGACCGTGATACTGCCGCACAGCGACTGGGTGCGGCCAGAGCCGCTCTGACAGTCAGCCGGGCGCAACGCGACGCGGCCCGGACTATGGCAGACCAGGCAACCGTCAAGGCTCCATACGCCGCCACGGTCGCTGAAATCCTGATCGATGCCGGCAGTACGGTTCTGCCTGGCACGCCGTTGTTCCATCTCGATCGCAGTGGCCCGTGGCAGGTTCGGGTTGCGCTCCCTGAGAGCATGGTCGCCAGGTACCGGCTCGGTGACAGTTTCCGGGTCGAAGTCCCGACCCTGAACAAGGAGTTGAGCGGCCGTTTGACAGAGCTTCTGCCGACTGCCGACCCCGGCTCGCGGACCATCACGGCGTGGCTGACCCTGTCGGAAAACCCTGCTTTGCAAAGCGGGCTCTTTGCCAGGGTGTTCATGGCCGATGACTCCGGCATGATGACCCTTATGGTGCCCTCGGCAGCGGTTGTCACGCGGGGACAATTGACAGGGGTCTACGTGGTTGAAGACAATATCCTGCATTACCGGCTGGTGCGAACCGGCGCCGTGCATGCTGATCAGGTCGAGATCATTTCCGGACTGGATACAGGAGATGAGATTATCGCTGCGGACCTGGCCAGGGTTCATCACGGCGCTCGCCTGGAGCGCAGTCGATGAGCGCACAGAAACACTCGCTGCCTACCCGCATCGTCGCCCATTTCCTCGAAGGCAACCTGGCGACCATCCTGATCCTCCTCTCGTTGATTGCCGGAGTTGCTGCGCTGATTCTGACCCCGCGCGAAGAAGAGCCGCAGATCGTGGTGCCGCTTGCCGACGTCTACGTACACATGCCCGGGGCCAGTGCCGCCGAAGTCGAGAAGCAGGTCGCAACCCGTCTGGAAAAGCTGCTCTGGCAGGTCGATGGCGTCGAGTACGTCTATTCCATGTCCAGCCCCGGCCTGGCGATCGTCACGGCCCGCTTTTACGTTGGCGAGGATCGCATCCAGTCACTGGTCAAGCTGCACAATAAAATCACTACGCATAGCGACATCGTGCCCCCTGGAGTTTCCGGCTGGGTGATCAAACCGGTGGAAGTTGATGATGTGCCGATTATCAACCTTTCCCTCTATTCCGATCAGGCCTCCACCCATGAGCTGCGCCGGGTCGCCGAAGAAGTCGTCGACCGGTTGCAGGCGGTCAAGAACACGTCGGTGACGACGATCATCGGTGGACAACCGAGAATGCTGCGCGTGAACTTCGATCCCGCGGCAGCGGCGGCGCGCAATCTCGACCTGCTGAGCGTGCGGCGTGCCCTGGCCGGAGCCAACATTGAGATTCCCGCCGGCAGCTTTCAGCAGAACAATACCGAGCTGCTGGTTCAGGGCGGTAGTTTCTTCGCATCAGCGGACGAGGTCGCCAGCCTGGTGGTCGGTGTGCATGGTGACCGGCCGGTTTTCCTGCGCGATGTCGCCAGCATTGCCGATGCCTCTGCCGAAATCTCCAGCTATACGCGCCTGCGTTTTGGACCGGCTGCCGGCGATGTCGCCGGGACAGCGGTGGACGGCTATAATGCCGTAAATGTTGCCGTGGCCAAACAGCGGGGCACCAACGCGGTGGTGGTAGCCGAAGATGTTATTGCGGCGATAGACAGCCTCAGGGGTGTGGTGATCCCGCCCGAGATCCAGGTCCGCGTGACCCGCAATTACGGCGAAACCGCCAACCACAAGGTCAACGAACTGATGATGCACCTGATGATCGCCGTGGTTACCGTGCTGGCGCTGGTCCTGTTCGCCCTTGGCTGGCGCGAGGCGCTGGTGGTGGCGGTCTCGATCCCGATCATCTATGCCCTGACCCTGCTGGTGAACTACATGTTCGGCTACACGATCAACCGGGTCACCCTGTTCGCCCTGGTCCTGGCCCTGGGTTTGCTGGTCGATGATCCGATCGTTGATGTCGAGAACATCTACCGACATTTCCGGATGAAGAAGGAGCCGCCGCGCGACGCTGTTTTGAGCGCGGTCGACGAGGTCCGTCCGCCGGTGATCCTGGCCACCATGGCTGTCATCCTGTCCTTTTTGCCGATGTTGTTTATCACCGGCATGATGGGCCCCTACATGCGGCCGATGGCGATCAACCTGCCGCTGGCCATGGTCATGTCGCTGCTGGTCTCTTTTACCATCACCCCCTGGATGAGTTACCATGTCCTCAAGGGGCAATACGGCAAGGGTGGCCACGGGGAGTTTGTCCTCGAAACAAGCCGCACCTACAAGATTTACCGAAAACTGCTTGACCCGTTCCTGGCCAGTCGCCGCAAGGCCTGGCTGCTGGTCGGCGGGGTGCTGGTCCTCCTGCTCGCTTCGATGGCGATGCCGGTGCTGGGGCTGGTGCCGATGAAGATGCTGCCGTTCGATAACAAAAACGAATTCCAGCTGGTGGTTGATCTTCCGGAAGGAAGCACGCTTGAAGAGACCGACCGGGCGGTGCGGGCTCTTGAGGATTACCTGGTGACCGTCAATGAGATCACGGATCTGTCCTCCTATGTCGGTACGGCCAGCGCCATGGATTTCAACGGCATGGTCCGTCACTACTACATGCGCCAGGCCCCCAACCTCGCTGATCTGCGTATCAACCTGGCGGAGAAGAGCAAACGTTCTCAGCAGAGTCACGATATCACCCTGCGTCTGCGGGACGACCTGACGCGGATTGCTGTGGCGCACGGGGCGCGATTGAAAATCGTCGAAGCTCCGCCGGGGCCGCCGGTCATCGCGACCCTGGTTGGCGAGGTCTACGGCGATCCCGGAACCCCCTATACACAGCAGATTGCCACGGCCGGACTGATTGCCGAGCGCATGGCTGCCGAGGACAAGGTGGTCGATGTCGATGATACGGTCGAGTATGCGCAGACGCGCTACCGTTTTGTCGCTGATCGCAGCAAAGTGGCGTTGGCCGGGATTACAGTGGACGAGATCGCCAGAACCCTCCGACTGGCTTTGAGCGGTGAGCAGGTCGGTACATTGCACATACCAACCGAACGACACCCCCTGCATATCGAATTGCGCATGGATCGTGTCGACCGCTCATCGCTGGATGCCCTGGCCAACCTGCAGATGCGCGGGGCTGCCGGCGCCCTGGTGCCGCTTGGCGAACTGGGTGAATTCCAGGCTGAGACCCTGGAGCCGACCATTTATCACAAGAACCTCGAGCGGGTGGTTTACGTGTTCGGAGAGATGGCGGGGCGCAGCCCGGTCAATGCGATTTTGAATATTGGCGGGCACTTTGACGACAACCCGGTGCCGGAGGGGACGCGGGTGGTCTGGAGCGGCGAAGGGGAGTGGAACATCACCATTGATGTCTTCCGCGATCTGGGGCTCGCTTTCGGCGCAGCCATGGTGCTGATCTACATCCTGCTGATCCTGGAAACCGGTTCCTATACCATGCCGCTGATTATCATGGGCGCCATCCCGCTGACCATGATCGGCATCATGCCAGGCTTCTGGCTGCTCAACCTGCTGCTCGACCACCCGGTAGGTGGTTACGACACGCCCATCTTCTTCACCGCGACCGCCATGATCGGCATGATCGCCCTGTCCGGCATCGTCGTGCGCAACTCGATCATCCTGATCGATTTCATCCACCATGCCCTGAAACGCGGTGTGCCCTTACGCGATGCGCTGGTGGAGAGCGGTGCTGTCCGTCTGCGCCCGATTCTGTTGACTGCCGGGGCGGCCCTGCTCGGCAACTGGATCATCACCCTCGACCCGATCTTCTCCGGCCTCGCCTGGTCGATCATTTTCGGTGTTTTCGCCTCAACCACGTTCACCCTGATTGTTATCCCCGTAGTCTACTGGCTGATTTATGGCCGTGACCCGGAAACCCACGCAAGGAGATTCCAGTTATGACCGTCAATCGTTATCTGCGCATGATCGCAGGCTTTTTTGTGATGCTCAGCGTTGTACTCTCCCAGTTGCATTCTCCCTACTGGCTTTTCTTTACGGCTTTTGTCGGGTTGAACCTGTTCCAGAGCGCTTTTACGAACTGGTGTCCGATGATCACTTTTTTGCGCAAACTCGGTGTCAAGGAAGGATGAGCCAGGGAACCTTCTGGCCCGTGGCCGCGAGAGCAGGGGAAGGGGTCAAGATTGTTGAGATGGTTCTGAGGGTTCCGTTGGTTGGCCTTGAAAGCCCCGGACCAGTTCACGCAGCTGGTTTGTCAGGGTTTCCAGCGCCTTGATTTTGTCGATGATGATACGGGACCTTTCTGCGTTCCCGCTCAAGCGCTCTTCAGAGCGGCCAAAGTGTGAGAAAATATTTTCAACCGCTTCCATTTGATATTGGGTCGCATCAAAAATCGCCTGAATCTGTTCTTCACGGGCCATCAGGCTGCGGTCAAACTCGTGGTTGGCCTTGACCTGTTCATCGAAGCTACGGGCAATCTGGTCGGCGGCGGCCTTCATCTCGTCGACCCCCGAATCGATACGGCTGATTGCGATATTCTGTTGCTCCATGGTCTCGACAATCGCCCGGACAGAACGCAGGCTGTTGCCCGCCTGCTCAATCAGGCTGCGAGCCCGCAAGCTCTGCTCAGCGGTCTGCTTCGACAATTTATGCGAATCTGCGGCAGCGTGACTGGAGCTGTCAACGATCTTGCTCAAAGCATCTTCCGTTGAATGTGAAAGCTCCTTGCCGCGTCCGATGAAGTGTCCGGTCGATTCAACAGAGGTATTCACCTGCTCCGTGTCTTTGCCGATCGACTTGATAATCGATTCGATTTCATCGGCGCTGGTCGCGGTGCGGTCAGCCAGATCCCGAATCTCTTCGGCGACCACCGAGAAGCCACGACCTTCCGCTCCGGCTTTGGCGGCAATAATGGCGGCGTTGAAGGCAAGCAGCTCCGTGTCGGACACCAGGTCCTTGATCACTTCAATGATCTTGGTAACTTCAGCCGTCTGACGACTCAAGCGCTGCATGGCCGTGATCGCCTTCTGGCTTTCTTTGTCGATGAGGTCCATTTCCAGGGTAAAGGATTGTACGATCTTGACGCCCTGCTCGGCATCCTGCTTGACGGCAGCCGAGCTGTCGGCATTGCGGGTAACGCCGGCGCGAAGACGGTCGAGAGCTTCACCAATCTGGTCCAGGTCGCGAGCCGTATCTTCAGTGATATGCGCCATCTTCTCCGCCTGGCTGGTCGCGTTCTGGATGGCGCTGACCATTTCGTCCACATTGTGGGTTGTTTCCAGAAATTTTTGGGTGGAATGTTCCAGGGCGCTAGCCATTTCCTCGAGGGAGGCAGAAAGCTCCCTGGACAGAGCCGCTTCATCTTGAGAGCTGTTGGTCAGATTTTCAATCTGACCAATCACGGTCTGTTGCTTATGGTACATGCCATCGACGTCGGTTCTGGCCCTTTGTGCTGCTTGCAAGCCGTCTTCCGCGCGAGTTGAAAGGCCGTGGCTGGCGTCGGCCAGAGCCTTATAATGGGGGACGAATTCATCCACCGTATCCTGGAGTCCGTTCGACAGCTTGTGAACTTTGCTGACCGTACTGTTGAGGGCCGAAAAAAGTTCCTCCAGGGTCTGCCCGTCAGGCGTACGGTGCTGCTCGCCAAAGAGCTCGTTCAGGATCTGCAGTTGCTGTTCAAGATGTTTTTTAAGAGTTTGCCGAATAAGCCGGAAAGTCGCTGCGCCGAGACACAAACCGACCAGCAGGCAGGTAAAAAAGAACATTGGCGTCAACGCAGCATCGCCGAGAATAAGGGTAGAAATGAAAGGGAAGGTACTGCCGATCAGCAGTCCGGCACCAATCGTACACAGGGACAACCTGCGAAGATAAGTTGAGCTGCTTTGTGCAGCGCTCTGCATATGGGGGCTCCTGAAATTAATCCCATAATAAGCGGACCAGATGAGAACCTAACGATTATCATAGCCGGGCGAAAAGCGGCAAGGCAAATTTGGTTGCGCACAGGATGCTGTGGTACGCTTTGCAGATCATGACAAGCTATATTGACACCCATATTCACCTGGACCTGATGAGCAGTCCCGGCCCCCTGCTTGAGGAGGCAAGAACCTGCGGAGTTACTGCCTGGATCGTTCCGGGGACATCTCGCGAGAAATGGCCCGGACTGATGGCGATCGCTGGCAGGCATGCGGGGGTTTACGCTGCCCCGGGCATTCATCCGCAGGAGTCCGGTCGGTGTCAAAAGTCGCACCTTGAGGAGTTGCGTCTCCTTATGGAGCAACCCAAAGTTATCGCCCTGGGCGAGGTCGGCCTCGATCGTCAGGCCGCGAGCCCCTGGCAGGTTCAGGAGGAAGTCTTCATTCAGATGGTTCGCCTGGCGTTGGAGACGGACAAACCTTTGTTGATCCATGCGCGGCAGGGTACCGAACGTATCCTTGAGATTTTGCAGAAGGAAGCCGCCGGTCGGGTTGGCGGTATCTTTCATGCCTATTCCGGCAGCCTTGAAACAGCTTGTAGAATTATCGACATGGGTTTTGTGCTTGGCGTCGGCGGCGTCGTGACCTTCCCGACAGCCCGGAGACTTCCACAGGTGGTTCGAGAGATTCCCGCTGAAGCCCTGGTGCTCGAGACTGACGCTCCCGACATGACACCCGAACCGCATCGCGGCCAACCGAACCGGCCGGCATATCTCGAACTGATTGCCAGGCGGGTTGCCGACCTGCGCGGCTGGAGCCTGGAAGAAACCGCGCGATTGACTTCCGCCAACGCCTGTCGCATTCTGAGATTGCCATCGCAAATCGCTTCTGGCAGTATCCTGGAAGGGAGCCATCGTGAGGAATCCTGATCGGTTTGACCGGCTCAAACTCCTGGTCGGAGAGGCTGGGACAGCGCGCCTGAAGCAGGCTTCGGTGGCTGTGTTCGGTTTGGGTGGCGTCGGTAGTTATGCAGTCGAAGCGTTGGTGCGTGGCGGCATCGGGCGTCTGACGCTGATCGATTTCGATCGGGTCGATATCACCAATTGCAACCGGCAACTCCATGCCCACGACGGCACCATCGGCCGGCCTAAAGCCCTGGTCATGGCAGAGCGCTGCCGGACGATCAATCCCGACGTTCTGGTCGAACCCTTACAAGTCTTTTACAGCCACGAGAACTCGGCGGAATTGCTGCAGCGTGGTTACGACTATGTTCTCGACTGCATCGACAACATTACAGCCAAACTTCACCTGATTGAAACGTGCGTAGTCGGGCAGCTGCCGATCATCTCTTCCATGGGGGCCGCCAACAAACTCGACCCTACCCGCATTCTGGTCGCCGATCTGGCCGATACGAACAAGTGCCGTCTGGCGCGAATTTTACGTCGGGAATTGCGGCGGCGCGGGATTCATGGTGGCGTCAAAACGGTGTACTCGACAGAGGAATTTCGACCCCTGTCTGATGGACGTCGCGACCACCTCACGGCAGAGGCCGTGAATTACCAGTCCAGGCGCGCCCCGCTTGGCAGTTCCTCGGTGATCCCCCCTCTGTTCGGGCTGACCATGGCCGGAGAGGTGATTCGTGAACTCCTGCAGGAGAAGATGCTCTGATGGATCCCTATCTCTGGCAGATTCCGGCATTGATCCTGGTCGGTGTGATCGCCGGTTTCCTCAATGTCCTGGCGGGCGGAGGGTCCCTGCTGACGCTGCCTTTGCTGATTTTTTTCGGACTGCCGGCAGCGACCGCCAACGGCACCAACCGTATTGCTATCTTTTGCCAGAACATCTTCGCAATTGCCGGCTTCAAACGGCAGAAAGTATTCCCTGTCGGCCTCGCCCTGATTTGTGCTCCCCCGGCCCTGATCGGCAGCTACTTCGGTGCCAATCTGGCGATTAACGTCGACGAAATGTTGTTCCGCCGCCTGCTTGCCCTGATCATGGTCGCTGTTTTGCTCTTCATGGTCTTCGATCCGATGAAACGCTTGCAACGTCCGGAAACGCCGATGACACCGTTGCGATTTATGGTGCTGATCGTCAGCTTCTTTGCCGTCGGTGTGTATGGTGGTTTCGTCCAGGCCGGTGTCGGTTTCCTGATTATCGCCGGCCTGCTGGTCCACGGTCTTGACCTGGTGCGCATCAACGCCGTCAAGGTTCTGGTGATCTTTGCTTTTACCGTGGTGGCCCTGGGGGTTTTTGTGGTGAACGACCAGGTCGACTATGTTCTGGGGTTTGCTCTTGCGGCAGGCAATTCCGTGGGCGGCTGGTTTGCATCCCACCTTGCCGTGACAAAGGGCCACGACTGGATCAAGCGTTTTGTCATTGTCACCGTATTGATCTTTGCTCTGCGGCTCCTTTTCTCTTAAGACTTTTTGCACATGGAAGGATATATGCTACTCTTAAACCTTATTTGAATGATCCTATGTTATGTAATGAAATGGAATGATGCCATGCCCGAAGCTCGCCCGTCTCTCTCCCCGCAAACAGTACAGAACCCTCATGCCTGCAAAATGTCCCCGGAATCCAGCGGCGAGACTGTCGCCCGATTGCTGGTTAAACAGGGGCTGATAACCGAAGCACAATTGGTCTATGCCGGGCGGATCAAGGCCAAGTTGGTCTCTGAACGATCCCTGGTTGAAATTTTAAAAGAGTTGTCCCTGTTGAAAAATCAGCAGCTCAACCAGGTCCTCAAACAACAGCGCTTGCATATTCGCATCGGTGACCTGTTGGTTGAACTGGGGCACATCTGCCAGGGCGAACTGGCTGCCGCTCTGGCCATTCAGGCAGAAAACAGGCATCAAAAGCTCGGCGATATCCTGATCGAATACGGTTTTATCGATGAGCACCAGCTGATGGAGGTTCTTGCTTCAAAGCTCGGCTACCCTTTCGTTGAACCGATTTTCGCCCATATCGATCGTGAGCTGCTTGCCCAGGTGCCGGCCAAGATGTTTTCTCAGCATTCCTTTGTGCCGGTGGCGAGGGATAACGGTCGGGTCATCATTGCTTTTGCAGACCCCCTTGATCTCGAAGATTACGAAGCCGCCGACAGGGTCTTCGGGAGGATGATCATTCCTGCGATCGGCCCGCGCCAGGCGATCCGGGAAGTTGTTGAGCTCTATCGTCGGGGAGCCCGACGCGGAGCGGTGAAAGCCGCCGATGATTCGACCATCATCGGCATCGTCAACAGTCTCTTTGATGAGGCCATGGAGCAAGGAGCCAGTGACATTCATATTGAACCAATGAAGGATCGTCTGCGAATCCGCTTCCGGCGCGACGGGGTGCTTGGTGTGCACAAGGAGATCAGCCTGGACCTTGCCGCGCCGGTGACCACGCGTTTGAAAGTTCTGGCGGAGGCCGATATCGCCGAGCGCCGTCGTCATCAGGATGGCCGTATCCTCTATGAGAGCGCCGCCACCGGCAGGCCTCTTGACCTGCGCGTCTCGTTTTACATCACCGTGCATGGTGAAAAAATTGTTTTGCGATTGATGAATAAAAAAGGCGAGCTGCTCGATATAGATGATATCGGTCTTGCGCCGCGCATGTTGCAGAAGTTCCGGGATGACGCTCTTGCTTCGCCGAGCGGCATTATTGTCGTGACCGGACCGACCGGAGCGGGGAAGACCACGACTCTTTACAGTTGCGTCAATCATCTCAACCAGCTCGAATCAAGCATCATCACTGCCGAGGAACCGGTGGAATATGTTATTGACGGTATTACCCAATGTTCAATCAATCCAAAAATCGGCGTGACCTTTACCGAAACCCTGCGCCATATCGTCCGCCAGGATCCGGACATCATTGTCCTGGGTGAAGTTCGGGACACCTTCTCTGCGGAGACGGCGATTCAGGCGGCGTTGACCGGACACAAGGTGCTGACAACTTTTCATACCGAGGACACGGTCGGCGGCATATTGCGTCTTCTGACCATGGGAATCGAAGCTTTTTTGATCGCCTCGACGATTACCTGTCTGCTGGCGCAGCGTCTGCTGCGCCGGGTATGCCCTCACTGCACGACCCTCTATACGCCGACCCCGGATGAATACCGCCGGCTCGGCTACACCCACGGCGACCTGGCTGGCGCCGACCTGCAGATCGGGCGGGGTTGCTCGGCCTGCAGGTTTACCGGTTACAAAGGCCGGGTCGGCGTCTTTGAACTGCTGACCCTGAATGACGATGTCAAGGAAGCTGTCCTGGCTCGTAAGACAGTGCAGGAAATCCGCCGCATCAGTATTGAAAGCTCCGGTTTGATTACCCTGCTGGAGGATGGCATCGCCAAGGCGGCTCGTGGCAGGATCTCTCTGCCTGAAGTCATGCGACGTCTGCCCCGGACAGCAACCCCTCGCCCGCTGCACGAATTGCGTCGTCTGTTGGGAACATAGCGTTGGTAAAAAAATCACTCGCGGAAATTATTGGTGAAATGGTCGATGCCGATCGCGTGCGTCTGCCCGTTCAACCCGACCTCGCCCGAAAGATCCTGGTCAGCCTTGCAGTTGAAGACTCCGTGGAACAACGAGTCTGGTCACTGGTAAGTCACGACCCTGCCTTGCTCTGTGTTCTGTTCCGGGCTGCCAATTCATCATTCTTCGCGGGCCTGCAAAAAACGCTTTCGATCGAAGAAGCAGTGACCCGTCTTGGGTACATTGAGGCTGCGCAGAGGATAAAACTGGCCTGCCTGGAGTGCGTGGGCCCTCTGCAGGGAGAACTGTTGCCACTCTACATGCCTTGCCTCTGGCAACATGCGCGGGGTTGCGCCCTGGGGTCACAATGGCTGGCGTATCGCTGTGGCTACCAGGGGCTAGCGGACCAGGCTTATCTGGCCGGGTTGCTGCATGATATCGGCAAACAGTTCCTTTTGGCGGCCCTGGAGGAAATCCGCCGTTGTGATGAGCCCGGCATGATCTTTCCCGGGCAATTGATTCAGGAAGTTCTTGCCAGCATGCATGTTGAACAGGGGCTGCGACTTTTCGAAGAATGGAATCTGCCGGAACTCTACAAAGAGGTGGTTGCCAACCACCACGACGAAGCGCTGGACAGGCAGAATATTATTGTCACCCTGGTCAAATTGGCGAATATGGGCTGCCGAAAGCTGGGCTTGGGGCTGACGAAACAGCCGGATCTTGTTTTGCCGACATCCGGCGAAGCGCAATTTCTTGGCATTGATGAGATCGCTCTGGCCGAGCTCGAGATCATGCTGGAAGATCATTTTTTGATAGGGAACCTGCATCTGCAGCTTGAACGCCAAAGAATTTGTTCGGTTTAACTTTCAATATGTCTGCTCTGCGGTGATATACATGCTTTTGTTCTGGCGGAGTTTTTGCTAGAATAACTAAATTATTCATTACCACTAAAACTTTAAGAGGCAGGTATGTCGAAATCTATTGCTCAGATCTTGAAACTTAAAGGAAGCGATGTCTGGAGTGTGAGCCCGGAAACCAAGGTTTATGACGCACTGGTGCTGATGGCAGAAAAGAATGTCGGCGCTCTCGTAGTGATGGACCAGGGCCGGGTGGTTGGCCTTTTCACCGAGCGTGATCATGTCCGTAAAGTTGATCTCGGCGGCCGTTGTTCGCAAAAGGCTATCATCCGTCAGGTTATGACGGAGGAAATCTGCTATGTCACGCCCCAGATCTCCGTTGATGAAGCCATGGCCATTATGACCGACAAGCGTTGCCGGCATTTGCCCGTGATGGAGAATGAAAAAATGGTCGGCCTGGCCTCGATCGGGGACCTGGTTAAAGCTTCTCTCGATGAGAAGGATTTTGTTATCAAGCAGCTCAAAAAATACATCAAAGGTGACCACTGATCTCCCACGGTTCCCTTAATCTCATCTCGTTGACGGGCCTTTTGAAGGATGGTGTTAAACAGCGACGGCCACCAGTGATAATATGGTGGCCGTTTGATTTGAAGTGCCCGGCATTGAATCTGTTCTGCAATAGTCAGGTCTTGTCATAATCGAAGGATATAGGCCACCGGTCGCCGCCGCCATTTCATGCAGCAGCGCAGCATGGTTGAAACATTTTTAGGTTGGGAAGGGTGCGGTGGTATTCTTAGCAGACTACTGGCCTCGGCCATAGGGTGTGCTTTGAGGCCTACAGGTTAAAGAAGCGAACAGGGGTTCCTAACTGTCAGGGTTTGTAAGAATTTCGCATTTCGGTCAATCTGGGTCTCCCAGAACAATGCAGGACCATTAATAAGACGTGTGCTGCTACCTGCTGGATTTGTCGGAATTTGCAAATCTCATGGTGAGCGATATATATGTAAATGAAGATAGTGATGGTTTTTGGGGTTGGACTTACATGCTGAAGAGGCGGAGGCATATAAGAGAACACAGGCCACCTTTGGATGTCAGGGGTGGCACCTGCCAGATTAGAGAGCATGTCACATAACCAATAGGAAGAGGGCAATGATGGGCAAATTAGGTTTATGTCTTATTGCTGCCATTTTGTTCTCATCATTAACATCAGGCTGCATCGGTGTTGGTGTCGTAACTCCTACCGAGTGCAGCGCCGATGTCCCTTTAAATAACTACATTTATGAAAAAGACAAGTGGGGACCAATCTACAAGAAAAAGGCTGCTGGAGAAGAAGAATCCATAGAGAAGAATTATTTGCCACCCAAAGATGTTTTCAAACAGGTGTGGGGTGAACCAGACGAAACCATAATTTTGTCTGGAGATGAAGTTACATTTGTGTACAACCGAAAAATATGGTGTGGTGTCATCCCCGCATACATCGTAATGCTTCCACTTATGCTCCCAACCTGTGACGGTTTTGATCGAATAACATTCAAGAGCAATGACGCTACTCACATTCATTTTAAAAGAGAAAATGGTTATGGTGCCATATTCCCAGTCGCTGTAGGTGGGTCAGTGCCGTGCCCGAACCAAGTTGAAGGATCTAACAATTCCCATGAAAACTGACAAGATGAGTCAACGCCACATCTTGTAAAATTTCTTACAGTGCCCGATTGGCGATTGCTGTAGTCCAGTCAAAACCATAGTCTTACACGTCACGACTGATAGCACGGATTAAAGGGGTAGGCCATTTTCTCAGATTGCAGGACTTTTAAGAATCTTGGATACGACCAAAATCTGTTTCGTAAAAGGTGAAATTTAAGAAATATGGATGATCATCGCTCAGCCTAGTTGCGCACCTGCTTCTGGATCAGGGGGCCGGAGGATCAAATCCTCTCGCCCAGACCATCTATAGCAAGGCCGTCTCAATCGAGGTGGTCTTTGTGTTTTCCCTCTCCGGTCCTCGTCTGGTCCGGACGGTCTTTTCTGTGATACCGTTCTGAATATCCCTATCAGCAGCTTTCTTGACTACCCCTGCTCCGGTCTTTGGAGGGAGCCCTGGGGCATTTACGGGGCGGGCCGACGGATAGATACGACTCGAACTAGCCTATCTGAGGCAGCTTGCAAAATGCTTGGCGAGTGATACACATTTCTCTCAGGGAAGCCGCGTTAGTTGGCGCTGGGTGAAGGATGCACGGGTTGTTGACGCGGTGGCTAAACCTGCAATTTGCTGATCAAGGACGGTAGCTATGAGTTTCTTTCGCAATAGTCGTCTCGCAGCAGATCTGGTTCTGTTCTTCCTCGTGACTTTGGTCACTGCCTGCATGCCACCAACGGTGGGCCGCGCTGACCTGCTAGGTTTTATCGAGGACGGCAAGACGACACGCGAGCAAGCATATCTGAGCCTCGGTGAGCCCGCGGGCTTATATGAGGGAGGACGAATTCTCTCTTTTCGCCTCGGTCGGGATGAAGGTGGCGACTTTGTCATCGGCAAGGCATCTGGCTTTGAGGGTGTCAGAACAAGCCTGATCATGGTCTTCGATGACCAGGGCATCCTCAGTAGGCATTCCCTCGTTCAGATGAAAGCTCCCTGAGATGGCCAGAAACTGGTCCCGCAAAACTCTTGGCACGAGCACAATTCTCGCTGTTTCCCTGTTTCTCTCAGGTTGCCCTGTGCCGCTACCGGCAGGATATACTGCCTCGTCACGGGAAAACCTTAACTCCGAGGTGGCCGACCAGCTGGTGCCTGGCATCAGCACCCGCGAAGAGGTGCTGATGCTGCTCGGGGAACCGGATGGCGTTGGCCCCAATGAGTCCTGGCTGGCCTACGGTTCCGTTTACAGTGAAGGCGGCCTTTTATTCGTGATTTTTGCCGGGGGTGGGGCTGCCGGAGCCGGCGGCGAGAAGATGGACTATCACCGCTTGATCGCCACCTTTGACGAACGTGGTGTGATGACCAACGCCGAGTTCGTGGACCGCGAATGCTGGGAGGGCATCGGTGGCATGGGGAACACCGGTGGCCGGTCGGCGCCATGCATGCAGGTCAACACGCCCGACAGTAGCAAGTTGACCGCCGAGGAGATTGCCGATCGAGAGGCCGCCTACCAGAGCGGGGAACTATCCCTTCCGGAAGACTTGGGGGGTTTTGCTAAGGGTCAAGCAGAACTGATAATTCCTGGCTGGACGACCGGCTTTGCCGCAGCAGCAGCGGCCGGGGAGAACACTCAGCTGACCAAAGACCTGTACGAGAGCGGACAATGGGAAGCTCTCGCAAGGGTGGTACTGAACGACAAATATGGGGATGACCTGCGATGGTACTACCTAGGAAGAGCCGCGGAGGGGATGGCCTTGTGTGATGCGGCGTTTCACTATTACGGTATTAGCAGGGAACGGTCGGAAAGCTTCACGACGCGCTGTCTATCTATCGCTTGCGCTGGCATTAAACTGCCAGAAGCATTAGATGATCGTTTCCTTGCCATTGAAGCAAAGCGAGCTGCCGGTAAATGCATCAATGTCTCCAACAAATAAATAAGCTAAAGTGGTTTCTTAAAAGTCACCATCTCAAACACTAAAACCCTCGATCTTCGGACCGGGGGTGAATCGCACCCGATTCCCCAGGGTTGTTATGCCAACGCCCCCATTTTTGTCATGGTGAAATGAAACGATGATACTGCCAGTTGTGAAGATCATTTGAAAAACAATTGCGGGTATAGGCATCAAAAAACGCCCAGCGCGTGACCATGGGCCGACCATTGAAAACAAAGCGTGCCCGCACCGACCAGAAATAGCGACTTGCCGGCGCAAGCGATTCTTCCATCAGATGTTCTGGCTGCACAAGCTCCGTACGCTCATAGATGAGCTGCCCCCGCTCACAGCCTTCTGCCTCCCAGATTTTCAGATCATACGTCACGTTACCGATTTTCCCAACGATCGCGGGATCAAGCTTCTGACGGTCGAGGTCGCGGGGAAACTCGCTCCAGCGAAGCTTCGGTCGCAGCGTATCAATTGTCGTAAAGAGCAACCCTGTTCCCTCGCAGAGGGTGGGCGGGGGTGAAAACGGGTTGTAGAGATAATCGGATTCCGGAAAAACTGGAGCAAGCCAGCAGGTTCCATAGAGGGGGCTGCCTGGTATTTCCCAGATCGAGGCAACCGGTAGTTCAAGTGGTGTAACCAGAAAGGCCTCGTCGTAGAACCGTTCGGCAAGTTCCTGGTACGCAAGCTTGAACTCCTCTGCGAGCATCTGTCCATCGTTCGCCACCCACTTATGGATTTCACGCCGCGGACTGGCATAACGAAACTTACGGGTGAACAGTTCCGTACCGTCCGAGACACGCACGAGACGGACCTGAGATGACAAATACAGCGCGATCCGTTTCTGACCGGGATTATCGGAACAAACGCGCAGAAGCCCTCCCTCACGCATCCATTCTGGGCCGCAACTCTCGAAACCGACTTCCGTGACTGCAACCTCAAGCACGGTATCGACCCCCGCAGTTTTTAGTTGAACGTAGCCAGGACGAGCTCCCAAACTCTCCGGCCCTAATGGCTTATCGGGTGTAAGGAAAATCGAAGGATCGGCTTTCAGGAACATCGTGAGGCGCACGGCCAACTCGTTCTGCGCGTCCAACTCGGTAACCGCAGCGTTGATAACGGCATCAATCTGTCGTGCCATATCGGCCGGTACCGCCTCGTGGGCTCCGACCATTGCACCCACAGTTGTTGTCGACACACTCGTCAGGACTCCAGACAACACCATGACCGGGACCGCCATTGGCGGCGCAGCTGCAATAGTGGCCGCAAAGACCGCAGCCGACGAACCGCCCATGACCACAGCGCCCTTACCGACACCGGCTTCCTTGCTCTTAGCAAAGGTGATGAAGTTCGAAGTCGGGACATATTGCGCCGGAGCGATCGCCACCACCTTGAGATGCTCGCGGACTTCCGGCAAAGGCGCCGGCGGTGATAAGGTGACACAGCCGTTGGGGAAAAGAAGAAGGATGATGATTGAGACACAGAACAACGGTCGTCGCGAGACCCCTGAAGACACTCCGCGCACAGGAGAACCAAAATCTCTGAGCATAACAGCCAGCTGGGAAGACAATGCTACGTCGCCTCTGGGACGGGTTTAAAGCAGCTCAAAGGAGAACCATGCCGTGTGGTCGCAGATATTATCTCACGTAAATTGAACTTGTCCAATGTGTCGGTAGAGAGTCGAGCCCATCACTTCTGCCCTCTGGAAGTGAACGACTCTTTTGCTCCCCCGTGCTATCAGCCCCCCGTACCGGACCTGCCCCGGAGATTCCCTCATTAGACCGGAGGATGTATAACCTGCAAAACTTCTGATGGTGATTGTCAGGGAGGTGTCCCGAAAAAGACTCTCCGGACCGGACAGGGACCGGAAACACAAAAGCCATCTTTTCAGAGTAGCCCAAGTGCTGGTTATAAATGGTCGGGACGAGCAAATTTGAACCTCCGGCTCCCTGCTCCCGAAGTAGCTATGCTATTCGGATGCGCTACAGTCCAGCAGGAGTCTTAAATATGACCATTTATAGAACACGAAAGCCCCCGATCCTGAAATCGAGGGCTTTGCTTACATTGCAGGAGAAATAAGAAGACCGAAAGTTAGACCGATCAAGTTACATCCCACGAAATATAAAAGCATTCATAGCACGATTATGCTGATGAAAAGAGCTTGTCTGTCACAATCCCTTTCTGTTGCGAGAAATCACAATTTTAGTTTAAAGCCACTTTTGCATAACTTTAGATCTACCTCCATTAAACTTTGTCTGTATTGAAATGCTTTCATTATCGTTTTAGCATTAACCGCAACGAGGTCTCCCCTGGGTGGGGGAGCTGTTATGGGGGAACAAAATGAAAACAAAGCTGAACTTTTTGCTGTTGGTTGCTCTGGCCGGTTTTTCCCTTTCGGGGAAGGCTCTGGCTCTTGATCTTGGCAATCAGATTACCATTTCTGATAATAACGTTACTGCTGGTGCCTGGTACTCAAATACCCTTACTGATGATCATGAAGTCGAACCGGGAATGGCCGGCAATCAAGGATGGGATTTGGAGGGTTTTTTCCTGAAGGGATCAATGTTGAGTTTGTCTGGAGGATATAATTTTAAAGACGGAAAAGACAGGTATATGTCGGGCGACATTTTTATCGATGTGAATGGCGATGCCAAATATGGAAATATCGATAGAGTCGACCCTTCTGGTAACGGTAACAAGCTAACAACAAATACATCTGGCTATGATTACGTCTTCGATTTGGATTATTCCAACAATTCCTACGTGGTGTTCAGTCTTACCCCTGAGTCAGAAGTTTATACCTCTTATTATGCGCAAAATGGGGGGTCAGATCCCTGGACTTATGTCAGCGGTGGCACTGAAATAACTTCCGCTGCGGGTTTCTTTGCCCTTTATTCAGGGCTCGATGATGATGCAATCATCGGCTCTTCTTTTTCCGGTGGGGCCGGAAGCCACTATGCCCTGCAAGGATTCAACCTTTCTTTTCTCGATCCCGGCACGGATTTCATTTCCCACTTCACCATGCAATGTGGCAATGACAATCTTATGGGGATGGGCACGACTCCTGTTCCCGAGCCCTCGACCTTGGTGCTGCTTTGCAGTGGCTTGATAGGACTTGTTTTTTTGAATCGCAGGAGAAAAAACATTTAGCTGAATTCGAAGTTAAAAAAATATACGGCTCCTGGGTGACTGGGAGCCGTTCTTATTGATTACGATAAATGGCAACCCTGGCATACCCAGCGTGAGGTCATGTTCTTATACGTGATGTTGGTAAACTGGCCCACCAAAATGCACCAACGGTTACAGTAGAGCTGATATTGACAGCGTACTGTTTTGTTATGTGTGGTGGCAATTTGTAAACTTAGGATTATGAATCTGACCCTGGTCCTCCAGGGGGTTGCCGTCAATCGTGGCTCTCAAAAACTTGCATTCGGATCAGCCCGGAGGAGGCTCAGTCCTCAAGGAGATAGCGGTTTACCTCATGGGCGTAAGCCGGGGACGTAGTCAGGCGGCACAGACCCCGGGCCGGATGGTCGCGGTGGCGCGCTTCGTATCCGATACTGGTGAACCTGGCTGGGAATCTGGTTGCCCTGCGTATACATGCATTGCACATAGGCGTAGTCATATTGCTGCTGAACTTTCCAACCATATTCCTGGCCGGCACCTGCACCTGAGGCTGTTCCGAAAAGCAGTCCGCTCCCGGCCCCTATGGCTGCACCATCGCTCGCATTGCCTGTAGCTGCCCCTATGAGTGCACCTGCCCCTGCGCCGATTGCGGTCCCCAAGATAGCCCCTGTGGCCGTATTCTGATTGGCCATAGTTTGCGCGGACGTGCCAATCTGCCTGCTGGCCCACTGTCTGCAGATCATGTCATCGCGCTGGAATTGCTCAAGAGACTTTCCCGAGGGCGGCAGCACAAGTACGCTTGGGCCTGATGGTAACGTTGCACAGCTACTCAATATCAGTAATGACAGCAGTGTAACAGGTCTTTGCATCCACTTGATGAACATGTAGAGATCCTCCTCACTCCGTTGGATTTGCAGGAGGGACGACCTTAATCCACCCCTTTGGACACCTTTGCACATCGGGATAGTATCCCTGCTGCTCCTCACAATAATACCAGTACTGGGTCTCTTCTGTCTGGGGTGACGGCTGAATATAAATATCCGTCGGCGGTTGTTGTATGACAGTTGTCGTGGGGTAGTAAGGATAGTAAGGGTAGTACGGGTAGTAAGGATAATACGGGTAATAGGGATAAGACCCCCACCAGCCCGGCCCGAAATACACACCAACCCCGGACCACCCACCATCATGGTGGCCATGGCCACGGTACCCGCCACGTCCACTGTACCCACCATGGCCACGGTACGCCACGCCACGTCCACTGTACCCGCCATGGCCACGGTCCCCGCCACGTCCACTGTACCCGCCATGGCCACGGTCCCCGCCACGTCCACTATATCCACCCTGGCCACCAGACCTGCCTTGACCGCTATATCCACCCTGGCCGCCAGACCTGCCTTGACCGCTATACCCACCCTGGCCACCAGACCTGCCTTGACCGCTATATCCACCCTGGCCGCCAGACCCGCCTCGACCACTATACCCACCCTGGCCGCCAGACTTGCCCTGTCCGCCTTGCGCGGCGTCAACAGGCAGAGCATTGACCATAAGTGCAACCATTAGTGCGAGGACAATACCGATAATCTTTCGCATACAGGCCCCCTTAGTTACAAACTTTTTCTCTCTCTTTTGCCAACGCCAACAACGAATATCACGATCATAAGCAACATGACGAGCTTCCGCATGGCCAGCCCTCCCTCGTGCGGTAATGTCTCTGTGACATTATCGCACATTTGAGACGGTTGTCTGCAGGATTGGTTTACAAACAAAAGGGCACAGATGAAAAATTTTTTGGTGTGGTGATTTGAGTCAAACGGTCTTCTGCTGACCTGACCCAGCGGCGGACCCCGCAACCCCTTGCCCGATCAGATTCAATTCCCCATCGGCTGGGCTTGTCCACGATACTCGTCGGGGACTTCCTCCAGCGAATCGACAAAGTGCAATTCGCCCCTGCCGTCGGAGTAGAGATAACGCGAGGTTTTTTGAGATTGAGGTTTACCTGTGGGCGCGGCCTGCTCCGGATTCGGTTTTTCAACCTTCTGCGAAGAGTCCTTCTGGTGGGCCTGCTCTTTCTCGATTACCGCTTCAATCGATTCCGGCGCGGTTTTCTTTTCGCCGAAAGACAAGTCGATCAGGCGACTGCGAAAGTCATTGTAGAAATTGCACACAGCGGCGTGGACCGGATGAACAGGGGGAACCCGCACCAGAAACTGGTCGATGACCAGCATCATGACCAGAAAGAGAAAGGTCCAGAAAATCGGTTTGATCAAGCGATGCATGAGTCCTCACTGTGAACGATGGTCGTGGTGTTCGCCGTTAGACGCGCTACGGCGTCAGAGAGCAGGGCGAGCGAATTGGTCGAGAAACCACCTGTGATTTCGGTGACCGGTGTCGCGACTCTCCTTCGGCACATTCTAGGCCTGCAGGAACCATTAAATCAAGCTCGGTGGCATTCCCTTTTGCCGGGGGCTGTGCTATTGTGAGCGTCCATTTTGAGGATAAAATGAAACCAGATAACTCAGGACGCGTGTTATGAGCGAAACACTTTACGACGTATTGATCATTGGCGGCGGGCCGGCCGGGTTGACGGCAGGCCTTTATACCTCGCGCGCCAAGTTGAAGACCCTGTTGGTTGAGCGGATGATTCTCGGCGGGCAGGTGATGACGACGACCAAGGTGGAGAACTATCCCGGTTTCCCTGGAGGCATCGACGGTCCCGACCTGATGGCGCGTTTTCAGGAACACTGTCATGAATTCGGCCTGGAAACAATCACCGGAGAAGCGACCGGACTGGTTGACAATGGCCGGGAGAAAATCGTCACCGTAGACGGCAGGCAGATAAGGGCCAGGGCCGTGATCATCACAACCGGTGCCGAGCCGAGCAAGCTTGGTATCCCCGGCGAAGTCGAATTCACAGGACGAGGGGTTTCTTACTGCGCAACCTGCGACGGGGCTTTTTTCCGGAATGTCCCGGTGGCGATTGTCGGTGGCGGGGATACGGCTGCTGAAGAAGCCCTCTTTCTCTGTCGCTTTGCCAGCAAGGTTTATCTGGTGCACCGCCGCGATGAGCTGCGTGCCACTAAAGTTTTGCAGGAACGGATCTTTGCCAACGATAAAATCGAACCGGTTTGGAACAGCAAGGTTGAGAAGGCGCTGGGTGACAATACCGGCGTGACAAGCCTGGTCTTACGCAACCTTCAGGACGAATCGCAGAGCGCGCTCGAAGTTGTCGGAATGTTCGTAGCCGTTGGGGTGACGCCGAAGGCACATTTCCTTGCCGATATCCTTGATCTTACCCCGGAGGGTTATATTTTGACCGACTCCGATTGCCGGACTTCGATGCCCGGTGTTTTCGCTGCCGGGGATGTGCGCAAGAAGATTCTCAAGCAGATTGCCACGGCGGTCGGTGATGGTGCCATCGCCGCCATCGTTGCCGAGAAATATCTGGATGATATGGAATAAATACTGTAAGGCTATATGCTGTAAGCTGTAAGGGGAAGAGATAAGGCTCACTATCTTCTCGTGATATTTTGCCCCTTTGGGGTGTTGCAATGACAATCAGGAGGGGAATATGCTCGCCAAGGTTCTGTCCGGGGCACTGCTCGGTATTGATGCCTATCCGGTTGAGGTCGAAGTCGATATAGCCTTGGGTCTGCCGCAGTTTGCTACGGTCGGGCTTCCCGAGGGTGCGGTCAAGGAAAGCAAGGACCGTGTCAAGTCCGCCATCAAGAATTCCGGTTACGAATTTCCCACCCGCCGCATTACCATCAATCTCGCCCCGGCCGACATCCGCAAGGAAGGCACCGCCTTCGACCTGCCGATGGCGGTTGGTTTGCTGGCGGCGACCGGCATTCTGTCCACTGAACGCGCCGCACGTTTCCTTCTGATGGGCGAGTTGTCCCTTGATGGCAGTATCAAACCGGTGCGCGGTGTCCTGCCGGTGGCCGCCGCCGCACGGCGCTGGGACATTGACGGCCTGATCGTACCGGCGGCAAACGCCGAAGAGGGTGCGCTGGTCGATGGCCTGCCGGTCTACCCGGCGAAGACGCTTGGCGAAGTGGTTGATTTCCTCACCGGAAACCGCGCGCTGGAGCCCTGCCGGGTCGATATTGCAAAGCTGATCGGCGACACTGTGCAGGACGACGTCGATTTTTCCGAGGTGCGTGGGCAGGAGCATGTCAAGCGGGCCCTCGAAGTCGCCGCGGCAGGAGGCCATAATATCCTGATGGTTGGACCGCCGGGTAGCGGCAAAACCATGCTTGCCAGGCGCATCTCGACCATTCTGCCGGCGCAGACCTTCGAGGAGGCGCTTGAAATCACCAAAATTCATTCGATACTCGGCCTGCTTCCCGCCGGGCAGGCTCTGGTTGCCAAGCGGGTATTTCGTTCTCCTCATCACACAATTTCCGATGCCGGCTTGATCGGTGGCGGCTCTCACCCTCGACCGGGCGAGGTGTCCCTGGCACATAATGGTGTACTGTTTCTCGATGAATTGCCCGAATTCAAGAAAAACATACTGGAAATGCTGCGTCAGCCGCTGGAGGATGGCCAGGTTTGTATCAGCCGGGCAGCACAGAGCCTGACTTTTCCGGCCTCTTTCATGATGGTTGCAGCCATGAACCCCTGCCCTTGCGGGTTCCTGGGTGATCCCCAGCATGAGTGCATTTGTGCCCCGCCGATGCTGCAGCGCTACCAGACCCGGCTCTCCGGGCCGTTGCTCGACCGGATTGATTTGCATATCGAGGTGCCGCGTGTACCGCACAAGGATCTTGCCGACCCTCTCGATGCGGAGGCTTCGGCAGTAATCCGCGTCCGGGTTGAAGCGGCCCGCCAGCTTCAACGTCAACGGCTCGATGCCTATAATTTGTACAGCAACAGCCGAATGCAGGCCCGCCACATCCGAAAATTCTGTCAGGTCGACGAATCGGGACAGAGGCTTCTGGAAATGGTCACCGATACGCTGGGGTTGTCGGCACGCACCTACTCGCGCATCCTTAAGGTGGGGCGAACCATCGCCGACCTGGCTGGAGAGGAGCAGATCCTGCAGTCACACCTGGCTGAGGCAATTCAGTATCGGGGTTTGGATAGGAAGGTGGGGTGAATCTCAGTGCATATCCTGTCCCACCGACAACCCAACAGAATTGGTCGGGGGCTGAACATGGAAATATTCTTCAGAAAAACGACCGAAATGTAATCTGGATGATCTTTAGTCCGATAAAAACAGTCGATTATTAAGCCATAAACAAGAAACAGGCCGCAATTTGTTGCATCAAAGAGTTCTGTCCGTGAACGCGTTGTACTTTTTGACATCCAGAAGGATCGTGCCATAGCGTTAAAAATAAACCAAATGGTCTATTTTAAAAAAGGAGTCGAGACATGGCAACCAAAGGAGAAATCACAAAGCAGAAAATCATTGAAGATGCCACCAGACTTTTTCACCGCAAGGGGTTCGGTGCGACCAGTGTAAACGACCTACTCAATGCAACAGGAGTGACTAAAGGCAGCCTTTATTTCCACTATCAAGACAAGGAGGCCCTTGGTATTGCAGTGCTTAGAAAGGAAACTGAAATTTACAAGGAAATCAAGTCGGCTTTCGGGAGAATCCTGACCCTTTTCAAACCCTACGCACACCACCCGGCACTTCTGGAAGCCAACGGGCATAAGGTCAAGCGGGTGATGATGGAGGGCAGTCTCTCACGAAAAGCCAAGGAAACGATTGCCCTGCTGGTTTCAAAAGACAATGGTTGCAATTACTGTTTGACCGCCCATACCGGGATCCTCAAAGCGATCGGTTTCAGTGAATGTAAACAACCGTGAATTAACCTTTGGAGTCTCGGGCATGCTCTACAAAGCTAATGTGTTGATGTATGATCGTCAGACCGAGTCACTCTGGTCGCAAATCAGGCGCGAAGCGGTTGCCGGGCCTATCACCGGAGAAAAGCTGAAAGTCTTGCCATCAACGCTGACGACCTGGGAGAAGTGAGTGGCAAAATATCCGCAGATAGAGATACTATCAATAGAAACAGATTACAGTCGGGATTACGGCAAGGATCCCTACGCTGACTATTATGAGAGGAAAAGCGGCGTCTTCTCCTTTTTCACACCAGCCTTTGGAGAAGAAGAAAAGGCTCTGGTTGCCGGTATCACGATCGAGGACAAAGCCAGGGCTTACCCGCTCGAACTCCTGCAGCGGAAAGGAACGATCACCGACACCCTTGCTGGCGCGACATTGACAGTGACCTATGTACCGGAGACCGGATTGGGATTCGCACCGTAGGAGGTGAAGAGCTGGTGCCATTGATCCTTTACTGGTTCGTCTGGAAAGGCATGTACCCGGAGACCGGATTGTTCGAGGATTAGAAAGAATATTAAACCTTTAGCTGGAGATTTCATCGATGGACTATATTCTCCCCGCATTTGCCGGTGTCATCGCCCTGGCTGATCTGATTTTCTGATGCGTGGGAAGATTGCCTCATTAAGGTGGGGTGATGAGTCGGAGTGAAATGATGAAAACCCTGATTACACACAGATTCACAGAGAGGTGTTCTTTTATGTCGATGAAACGCGATAACCACTGGCTGCTCAGCAGCAAGGGTGAAAAGCGTGGCTATATTCAGCCGCAACTTCTTCATGAGCTTTGGTTCCATACTGGCACCTCGTGCAATCTGCGCTGTCCGTTCTGCCTCGAAGGCTCCAGGTCCGGTGATGATCGACTGGAGTTTATCACTCTGGAAGACGCCAGGGCGTTCATCGACGAGGCAGTCGAGTTGGGAGTCGAGAAGTTTTCCTTCACTGGTGGGGAACCATTCGTCAACCCGCATTTTATTTCGATTCTTGACTACGCGCTGAACTTCAAGCCCTGCCTGGTCCTGACCAATGCGACCGAGCCGTTGATGAACCAATTCGCCAGGGTGATGCCGTTTATCAGCAAGCCGAACGTCCTGCATTTCCGCATCAGCCTGGATCATCCCGATCCGCACAAGCATGATGAGTCACGCGGCGAGGGAAACTTCAAAAAAGCTCTGGATACCTTGGGGCGGCTGTGTCGCGAGGGATTCGGGGTTTCGATTGCTCGCCTGATGCTGGCGGGTGAAGATAGCACGGCGGTCGATAAAGCCTATGCACCCTATTTTCGCAAGGCTGGTGTACCGGTGGACATCACCATCATCAAGTTCCCCGAATTCCATAAGCCGGGTTCGATGCCGGCGGTGCCGGAGATCACCGAGAACTGCATGACAACTTATCTGTCCACCTCGCAGCGCGACGGGTTCATGTGCAACTACAGCAAGATGATTGTTAAGCAGAAGAGCCAGTGCGGTGTCTACGCCTGTACCCTGGTTGATGATGACGGCGACTACAATCTCGGCCGTACGCTGAAGGAGGCCATGTCCGAGCGTGTCATGCTCAAGCATCACCGCTGTTATTCCTGTTTCGCCTATGGGGCCAGTTGCTCTGAAGGGTTTTGCATCGACACCGGGGAAGAGGGGCAGATTTCAGCGTGAAGCACCTGAAAATAATCCTTGCCGCGCTGTGGTTGGGTCTTCTGTTGATGACACTGGTGCTCTGGCGGCGTTTGCAGTTGATCCTGAGCAGCATTCCGGCACGGCTCGAACAGGGGATGCGCAATTTTGGTCTGTACAAGGAGGCGGCCGTTTACGTGCTTCTCTGCGTGATCCGGCAATATAAAGCGTAATGTTTTCCAGGTTCCGCCGACTTGGCTGGCGAGGTGCACATTCTGCAAGCACACCTGGCTGAGGCGATTCAGTATCGGGGTTTGGATCGCAAGGTTGGTTGAGAAGGATATTTTTGGTAAAACGGCCTCGTTCCCTGACCGTAAAAAGCCGATGTGACGAAAACGATTTGTGTTCTCCTTGGTCACGTTTGTCAATTGTGATATTTTGCTTTTCATGAGCGAATCCCTTCTGCCCTTACTCGTTGCATTCTCTTTTATATTCCTCGGGGCCCTGGTCGGTGGCCGTATGGCGTCGGTCTGCCGTATCCCACGGGTTACCGGATATCTGATGACAGGCTTGTTGATCGGGCCATCATTTGCCCATCTGTCCGGCCTGCCGGTCCTGTTGCCACCTGACATACTCTTGGAGCTCCGACCGCTTTCTGAAATGGCCCTGGCTCTGATCCTGATGCATATTGGCGGTCTCTTTCAAATCGGTCAACTCGATCGCTGGCGGCATCGCATCCTGGTCTTCTCCGCCAGCGAGATTTTGCTGACTTTCTTCCTGGTTGTCAGTGCCGTTCTCACCGTCAACCAGTTTCTTTTGCAGAAAATTGTGCCGGGCCTGACCCTCTGGCAGACTTCTCTGGCGTTTGCCCTGTTCCTCGGCATTATTGCCGTTGCGACCGCACCTGCAGCGACTTTGATGGTGATTCGTGAATACGAAGCGGAGGGCCCTGTGACCTCTGTGGTCCTGACTCTGGTCGGCTTTAACAATCTTGTTTCAGTGCTCGGCTTTGCTATCCTGGCGCATATTTTTATCTTCCCCGGAGAGACTTACGGCGTCCTTATCATGCGCATGGGCGGGCCTGTGCTGGTGGGGGCCGCTATGGGTTTTGCCATGTCGGTGTGGGCCCAGCGCCTCGAACTGCCAAGTGAGAACAAAATCCTGATGCTCGGCGGGATTGCCGTTAATGTGGTGATCTGTCGTTCTTTGCAGATTGACCCGCTGATGGCAAGCTTGATCCTGGGGATGACGCTGGCCAACAGCTGTACACGCTGGCACCGGCTGCAAAGTGATATACGTCAGGTCGATTACCTGCTCTACGTCGCCTTTTTCGTGCTGGCCGGGGCTAATCTGCACATTGAAACATTGACCCATATCGGCTTACTCGGTGTCGCCTATGTCATCGCTCGCACTCTTGGTAAATGGCTGGGAGCGGCCATCGGCGCCCGGTTCGGCGCCTTTGGTCCAAACGAGAGGGCCTTCGTCGGCTTGACCCTGATGGCCCAGGCCGGGGTCGCTATCGGCCTGTCCAGTCAACTGGCCCATCATTGGCCGGTCGGCGGCAAGCTGCTGGAAACCGTTGTGCTCGGTTCGGTGGTGGTCTTTGAATTGGTGGGCCCGCTGGCCGTGAGACACGGACTGGTGAGTTCAGGCGAGGTGCCGATTCTTGCGCTGTTGCAGAAACGGGCGCCAGTAGGTGCCCTTGAGGGGCTGCATAGTGTGGTTCACCACTTTCGCAGTTCTCTGGGGGTGCCGATCGGTCACCGTCTGGAGGACCCGGGCGATATTCTGGTGCGGCACATCATGCGGCAGAATGTTGAGACAGTACTGCACAGCACCCCTTATTACGCCCTGCTCAAACATATTGCGCACAGTCGCTACGATCAGTTCCCGGTGGTTGACGACAGCAACCGTTTTGTCGGTGTGATCGATTACACGGAAATCCGTAACCTGCTGTTTGAGCCGGCCCTGGTGCCCCTGGTGGTTGCCGGCGACCTGACGGTTACGGCTCAATATTGTCTGAAACCGGACCAGTCGCTGCGTGAAGCCCTGAATGTCCTGCAACTGCATCGCAATATCAGCTACTTCCCCGTGGTCGATACGGATGATCCGCAAAAGCTGGTCGGCATTCTCAGCCAGAACGATGTGCTGGCAGCATTTCGCCGTTTGGGGCGGGAAGCCTGAAGCACAGGGCGGCCGGTCTGCACGGTTCACACAGCAGGCGTTCGACACAGAAAACGTAAAAGATGTAGACCTGTCCGCTTTTTCATAGTAGATATTTGTTCAAAATCTATGTCGGAGGCTATTTTGATTCCAAAGCAATTTCGTATTCACCTGATCCTTATCCTTGCCTGCCTGTTTATGATCGTTTATCCGATCCTCAATCAAAAACCGGACGCAGAGAAGGCCGAAAAAGCGACCGCTGTTGCCATGGAATTTCTTCGGCTCGCCGATGCCGGCAAGTACGCCGAGTGCTGGCAGTCGGCGGCGGATCTCATGAAGGAGAAAGTGACCGAGCAGGAATGGATTGAAAAGTTAACCAGGACACGCGAGCTCTCCGGAGCGTTGCTCAAGCGCGAGGAAAGTGGCGCCAGCTATTCGACTACGGCCAAGGACAGCCCGGAAGGTGAGTATATTTCGCTGACCTTTACATCGAAATATAAGCAGGCCGAAAATGTCGCCGAATACGTGACCGTGATGCTTGAGGGTGGTCGTTGGAAGGTTGCCGGTTACTTTATCAAGTAGTCCTTCAGATATAAATAGCGCAGCCAAGAAATCCGTGATCCCGATACCCTCCAGCCTTTCAGGCTAGAGGGTTTTCTTATGCGTTCATTTGCCAGCAGTCAACCTGCGGCGATAGTCATGCAGCACCGCCTTGATCTGATCTGCATTCTGCGGGCCGCAACGAAGCAGGATTTTCCGTCCGGCCGAGAGTTCCTCCAGGGCCGGGTCGGCGAACAGGTAGAGGGCCTTGGGCTGGATCAGGTAAACAGGGCCGGAGACGGTGGGGGTGGTCAGCAGGTGATCGATGACTTCGATCAGCCGATCATTGAAGTAGGCGCCAGGGTAGCCGAGGCCCAGGTAAGCTTCCTGAAACAGAGGGTAAAGATGCTTGTAGACGGCCACAACTTGCTGTGCGTCGAGCGCGGCCAGCATTTTCACCAGAGGCGTGTAGCGCTGGTAGTTGGCCGGATCGATCGTCAGCTGGTCCCGTTCGCCGCTGGCCAGAAATTTGCCGGGGGTCTCCTTTAGGGGGCGTTGGGCTGTGGGTAGCTGCGGGCGTGGCAGGTTGTCGACCATGACGACAAAACGCTCGATAAAATGGTCGAGGATAAAGAAACGCTCCAGTTTCTGGTCGGCAAACAGCCTGACCAGGATCTCTGCCATTGGCAGGTCACTCTGTTTCAGATCCGGCAACGGTTGCCCGGGATCAATGATTGGTTCGGCAGCCTTAAGCTCTTCCGGTGCCGTGGTTACCGGATGCTGAATCGCCGGCTCTGCCTGCGGTTTGCTGACCGGTGGCGGTACAACAACCTGTGCCGGGGCTTGCTGCTCGGAGCTGTAAAATTGCCAGTAGACAATGGCGATGATGATGCCGATGACGACAAATCCAATTTGAAAGGGCCAGTTTTTCATAGTACTTTTCTCCAGAGAAATGAGTCCTGAACTGTTAATAAAACCATAGCGTCAAATGGCAGCCAGTCAACTGCCCCACAGCAGGGCGGCCCACCAGGCGCTTGTCACGATTCCGATGGCCGCCATCGACAGCAGGGCGTTCAACATCCTCCCCGGCCGGCCGCGCTTTTCCACTACCAATTCTGTACAGATTCCAAGCGGCAGGCCGAACAGGAAGCCGAACAGGTGGGCGCCGATATCGGTGTTTTCGCCGCCCACACCGAGCATGGCGAGCAGGCCGAGGGCGGCGGCGACCGGCAAGGCCCAGCGGCGACGCGGCCGAAGATTGTGGCGGTAGCGTACCATGCTGACTGCGGCGAGCAGGCCGACGGCGCCGAAGATGGCAGTGGAAGCGCCGACCGCGCGATGGTCAGGGCTCTGCAGCCAGGCGTTGGCCAGGTTGCCGAGTATGCCGGTCGCAAGCAGCAGCAGCCAGGCGGGCCCGGAGCGCAGGTCGCGACAGAGACGGGAGATGAAGACGCCGCCGACCACCAGGTTGCCGAGCAGGTGCAGCCAGTCGGCGTGCAGGGTCAGGGCGGTGGCCAGTCGCCACCATTGGCCGGCCATGATCTTGCCGGCGTGGGCGTTGCCGAGGAATTTCCAGTCGACCGGATGATGTCCGGCCAGATTGATGTCGTGCAGGGTGAGATTGTAAAAGACGCCGATAGCAATCAAAACCCAGATGGTTGTGGTGCGATTGTCGATCAGCGGTGTCCCGTGTGGCGGCGGAGGCGGCCAACCGCGATTCTCACTCTCGTATTGGCGCAGTTCACGGCAGGCTCGCGGCAGGGTGTCTGTCGGAACCAGCAGCTGCCAGCCAAATCCGCGCCGTTCGGCCCGCCACGGGATGTGGCGTGAGGTCAGGACCAATGACCAGGTACGCACCTGGCGCCGCGACAAGGTTATGGCTGACGTCCCCTCCAGGCGTGACGGCAGGGGACTCCAGCTTTCATGCACCTGATCTGGTGGCATTATGTCGATGGGTATGTCGGACATGATCTGCGTATCATCGCAAATTGTTGCTGCCACGTCATCCTTTGATTGCTTGACTCACCGGCCGCTGTTGTGATAGTTACTTTATAGTAACTTACCGTTCAGGAACCTCTTCATATGTCACGACTGACCGAACGTCAACAACAGGTCTATGATTTTCTGGCCGCGTATCTTGCCGCAACCGGTTATCCGCCGACCTTGCAGGAGATCGCAAAGCATCTCCATATCTCCGGCAATCTCGGTGTGCTACGGCACCTCAAGGCGCTGGAGCGCGCAGGCCTGATCACGCGTACCCCCGGCAGCTCACGTTCAATTACCCTGCTCGATCGCGGTGAGAACGAGTCGGTGCTTCTGCCGCTGGTTGGTACCGTCCGGGCCGGCCTGCCGCAGCTGGCGATCGAGGAGGTCGAAGCGCATATCGCTGTCGACCGCGCCCTGGTCAAGGCAAGAGATTCCTTCCTGCTGCGCGTCAAGGGCGATTCGATGATCGAGGCGCATATCGTTGCCGGGGATTTGGTGGTAGTGCGTCCGCAGTCAAACGCCGAAAATGGCGAGATTGTGGTCGCCCTGATCGATGGCGAAGCGACGCTGAAGCGCTTTTTCCATGAAGGAACCAGCATTCGCCTGCAACCGGAAAACGCCAGCCTGCAGCCGATTATCGTGGCGGCGGATACGCAGGATGTGACCATCGTCGGCAAGGTGACCGGCCTCTGCCGCGTTCTGGGGTAGTTATCATGCCACTCACCGATAACACCATCCGGGTCGGTGTCATTCACGGTCCGGGCAGCCGGATCACTCCCGTCTGGTTCGATCTGAAACATCGCAAACATACCATCCGCGATATTACCAACAGCTGGCGCGACCGGCAGGGCGAGACCGTACGTATTCACTTTCATGTTACCGACAAGGGCGCGCTTTATGAACTGGTCTACGATCTGGGTGCTACGAGCTGGACGCTGGAACGGATTGAGAGTCTTTAGGGACGCGGAACTGAGGGCCCCGATCAAGACAAAACACAAATTTTTTTCTTTCTTTTGTGTTCTGGTGTCTTGAGAGAGCGCAGCGAACGAGTGTCAAAGCGATTTTGACTTCCGCATCCCTCGTCCCCCGTCCCGTGTTGCGGGTTATGGGCTTTTATGAAAACCATCATGCATGTCGACATGAACGCGTTCTTTGCCGCGGTTGAACAGAAGTCAAACCCTGCCCTGCGGGGACGGCCGATTGCAGTGACCGGCAGCGAAAAGCGTTCAATTATCCTGACCGCTTCTTACGAGGCTCGTGCTTTCGGAGTCAAGACCGGCATGACCAGGTTCGAAGCCTTCGAGCGTTGTCCGCACTTGATCCTGGTGCCAGCCAATAACCGGATCTATACCCATGTGTCGACAGAGATCATGGCGTTGCTCCGGGACTATACCCCCCTGGTGGAGGTCTTCTCCATCGACGAGGCGTTCCTTGATCTCAGCGGCTCGCTCAAGCTGTTCGGTGGCGCGGAGCGCATCTCTTACCTGATCAAGTCGCGCATCAAGGCTCGTTTCGGCATCACCTGCTCGGTCGGCATTGCGCCGAACAAGCTGCTGGCGAAGCTGGCTTCGGAGCAACGCAAGCCCGACGGGCTGACCGTTTTTCGACCTGAAGAGGTTCCTGCCCTCCTGGAAAGCATGCCGATTCAGGAGCTTTGCGGTATCGGCCGCCGACTCGGTCAACAGCTGCAGCGGTTTGGTATCTTCACCTGTGGCCAGCTGAGCCGTTTTCCCCTGACAATCCTCAGAAAAAAATATGGCGTGATCGGCGACAGGCTGCACAGCATGGCCCGTGGCATCGATCTGTCACCAGTGGTCCCTGCCGAGGAGAGTGCGCCGGTCAAGTCCGTGGGGCACAGCCGAACCCTGCGGGAGGACCTCGACAATCGGCAGGTCATCTGTGCTTTCCTGCTGCAACTCGCCGAGATGGTGGGCCGTCGTGCCCGGCGTTACCAGGTCTCCGGGAGGGTTGTTACCTTGACCCTGCGCTATGCGGATTTTACCACCTTTAGCCGACAGCAGGTTCAGCCAGGCTACCTGGATGGCAGTGAGGAAATCTATCGGGCCAGCCTGAAAATTCTCGATGGTCTGGTGATTGATCAGCCGGTGCGCCTGCTGGGGGTGAGGTTGTCCAGCCTGCGTTTCAAGACGCGCCAGTTGCCGCTTTTCCCGGGGGAGCGACGACAGTATCTTCTGACCGAGGCCAGGGACTGTGTCAATCAGCGTTACGGGGATTTTACCCTCATGTTCGGCAGCCTGCTTGAGCAGGAGGGCAAAGGTAGTCACGTCATCTCTCCGGCCTGGCAGCCAAAGGGGATTCGTAGCGTGGAGATGCAGTGATCATTGGCTTAGACCCGTGCTGAAGGCTTTATCCTCAAATGTCAGGGTTTCAAGTAAATTCATTTTGCGGTCACTTTCAAGCTATCCAAGCAATGGGATAGGATTTATAAGAACCCTGCCCCTCCATCTGTAGCCACCGGTTACACCCAGATATACATTTTAAAGACTTAGGGGATTATTGAATGAAGGGTTTCTCCATCAATTTCAATTAATTAGCAATTTATTTTTCATATAAGGAAATTTACGTAAGTTGTTTAGGCCTTTTTTCGCAGTAAAATTTACTCAGTTGCTTCAGGGTTCGTGTCTTTTATGGCCGAAAGGAAAATGAAAATGAATACTCGTCGAAACACTATTGTTTTTCATTTTATACTTCTTATCAGTCTTATTCTTATTGGTGGTGTGATGGCGGAGGAGCATAAATCTTTAAAACCTCTTGAAGGGTTCAACATGAACCGGGTGGAGAGGGGCAGATATCTTACGAAGATTGCAGGGTGCAATGATTGTCACACACCGGGGTATTTGCTTTCAGAAGGAAATGTCGCAGAGGAAAATTGGTTTACCGGAGATTCGTTTGGATGGCGCGGCCCATGGGGGACAACCTACGGATCCAATCTGCGAATCTTTATCAATTCATTAACTGAAGATCAATGGGTTACGACTTCTCATGTGCTCCGTGCAAGGCCACCGATGCCTTGGTTTAATTTGAACGCGATGCACGATGAGGACTTAAAAGCCATTTACCAGTTTATTAAATACCTTGGGCCGCGCGGTGAAGCCGCTCCAGCATATTTGTCTCCGGATATTGAACCCAAAACACCATATGCATTGTTCCCACCACCGCCCAAATAGGAGATGATTACTCCTTTTCATTAACATTTTTCCGCAATGGCCAGGCTTGGAAACAGACTGACCATTCTTATTGGTTGCCATCTATCAGCCAGACACAAAAACCCTCGATCTTAGGACCGGCGGTTTTCTTCTTCTGCAGGATAAATAGAAGTTTTGCATCATTTAATTATTTCCCCGAGCCAATTCAAAGTCACTTCTCCCCATGTGATCCACCGCAACCTTCGACCTACCAGAATGCCTCGGTGATGGCAGAAAGGCCCTTCACAATCTTCCCTTGAAGTCTTAATAACTTGCCCAAGGCCTCGTGAGTATCCCAACGTTTTTCACCTAAAGAAATGGCTGTCTTATGGGTGTCGGTTTAATTTACACAATTAACCTTGAAGGGCTATAAATGAAAGCTTCTCTCACAAAAACAATATGTTCTGCTAATTGCACACAACTTGCATGATATCAAGAATGGATTTTTAAATTGTCCTTTTTATAACAATGATGTTGGGAACAATTTGATCTTTTTTACTAATAATTGCGGGTCGTTCAGCGGAGGAGAATTAGAATGAAACTGTATAAGTTAGCATCAATTTGCGTCGCCGCAGTTCTGGTCCTCGCAGTGTGGACAGTCTCGGCAAGTGCTTTCAACGTCACCTTGACCGACTCAAATTCGTTACTAAAATACGACACAACCTATGGCGCCGTAACTTGGAACGTCGATGGCACCGACAACCTTTTTTATGAATCGTACTTCTACCGGGTCGGCACTGGTGCTGCTATGGAGTTGACAGGTGGCTATAACTCAACTCCTATTGGGACTAACAAGTACGGAACTACGTACAATTTGGGTGCTTATGGAAGGGTTCGGCTGACACAAACGCTGTCGGGTGGTACTACTGGCAGCCAAATGTCACAATGGATTACGAGTTTAGATTTCACGCCAGGTGGAGAAGGCACAGCACCGCTGTATTTCTACACTTACTCTGACTATCGCCTCAGTGACACGGCTGTCGATGAAACAGCCTTGTATCTGGGCAGTGGTGAGTTCTCTCAATATGATAATTTAATGGGGCTGTTGTGGAGTACGGTCATCTTCCCCCCAGGCTCAACCGGGGATCCCTACTTGCCTGATCACTACACGACTCGTGGGTTCAATAATGCCGGTGGGGTGCCGGCTGAAGCAGCGGGGAACCTGAACGACATCGGTTACTACAATGGTAACGCGATTTTCATGACACAATGGAACGATCCAGTAGATTTTCACATCTTCCGTTCTTTGAGTCCGGTTCCGGAACCCTCTACCTTCCTCCTCCTCGGTGGCGGCTTGGCAGGATTAGTTCTCTTTGCTCGTCGCAGAAAAAGAGAATAACTTGAAACAGTTAGTAAAATGTAAACGGCTCCTGGGCAACTGGGAGCCGTTCTTATTTATCACCATTTCCAGTAAAAATAGCCCAGCCCTGATCATTTGGGGTGGGGTCTTCTTATAAGTATTGCTGCAACTCTTTCTTTCTTATTGGTCCTAGACATAATATGCCCTTTCAGAACATAATGATTGAGGTTTTTCCAGATCATGGCTCAGGTTAATTCTTTTGCTCGGTAGCCTCCAGAAGAGCGTGAAGCATGGCCACCCGGGTCATCACTACCCCCGCTGCCGCGGCACGCTGCAGCGGGATACCGTAGATTGCGTTCAGCTCCAGAGGTGATGATTGCTGACGGTCAATCATCATGCTTGGCCGATAGGCACCCATGCCGTCGGTTACGTGCAGCAGTCGCTCGATAACGTCCTGGCCAATCGGTTCCGATAAGCCCTGTTGGTTCGCTGCCGCAATTACCTCCTGCATCATCTCCGAGATCAGTTGCCGGGTTTCCCGGCAAGCCAGCAGGCGGTCAGTCGCTAACCCAGTCAAGGAGCAGAGACCGTTGAAGGGGATATTCCAGACCAGTTTTTCCCAGCGAATCCTGGTGAGATCGGAACAGGCTTCGCAGGGAATGCCGGCCTGGCCGAAGGTCTCGCCAAGGGTTTTGACCCTCGGGCTGAGGCCCCCGGCGAATTCGGCAATACGGATAGAGCCTTGATCGAGATGATGAACAATGCCGGGTTCGCCGCGATTGCAGCAGAGAAAGGCAACTCCACCAACGATCCGTTCGTCACCGAAGGCTTCGGCCAGGATATCCTCGTTGCCAAGGCCGTTCTGCAAGGTCAGGATCGTAGTTTCCGCAGCAACCAGTGGACGGACCAGCTCGACCAGATGCTCGTTGGCATAAGTCTTCAGGCCGACCAGTATCAAGTCGACGGGCCCGATTTCCAGGCTGTTCCGGTAGCCATGAATCCGGGCAAGATGAAAGTCTCCCTTTGGTGAGGTGATCTGCAAACCCGTTTGAGAAATGGCCTTGAAATCACGCCGCAGCAAAAAGTGCAAATCATGTCCGGCACGTTGCAGCAAAGCCCCGTAGTAGAGGCCAAGGGCGCCAGCACCGATTATACCGACACGCATTGTCCCCTCCTGGCTGTTAATGCTCTTAGCAAAAGGTTTCCTTGGGAACAAACCCCCGAATAATCTGGGCTTTCCTTGACCGAAGAGGCTTTCTGTGATATTCTGATCGCTTCCATGGGAGAAATGCGAATGTTTAAAATTGGTGACCGAGCGGTTTACCCTGCACAAGGTGTTGGTGTTGTTGAGAAGATTGAATCCCGAGAATTTTGTGGTCAAACCAACGACTTTTACATCCTGCGTATCATTGACAACGATATGACCATCATGGTTCCGGTGAGCAACGCTCGCCAGGTTGGTCTGCGAACCCTGATCAGTAAAGACAAAGTCCAGACAATATACAACGTCCTCGAGGAAAAGCAAGTCGGCTCGTTGGCCATTGCCTCCTGGAGTCGGAGACAACGAGAGTACAGCGACAAGATCAAAACCGGTGACCCTAAAGATGTGGCCGAAGTTTTGCGTGAACTCTATCTGATCAAGGAAGGCAAGGAGCTGTCTTACGGGGAGAAGAAGGTTCTCGAGCTGGCGCGAAGGCTGCTGGTCAAGGAACTTGCTCTTGCAGAAGGAATCGCTGAAGAGATGGTTACGGAGCGTCTCGAAAAGATGGTCAACTGATGCCGTGAGATCGACTGCTGATTCCAGGCCGGGTGCTGATTGCGCTCGGCCTTTTTGTTTGTCCAGACGCATAATCTGCTAATAATTATTTTCAAAAAGCAGCAAATGCGATAAAAGTACTGGTTCGAGCACGAAGAAAGTCGCCATCGGTCAACAACAGGAATACGTATGAATGTTCACGTACTGGTCCCTGCGGCAGGAAGTGGCAGCAGGGTTGGCGGTGACACCAGGAAGCAGTATCTGGAGTTGGGCGATCAACCGATTCTGGTATGGACCTTGTTGCGTCTCGCTGCGCACCCCCGGATCACAGCCATTCATCTGATTGTCCCTGAAACGGATGTCGCGTTTTGCCGAACCGGGCTGGTGAATCGCTACGGGCTGCAGAAAATCAGCAGTGTAATCAGCGGTGGGGACGAGCGTCAGGACTCGGTGCGCAACGGCCTGGAGGCTTGCGGCGCGGCAGATCAGGATGTCATTCTGATTCATGACGGGGTTCGACCATTTTTCCCGAACGAACAGATCGGCCCCCTTGTACAGCGGGCCATCGTTGAAGGGGCGGCCCTGTTGGCAATTCCTACGCAGGACACCATCAAGGAGGTTGTTGAAGACCGCGTCCGGTCAACCCTTGATCGCGGGTTGCTCTGGCAGGTGCAGACGCCGCAGGCTTTTCGCTGTGAACGGATTCGGGAAGCTCATCGGCGGGCTTATGCCAGCGGTTACGTTGGGACGGATGATGCTTCGTTGATCGAATGGTGCGGATGGCCGGTCGCTGTTTTGTGCGGCCATCCCCACAATTTCAAGATAACAACGCCGGCGGACCTGGCCCTGGCCAGAGCGTTGCTGACAGCAGGAGAGGTGAGCTTGACATGATGCGTATCGGCCATGGTTTTGACGTCCATCGACTGGTTCCGGATCGCGCTCTGGTTTTGGGTGGGGTGACAATCCCTCATGAATATGGGCTGCTAGGTCATTCGGATGCCGATGTATTGCTGCACGCGGTTTCGGACGCGATTCTCGGAGCCCTCGGTCTTGGTGATATCGGTCGTTATTTTCCAGATACCGATGCGATTTACAAGGGTATTGACAGCATGTTGCTGCTTGAACATGTTGTTGGCCTGGCACAGACTCGCGGATTCAAGGTCAGCAATCTTGACACCACGATCGTTGCCCAGCGCCCCAGGCTGGCGCCTCATGTCGCCCAGATGATCATTAATCTGGCCAAGGTTTGCCAGGTTCCGAGTGGTTGTGTGAATGTCAAGGCGACGACCACCGAACAACTTGGTTTTACCGGGCGCGGTGAAGGGATATCCGCATACGCGGTAGTGCTCATGGAAACAGTCGAGAAATAGTGTTACTTTTATGAAGAACCGCAAGGAGTAGCTGTTTTATGAACCATCCCGAGGTACATTTGGGCCCCAATTTTATCCGCAACATCATCGATGAAGATCTTGCCGGCGGTAAACATAAGGCTGTTATTACCCGGTTCCCTCCGGAACCCAACGGTTATCTGCATATCGGCCACGCCAAATCAATCTGTATCAATTTTGGCCTGGCCAGTCATTACCAGGGGCGCTGCCACCTGCGTTTCGATGACACCAACCCGGTCAAGGAGGAGCAGGAATATATTGACGGCATTAAGGCGGACCTGAGCTGGCTTGGTTTTGATTGGGGTCAGCACGAATATTATGCTTCGGACTATTTTGAGACCTTGTACGGGTATGCGGAAAAGTTGGTGAACAAGGATCTTGCCTATGTTTGCGACCTGAGCCCCGAGGAGATGCGCGAGTATCGCGGCACCTTGACGGAGCCGGGAAAGGAGAGCCCTTACCGGAATCGCGACGCTGAAGAGAACCTTGATCTTTTGCGGCGCATGAGGGCCGGTGAGTTTGCCGATGGTTCGCGGGTGTTGCGCGCCAGGATTGACATGGCATCACCCAACCTGAACCTGCGTGACCCGGTTCTGTATCGTATCCTGCGAGCCACACATCCACGTACCGGGGATGCCTGGTGTATTTATCCGATGTACGATTTTGCCCACGGTCAGTCAGACTCAATCGAGGGGATTACCCATTCTCTCTGTACCCTGGAGTTTCAGGATCATCGCCCTCTCTACGATTGGTTCTGTGAGGCGTTGGAGATTTACCATCCACAGCAAATCGAGTTTGCCCGACTGAATCTTACCTACACAGTCATGAGCAAGCGTCGCTTACTTGAACTCGTCAATGAAAAATATGTTTCCGGCTGGGACGACCCGCGCATGCCAACCCTCTCGGGGATGCGCCGGCGTGGTTTTACGGCAGAAGCAATTCGCACTTTTTGTGAAAGGATCGGTGTCGGCAAAAGCGACAGCGTCATCGACATGAGCACCCTGGAAGATTGTGTCCGCGACGATCTCGACCAGAGAGCCCCGCGCGCCATGGGGGTGCTGCGTCCGCTTAAAGTGACAATTACCAATTACCCTGAAGGACAGACGGAAGAATTTACCGCCGCCAGGCATCCCAAGGACTCTGCGATGGGGACGCGGACCATCCCTTTCAGTCGCCAGATCTTCATCGACCGGGAAGATTTCATGGAGGATCCCCCCCCCAAATACTTCCGCCTGGGACCGGGGCGTGAAGTGCGTCTGCGATACGGCTACGTCATTCGTTGCGATGAAGTGCTCAAGGACTCCGCCTCCGGTGAAGTGACGGAACTGCGTTGCAGCTACGATCATGAAACAGGTGGCGGTTTTTTGCCGGAGGGTCGCAAGAAGGTCAAAGGGATCATCCACTGGGTTTCCGCGGAGCATGCCGTGCCGGTCGAAGTCCGCCTTTATGATCGCCTGTTCAATTTTGCCAACCCGGTGGGGGAAAAGGATCGGGATTATCGTGAGTTGCTCAATGAGAACTCCCTTGAAGTCCTCTCGCAGGCACTGGTCGAACCAAGCCTTGCCGATACGGTATCCGGACCCCCTTTTCAGTTTGAACGCCTCGGTTATTTCGCTATCGACACTAAAGACTCTCAGCCCGGGAACCTGGTATTCAACCGTATCGTAACCTTGCGTGATACCTGGGACAAACAGGCCAACGCCTGAGGATTGTTTCCTGTAGATGATGCCACGCCGCCTGAAAATATTCGTCATCGATGACGCAATGGAGCTTTGTCAGGACCTGCGCGGCTGGCTGAGCCAAGCAGGTCACGATGTGACCTGTTGTCCTGCCGAGCGAACCCTTTTACACACACTCCTGGCGCATCAGCCGAACCTGATCGTCCTCAGTATAAACCGCTATGGCGGCGAGGGGCTGGAGGTTTACAGGAGACTTAACAATCATCGGCAATTGCGTCATGTGCCGATGATTGTTGTCAGTGATGATGCCAGCCTCGAATACGAGATGCTGGATGCTTTCGATTTTCAGGTGCGGCCGTTCAATCGGGATCGTCTGAATGTTTGCCTAGAACGTCTGTCCGGAAGCCACAAATACCTGTCGGGAGGTTCTGTTGCTGAACCGGAACTGAGCACTCTCAAAAGTTTTCTCCTCCAACACAGCGGCCTGCACTTCAGTCAACACAATCACCGTATTCTGGAAAGGGGCCTGATGCGGCGCATGCAGGCGCTACGAATGGAATCGCTGCCGGCCTATTTACAGTACTTGACGGAAGTTCCTGACAATTATGACGAAGTGAACAAACTTCTTGGCCTGTTGACAGTCGGAGAGACGTCCTTTTTCCGTTACCGCTCCCATCGGGAAGCGCTCCTTAACTACGTGATCCCAAGGCTGCTGCAAAAGAACAAATCACAAGGCAAGCTGCGCATTTGGTCGGCGGGCTGTTCCACCGGTGAGGAGCCTTACTCTGTGGCGATTCTGCTGCTTGAGAATTTCCCCGAATTGATTGGATGGGATGTGCAAATCCTGGCGACCGACATCAACAAGCGGTCCCTGAGCCAGGCACGCGAGGGCATTTATAGCGAGCGCTCATTACGGATGATGGAAGCTCCGTTGCGGGAACGTTATTTCGAGAAGATGGATAACCATTTTCTGCTCGCAGCGCAGGTCAAACGCATGGTGCAATTTGATTTCCTCAATCTGCAAACGGATAATTTCTCTGTAAAGAACAGCGCAACCGGAGACATCGACCTGTTGTTCTGCAGGAACGTCTTGATCTATTTTGAGCTCGATACGATTCGGCGGATTGTTGAGAAATTCGGTCAGGTCTTGAAGCCGCAGGGGTACCTTTTTATGGGGCATGCCGAGACGATGCAGAATATTTCCGATCGGTTTCAGCGACATCACCAGAACAATGCATTCTTTTATCAACTCAAAGAGGGTGTTGCCGCAAAGAGTGCGCCGGACAAGGTGCCACTCAAAATGCCGGACAAGGGGCCGGTTAAAAGTGCTCGATTGACTCAAGTGACGACTCTGGTGTCTGGAAAACCGCCAGGCAGAGCCACTGTAGCATCGGTTGTGCCGAAAAGCGTCCCTCAAGTTCCGATTGAAAAAGTTCTTCAACCGGACCCAGAACAGCTCTTTCGTGATGCCATGACGGCCTTCGATCATGAGAAGTTTGCAGAGGCGGCCATTTTGTTTGAGCAGTTGCTTGAACAGCAGCCATCCAACTCGAAAGCCTTGGTCGGCAAAGGCTTGCTGCTGGCTAACCAGGGCAAGTACAGTGACGCCCGAATCTGCTGCGCTCGGGCAATTAAAGAAGATGACCTGCTGCCGGAAGCCTATCTCGTGCGTGGTCTTATCCTTGACATGGAGGGAGCTCTGGTACGTGCCCTGGTAGAGTATCAGAAGGTCTTGTGGTTGGACCCTTCGTTTGTTATGGCGCATTACCTCTCTGCAAAGGCTCATGGTTCTTTGGCAGAATCAGCTAAAAAACTACGTTCGCTTCGAAATACCATGCGTGTCCTTGAACAGAGTGCTGATCAAGCTGTGATTCCTTTTTCCGGTGGGCTCACACGCGGAGTTTTTCTCGAAATAGTACGTCGTGAACTCGCTGAGATTGATGGACGATGAACCAATTCTCTTGTCTCTCATTATGCCACGGAGTGCCGTGTCATTCTTATTCTGAGGTCCTCTTCCCCCTTCATTTAGAGCCGGATTAAAAGTGCCTTTTAATGTTTACTTGATTATTCCACTCAAGAATTGACCCTTCCCAAAAAAATCTATAAAGTCTATAGCTTGGCTTTGTTTGACAAATTTGAAACATAGTTATAATCTGCAATTGCCAGTGTTTTTGAGAGACTTTTGAGAAGTTTGTCTGGCCATGTCAGAGGAGTTGGTCGCTCATGCGCGAAAATCAAGGTTACGAAATCGCTCAAATCCTGCAGGAAATGCGTGATGATTACTGGCGCACCCTGGAGGCCGTGGAAGAAGCTGTCGGAGGTGCTGTAACCGAATATCTGATCATTCGTTGTGGTGACAAACGTTACGGTTTGCCTGCGGCAAACTGTCGTGAGGTCCTCAAGCTGCCCCGCATGGTCCGTGTACCCCGGTTGCCGGCGCATCTGCGCGGGATTTTCAACCTGCGCGGGGAAATAGTGGTGGTTACGGATATATGCCCTCTGCTCGGTCAGGGTGCGCAGGTGACTCGTGACAATTCTCGCCTAGTAATCGTTGAAGAGGGGGCGATCAAGACGGCCCTGCTTGTGGAATTCGTTGAGGGTTTGACAAGTGTTGTTGAGGAACAGGTTGAGCCTTTGGCCGAGGGCGCTGGAGCAGGGGCTCGTGACTTGATTGCCGGCAAAGTTATGCAGGGCGAAGAGGTGTTGGTGTTATTGAGCCTGGGCAAACTTCTTGCGCGACCAGAGATGATTGTCGATCAAAAGGACCAGGCGGAAGGTAATAACTAGACCTGACGAAATCAGGAAAACTAGATCCCATAAGCAATAACGAGAGAGAGATCAATGAATCGAATCAGCGTAAAGATAGTGACGGCCCTGATCGGTGTTCTGGCCGTGATCATGGTGATCTCCACCTACCTGATCGTGGAACAGCGATCAGAGGTGTTGCGTGAGGACATGCTGGTCAAGGCAAGTTCCCTGGCAAAGGTCGGCGCCAGGGCCATCGAAGAGCTTCTGGAGCAGTCGCTGACGGTCGGGCAGTTCTTCGAAGAACAGCTGTTCGATAGCGATTACCAGGCGATCGTCGACGGTCCTCTTGCGGGGGCTGCCATTCCGAAGTATCACACCGCCTACGATCTATACCTGGATTTGACGATCAAGGACTTCCAGGACACCTTCCTGGCCGCTGACGAGATGGTGGTGTTTGCTGTTCTGGTGGACCGCAACGGTTATCTGCCGACCCACAACAGCAAGTATTCAAATCCGTTGACCGGCAATGCGGAGACCGACAAGGTCGGCAATCGGACCAAGCGGATTTTCAACGACCCGGTCGGTCTTGCTGCGGCGCAGTACAATAACGAGGACGGTAAGGGCTATCTGCGCCAGGTCTATCAGCGCGACACGGGCGAGACGATGTGGGATGTGTCGGTGCCGGTTTATGTGCGCGGCAAGCACTGGGGCGGGTTCCGGATCGGTTTCTCGATGCAGCAGACCGATGCTGCGATCGGGGAATTGCGTAATACCGTGGTCATAGCGATGCTGCTGCTGCTGTTTTTTGCCTCGTTGACCTGTCTGCTGGTGGTGTCGAAGATGATGTTGCCCCTGAAGGCTTTGACCCGCGCGGCAGAACGGATTTCGGCGGGCAGCCTGGAAGAACAGATCAAGGTGGAGTCGAATGACGAGGTGGGTCAGCTGGCCAGCGCCTTTAACAATATGACCCAGGTGATTGTCAAGAATATGCAGGGCGAGATCGACAAGGGCAACCGCATACTTGTAAGCGTCAAGGAGGCGATTCAACAGTTGTCAACCAGCGCCAACGAGCTGATGGCGATCTCGACACAACAGGCGGCCGGCTCGACAGAACAGGCAACCGCCGTTCAGCAGGCGACCACCACCTCGGAGGAGATTTCTGCCACGGCCAAGCAGGTGGCAGAGAATGCCGGGCGTGTCGAAACCCTGGCCGATAATGCTGCGGCGTCGAGCACCGAGGGCTTGTCGGCAGTCGCCACCGCCGTGGAAGGGATGACGGTGTTGAAGGCCCAGGTCCAGTCAATCGCTGAAGCGATGCTGGGTCTGGGAGAGAACTCGCAGAAGATCGGTGGCATTATCGATATCATCGACGAGATTTCGGATCAAACCAATCTGTTGTCGTTGAACGCAGCCATCGAGGCGGCCGGGGCTGGCGAGGCCGGCAAGCGGTTCTCGATCGTGGCCAACGAGGTGCGTCGCCTGGCGGATCGTACCGCCGACGCCACCAACCAGGTGAAGGTTCTGATTGCCCAGATTCAGCAGGCGACCAATGGCACGATCATGCTGACGGAAGAAGGCACGAAGGGGGTCGATGCGGCGAGCAGCCTGGTGGCGAATATTTCGGAGGCCCTGGAGAAAATCACGGCTGCCGTGGTCGAGACGACCAGCGCCGCGAGTGAGATCAAGCTGATGACGCAGCAGCAGACGACGGCGAGCGAACAGATGACGGAGACGATTGCCGAAGTACGAGATGTTGCCGTTCAGGTCGCGGCGAGCTCTCAGGAGACGTCGCAGTCGATCACGGAGCTGACGGGCTTGGCCGAACGTCTGCAGGACCTGGTTTATGACAATCTGAAGGCCAAAGGGGAAGCCGCCGCTCTTGCTGGTGCCGCCGAGATGGAGCGGTTCCTGACCGAAGCGGTGGACAGTGGCAAATTCAGCCTGGAGGACATCTTCGATGAGAATTACCAGCCGATTCCCGGTACCGATCCGAAGAAATATCACACCAAGTACGACCGTTACCTGGATGATACCATCAAGGATTATCAGGATGACTTCCTTAAGAATGAAATGGTTGCTTTTGCGATTGTGGTAGATCGTAAAGGATACCTGCCGACCCACAATACCAAGTTCACCCAACCGCTGACCGGTGATTACGAGGCGGATCTGGTCGGCAACCGCACCAAGCGGATTTACGATCATGATGTCGGGATCAAGGCAGCCCAGAACCAGTCCGGGTTGCTATCCCAACCGTACGAACGAGATACCGGAGAGAGAATGCTCGATATCAGTGCCCCGGTCTGGGTCAAAGGCAAACATTGGGGTGCTTTCCGGATCGGCTACTGGATTTGAATGTATCGTGAAGATGCCATTTCTATAGGGGTTCACGCGACGGAATTGGAGATGTGTCATGTTTAATCGAATCGGCGTAAAGATAGTGACGGCCTTGACAGGGGTGTTGGTTGTGATCATGGCAATGTCCACCTACCTGATCGTGGAACAGCGATCAGAGGTGTTGCGTGAGGACATGCTGGTCAAGGCAAGTTCCCTGGCAAAGGTCGGCGCCAGGGCCATCGAAGAGCTTCTGGAGCAGTCGCTGACGGTCGGGCAGTTCTTCGAAGAACAGCTGTTCGATAGCGATTACCAGGCGATCGTCGACGGTCCTCTTGCGGGGGCTGCCATTCCGAAGTATCACACCGCCTACGATCTATACCTGGATTTGACGATCAAGGACTTCCAGGACACCTTCCTGGCCGCTGACGAGATGGTGGTGTTTGCTGTTCTGGTGGACCGCAACGGTTATCTGCCGACCCACAACAGCAAGTATTCAAATCCGTTGACCGGCAATGCGGAGACCGACAAGGTCGGCAATCGGACCAAGCGGATTTTCAACGACCCGGTCGGTCTTGCTGCGGCGCAGTACAATAACGAGGACGGTAAGGGCTATCTGCGCCAGGTCTATCAGCGCGACACGGGCGAGACGATGTGGGATGTGTCGGTGCCGGTTTATGTGCGCGGCAAGCACTGGGGCGGGTTCCGGATCGGTTTCTCGATGCAGCAGACCGATGCTGCGATCGGGGAATTGCGTAATACCGTGGTCATAGCGATGCTGCTGCTGCTGTTTTTTGCCTCGTTGACCTGTCTGCTGGTGGTGTCGAAGATGATGTTGCCCCTGAAGGCTTTGACCCGCGCGGCAGAACGGATTTCGGCGGGCAGCCTGGAAGAACAGATCAAGGTGGAGTCGAATGACGAGGTGGGTCAGCTGGCCAGCGCCTTTAACAATATGACCCAGGTGATCGTCAAGAATATGCAGGGCGAGATCGATAAGGGCAAACGCATGCTGGCGAGCGTCAAGGAGGCGATTCAACAGTTGTCAACCAGCGCCAACGAGCTGATGGCGATCTCGACACAACAGGCGGCCGGCTCGACAGAACAGGCAACCGCCGTTCAGCAGGCGACCACCACCTCGGAGGAGATTTCTGCCACGGCCAAGCAGGTGGCAGAGAATGCCGGGCGTGTCGAAACCCTGGCCGATAATGCTGCGGTTTCGAGCACCGAGGGCTTGTCGGCAGTCGCCACCGCCGTGGAAGGGATGACGGTGTTGAAGGCCCAGGTCCAGTCAATCGCTGAAGCGATGCTGGGTCTGGGAGAGAACTCGCAGAAGATCGGTGGCATTATCGATATCATCGACGAGATTTCGGATCAAACCAATCTGTTGTCGTTGAACGCAGCCATCGAGGCGGCCGGGGCTGGCGAGGCCGGCAAGCGGTTCTCGATCGTGGCCAACGAGGTGCGTCGTCTGGCGGATCGTACCGCCGACGCCACCAACCAGGTGAAGGTTCTGATTGCCCAGATTCAGCAGGCGACCAATGGCACGATCATGCTGACGGAAGAAGGCACGAAGGGGGTCGATGCGGCGAGCAGCCTGGTGGCGAATATTTCGGAGGCCCTGGAGAAAATCACGGCTGCCGTGGTCGAGACGACCAGCGCCGCGAGTGAGATCAAGCTGATGACGCAGCAGCAGACGACGGCAAGCGAACAGATGACGGAGACGATTGCCGAAGTACGAGATGTTGCCGTTCAGGTCGCGGTGAGCTCTCAGGAGACGTCGCAGTCGATCACGGAGCTGACGGGCTTGGCCGAACGTCTGCAGGATCTGGTTGAGGAAGACCTCCTTGCCCAGGCCAAGATCCAGGTACAGTCCGGGGCTCGCGAACTTGAGAGGATTCTGACGCGGGCGGTGGACAGTGGCAAATTCAGTCTGGAGGACATCTTCGATGATAATTACCAGCTGATTCCCGGTACCGACCCGAAGAAATATCACACCAGGTATGACCGCTATCTTGATGAGACCATTCAGGATTATGAAGACAGCCTGTTGAATGACGAGCATGTTGTCTTTGCCGTTCTTGTCGACCGCAATGGCTACCTGCCGACGCATAACCGTAAATTCTCAAGGCCGTTAACCGGCGATCTGGAAAAGGACAAGGTTGGCAACCGCACCAAGCGGATGTTCAATGACCCTGTAGGTATCGCTGCCGCCCATTATGATGGAAAGGACGGCAAGGGTTACCTGCAGCAGGTCTACGAGAGGGATACTGGCGAGAAAATGTGGGACATCAGCGCTCCCGTCTTTGTCAGGGGCCGACACTGGGGGGGCTTCCGAATCGGTTACCAGATGGATTAGTGCCGAGAACATAGCTTTTATCAATTCATGGCCATGCGACTACAATGAAAAAAAACAAGTACGTTGAAATATTCATCCGCGAGGCGGAGGAGCACCTTGAGGCGTTACGCAAGGGCTTCCTTGCCATGGAAAAAGAGGGGGTGAGCGACGGGCTGCTTAATGAGCTGTTGCGAAGCACTCATACCCTCAAAGGTTCGGCCAACATGGTCGACCTGGTCGAGCTGGCCGGAGTTGCCCATCGGATGGAGGATATTCTTAAAAAACTGCAGAACGGTGAGCAGGAGCTCGACTCGAACCTGATTGACGTGATGCTGGTCGCTGCTGACGCAATTGAAGCCCTGATGGCGCAGGCTCAGTCGGGTGGCGGTATCAGTGTAAACGTCGATACGGTCATCAAAGCCCTTGAATCAGGCAAAATCTCTGAAGATCATGCGGAGCCGGAAGCGAAACCTGATTACCAAGGGACAGAGCGCAGGACCTCGGTGCGGGCAAGTGTAGAGCGTCTGGATCAGTTGGTCAACCGCATGGGTGAAATCCTGCTCAGCAAGAAGGCGATGAATGCGCGACAGCAGCAGATGACGAACTTGCTGCATCAGTTGGACAGCACCTTGGCTCACCATCAGGCCGGTCATGACAATCATTCACTGAAGGCCCTTCGCGTCAATATGGTTAGCCTGATAAGTAATTTCGAACAAGACCGGCTTCAGTTTGGCTATCAGGCCGAAGATGTTTACCGGCGGACCATGGAACTGCGGTTGCTGCCGCTGGCAACCATCACGGATGATTTCGACCGTTCACTTCGCAACCTGGCCAGAAACCTTAAAAAGGAAATAAACTTTACTGTTCAGGGACAGGACGTTGAGCTCGACCGGAACATGCTTGATATTGTCAAACCGATTCTGCTGCATGTGCTTAATAATGCAGTCGATCATGGAATTGAGGACCCTGATATCCGGGTACGTTCCGGCAAGCCCAAGGCCGGACAGGTCTTTCTTAAGGCACAATACGAAGGGAGTTTTATCCAGATTTCCTTGCGGGACGATGGCCGTGGCCTGGATCCGGAAAAAATTCGCTCGATGGCTGTCAAGCGCGGTGTTCTTTCCGCCGAAGCGGCGGCATCAATGTCGGATGAGGCGGTGATTTATCTGGTCTTTGAACCGGGGTTTTCAACCCGCGAGTTTATCACCGATGTCTCCGGTCGCGGGGTCGGCCTCGATGTGGTCAAGTCAAATCTGGACCGGATTAAAGGGAATCTCTCCCTTCATTCAGAGTTTGGTGTTGGGACAGAACTGCTTTTGAGGCTTCCTCTGAGCATGGCTATCTTCACCGGGTTGATGGTTGAGTGTTGTGATGAAACCTTTGTTTTCCCGCAGCACTATATCTCGGAAATTCTGCGTGTCTCTCCCCGCGAGATTCTCGAAGAAATGGGCCGGGAGGTTATCCGTCTCAGAGGCTCCTCCATCCCTTTGTGCAGTCTGGCGCAGTTTCTGGAACAAGATCAGGTGTCAAAGGTCGCCGAGCAGCTTACAGTGCTTATTTTAAGCTTCCGTGAGCAAAAGATGGGATTACTGGTCGATCGTACTCTTGATTTGCAGGAGGTTGTCGTCAAGGATCTCGGTTGTCAGCTGAAGAGTATTGAATACTTCTCAGGTTCGACAATTCTTGGTGATGGTACTCCAGCCTTGATTGTCTCGATCGCAGACCTGTTTGCAGCCAGTCATGGCCGACAGGCCCTCCACTTGCGGCGGACCTATGAAAATGAACAGAAAATGGCCAAACGTGGTCGTGTTCTGGTGGTTGATGATTCAATAACTACACGAACCATGGAGAAGAATATTCTGGAAACAAATAATTATGAAGTTGTCGTCGCTGTGTCCGGTTTTGAAGCTATCGAGAAGCTCAATGCCGGCAGTTTTGACCTTATTGTCAGTGATGTTGAGATGCCCGGGATGAACGGCTTTGAACTGACCAAAATAATTCGCCAGCGTGAAGACACCCGGGATCTGCCAGTTATTATTGTTTCGTCTCTATCTTCCGATGATCATCGGAGGCAGGGCATGGAGGCTGGCGCCCAGGCGTATATTGTCAAAGGCAGTTTCAAACAGGGCGTGCTGCTTGATACTGTTGAAACCTTGATCTCTTGAAAAACCTATGATTAGAATTCTTATTGCGGATGATTCCGAACTGACCAGGGTTGTTCTGCGTGATCTCCTCTCCCGGGATCGTGGCGTTGAGATTGTCTGTGAAGTCAGTGATGGTCGCTCGGCCGTTGAGCAGACGGCCAACCTCAAGCCGGACCTTGTCATCATGGATGTCATGATGCCGATCATGGGCGGCCTGGAAGCCGTGGCAGAAATCATGGCGGCAACGCCGACGCCAATTCTGATGCTCTCCGCAAATACCGATCCCCAGGACAGTCGCAGTGCCTTTGCCGCAATCAAACTTGGTGCTCTCGACGTCATGGCGAAACCTTCCGGGGTCGTGACAGAGGCTTTTTCGCAGATTGCAGACAAGTTGATTGCCAAGGTAAAAAGTCTCAGTCGTATCCGGGTCATACACCACTACCGTACGCAACGGCCCAAACTGGAGAGGGTTGATGTTCCCGTAGCGGTAGGGCCACGACGAATTTTGGCCGTTGGTGCCTCTACCGGTGGCCCGAAAGCTGTTTTGCAACTGCTGCAGGGCCTTCCCGGGGACCTGACCGCGGCAGTCTTGATTGTTCAGCATATTGCCGACGGTTTTGCTCCCGGATTCGCCGATTGGCTGAATCGCGAATCCAGTCTGACGGTTCGCCTGGCTGCGGCCGGAGATAAATTGCAGGCCGGCAAGGTTCTGATTGCCCCTAACAATGCTCATCTGACAATTAGCGCAAATAAAATTGTGTTGGAAGATTCGCCCCCGCTGCACAACTGTCGTCCGGCAGTGGATGCCATGTTCCACTCTCTGGCGAAGCAGGAACTGGCGGCCGAAACGGTGGCGGTTCTTTTAACCGGCATGGGAACCGATGGCGCAATAGGGTTGGGGGTATTGCAGAGTCAGGGGGCCTATACCATCGCTCAGGATAAAGCCAGCAGTGCGATCTTCGGTATGCCTAAAGCCGCTATCGATCGCGGTGCGGTGACACAGGTCTTGCCGTTGGACAATATTGCAGAAGTTGTCTGTCGTTTATTTGTCCGTTAGTGGCCATCACGAAGCTTTGGATCGACTCTGACGAGTACCTGGAGCGTTGAGCACTTTTCCTGTTAGACGTTCTGTGATATGAAAGACGGCCACTCTGAGCAATGCTTGGCACAAGACTTCTGGAGAAGAGATTATGCCGTTACGTGTTTATAATACACTTTCAGGTAAAAAAGAGACATTTCAAGCCCTTGTCCCGGGTAAGGTAGGGATGTATGTGTGTGGGGTGACGGTTTATGACTATTGCCATATCGGCCATGCCCGGGCCAACATCGTGTTTGATATTATCTATCGTTATCTGCAATACAGCAACTACGCTGTGACCTATGTACGCAACTATACGGATGTTGATGACAAGATTATCGCTCGCGCCAATGAGCGCGGCATTAGCAGCCAATCTCTCTCGGAAGAATTTATCAAAGCTTTCGATGAAGATATGGCGGCCTTAGGTCTCCGCAAACCTACACATGAGCCGAAAGCAACCGAACACATTGCCCAGATCATTCACCTGGTTGAACAATTGATCAACAAAGGTATGGCGTATGAATCTGCGGGCGATGTCTATTACAGCGTTGACAAGTTTCCTTCATACCTGAAGCTTTCCAAACGTAACATGGAGGAAATGCAGGCCGGTGCACGTATTGCTCCCGGTGAACAAAAACGTAATCCAATGGATTTTGCTCTTTGGAAAGCTGCCAAGCCCGGTGAGCCGAGCTGGGAGTCGCCCTGGGGTGACGGACGGCCTGGCTGGCATATCGAATGTTCAGCGATGAGTTCGACATTGCTGGGGCCGACGTTTGACATCCATGGCGGCGGCCGCGACCTGATTTTTCCGCACCACGAAAATGAAATTGCCCAGTCGGAAGGAGCCTCCGGTAAGCCTTTTGTCAAATATTGGCTGCACAACGGCTTTGTTAATGTCAACCAGGAGAAGATGAGCAAGTCTCTCGGCAATTTTTTTACCATTCGCGACATCCTGAAAAGTTACGACCCCGAGGTTGTCAGGTTCTTTATTCTAACTGCTCACTACCGGTCGCCGATCGATTTTTCCGACCAGAACCTGGAAGAAGCACGCCTTGGTTTAAGCCGCTTTTATGAAGCCCTGGCTCAACTCGACAAATTCCTCACCAGGCCAGTCACTGAGATGGGACAATGTAGCGTGTCAGAGGCATTGGCCGAGCCGGTTGAAAGGCTGGTAACGCTTGAAGGGCGTTTCCGCAGTGCCATGGATGACGATTTTAATACGGCACTGGCAATTGGTCATATGTTTGATGCTGTGCGGGCGGTTAACAGAATCCTGGCTGAAGAAAATACCCCGCACGGTCAATACCAGGCAATTTTGGTTGAAGGGCGTGACACTTTGCTGCGGCTTGGCGACGTCCTGGGCCTGTTTGGTTCCGATCCGGTGAGCTGGTTGACACGCAGCGCTCATGAAGGTCTGGCGGATTCAGGATTGAGTGAAGCAGATATTCATGCCCTGATCGTGGAGCGTCGCGAAGCGCGCGCGAATCGGGATTTTACCCGTGCAGATCAGATCCGTGATGAGCTGGCGGCCAAAGGCGTGCAATTGTTGGACGGTCCGGAGGGAACAACCTGGAAGATGAAATAAGTTTGTATTTTGTTTGTTGGAGGTCTACATGGCGAAAAAAATTATGATCGTTGACGATTCACCATCAGTTCTGGCGATTCTTGGGGATATGTTGGAGGACCTCGGTTATGAAGTGACAGCAGTTAACGATGGCCAACAGGCCTGCAAATTGCTTGAAGCCGATCGTTTTGACTTGATTATTACGGACCTGACCATGCCGGTCATGGATGGTATTGCTTTTGTCCACAGCGCAAAACAGATGCCTAATTGCAAGTTTGTGCCGATTGTCATGCTCTCCTCAGTAGAAGATGAGAGCAAAATTGCTGAAGCAAAAAAGGTCGGCATTTCCACTTTTCTGCGTAAACCGGTCAAAGAGGCTCAGCTGAAAACCATCCTCCAGGTCGTTCTCGGCGCTTGATCCTGGACTGGAGAGACTTCCCGGTCTGTACATGGCCAAATTCATTCTAAAGACCAACTTCCAACCACAGGGAGATCAGCCGCAAGCCATAGCCGAGCTGATCAAAGGTGTCCGTCACGGGGATCTCCACCAGGTTCTGCTCGGTGTCACCGGTTCAGGTAAAACTTTCACCATGGCCAACGTGGTGATGGCTGTCCAGCGGCCAACCCTGGTTCTCGCTCCGAATAAAACCCTTGCCGCACAACTGTATGGCGAATTCAAAGATCTTTTCCCGGGTAATGCGGTCGAGTATTTCGTCTCTTATTACGACTACTATCAACCCGAAGCCTACGTTCCAACGACTGATACCTATATCGAAAAGGATTCCTCGATCAATGAGGAGATAGATAAGCTGCGTCACAGTGCTACGCGCAGCCTGTTGACGCGGCGTGATGTTCTGATCGTTGCTTCGGTCTCCTGTATCTACGGGCTTGGTTCACCGGAAGCCTACCATGGTCTGCTGATCCGCCTTGAACAAGGCATGGAGATTGAGCGCAACCAGCTGTTGCGCCGCCTGATCGATATTCAGTACAGCCGTAACGATGTTGATTTCCATCGTGGCAGTTTCCGGGTGCGTGGCGATACGGTAGAGGTTTTTCCTCCTTATGAGGAAGTCCGTGCCCTGCGCATAGAATTTTTCGGGGATGAAATTGAATCAATCAGCGAAATTGATCCATTGCGCGGCAAGGTCATTGATCGCTTGCCGGCAACGGCAATCTTTCCGGCCAGTCATTACGTCGCTACCAAGCCGACCCTCGATCGGGCTATTCGTCAGATTCAGGACGAACTGCGTGAGCGGATTCAACTTCTTCGCGTTCAGAATCGCCTGGTGGAGGCTCAACGAATCGAACAACGCACCCTTTTCGATATTGAAATGATGGAGGAGATGGGGTTCTGTCAGGGGATCGAAAACTACTCGCGCTACCTGGACGGACGTCAGGCAGGCACGCCGCCTGCGACACTTTTTGATTACTTCCCGGAGGATGCGCTGATTTTTATCGATGAAAGTCATGTGACTGTGTCACAGCTCGGTGGGATGTACCGCGGTGATCGCAGCCGTAAAGAGACTCTGGTTGAGTATGGTTTCCGTCTGCCTTCGGCGCTTGACAACCGACCGTTGACTTTTGAGGAGTTCAGTGCCAAGGGCATCCAGACGATTTATGCTTCGGCGACCCCAGGCGATTACGAGCTGACCCAGTCCGGCGGGGCGGTGGTCGAGCAGATCGTCCGTCCGACCGGCCTGGTTGACCCGCCCATACAAATACGTCCGGCAGGCAGCCAGGTTGATGATTTGATTCATGAAGTTCGCCAGGTCGTGGCAAAAAAAGGCCGGATTCTTGTAACCACCCTCACCAAACGGATGGCCGAAGACCTGACCGGGTACCTGGATGAGGTTGGTATCCGGGTCCGTTACCTGCATTCCGATATCGATACTGTCGAGCGTATCCGGATTATACGCGATTTGCGCCAGGGCGTCTTCGATGTGCTGGTCGGCATCAACCTCCTGCGCGAAGGCCTTGACATCCCCGAGGTTGCGCTGGTCGCCATCCTCGATGCCGATAAGGAAGGTTTCCTGCGCAGCACCCGTTCTTTGATCCAGACCTGCGGTCGTGCCGCCCGCAACGTTGACGGACGGGTGATCATGTTCGCTGATAAGACCACACGATCCATGCAGGCCTGTCTCGAGGAGACCGAGCGCCGAAGATCCGCGCAGTTGATCTATAACCAGGTTCACGGGATTACTCCGGAGACGGTTCGAAAATCGTTCCGGTCGATTCTGGATGTTCTCGCACCGCCAGATGCGACGACCGAAAGCCTGGTCGCCGAGGCTTTGGCTGAATATGAATCTCAGGCTGAGCTCATTGCAGATATAAATCGTTTAAGATCAGAAATGCTCCGGGCCGCCGCCGAGCTTGAATTTGAGAAAGCCGCGACCTTGCGTGACCGTATCCTTTTTCTCGAGAAGCGGGAGCTTGCCATGCAGAGCTGACTTTTTAGCCGGAGGTCCGTCAAGCTCCCGACGCTGCCGGGGGTTTTCAAAAAGCTTTTGTTTTCAGCAGGGACTCTGGGTACAATGACCGAGCTTTCCCTGGCCATCCCTGACAATGTCATTTGAGACTGCTTTGCATTATGGGTTATCGCAATTTACAGGAGACCGTTGCCGATCTCGAAAGAACGGCACAGCTAAAGCGCATCGAGGTCGAAGTCGACCCTTTCCTTGAAATGGGTGCTATTCAGCGACGGGTCTATGCTGCCGGTGGCCCGGCGCTACTGTTTACCCGGGTTAAGGGCTGTGATTTTCCGATGTTGGGCAACCTGTTTGGGACCCTTGATCGAGCTCGTTATCTGTTCCGGGATACTTTGCCAGCGATAGAACGACTGGTTGCCCTGAAGGTTGATCCAGGAATTGCGTTGCGCGAACCTGGTGCGTCTCTTGGTCTTGCCCGGCATACGTGGCACCTGTTGCCGAAATCGTCGAGGAGTGGTCCTTTAATGAGGCACACCACGACTCTGGCGCAACTGCCGCAACTGGTTTCCTGGCCTGAAGATGGCGGCGCTTTTATTACCCTGCCCCAGGTATATAGCGAGTCACCGGATAAGCCCGGTTGGCGGAGATCCAATCTCGGCATGTATCGGGTCCAGCTTTCTGGCGGGCAATACGCCCTTGATGAAGTCGGGCTGCACTATCAAATCCATCGCGGGATTGGAGTGCATCACACGGCAGCGCTAGAAAAAGGACGGCCCCTTCCGGTTAATGTTTTTGTTGGTGGGCCGCCGAGTTTGACGCTTGCGGCGGTCATGCCTTTGCCCGAAGGGATGCCGGAGCTGGCGTTTGCCGGTCTGCTTGGTGGGCACCGTCTGTCGGTGGTGAGGACGCCTAACGGTTTGTTGTTACCAGCGGAAGCCGATTTCTGTCTGTCTGGCCATATCCTCCTGGACGAAACCAGGCCGGAAGGGCCTTTCGGTGATCACCTTGGTTACTATAGCCTGGTACATGATTTCCCGGTCATGAAAGTGGATCGCGTTTACCACCGGCCAGATGCGATCTGGCCCTTTACCACGGTCGGTCGCCCGCCTCAGGAAGATACCACTTTCGGGGCCTTGATCCATGCCATGACGGATCGGGCGATTCCCGATCTGGTGCCCGGGGTTCGTGCCATACACGCGGTCGATCAGGCCGGCGTGCATCCGCTGCTGCTTGCCATCGGCAGCGAACGTTATACGCCGTATTCAGCGGAGAGCGGACCCAAGGAGTTGCTCACCCAGGCGAATGCACTGCTTGGCCAGGGACAGCTGTCGCTGGCCAAGTACTTGTTGATTGCCAATGGTGCGGATAGCCCGGGCCTCGATATACGCGATCTTTCAGGATTCCTGGCGTTCATGCTGAAACGGGTTGATTGGCGGCGGGATCTGCATTTTCAGACTGCGACCACTATTGATACCCTCGATTACACCGGCTCGGGCCTGAATGCCGGTTCCAAGCTGATTATTGCTGCGGCCGGCCCTTCCCGTCGCGAGTTGCCTGCTGAAATTTCTTGTGACCTGCGGTTGCCAGCCGGATTCTCTTCGCCGCAAGTTGCCGGGTCCGGGGTGCTGGTCGTCCAGGGTCAAGCCTGGCGAGGTGAGCGTGGCGAACCGGCATCGGACTTGACAGCCTTTTGCTGCTCCTATACCGAAGACGATGCAATCAACGCTTTCCCGCTGATCGTAGTGGTCGATGATACGGAATTCACGGCTCGAACCCTGAATAATTTTCTCTGGGTCACCTTTACCCGCTCGGCCCCGGCCAGCGATATCGATGGGATAGCGGCGTTTACCCGAGCCAAGCACTGGGGGTGTCTCGGCAGCCTGGTGATAGACGCCCGTTCTAAAAATTATCACGCACCTTCTCTGGTAGAAGACCCGAAGGTGGCAAGACGGGTGGATGAACTCGGGGCGTCTGGAGGACCCTTGCATGGCCTTATCTGAAGTTGTAGTGATGTCTGATTCGATTCAGGAAGTTGTTCCCAGGGCTGACTTCGGCCTGCCCGCGGCAATCGGCAATACACCTCTGGTTGAATTGAAATATCTCAATCCCAATCCGGACGTTCAGCTATTGGCCAAACTCGAAGGCAACAATCCTGGTGGTTCGGTCAAGGATCGAACCGCCTGGTGGATGCTGCGCCATGCCGAAGAGAATGGACTGCTCACAGCAGAGAAAACGATTCTTGAACCGACCTCGGGTAACACCGGCATCGCCCTGGCCATGCTCGCGGCAGCGCGTGGGTACCGCATCAAGCTGGTCATGCCCGCCTGTGTCAGTATGGAACGGCGTGCCGTGCTCGAAGCCTACGGCGCCGAGCTGGTACTTTCTGATGCCAGCCAGGCCACCGATGGGGCGATCCGGATGGCGCACCAGATTCTCGCCGAAGATCCGCAACGTTATTTCATGCCGAATCAGTATGACAACCCGGCGAATCCACTGGTCCATTACGAAACCACCGCTCCGGAGATTTACAAGCAGACCGGCGGGACCGTTGATGTGTTCGTTGCCGGGATGGGAACGTCGGGAACGTTGATGGGAGTTGGCCGTTATCTTCGTGAGCAGAAGTCGACTGTACAGATCGTCGGCGTCGAGCCACGTCTCGGCCATAAAGTCCAGGGCCTTAAAAATATGCAGGAAGCAATTGTTCCAGGCATCTATGTTGAAGAAGAGTTGGATCAGAAGCTGACGATTGATGATGAGGATGCTTTTGAGACCACCCGATTGCTGGCGACCAAAGAAGGAATTTTTGCTGGCATGTCGAGTGGTGCTGCCGTGGCAGGTGCCTGTCAAGTTGCCAGGAACATATCAAGCGGTGTGATTGTTGTGCTCTTGCCGGATCGTGGCGATCGTTATCTCAGCACCACGTTGTTTCGTTCGGTTTGTGCTAGTTGTCGGCCCTGATGTGCCAAGTCTGGCCGGTTTTAACCGCGAATAATTGACACAAAGAAGCCACCTCTGTTCCCGGAAGTGGCTTCTTCTTTCACTTTCCATTCTTACAATGTTCTTGTCTCAACTCCTATTTCAAATCACGCAGAGTTGACAGGATCGGTTTCACAGGCTCTTCCTGCGACAGCAGATCGTGGCAGGTGTTGCAGTCTCCCGAGATGATTTTGCCGTCGGGGCTCTCGTGCATGTCATCATGACATCGGAAACAGCCGATCTCGAAGTCGGGGCCGTGAGTGATGTGATTCACATAAGTGCCCCATTTGATTTTCATCTCCGGAAAGACATTCTCCGTATAAGCCGCAATTACACCGCCAATTGCATGTTCCAGAAGCGCTGGCTGGTCGGCGACCAGCTGCGGGTAATTCTTCTGATACCAATCTTTCAGCGCACTTGTGATCTGGTTGCGAGCGGCCTCGGTTGATTCGTAGTCGACAGAAACCAACTCCATGGCTTGACGCTTGATGAAAGGCAGTGCCTGCGGAATTTGTCCCTCAGAAAGTTTCAGATTTAAAGCTTCGTCGGCTGGCAGGTAAACATGCGATGGCCGGTTGTGGCAATCAATGCAGTCCATCTCGCGGGTTTCACTCTGCTGTGCAGTTTTTTGCAGTTGCTCATCGGCGTCGGAAGTGCGGAAAACAGTCTTTGTTCCGTCAGCCTGAGTCAGGGTGACTTCAGGAATCACCATTCGGCTGTGGTCGGTTGAGGTGTAGCTGATCTTGATCTCCGGTGAAATATGCCAGTGGATGCCGTGGGAACTCTTTACCCGATCCCCGGCACTGCCGATCTTCATGAGTAGGACATCCTGTACAGCGCTGTTTTGTTCATCCTCAAGAAACCGTTTGTTAACAGTCAACTTGTCTCCGTGGAAGAGTTCCGGACGATGACATTGCTCGCAGGTCTCCCTCGCCGGACGCAGGCCGTGTACAGGAGTGACAATCGGGGTCGGATAGGTGCCTGCGGCAACGGCCAGCAGCTGCCGTGCGCCTGAGATTTTTGACTTTACAAACCAGTCCGCTCCAGAGCCGATATGACATTCGACGCAGGTGACCCTTGAGTGGGGCGAGTTCTGGTAGGCGGTGTGTTCCGGGTTCATGACGGTGTGACAAAACTGGCCACAGAACTGGGTCGATTCCATGTAGTGATAGGCCCGGTAAAGGAACATGCTGAATACGGCAAAGTTAATCGAGGTCAGCAAGACGATCAGGAAGACGTTCCTGCGCAGGCGACCGAACATGTCCGGTTCAGTGAAATATCTGCGCAGGTACTCAAGGGTAAAGAGGTGAACGTCACGATCACCACGAAAAAAGAAGGCCCCGACAAAGATCATTGCCAGCCCGCCAAGAAATACCGGACCTAAAGCAAGGTAAACGGCTGCTCCGAAATAGGGGTTCTTGATGTGCCACACTGTGTCAGCCAGCATGTACCCGAACAGAAAGGGGGTTGTGATGGTGACGAGCATGCCGCCAATAAGTGAGAGGCGGCTCCGACTGATGCCAAGGAAAAAATCCTTGACCATGTCAAACTGTCCCATGAGTTACTCCTGTTTCGCCGAGTGACACGGCAAGTTATTTAAACAATTCCAAGAAGAGAGTTAATAATGTGAAAGATTTTTCGATCAATAAAAAAGATTAATTGGCGTTTGTTTATCAAAATAATCTAAAAAAGACAAGAAAAAAGGCGAGGTTAGCTCTTTTTTAAAAAACATGAAAATATTTTAACTTTTATTGTTGACATGAATTATTTTTAATGGTAAAAGTTTAATCAACAGTGAGGAACAACTCACAAACCAAATCGATGGGAGGACGTCATGAAAACTCAAAGCCGCTTTATGGATAATGTGAAAAGCAGTTACCTGGTTCTGGTCATCGCTGCACTCGGTGTCTTTGCTTTCATCTCGGCTGTACTGATCGCCTGGCCGGCACTCGCTTACATCGGCTCGAAACTTTTTAACTAATCTTTAACAACCAGCCCTCTCACCCGGTGGGAGAAACCATAGGAGAAACGCCATGACAACCGCAGCCAATATCCTCAACAACGTAAAAGCCAGCTACACAATCGCCGTCATGGGTGTCCTTGGCGTCTTCGCTTTTGTCTCTGCAGTTTTGATCGCCTGGCCGGCCCTGGCCTACCTCGGCGCCAAGATGTTCAACTAAAGCAGCAGCTGGCCGGAGTCAACTACTGCCTGTCTTAGCAATAAAAAGGCCGTCCTCACGAGAGGCGGCCTTTTTTATTTATCTGTCGAAAAAACGTCAGTGGGCCTCTTCATCCTTCAGGAATGGCGGGAGGACCTTGCTGAGGAACCAGAATATAACAAACGGTGTAGCCATGACTGTCAGGGCACCGAAAAGCCCCTCGCGGAAGGTTTCCAAGGTCGTCGGCAGGATCGGTAAGTGATATTCCATGAAGCCCGCAAAACTTAAGGAAAACGCCTGGCCGCCAATGACAACATTCCAACGCATCATAAATACTCCGAAAATAACCAGCACGGTGGCGATGGTGGTTCGACGTACGGTTCGACCGGGGAGCACCATCAGTATGAAAGGAAGTGCGTTTCCGATCGCGTACTGCATGATGAAGATTTTGGTGAAGTCGCGCTCCATAATGACTTCCCGCAAAATGTCCCATGATTTTACCTGGGTGTAGCCGCGGAAAATCAGGTCGAGCATTTCAAGAGTGATTGCCGCGATCATGAAATAGAGCAGATAGTTGGAAGCAACTGAGATTTCCTGATTCTCAGCAGACTCGAGTTGCTCGACAGTCGGTGCGCTCTTGTCCTTGGCCCAGCGACTGATCTGGCGCTTGGCCATGAACTTGCGAATTTCCATGGTCACAACATAGCAGAGGATACAGAGTGCGATCCCGGAAACAACCGCAGAGCAGATGAAAATAACCGGCATCAACGGGGTCATCCATAGGGCATTGGCCTTGACCGAACCAAAGATGAAACCGGCATAACCATGCAGGAAGCAGGCGACCGGGATACCAAGTGTCGCCAGTTTCTTGACCGCGTTGTGATCCTTTTGGATGGCCTCGGTACTGATGTCCACGGCACCAAGGGTCAGCACTTTGAAGAAGTGCATGCGCAGAGTGTCAAAGGTGTTTTTTTCTGGCCGCGCTGCCAAATCCTGAGATGTCAAGACAAAGTGCTTGCGATATTCGAACCAGAGTTCCGAAGCGACGATGAAGGCGTAGGACATAAAGACAATACCGAACGCTGCAATTGCCGAGGTAAAGTGTGGCGTCATCATGACGTGAATGCCACGAAACGGCTGCTGCAAATGCAGCAACAATGGCATCATCGCTACCGGTAACAGGGCAAAAGAGAAGACCAGGGAAAAGCGGGAAATCTCTTTAAGCTGCTTCACCCCGAATACATGGTAGAGAGAGGAAAGGACAAAGGCCCCGGCAACCAGGCCTGTCATGAAGGGATACATGACGATCTGAATCGACCAGTAGATATATTCGTTGGGGAGGACAAAGAGTTCTTTGACGGTCCACAGTTCTCCATGAACGTGCATTGCGTGTTCAACCATGATTAACGCACCTCCGAGGCGAGGCCGATGTAAAAGGCCTGGGGCTTGGTTCCAAATTCGTCTTTGAGGACGCCGACACGATCATTCAGTATGATTTTTGTGACCGGGTCATTGATATCCTTGATGTTGCACATCCTGCGTGCACCAAACGGGCAGGCATTGACACAGGCAGTTTCCAACCCTTTTGTGATGCGGTGGTAGCAGAAGGTGCACTTGTCGACCACATTGTAGACCGGATGAAAAAAGCGGGCACCGAAGGGGCAGGCCATAATACAGTAGCCGCAGCCGATACACCAGGAACGGTCTACCAGGACTATGCCGTCGTCTGTCTTATAGGTTGCTCCGACCGGACAGACCTGGGTGCAAGACGGTGATTCGCAGTGATTACAAAGTTTAGGTACGAAAAAAGCCTTGCCAACATTGTCCGGATCAATTTCCTGGAAACCAAAGTGCTCACCGAGATCAACCCTCGCTTCCGTAAAACCATACAGGGCGGCCTTTGGACTGTCGATATAGCGACGGTCGTCCTTGGTGTAGACGTAACGCTCCACCCAGGTGCGACTGGCGTTGGCCTCGAAAGGAACGTCATTCTCAGTCTTGCAGGCTTTAACGCAGAATCCGCAGCCGACACATTTGTAGGTGTCGATCAGAAACGCCCAGTGGATATCGGGGTTGGCAGCCAGAACCTCTTTCGGATCAATGAACTCGAGGGCCGAGAGAGGAACCGAGGCGCCGGCAATGGCAACAATCGTGCTTTTCATGAAATCACGCCTCTTCATAACTACATATCCTCCAATCTCGGGTTGTGCGGATTATGACAATCGACGCAGGCCTCATCGACGTTATGCTCCTTGGGGTCAATGCCCGGAATGCGCTTGCGCTCACTGGTCGTGTAAGGCAGCAGCGTGTGGCAGCGCAGGCAGAGATCGCGACTTCTGTCAATCGTCAAGAGTTCCGGATCCTCAGGATGGTTGAGCGCTGGCCCATGACAATTTTCGCAGGGGATGATGCCGTGCAGGTCCTCTTTGCGGAGATCTACCTCTTCACCGTGGCATTCCGCACAGTATTCATGCATCTTCTGTTTGCCTGTGTCACGATACTTGAGTGGCTGATTCTTCCAGACTTCCTCATTGGCCATGTTGTGAAAGCTGTACATGAAGCCGTACTCGCCCGAACCGAAATCGTCCGGAACGTAAAACGCCCGGAACAGCAGAATTGCGGCGACAATGCCAATGACCACAAATAGCGGTCGCCAAACATGACTTTTCACAGTTTTTTCCCTCTCTTCCTAGAAATTTAGTCGTCTAACTGGTTTAAAGAGTTGTAAGCCTGCGGCACATGAAAAGCTCGTTGGGCAGGACTCCCTCCTGAATGTCAAGTGTGTTCCGTCGATTCCGTTGCCTGGTCTTCCTCAGCGTCCCTGGCACGTTTTTCCCGGTCTGTCTTACTCAGGAAAAACATATTGTCTCCGATATGAAAGCCGACTCCGTCATCGGCAACGTGGAAATCGCCGTTCATAATCGGGATCGCTACGCGCAACAGCATGGTGAAGACGAATAGACCGGTTGCCCAGATCCCTATGCTAAGTAACATCTCTATGCCAGAGGGAAGGTACTCATAGATCTCATGGAGCACATCAGGAACAAAACCCGGAATAACTAGGCCCATACCTTTTTCGATATAGACACCGATAAAGACCAGAACACAGCCAAGCACCAGAGTTGTGTTGTTGCGGCGTGTGTCCGGGATCAAGAAGATGAAGAATGCCGTAATGTTGAAGAGCATAGCCGTCCAGATCCAGGGCACCAGCGCTGAATGACCGTGCAGACCCTGGAAGAGGTACTGCATTGGCGCCAGGTGAATAGTGTCGGAGTAATATTCTTTAAAAAGTTCTGCACCTAACAGGAAGAGGTTAATGAATATCGCGTAAGCGATCAGTTCTGCTACCTTTTGGATGGCTTCGTCCTTGATCTGGAAGCGGGTGTACTTGCGGACCAGGAAGAAGACCAGAATCATAAAAGCCGGACCGGCACAGAAGGCAGAAGCAAGAAAGCGTGGTGCCAGGATCGAAGCATTCCAGAAAGGTCGAGCGGCCAGGCCGTTGTAGAGAAAGGCCGTCACGGTGTGAATTGCAATGGCCGCCGGAATCGAGAAGAGCAACAACGGCGTCGTGAACTTCGGGTTTGGCTGTCGTTTATAATAAAGGTTGTAGAGGTAGTAGACGGCGATGGTCAAATTAAGCATCAAGTAAAGATTGAGAACCACTACGTCCCAAGCCAGCAGTGACTGTGGAAAGTTTAAAATGCCAAGAAAGGGAATCAGGTGCCAGAAGCGGTCCGGACGACCAATGTCAACCGTCACGAAGAGCAGGCACATGACGATCGCGGAAACAGCCAGTAGTTCCCCAAGCAGGGCAATTTCTTTAATCGGTTTCCAATGGTAGACGTACGCCGGTATGACCAGCAGGACAGCGGCCGCTGCGACACCCACCAGGAAGGTGAAGTTTGAGATGTAGAAGCCCCAGGAGACCTGGTCGCGCATGTTGGTGACAATCAAACCATCATTGAGCTGGACCATGTAGGCGAGGGCGCCGACAACCATCAAGGCGAGCAGGCCACCCACCCAGCAATAGTAGGCAGTGCTCCCCCGAACGGTCAGAACCAAGGTCCCTTTGTAAAAATTCCAGATATTTCTCATCTGAATACTCCCAAAATTAGGTCGCGTAGAAATAGAAAAATTTCGGCTGCGTATTGAGATCTTCCTTGAGGATGAAGACACGTTTGTTCTCGATCAGGTAGCGGATTTCACCCTTTGGGTCGAGCAGATTGCCGAATTTGCGGGCTCCGACCGGGCAGACCTCTTCGCAAGCAGGGTAGCGGCCTGGTTGCTCACGTGTGCGTTGGACACAAAAAGTGCACTTTTCCACCACGCCAGTTGGCCGTGGCCGGTTGCCGAGATAATGAGTGTTCGGATTCATCTCCTCTTTTGGCAGCTTTGCCCTTGGCCCAGTTGAAATGGCGGGCGCCGTAAGGGCAGGCAGCCATACAGTAGCGGCAACCAATGCACCAGTTGTAATCAACGACAACGATGCCATCATTCTCTTGCCAGGTGGCCTGGACCGGGCAGACTCTTGTGCAGGGAGGGTTTTCGCACTGCTGACACTGTACAGGCATGTAGAATTTGCCCTTTTCCGGTACTTCAACCGGGTTGTAGTAATGCTCGGCGTCAGCAAGGAAGACGCCCTTTTCTTTCTCCATCTGCAAAACGCGAATCCATTGGATTTGTGGGTCTCGAGACTGGTTGTTTTCTTCCACGCAGGCGTAGACGCAACGTCGGCAGCCGATGCAGCGGGAGAGGTCGAGTCCGTAGCCGAATTTAACGCCCTCAATCGGCGGTGTTGCCTTGACGGTGACCTGCTTGCCGTACTCCTTGCTGTATTCACCTTCAAGCCGGGCCAATACCTGCTTAAGCTCGGCCTTATCAAGTTCGCGGAAATTCTTCTGAAAAAATACTTCCCAAACAGAGGCCGATGCATTGGAAGCCGGAAGGGCCAAGGCTCCTACGCTCGCCGCCAGGCCTTTAAGCACCTTGCGGCGAGATTTCTGGAAGGCATGCTTGTCGCCTTTGATTTTGTCACACATATGCTGTCTCCTCTAAATGAGGTTGTCGTTTGCTATATATCAATGGTGCACTGGTGATGCCGGAGCACCCTGGCGGTTCAGGTTCTCAGGGCGGATTGGCGGCGGCATCGGTGTCAAGGGTTTAAAACTCGGGCTGTGCGGGTTATGGCAATGAGCGCAAAGCAAATACTGTTTTTCACCATTCCAGTTGCCGGTTCTCTTGCCGTGGATGCCAACTTTCCAGTCACGGAACTTGTCGCCGTGGCATTGGCCGCACAGCCGATACGATTCGGTAAAGGGTATGACCTCACCGGAGACCAGACGCAAGGTGTCGCGGTCGTTGAGATTGTGACAGTCAAGACACCAGCGCTGCCCCTCGGCATGGTTAAGGACTATGTCCTCGTGCATGTCAACCAATTCACGTCGTTCCGGGTTCGGTTCCATGTCGGCATGGCAATCGGAACAGGGGAAGATATCTTCGGAAAAGGGTGGTGGCGGTACCGGGTAGGTTTTGCCCTCGTCAGCATGACGTTTGTACTTTTCAATCTTTTCCTGAACAACTAAATTACCAGAACGATCGAAGAATTTTTCGACATTGGCAGCAGAGACGACTGTGGCGCAGATTGATATCAAGACAATGGCCAGGGATAGCAATCGCCAGACATAGATTTTCACAGGACTCTCCTCCTCGCTAAAGAGACGTGTTTATAAGTAAAACGAAGTTTGTTTTTAGCATGATGAATTGGTTTTTGTCAAACCTGCAGATAGTAATATTATTGGAAATCCTCAGAAGGATATTTTCTGAAAACCCCAGTGAAAGCCAGTTAATGCATTAAATTTTGTTAGTGATGGGACCCTAATTTTTGTTTGTGAAGTGAATCTTGACAACAAGAAAAAAATAAAATACTGTTTTATTAACGAAGTTTACCGAAACGGTTGGGTATATGACTTGTCTTTGCGGGTCCTTATTGGCCAAAACCCACTGAGTAAGAAATTATATTAAGGTTTTCATCGACCGGACAAGTTTAATTGCAATTGTTATAATTTCAACCGAAGGTCGGGACTTAAGTCCAATGCACTGCATAGCGCGAGGTACTCATGGTGAAGTCGTCTGATGATCTGGAGAAACGGGTCGCTGATCTTGAGGCTCAAGTTGTTGTTTTAACAGAGACAGTCCATGAACTGCAGGCTGGCAGAGGTATCGCCCTTCTTGCTGAATCTGCCGCCAAGAAAAAAACTTCTCGTAAATTGTCCGCAGAAGGAGGGACTTCTGAGGAAATCCTCTCTTGGGTCGACAAGTCATATATTCTGTCCCGAATTGCTACGACCAGTTTCATTGTCGCCGTTGCCCTGGCATTACGGACGGCTTCAGACAGCGGGGCCATTGACTTGCAGGTTGGCTCATTCATCGGCATGCTCTATGCCTTTGGACTGATTGTTTACGGATGGTTTGCATATAAAGAAAAAAGCATTCAGTCGCCTGTCTTTATCCTTTGGGGCGTGATCGTTATGTGCAGCGTGGTTGTTGAAGCCCACCGGGTCTTCGATACGGTGCCAACGGAAATGGCCTATGTCGCGATGGCTGCGACTGGCCTTGTTGCAACCATTATCAGTCGCGTGCACCATGTGGCTCTGCCTGTTTTTGTTGGCACTCTCGGCATGAGTTTCGGCAGTTTTGCCCTGGATTATCCGAGTCCGGTATTCCCCTACCTGGTCATTATTATGGGGCTGGCAAATGTTTTTGCCACCTACGCAACACGACTCTTGAGAGCTTCATGGTTGCGTTGGCTGCTGCTTATCCTGACTCTTTTCATGATCCAGATATGGGATCTGAAGCTTGCCATATATCTATCCAAACTAAGTCCGGATAATCTCGAATTCTCTGTTCGGGGATTATTACCGTCGATTGGTTTCCTCGGCCTGGTCTTCGCTGGCATTGCCCTGCTTGGAGTCCTTGGCAAAGTTCAGGAAAAAATATCCAAGTTCGATGTTGTCCTGCCAGTTCTTAATGTCTGCTGGATTTATCTGGCTGCCCGCTACGCAATCGGTCAGGGGCTGACGACGCCGACAACGTTTGGTTGGGTTGCAATGGTCGCAGCCTCCGCACATCTTGCGATTGCATGGTGGCTTGCGCATCGGTCCGAGGGTGGAGCCTTAGGGACCACCTCTTTTGCCATAGCGGGTGGTTTGCTGATTGCTTTTTCTGCACCTATGGCTATTGGTCATGCAGTGATTGCCTCCGCCCTCGTGGCCTTGCTGGCCGTTGGGATGATCTGGGTCTCCGTGCGGCGCGGTAACATCGGCCTGCGCCTGGCCTCCTACCTGCTGCAATTCTACGCCTGCTCGTCATTGGTGTTCCTGTTGTGGGGAACAGATGGAACCAAACCATCGGTTGTTGGTGCGTTATCCTCGGGGCTACTGGCTATCATTGCTTTTTACCATTATTTCTGGGCCCGGCGGCATCCGCTATCCTCCGGAGCTGCCACTATTGACAAGCTCAACAAGAATGACAGAGGAGCGGGCGTTCTGTTGATTGCTGCCTTGTTCAGCGGCTTCTTTACTCTGCGTGTTGGCCTTTATCAAGCCCTTGATTTCCTCCATATGGCGACCCACAGTGCTTTCGGCGGAGCTCAATCAGTTCTGATCAATGTCACTGCCGCAGTCCTGCTGTGGCTGAGCCTGATGCGACGGAATAAAGAGTTGCGCAACGTGGCGGTGGTGATCACCGTTATCGGGGCCGGCAAAGTGTTTTTGTTTGATATGGTGCAGTTGAAGGGGATGTCGCTGATGATCAGCGTCTTTACCTTTGGCCTGGTTGCCGCTTTGGCATCGCTTGTGCTGGGACGGTGGAACAAGGCAGTCAGTCCGGCGGCCCAAGACAGTGGTCCCGAGGAAGGGTCTCAACAGTGAAGGCTTAGAGGATAAGGGGTTATTTCGAAAATCCTCACAAAACCCGTAAAAAAAGGGTGGCCGTTCTGCGGGTGCCCCAGGTTGCTGACAAAGTTTAATTTTGTTTCTTTGATTGAGAATGAGAGCAACAGATCGATAATCTGTTGCTCTTTAGTTTTTCTTTGGAAACAAAAGCAGAATCGGCGGGTCTCGGCCCGCCTGCCGACATACTTTTGCCTGGCAGCAAAAGTATGCAAAAGTGCCTTCTCCTGGCGGAGGGCATATTCCTTCGCATGGTTTCCGTGGTTTCTATGGGTCGCTGAATAGGGAAGCCGGCCCTGTTCAGGGGGCCTCTCTTTAGTGCTTTCTTGCGGCAAGAAGAGTAACAAAACCAAATATTCAAAATGTTACTGCGGGAGGGGACCTAAAGGGCCTCGTCAACTACGGGGGATCTGTAGACAGGTTATCGACAGTCATCTCTAAATTGATGTTGCCGTGATATCGAGCCAGACATGCCAAGCGCAGCGCCAAGGTTTCTTTTGCTTCGTTTTCTTTGTCGCCACAAAGAAAATGACGTTGCTGTCGGGCAACCCCGACGGTTGTGCCTTAGCTTTTAGTGTCAAAAATCCTACAAAAAGAGCAACAGATTATCGATCTGTTGCTCAAAACTACTAAAAAACACAGGAACACTCAGACTGTAGGGGGACAAAAACAAACCCCACATTATCTCAGTGTTAGGTTTGTCAAAAGTCTGAAGGGCGCCCGTTCTGCGGGCGCCCTTTTCTATAGCAAAGGTACTTTACCAGACTGAATCAAGCTGAATCATCGCCTTCTTGAAGTCGGCTTCGACACTGTCCAGAATAGCGATGGCATATTCATTGTTGTGTACGCCATTGGTGCCATCATTTCGTACAAACTTCAGGTTGCGGAGAGCCTTCTCATAGGTCGCCCACACTTCGCCAGTGTTGCGTTTCGCAGCGTCGGCATCCAGTAACGCGGCTTCCAAATTTATACGGAGCTCTTTGAGTTGTTCTATGCGGGCTTTAGTCGTTTCTTCCCATTCGTTGAAAATGTCTTTGTATGATTTATCTTCATGGCAGTCCGTACATGTTTTTGAGGAAGGACGATAGACGCCTTTGGTAACCCCGGTATGGCAGTCTGTACAGGTCATGTTAGCGCCCTCGCCGTACATCATGCCGGGAATGGAAAGGCCTTCGACTCCGACACCTTCGTTCATGGCAACCTGGGATTCGTGACAGACTTTGCAGTCAGCCATCTGCGGGGCGTCTCCACCTGCATCGGCATGACAGGTCAGGCAGAAGTTCATGCGGTCCGTTGCCGTCGCCGGGTTGTGAACAACACCGAAATGGCAGTCACGACAGGTCAGATCAAAGTCTTCAATATGCAGTCTGTGATCAAAATGTGTGCCGCCGACAAAGGTTTCGGTCATGATGTCCGCGAGTCCCTTGCGTTCACGGAATGCCGGGTTCACCACGTCATCAAGCATGCGCATATTAACGAGCTTCATGGGTCCTCTGGTGGTATTGCGAACCGTCTTGTTGCCCTCGTCAGAATGGCAATAGAGGCAGTGCCAGGAGGGAACCAGGTCTTTATGAGGGTTTGAAAGAATCTCCAGCTTTTCTTCCTTGGAGATGGTGAGTTGCATGTAAGTGTCTTTCAGCCCGCCGAGTTTGGCTTTGACATAACCGACCACACCGGGGCGACCATGGCAGTCGAGACACGAAACGCCCGAATCACCATGCGCCGAGTGTTCCCAGGAATCAACCTCGGCCAGGGGGCCGAAACCTTGAGATGGGTGGCAGAGATGACAGAATTCCGGTTCTGAAGTCATGTGCAGAATCTGGACATTGATGAAGCCGAACATGACGACAAAGACCACCGAAGCAATGGTGAAGAGGACAATGTGCCGTTTACACCAGTCAAAAATGTTTTTAAGCATGATCTGGACCCCTGTAATGAGCTTTCTTTAAAAGTTGTGTCGCGTGAGGATTAAAAGGACGATAAGCCACCGTATAATACACATCTTGTGAATGAATGCAACAGAAAGGTTGTATACAGTATGCATCTTTACTGGTGCCGCCCTGATTCTGAATGATTCAATAGTGTAATAAAAAAGGGGCTGCCGATTGGCAGCCCCAAAAAACATTTTGGTAAATTTTGTACCAGTAATAGCGGGTTGTTAGTGTCCACTGCCTCCCATGAAGGCAAATATCATCAGGAAGAGACAAGCAATGCCGGTAAAGAGCGCAATGTAGCCAAAAGACTTGAGGCAGAAATCATAGACGGGACCGCTGACTTTCTTGCAGACGTACTCATCCGTAATCCCGGCTTCTTCATAGCGACGCCATTGGTCGCCACGTTCCTCAATAAATTCCTCTTTAGCCATCTGTCCGTTAAAGATGACGAAGTCCATCGGGAATTTCTCCGGCCGGCCGTGCGTATTGTAAAAGTGGACGGTGAAGATAAATCCGGTCGCCAGCAGCGCCTCATCGGAATGGACAATTGTGGCGACATTGAACATCCAGCCCGGCAGGAAGTAACCGAAAAATTCCGGGAACCAGAGCATCAGGCCTGACCCGCCAATGGCGAACATACCCCAGAAGACCGCCAGGAAATCGAATTTCTCCCAGTAGGTCCAACGCTCAAAGGTTGGCTTCGGTCCCAGGAAGAGGAACCAGCGCACCATTCCGATGACATCGCGGATGTCACGCAGGTTCGGGCAGAGTGAGTCTGGTCCGAACAGGCGGGTCAGCCACATATCACCGGGACTTTTCTTCTTGCCGAGGAAGAGGAAATCGAAACTTAGAATAAGAGCCGATACGAAATAGTAGAAGGTCAAAATTGCGCAGCCGCGATGGATCAGACCGGCATAGTAAGTGCCACCGTAGAAGTTCATCATCGTCATGGCCCAGTGCTGGTCGGCAAACTTGAGCGGAATTCCGGTCAGAGTCAGGCCAAGGAAACTGATGATGACGGTCAGGTGCAGGAAGATGTGGCGGGCCTGGAAGCGAATGTACTGCTTGTGCGGCTCACTGATGTGGTGTTCTCCCTTACCAAGGTGCCCATCGGCAAGTTTCTGGCGGTTTTCAGCAAAGCCACGGATCATCCAAAGCAGAGTGTGAATCCAGAATACGGCGAAGGTTCCCACCAGCAGGCCGGTCATACTGACAAAAGTCCAGTAACTGATTGGATAATTTTCGCGATCATGCATGTCGTCATGAGAATTGAACATGATAAACAGAGGTGTGGCATTGGAGTGACACTGGGCGCAGGTCCCGACCAGATTTGCCTCGTTGACGCTGGAGGCAGGGTCGTCAGCAGGGAGCACGTTGTGTGCGGTATGGCAGTCGGCACAACCGGCAACCTTGTCTGGCGAGCCGAGTCTGAAGTTCTTGCCGTGGTAGCTGTTCATGTAGGTTTCCACGGCCACGTTGAAGACACCGTTGCGCGCCATCATCTCATTGTCGGCATGACATTTCAGGCAGACCTTGGTGTGAAACTCGCGGTTGACATGGCTGTCAGAGGCTCCAAGCTGCTCAATCTTGTGCAGACCATGGCAATCATGGCAGGCAGCAGAATCTTTGTTGCCGGCCATGACGGCCTTGCCGTGAACCGAGTCAATGTAGTCTTCGTGGTCATCGTGACAACCGGTGCACTTTGCGATAACTTTATTTTTGTCGCCATTCCAGTAAGTGTGGGTATGGATATCGTCATGACAGGCAGCACAGTTCACATCGTTAAGCTGATGGACGCTGGCATAATGCTCGCTGGTCTCTTTTTTGTGACAACGTACGCATTTGGGTTCTTCCGGCATGACTTTCCCTGATATATGTGCGTCAAGGGAGGTCACTTCAACGTGGCAACTTGTACAGGCGTTCTGGCCATGTACGGACGCCCCATAAGCAACCGGAGTCACCACATCCTCATGGCACTCCAGGCAGACTTCGGGGGCGATTGCCATGCCGCTTTCTGCCTGAACAGGCATGTTTGGCACGAGCAAGGCCAGAGCTATCAGCATCAAAGCAAAGGTTCTGCAATTCATAAGGTGACCTCCTGATGGTCTTCTTTTCGGTTCAAGCCGGAGATGTGCCGGGATGACGTCAAAAATGTGATGTTGTCGTGCATGAAAAGTAGAAAAAAATGAATGAATTAATAGTGTTGCAATTTGCCAGCGTGTATACAGTATAAGATTAAAATGTATTTAACATGCACAAGATTAAAAGTCAATCGTGAAAATATGCTAAGTAAAATATTTTAAATGATGTCTTCAAATGGCTTGCAAGGCGGTTTTAGAGCGCATAATATACCGAAAACTGCCGGGTTTCGTGAGGAGTCTAAAAAGATGAATGATTGGCGTGGCTGGGTCTTTGCTGGACTGGCTTTAGGCCTGTATGTTATTGGCGGTCTTCTGATTATGGCCGGGCTGGTCTTGATCGGAATTCTCGGTGCGCAGGATCTCTGGGGTTGGGGTGAGGCGCGCGGTCTCGGCTATATGGCTTTTGGTGTCGGGATTGCGCTCTCTGTCCTGGGTGTGCTGATTATGCGGATCATGCGCAATCGCGGTGTGGCTTGAGAAGATTGCATGTAGCCAGGGAATAAAGAAAGGGAGCAACCGGATGGCTGCTCCCTTAAATCTTTTATTACAAAGTTGCCTTACTTGCCGATCAATTCAACAACGGTGGCGGTGAAGGGGTTGGCAAAGAGGATGATCATGGCAACAACGAAAACGTAGATTGCCAGAGACTCGATCATCGCCAGACCGATCAGCATGATCGTCATGATCTTACCGCTTGCGCCGGGATTACGGGCAACGCCCTCGACGGCTTTCTGAATGGCCAGACCCTGACCAATGCCGGTTCCGAAAGAACCAAGACCCATGCCGATACCGGCTGCCATTACACACCAAGCAAAAAACTCCATGATTCTACTCCTTAAACAAATTGGTGAACGATTTTCCTATACGGTATAGGACGCAAGCACGGACGCCCGTGCTTAGTGAGCTTCTTCGAGTGAGCCGGCAATGTAGATCATAGCCAGCAACATAAATACAAATGTCTGGATAAATGCAACCAAAACGCCCATCAGCATCATCGGCAATGGCAATAAGAACGGAACCAGCGCAAAAAAGATCATCAGGACAATTTCGTGGCCATACATATTGCCGAACAGACGCAGAGTCAACGACAATGGGCGAGCTAGATGACCAACGATTTCGATCGGGAAGATCAAGGGCGCAAGCCAGATAACCGGGCCGCAAAAATGCTTGAGATAGCCGATGCCATGTTCCTTGATGCCGATAATGTGTGTCATTGCGAACACCGTCAGGGCCATAGCCGCGTTTGTGTTCAGGTTGGCGGTCGGGGGATAGAAACCGGGGATCAGGGCAATCAGGTTTGAAGTCAGAATAAAAAAGGCCAGGGTTGCGATCAGCGGGAAATAGGCCTTGCCCTTCGGGCCCATGGTCTCCTCGATCATGCCCTCAATGCCGGCGACAACCGGTTCAAAGAAATTCTGCAGACCGGTTGGCACCACCTGGATATTCCTTTTGACCAGCAGCGCGACAGCAACCAGAAAAATCATAACCAGCCAGGTGTAGGTGACATGCTCACCAAGGTGAAGGTGAAGCTTTTGCTCCAGCCACTGTAAAAACAAAAAAGGATGAGTCATGAGTCCCTCTTCAACTTCTTTAGAACGAGCGCAAGGAGTGTTGAATCGTCGTCCACAATAAATTTATGACTACGACCGAAAGTCCGACGATTAGACCAACGGGATCAATTTTCACAACCGCAATCAGTACAGCCAGCACAACTGCCAATGTTACCAGTCGAACCACGTAACCAAACTGATAACGGGCTTTAGCTCCTGCGTCCGGCTCCGACAACAAATGCCTTAGAGCACGGCGCAACCAGAGGAACCCTCCGATCGAAATCAGTCCGCCGCACAGAACGCCAAGAGTCAGCTGGGTATCGCGAAGCGGCAGGCTGCTAATTAGCAAAATCCCCAGAATAAACCAACTGCGCCGGGTAAGACGAGCTGGCAGTCGTTCAAGGGGATCCATCGTACTTCTGATCCTGTTCCCCGTTGTCACCCTGCTCGCGCATTGCGCGTCGGGTCAGAATGAAAATGTTGCGAAAACCCGAAGTGATGCCGATGCCAAGCCAGATCAGGGTCATCCAGGGGGTCGTCCCCAACCATTTGTCCAGGTAGTAGCCAATGAACAGGCCAATGAATGAAGCCGCCACCATAGATATCCCGATGCTTGATAAAAAGCTCAGAGATTTAATGAGTTGGCGTTTGTCGTCGGCCATAATTGTTGTATACAGAATACACCTGGGGTTAAAACCAATATTGAATAGCACAGGGTTTTCGGACTGTCAACCGATTTTCTCGACCGTCAGCAAGAACTTTCGAGACAGGAGAACGTGTAATCGCTTAATAAATGGTTTACAAATATTGAAAAACAAAGTAATGTTCTGCGCCGCAAGGGCTCTGGCTGTGATCTTGAAGCCATGGGTTCACCACTACGGGCCAGGCAGAAGCAAAAGTGTTCTCAAGACGCTCATCATGGTCATATTAAGGAGTCAAAAAATGAAGGCCAAAATATTTTTTCTTGTAGTTGTTTTGCATATGTGTTTGCTGCTGCCGGCATTGGCGCTGGTGGAAGAAGATGCCAGCCGTGAAGAAATAATCAATATGTGCCATAAGGCCGAAGCTCTGCTCCTGACTAACAAAGAAGCCGGTATTGCCGAGATTGCCAAAGCGGATGGCCAGTTTGTTTGGAAGAACACTTATGTGTTTCTGATGGATTTCGACGGCAACATGCTGGCCCATCCAGCTATCCCGCAGTTGATGGAAAAGGGCCCTCTTCTCGATCTTATCGACAAAAACAAGGAAAACCCAAAGAAGATAATTGTCGAATTCATAAACATCGCCAAAACAAATGGTGACGGGTGGATCTGGTACAAGTGGCCGAAGCCGAACGGCCGCGAAGTGACTGACAAATTTACGTATATCCACCGGGTTGGTTTCACCAATATGTTTGTTGGTGCCGGAATCTATAAGTAACTGGTCTGGTATAAATAGCCAAAAGTCAGCAGCAATAACAAGGGGCACATCAGATATGATGCGCCCCTTGTTTGTTTTTTGGAAAGAGACTATTGGTTAAGGGAAAGGAGCATCAATACTCCGAACCCTATCATTCCCGTCAGCGTGCCCTGATAGCCGTAGTAAGGCCAGCCGATCTTGCCGGATTTTTCCAGAGTGATCTGTCGATAGTTTTTCAGGTGTTTGTGAACCTGCCAACGAATTTCGAAGAAACCGATCTTGATGCCGGCGGCAGTCATTCTACGCAGAATGAGAATCGAACAGATAAAGTTGAGAGTTCCGGTTGCCAGGAAAGCGTAGAAGAAGTAAAGGGCCAAAAGGTTCTCCGGGCTCTATTCTCGCCTTGTCGCTTCAACGTTACGTTGATCAATGGACGACAATCTGATGATCATTCAATTCGACGGTCTGTCCTGTACGGATTTTGCAGCGCTTGCGCAGCTCAACCTTGCCATCAACCTTGACCAGCCCATCGGCAACCAGGAGTTTTGCAAGGCCGCCACTCTCGCAAAGGCCAGTGACTTTCAACAGGCTGTGTAGCTCAATATATTCGTGCCCGGCAAGCTCAAATCCGATCATCAGCTTTTATGCCGTTCCTTAGGGCTGCGTGGTGGTTTCTTCCCCCCCGGTTTCAAGAATTTTGCTTCGCCATTTCTGGCGCTGCTTTTAAATTTAGGTTTGTCAGCCTTGGTTGGGAATCGATCGTCGGCGGGGCTGATCTGCAGCTGTTGACCGCAAACCCAGACTTTCTGCAGCAGGCGGAAGGTTGCCGAGGGCATGCTTTGCGGCAGATCAACCAGTGAGTGATCATCGAGAATCTTGATCTGACCGATGTCGCGACTCTTGATGTTCGCTTCATTGGCAATCGCACCGACAATGTGTTTCGGTTCCACGCCGTGGATACGGCCGACTTCAATCCGGTAGCGTGTCAGGCTGGCATCGGTGGTTGCCTGCCGACTGCGGGAATGCACTGGCTCTTCGGCGGGGACAACCTCCTCTTCTTCAACAATACCCCCGTCGACCTGAAGCGGTTTGTCCTTCTGGACCAGATAGGCCAGGGTTGCGGCGATTCTGCGCAAGCCGACATCGTATTGGTGCTGATAACTGTCGATCAACTCCTCAAAGAACTCAAGGTCCTGAGCCTCCATCGCTTCAGCAATCTGTTCCTTGAAGAGATCGGTGCGACGATTGGAAATATCCTTGCGACTCGGCAGACTCATGGCCGTAATTGGTTGGCGGGTTGCCCGTTCGATGGCGGCCAGCATGCGTCTTTCACGGGGGGCAACAAAAAGTATCGCCTGGCCTTCACGGCCAGCGCGGCCAGTGCGGCCGATGCGGTGAATATAGGCTTCAGTGTCGTAGGGAATATCGTAATTCACTACATGACTGATACGCTTGACATCGAGCCCGCGGGCAGCGACATCGGTTGCAACCACGATGTCAAGGGTGCCCGCCTTTAAGCGTTCGACGGTTTTCTCGCGCAGCGATTGGGTCATGTCGCCATTCAGAGGCGCACAGGAGAAGCCGCGTGATTCAAGCTTTTCTGAAAGTTCAACGGTTGCAATCTTGGTACGCACGAAGACAAGCATGCCTTCGATTTCTTCCGCCTCGAGGATGCGCGTCAGGGCGTCTAGCTTGTGCAGCCCTTTGACTTGCCAGAAGCGCTGGGAAATGGTGTCTACGGTTGAGGTCTTTGTCTCGATGTGAATCTCAACCGGATCCTTCATGTGCCGCCGGGCAATTCTTAAGACCTCTTTCGGTATGGTCGCCGAAAAGAGCGCTGTCTGCCGTTCTGCCGGTGTATCTTTGAGGATCTGCTCGACATCGTCGATAAACCCCATACGCAGCATTTCGTCCGCCTCATCGAGGACAACGCATGCAAGGTTGGAAAGATCAAGGGTGCCACGGCGCAAGTGATCCTGAATCCGTCCGGGGGTGCCGACCACGGCGTGAACGCCGCGGTGCAGCTGCCGCAGTTGCTGGCTCATGCTCTGGCCGCCGTAAACCGGCAAAACCTGAAATCCCGGCAGATGGCGGGCATAGGCGCGGATTGCTTCGGAGACTTGTAAAGCCAGTTCACGGGTGGGGGTGAGGACCAGGATTTGTGGGCTCTTCTTTTTTAGATCGAGTCGGCTCAAGAGCGGCAGGGCAAAGGCTGCTGTTTTGCCGGTCCCGGTCTGGGCCTGTCCAAGCAGATCACGTCCTTCCAGTAGCGGCGGAATACTGCGGGCCTGAATCGGTGAAGGCGTTTCATAGCCGATCTCATCAATAACCCGGTGAATTTCGGGAGCGAGCGCCAAGTCGGCAAAGGTCGTTAATTTATCTGTCATGGCTGTCCTGTGTCCTTCGAGTTGGAAAAAGCCCAGACCTTAGTAATTGTTGTGATGCGAAAATGCGACCGGTGAAGCGGTTAAATTTTCGCAGGAGATTGTGGTGCAGGGCGGCGGCGAACTTAACCTATCAACTCATCGAGTGCAACTCTTTAAACGTACTTACGCAGACATGGGGCAGAAATAGGTCGTCACCGCGAGTCAAGCTTTGTGAGCAGTATGCCGGCGCAGCGATTCAGAATATGCTCACGAGGCAGAGAAGAGAAAACCACTTCCTTTCGTAACCCGAGCCGATTCAGTTCATCGATGATTGGCTGATGTCGCTTGAACTTGAGCCCCCTGCGCAGCGATGCGATGGCCTTGCTTCTCTGCCCGGCGACCATGTAAATACGGCTGAGTTGGTAGTAGTGGTCCGGATTGTCTGGCTCTGCCTGTAGAGCTTCCCTGCAGAGGGCCATGGCTTGCTGGTATTGACGACGTTCTTTTGCCAGACAAAAAGCCAGCTTGGACTTGATACCAGGCAGGGGCTTAATGGCATGAGCCATCTCGAATTGCAGAAGTGCTAACAATGTGTCGCCGTTCTGCAGGGCTTTCTCACCTCTTAAAAGCAAACTATTGAGGGTCTCTGGCATCTTAATCCTCCCCCGCGTTGGATTCTTTCCATAGGGCTATGGTTCAAGATAACGCAACTTTTCGATTTCAGCAATAAGACAAGAAAAAGACAAAGACAAGAAAGATGTCGTCCTGCCCGGGCGACATCTCGCGGTCTTTATCCGCTCAGTGCTTTGTGCAACCGGTTCTCGCCGACACTGAGCGGGATAAAGAGTTGCTTGGGCTTGTCTGCTGGGGTATTTTAAGGTGTTAATCTCGTTGTTAATTGTTGTGTTTTTCTGGGTTTGCTGGAGGCTCTACATTCTTTGTCAAACAATTATGACGGCTGGTTGTGGGTTTTTTACGGTAACTCGGGATTATTGATAAGTATGGAGTTGTCGTGAGTTGGCTGGCATGTTCTTCGCCTGAGTGCTCACTATGGCGGAAATACCAACCGCAAAGGTAAGGATATTACGTCTATGAAGTTACGGTCAAAAATACTCCTGGCGCTGGTTTCGGTCAGTGTTATCCCCCTGATACTGTCTCTCTGGGTGGTAGGTGGCATGGTCGCCGGAGAGCTTGAGATTCAGGTGCAGGAACGGGCGCGGGGTTCGGCGAATTTTGTTGAGCAGATCACCAGGAAAAGCTCGTCGGAAAATCTGACGCTGGTGCAGATGCTGGCCAGCAACCCTTTTATGGTCAATGCTCTATACTCCGCCAATTTGAGTGGCGATAACTCACAACTGGTCAGTTTCCTCTCTGACATGGAGAATCTTCCTTTTGATCAACTTCAGGTTTTAAATGAGCAGGGGCAAAGGCTATACCGGGGCTTTGCCAACCAGGACAAAGAAATCCCTGCTACGTCCGGTATCGATCACCCGGTCATTAAATCCAGCATGGAGGGAAAGGCCTACGCGGAAAACGGCTTATTTGACGGACAGCTGGCGATTACCGCAGCAGCTCCGATCAGCATGTACGGCGACCCGATCGGCCACCTGGTTGGAGTGACCCGTTTTGACATAACTCTCGCCACGAGCTTGAAGGCTCTCAGTCACATGGAAATTGCCTTTTTCGATGAAAATGGCATCTTTGCTTCCACCAGCCCGGAACTGGTGGAGCTTGAACTGTCGAAGGTTCTCGCTTCAAGTAACTACGAAACCCTTTTAGCTGGAAATCAACACCGGATCTTCCACAACCCAATCGGTGGCGAAAATCGCGGCGTGCTGATGGCTCTGGACGTCACTACCCTGGCGGCGGCCAAGAATCGTCTGCAACGGTCTTTGTTGATTACAGCACTTACTGTTGGCTTGATCTCGCTGTTTGTAGGGCTGTTCGTGTCGACGGGCATAGTCCGCCCCCTGCTGCAGGTTGTCACCACTCTGCGCGAGATTGCCGCCGGGGGAGGTGACCTCACCCGGCAGCTGCAGGTTCGCGGTCGTGATGAAATCGGTGATCTGTCCGAATGTTTCAATGGTTTTCTGACACGACAGCGTGAGATGGTGAGCCGCATTCGCGATGTTACGGTCGCTCTGACCAAGGCAAACAAGAAGATTTTCGACTCTTCGCATGAAGTCATGGAGGGCGCGGTGCGCCAGTCGCAGGCTTTGGAGGAGACATCCCGGGCGATTGAAGGGATCGACGAAGCGGCCGGGGGCATTGCTGAGAACACTGGTAACCTGGTTGGCTCTGCGGAAGAAAGCTCATCGGCAACCCTGGAACTTGGTGCCACAATTGAAGAGATTGCCTCCCAGATGGAAAAGCTCTTTAATATTGTTGATGCTGTCTCCAGTTCAATTAATCAAATGTCGGTGGCCAGCCAGGAAGTAGCAGAGAATGTTGATATCCTTTCTGCTTCTACGGAAGTCACCGTTTCCTCCATGCTGGAAATGGATGCTTCCATCAAGGAGATAGAGGAGAATTCCACGCAAACCAGCAAACTTGCCAACGATGCTGCTGAGGATGCCCGGCGTGGCATGCTGACGGTTGAAGAAACCATCAAGGGAATTGAATCGATCAGACAGACAGTTGATCGTGCCAGCGAGGCGATCATGGAGCTTGGTAATCAGTCGAGCGCTATCGGCAAGATTCTGACAGTTATTGACGAAGTGGGCGACCAGACCAGCCTGCTGGCGCTTAATGCCGCGATTATCTCTGCCCAGGCTGGAGAGCACGGCAGGGGTTTTGCTGTGGTTGCCGACGAGATACGCGAGCTGGCGGAGCGGACCGCGGTTTCCACCCGTGAGATCGGTACGATCATCACCAACCTCCAGGGGGGGACTCAGGAAGCGGTCCTGGCGATGAAGGCGGGAAGTGAGCAGGTCTATGAAGTAGTCAAACGTTCCAAGGATTCCCAGCTTGCTCTGGAGAAAATTCGCAGCAGCACCCTGAAGGCGACCGAGCAGGTCAATGGCATCGTCCGTGCCACGGCAGAGCAGTCCCGGGGCAGCCGTCAGGTGACTGACTCGATGAATCAGGTCGCCGCCATGCTTGAACAGATTGCCTCGGCAATCAATCAGCAGTCTTCCGGAGTCCGTCAGCTTGCCGAGGGGGCAGAGTCGATGCGTGACATTGCGGCCCACGGCAGACAAAGCACCAGTGAGCAGGCCAAGGGGAGTCGACAGATCAACAAAAGTATGGAACAGATTCGTTTGATGATCTCGCTCATAGACGACGCGACCCGTGAACTGACCAAACGCAGCAGAGATGTTGTAAATGCTGTTGGCAGTGTCCACAAAGTTGCCGAGGACAACGCCAGTCGCACCGCTGAACTCGATCATGTGGTCGAAACGCTTACGAGCTTGACCACGACTCTGGAAGAGGAGGTCGGGGTCTTCAAGATATGACAGGCCCGGTTCTAAAACTGACTATCCTGGGCTCGGGGACCAGCACTGGAGTCCCGGTTCTTGGTTGTCATTGTGCGGTCTGCTCATCGACTGACCCACGGAATAACAGGACGCGCTGCAGTGCACTGTTTGAGTGGTCCGGCTATAAGGTTCTGATCGATACCGCTACCGATTTTCGTCAGCAGGCCCTGCGTGAAGGTATTGAACAGGTTGACTGTGTGCTCTATACTCACGCTCATGCTGATCATGTTCATGGTATAGATGACCTGAGGACCTTTACTTTGATGACCGGTCATGCCATGCCGGTTTATGCTTCGCGTGATGTGCTCGACCGGATCCAGGGCCTCTTCAGTTACATTTTCAGCGATGCGGAGGGTTCCGGATACCGGCCACGCCTGCAGATCAATGAGGTCACTGCAGCCTTTGATCTGCTTGGGCAAAGGGTGACGCCGATCCCTCTGTTGCACGGTCCTGGTGAATCCCTGGGTTACAGGGTCGGCTCCCTGGCCTATGTAGTTGACTGCAGTGCGATTCCAGAATCGTCCTTGACATTGCTGCAAGGGTTGGATGTTCTGGTGATTGACGCCTTGCGGTTTCGCGAGCACGAATCGCATTTTAGTATCGGTCAAGCGATAGAGGTGTCCAGGCAATTGCGGGTGCCGAGAACCTTGCTGACGCACCTGACCCATGATGTTGATTACCTGCGCCACTCCGGCGGTCTCCCGGAGGGCTTTGAATTCGCCTATGACGGACAGACCCTGACACTGCCGCTGTCAGAGCAGCAGTAGGAATTTATGTCGAATCATCAGGAAATATGCCTTCATGGGCACCTCAACGACACCATCGAATATTTCGCCATGGCCGCGGCCCGCGACGCTTACGGCCGTTACTTTTTCGAAGCGGTCAACGACACTCTGCGTTTTTTTTCTCCGGGGAACGAATTCATCCTTGAGGCAGATTCGATTAGTCATTGTGGAAACGGAGGGTCTTTCTGCGAGTATATGTTCGGTGTTGACCAACCGCTCTCTGATTTGGCAAAAACCGAGGTGCGGAATCGTCTGATTCTCTATGGGGCCTTTTATAATGAGGATGGCCAATTAAATTTCACGGCGAAAACCGATGGACAGCAAACTTATGAGAAGGTTTTTTTTGAGGGCAATGCCACGGTTAACTATTTCTTTTTCATGACCGGGTCAGTCTCCGGAAAGTTGCAGGAGCAGCAGGAGAATATTGCTCGACTGCTGGGCAAAAACCTCAAGCGTTCTGGTCATGTCGGGCTTGGTGATGATTCAAATCTGCTCGATGAAATATTCAGTTTGCTCGGCCATCGCAGCTCTCTTTTCCTGGTCAAGCTGTTGCACAAAAAACACAGGCAGTACCATGATACCTTCAAGGAACTTTATTTCGAATACAAGACGATCCCGGATCACGAATTTGAGAAACTGCAGAAACTGGCAGACGAGTTTAAGATCGACAGATACCAGCAGGAACGCATCCGTATCGACGTCATGTACAAACATCCTGACAATCAGAGAATTGTTGATGAATACAAGAACATCCTGATTGAGTGCAACCTGAAAGGCAGCATCAACCAACTGGAGAACGCTCGCCTGACCCGTTTGAAAACGCTGTCGGTGCGTAACAAGATTCCATCGGCGCTCTTCTATACCCTCGACAAGATGCTTAAGCACGACAAGCTGGTTGATCTTGATGAACAGGATTACCTGGCGGAAACCCGGCAGGTGCTTGAGGGAATCTTCTTCGCCGAGGCCCAGATCGATGCCAGCATCAACTCAGAGGATATGTCGCTGCTGCTGCACGCCAAGCGTCAGGCGAGCGAAAATCGTGACCACACTTTTGAGCATATCCTCCTGGAAACCGGCAAGGTTTGTGATGAGAAGATCCATGAGGGTGCCGACCTCTCTCTCCTGGAGCATTTCTCCTACATTATCACCTACTTCGACCGTTACGATAACACGTCTTCTGTGATCAATCAGCTGGCCTTTATGGAGAACGTATATTTCGGTGAGGAGCAGATCCGCAGTCTGTTGGGAAACAAGAAAGCTTTTGCCGAACTCGATACCAAGCTCTGGAAGGATCTGTTTTTCAAGCAGGTATTTGTAAACAAGTACCTCGGCCAGTTTGGTCGCAAGAAAATCCTCTGCCTGCAAAAAGGTCTGGAGCTGATTGAAGACGGTCGCCTGACGATTACAGCCCTGGTCGATCAGTTGCGTATCCTCGACAAGGCAGAGCGCCTTTATGCGATCCTGCTGGTACACGTCAAAGAGCGTATTCGCAATTTCTACTCCAAGTACAACACCCGGATCGAGCAAGAGTCGTTGCTGATCGAGGTGGCTGATGAGCTTTACAACAAGAGCCTTTACACGGGAGACATCCCGTTGGCCCAGTTCCATAATGTGGTGATGAACATCAAAAAGGAAGCGATTTACATCCATGACCTGCTACCCAAGATCATCGCCGGGCGTGACGCTGGTCTGCGCGAGGATTTCCTCGACAACAGCGGTCTTGACCGTTTCTATATTGAAGAGCTTGAGCGAGAATATTTCGAGCTCAACAATCTCAACATGGATGATCTCTACCTGATCCGCAAAGGCTACGCAGACTGAATTCCCTCATGAACCCACCTGCCCTGAACCAAATCCGCAATATCGGCATCATCTCGCATATTGATGCCGGTAAGACAACCGTTTCCGAACGGATACTCTACTATTGCGGAGAAATTCACAAGCTGGGTGAGGTGCATGATGGAATGGCGACCATGGACTGGATGGCCCAGGAGCAGGCCCGCGGCATCACCATCACCGCCACCAGCACAACTTGCCGTTGGCAGGACACCTGGATCAACCTGATTGACACCCCGGGTCATATCGATTTCACGATCGAAGTCGAGCGTTCATTAAGGGTTCTGGATGGCGCAATTGTTATCTTCAGCGCCGTTGAAGGAGTGCAACCGCAAAGCGAGTCGGTCTGGCATCAGGCGAATCATTACCATGTGCCGCGCATCTGTATGATCAACAAGATGGATCGCGTTGGAGCCGATTACCGAGTGGTTCTTAAGCAGATGCAGGAGCGCCTCGGTGCCCGTCCGGTGCTGATGCAGTTGCCGGTGGGAGAGGAAGGGGCCTTCCACAGTGTTATTGATTTGCTCGATCTGTGTACGCTGACCTTCAGTGAAGGGGAGTTCGGGACGACCGTTACCTGCTATCCTGTCGCTGAAGAACTCAGGGTGGCTGTCGATGAAGCCCGTGATGCACTGGTTGAAATCGCTGCCGACTGGGATGATGAACTCCTCGAAGATTTTCTGGATGGCAAGGGCATCAGCTCGGCGCAGGTGCGCAAGGCGCTGCGCAAGGGAGTCCTTGCCGGGCAGCTGTTTCCGGTATTCCTTGGTTCGGCATTACGCAACAAGGGTGTTCAGCCTCTTCTTGATGCGGTCACAGACCTTTTGCCATCACCTCTTGACTTGCCTGCGGTGTCGGCACATCAACCGGGAGATGAAGAAGATCTTCTGCTCGGTTGCGATGTGTCGGGCCCTCTTTGCGCACTGGCTTTCAAGGTTCTTTCCGATGAGGGTCGCAAACTGACCTACCTACGTATTTACTCTGGACAACTCAAGGCCGGCGACATCCTTTTGAACTCCACTCGCAACGTTCAGGAACGTGCAGCAAGACTGTTTCGCATGCATGCCCACAAGCGTGAAAAAATCGATGTCGCACATGCCGGCGATATTGTCGCTGTAACAGGTCTCAAGGCGGCCTTGACCGGCGATACCCTTTGCTCCCCGGACCGTTCACTGCTGCTGGCCGGGCTTGCCGTCCCCGAACCAGTTGTCTCTCTGGCCGTAGAGCCGAAGCAGGTTCAGGATCGCGAAAAACTGCTTTTTTCTCTTGAAACGCTGCAATGGGAAGATCCTACTTTTCGGGTGCGTGAGGATAAAGATACCGGACAGACGGTTTTGACCGGCATGGGCGAACTGCATCTCGAAGTGGTCCTGCGGCGTTTGGCAGATGATTTTGGAGTCGAAGTCAACGCTGGCCAGCCACAGGTTGTCTACCGGGAGAGTGTCTCCATCGAAGCGAAACACACAGAACTCTTTGAGCGGGAGATTGACGGCAAGACACAACGAGGTGAAGTCAGCCTGCGAATCTCGCCCCGGGAACGTGGCGCTGGCGTTGAGATAGTCCTGCCATCGGCCAATGTGGACGGTTTAAGTGCAGAGATTCTGCAGGCTCTTGACGAAACGCTGCGCTTGGCTGTCCAGTCGGGAGTACAGGTCGGTTATCCGATGGTTGATCTGAGTATCGTTGTTGAGCAGGTACCTGTCACGCCCGGGGTGACCACGGTCCTTGGCGTGCGTGCCGCCGCCCAACGTGGTCTCTCGTTAGCGGCACGTGCAGCCAAACCGATTTTGCTTGAGCCAATAATGGCTTTGGAAATTACTTCGCCGAGCGAGTTCTCAGGCAAGGTTTTGAATAGTCTGCAGCAGAAGCGTGGCCGTATCGAAGGGATGGAACCCCACGAAGTGGTTGATGTTGTCCGTGCCCACGTGCCTCTTTCAAAGATGTTCGGCTATATGACCGAACTGCGCAGTGCCACCCAGGGGCGGGGTTCTTTCACCATGGAGTTCAGTCACTACGACAGGGTTGCCGACTCGGTTCTGGAGCGGTTCGGTTTAGAGTAGGAGCGCGCTTCGGGAAGGGGCTTGTAGAGCGCGTAAAAAACTACTAAGGAGAGTTGCTGTGAACTCCCCGGCGCGGGCAGAAAAGTCTCTTCAGAAAATAAAGAGTTATGGCTCAGGAGAACCTCGCCGATATCCTGCACGAGATCGGAGAGGCGGTGCCCCTGATTACCCGTCAGTCACTCTTTCGCCTGTCCCTCGAGGATCTGACCGGCGGAATCCTGAGCTGCGTGCTGGCCACAGGTCGCCCCCGTCCAGCAGTACTACATTGTATGGTAGACCTGAAATTGGCAGAATTGCGAAATTCTTTCATCCCCTGACATGAAATCCGATGCCGCTATTCATCCGTTCTGGCAGTGGCAAGACTAGGAATTAGAGAGGGGATTCGTTTGCGCATGATCGTACCTATATCGTACCTTGTGCTTAATATTAAAGAATTACATAATAATAACAAAGGCCTAAAGATTTATATCAAGAACTTTCTTTACAAGACGGTGAAGATTTAATCCCACATCACGGCAGGTCACCGCTTGCCGTTGTCAGTCGTAACGCTTGACATAAAATCCTTTTTGTTTATATTTGAGATTGATAATTAATTTTTATTAAGCTCTTTGGTGAGGCCAAGCCTTGCTTCAGTATGCGAGGAGAGGCCTCGGCCTTTGTGTCGCCAGCCGGGTTGCCAGGGTGGATTCGGTTGCGCCGGACTCGTTCCACAGCATCCGGTTTTTTATATCATTGTCTGGATTGGACACGATGACACTGTTGCGGGCACTCAATCATAGTCTGATCAGCAAGTTCATTTTCAGAACAGGTGTTGTACTGTTGATTACGATCTCTCTGTTCGCCTCCTTTAACATCAGTACGCTGAAAGACCTTTTTCTGCAGGAAGCCAAAGATGATGTTGAGACGGTCAGTGAGATCATTTTGCACACCACGCATTTCCAGATGCTGGAGGACAATCGTCAGCGTGTCTACGAGATGATGGAGGAAGTCAGCTTGCATGAAAAGATAGAACGGATTCGTCTCTTCAGCACAGCCGGCTATGTTCACTTTTCCACCAGCAAAGACGAAATCGGCAAGGCATCGGCAGGAAATCAACCTGACAAGTTTGAAGTCCGAAAACGAAGCCTCCATGGTTGAATATCCCCCTCTCGAAGACAGCAGCAGAATCTTCCATAACGCTCTGGGAGAAGAGATCCTCAGCGTCACCACGGCGATTCATAACAAGCCGAGCTGCTCTACTGCGGCTTGTCACGTGCACCCGCCGGATGTCAAGACCCTCGGTTTTCTTGAGGTGCAGGCGTCTCTGGCCAAAATCGGTGTGCAGGCGAGCGCCTACCGTAACAGCATCGCGACCTTTGGCGTTAGCCCTGTTGCTGCTTGTTATCATCTGCTTGAGCTGGATGACACAGAGCATGGTCATTCACCCGGTCCACGATCTTCTCTGCATGCTCACAGAGTTTCGAATATGGAGCTTGACAGCCGGTTGCAGATGAAATCAAATGATGAGATCGGTGAGCTTGCCGAAGCGTTCAACGAAATGACTGCACGACTGAAGGAAACGCGCGACGAATATCGTGAATTGACCGAAACCCTGGAAGCAAAAGTTGTTGAGCGGACGGAAGAGATTGCCCAGGTCAGTAATCAATTGGTGCGATCGGAGAAACTGGCTTCGCTCGGTCAATTGGTTGCCGGTATTGCTCATGAAATCAACAACCCCTTAGCCGGAATTCTGATGTTCTCCAACCTGTTCGTCAGCAGATCCAAGGCTTGATAAGGACCAGCGTGAAGACGCCCTGACCATCGTCCATGAAACCAATCGATGTGCCGATATTGTCAAACGGCTGCTTGATTTCTCGCGGACTTCGATCCCGGACAAACGACTCAATTCCATGTCGAAAATCATGGAGAGTACCCTGGCCCTGGTGACGCATCATGCGAACGTCAACGATGTTGAGATAGTGCGTCATTATGGGGTCAATCTGCCGGATATTGATGTCGATCCAACCCAGATGGAGCAGGTCTTTATCAATCTGCTGGTCAATGCCTGCCACGCCATGCCAGAGGGTGGGCGTATGACCATCATGCATGCGTACGGACCTAAAACGCAGATCTGTTGATTACGACGATTGAGGACACCGGCCACGGCATTTCCGAGGAAAATCTGGGACGGATTTTCGACCCATTTTTCACGACCAAGAACCAGGAGTTGAATGGTGTCGCCGGGACCGGCCTCGGCCTGTCGGTGTCCTATGGCATCATTCAGAATCATGGCGGACAGATCAAGGTGCAAAGCAATCCTGGCCATGGCACGGTGTTTACAGTTGAACTGCCGATTTCGTCTTTGATACGCACGGCCGAGGACTCTGCCCTGCCGGAGACCAATGCGTCGGCAGTCTAGTCATAAGGAATTCCTGCGGTTGCAGCAATGCACATGTAGCAACCTGATTGCCGTTGTCAGACCCTGATGAGCGTTTGAGTCTCGAACGCATTGCCCAGAGGATGTCATGAACAAGGAAATTGATCGAATTCTGGTTGCTGATGATGATGCGGTTATCCGCGAGGGTTTGCGCCGCATTCTCACTGCTGAAGGTTATGAAGTGGAAACCGTCAGCAACGGTCGGGCGGCCTTGGAGCGTCTGGAACAAAAGAGATTCAAACTGCTGGTGACTGATCTGAAAATGCCCGGCATGAGCGGATTGGAAGTATCTGCGGTCGATACGAACCCTGCCAGCCGGAATTGCCGGTCATCCTGATTACCGGTTATGCGGCGATTGATAACGCTGTTGAGGCCATGAAAAATGGTGCAACCGATTACTTGTCCAAACCATTTGCGCAACGAAGAAATTGTCAGCAAGGTCAAGAATGCCATCGAATCCAGGGCCGTCGCTGATCGATGATATCTGTCTGCGTCGGGAGATGAACGAGACCCATGGCTTTGATCGCCTGATTGGCGACAGCCGTGAAATGAAAAGGCTTTACCAGCGCATCATGCAGGTGGCCCCGACCGACAGTACGGTATTGATCAGTGGCGAAAGCGGTACCGGTAAAGAGCTGGTAGCGCGGGCCATTCATGCTCACAGTCCGCGACGCTCACAACCTTTTGTTGCTATCGACTGCACCGCCCTCGCTGAAACTCTTCTGGAGAGTGAACTGTTCGGTCATGTCAAAGGTTCCTTTACCGGCGCAACCCAGACCAAACGCGGACTCTTCGAGGTTGCCGAGGGCGGTACGCTGCTGCTCGATGAGGTCGGCAATATCAGTCTGGCGACTCAGGCCAAGTTATTGCGCGTTCTGCAGGAGCGCGTGGTCACGCCGATCGGCGGCACCAGGCCGATCACGATCGATATCCGCACTGGTTGCCGCCACCAATGTCAACCTGCGGGAGATGATCAAGCAAGGGCACCTTCCGCGACGACCTTTTCTTCCGGCTCAACATTATTCCGATTGAATTGCCGCCACTGAGGGAACGCAAAGGTGACCTGATGTTGCTGGCGAGTCAGTTCCTCAGAAAGTTCGCCGAAGAGAATGGCAAAGAGATTCGCGGCTTCACCCGGACGTGATTGAACAGCTGGAAAGCTACCATTTCCCCGGCAATGTTCGCGAGCTGGAAAACATCATCGAAAGGGCTGTGGTTCTCTCTCATTCTGATCTCCTCCAGCGTCAGGACCTTGAAATGCCGGATGATGATCGCCGCGCGTTAATATCTGCTGACCAGGTGATTCCATTTGATGCCAACGAATTGAAAGAGCGTAAACGCCTTTTGCGTGAAGAGGCTGTCGTGCCGCTGGAACGGGCTTTTTTGCTGGGTGCCCTGGATCGCAACGATTGGAACATTACCAGAGCTGCTGAAGAGGTTGGCATGCAGCGCCCCAATTTCCAGACCATGCTTAAAAAGCAAGGAATCAGCGCCCGCGCACGGCTCAAAGAATAGCCGGGATGGTGCAGCGGCATCCTTTCTTGCAGTTATATAAAATATTCGTGCTGTATATTTTCTCTATACAGTCCCCTCGCCTGTAAAACCCCTTATTTCCCAGCATCTTAGAAAGCCTACAGGGGATACTCTGCTCCGGGTCCTACCTTGATAAGTATAATTTAATTATACGCCTCCAATTCTTGACCGGTTCTTCACTCCCTCAAGTGCAGCGTAAAAACAAATAAAAACAGTATGTTAGAAAGAAATATAAATATATTCTAAGAATGGTACGGCTGATGCAATTACTCTGTTCCAAAGACCATAGACAGGAAGTCTATGAAACAGGGTTCACGGCAAGGAGGTTGTTATGAAAACGACGAGAGCGTTGATATCAATGGTGGCAGGAAGCGCATCGGCAGCTTATGCAGGTGCAGGGTCACAGGGTGAAGGAGCAGGAATCCTGACTTATTTCTTTATCGGTTTCTTCGCTTTGATCATCGTTTCGCAGTTGGTTCCGGCAATGATTCTCTTCGTCGGTATGGTCAAGGGTTTGTTGACCCGTCCGGAGAAGTCTGAAGCGAAGATTGATTAGATGAGACGTGTCCCTAGGTTCAGGGACGGTTTGGCCTTGGGCAGGAGAAATAAAATGACAACGCACATGCCAGGACTACTCATCGCCGACGAAGACGTGTTGACCAGAAAACATATGGCGGACTTGTTTATCAATGATGGCTACCAGGTGACGGTTACCAACTCGGCTGCCGGGGTTCTTTATGGAATTCTGAAAAAGACGGCACAGGTCGTTTTGCTGAGTACCAGGTTCGATGAATTGCTGGCAACAGAATTGATTCCGATTCTGAAGAAGTGCAATCGCAACCTGACCATCATCCTGGTTGCCAGTGAACTGCCCCTGGCGCTGATTCGCAAAGCACGCAGCGAGGGTATTTTTTATCATGCCCTCAGACCCAGCCGTCCGGGCGATGAAGAAGAATTACGGGAAGCGGTTAAATGTGCATTCGAGAAGTTGGCTAACAATCCTGCAGGAGCTCAGCTGCAATGAGTTACAGCCCTGCAAAAAAAGGAGGACGTCATGAAAAGGCTGACAAGTTTAGGGATGGGAATGTTGATGGTGGTGATTATGGCCGGACCGGCTCTTGCCGTGGATACGACCAAAACTTACTCCAGTGGTCTTCTGGTTGGTGCCTTTCTGGCTTTCTGTGCACTGGTTGTTGTTGTGCAGTTGATGCCGACAATCATACTTCTGATCGGTTTCGTCAAGGGGCTGCTTAAGGGTACGGAGAAACACGCGAGTCGCCAAAGCAGCAGGTAGGTTCTGTCTGATTAACAGAGATTTCGTCGCACAATAAGGAGAATCGTATGTTTACAGAAATCCTTGGCCGAGTTGGTGAATTTCATACGGTGTACACGCTGGTGGATTACTACCAGTACATCAAGACAGTTGAATATCTTATCTGTGTGGCATTCTTCATCGCGTTCCCGATGTTCTTCAAGTATGTGAACACAAAACCCGGTGATCTCAGCGAATGAAGATGCCAGCTGGCATTCATACAATACTAAGGAGAGAGAACTATGAGCGCGAAGCAAATCTTGGCCACCCTGACAACGGTTCTGGCACTCATAGCGGTGGGCAGTTCGACCCATGCTGCGGACATACCTGAACAGGTGTCGATCGACACCATGTCTGTGCTGTTCGATGGTGTCGAGTTCGACCATGCCATGCATACCGAGCTGGGCGAGGATTGCTCGGCTTGTCATCATCACACAACAGGCACCGGAACCTCCGATGAGCGTTGTGTGAGTTGTCATGCCAACAGTGACGAGGTGGCAACAGTCGGATGTCGTGACTGTCATGCCGCGATCCGTTTTCCGCTGAGCATATCAACCGGAGGTCACAGGAAATCTACAAGTTTCACATTGATGTGCCTGGCCTGAAAGCCGCCTATCACTGGAATTGTCATCGGTTGCCACGAGAAAATGGATGGGCCGACAGGTTGTCAGGACTGCCACGCAAGGACGCCGGAAGGAGACGCCTTTTATCACTCAGATGCGTCGGGTACCTCGACGTCCGGCAAGAGTGGCCACTGAAGCTGTTGGCCTTGAAATGACATCTACGGGATCAAAATTATTCGTATAAGGAGAGTCGTTATGAGTGGAATCAGTCGCCGGAGATTTCTTGCCGCAAGCCTGGCTGGATGTACCGCCACAACCCTGGCCGGCCCCCGCAAGGCTCTAGCTTCCGGATCTTTTACCGGGTACCCGAATAGCATGGGAGTGCTGGTGGATTTAACCCGATGCATCGGTTGCCGCAGTTGTGAAGCGGCTTGCAATAAGGAGCAGAAACTGGCCGCTCCCGACCGGCCTTTCGACGACAAGTCGGTTTTTGATGAAACCTTTCACGGCGGCACACAGAAACGGCGTCCCGATGAAAACGCCTACACGGTGGTCAATCGCTACGATACCGAGCAAGCCGGGCCGGTTTACCGCAAAGTGCAGTGCAACCACTGCGCAGAGCCAGCCTGTCTCAGCTCCTGTTTTGTCAATGCGTACACCAAGACCGAAGAGGGTGCAGTCATCTACAACTCCAAGGTTTGTGTCGGCTGTCGAAACTGTATGGTTGCCTGCCCGTTCCACATTCCAGCTTACAGTTACTCAAGCGCTATCGATCCGGTCATCAAGAAGTGCATCTTCTGCTATGAAACCAGGCTGAAGAACGGCCTGCCACCGGCCTGCGTTGAAATCTGTCCGCAAGAGGCGCTGACCTTTGGCAAGCGTAAGGATCTAATCAAGATTGGCAATCAGCGCATTCAGACCCACCCGGGGCGCTACGTCAATCATCTCTATGGAGAAAACGAGTTGGGCGGGACCAGCTGGATGTATCTGTCTTCGGTGCCCTTTGAAGAGGTCGGTTTTGATCCGAACCCCGGTAACGAGCCGATCATCAGCCACGTCAAGGACTTCCTCAGCACAGTACCGATGGTGCTGGCAATCTGGCCCGCGATGTTTACCGGCTTCCACCTGCTGGCCAAGAAGCAGGCCGGTCACGATGACCATGAACATGACGCTGAAAATCAGCATGGCGACGAGGGAGGCAAACCATGAAAAGCTTAATAGGATGGGGCGTCAAACCTGTTGACTCCCACGTCAACGAAAAAAATGATAAGAACTGGTCCTTCATACAGAAGCTCTTTCTCGGGCTGACTCCCGGTCAGTATCTTGGCCAGGCTCTGCGAAATCCCCTTAACTGGATTCTGGGGCTCATCTTTGCGGTCGGTTTGCCGTTGATCGCTTACCGTTACCTGTTCGGCCTCGGCGCGGTCACTCATGCATCCAATGACTACCCCTGGGGCTTGTTCCTTGGTTTTGGCCTGTTCGTTATGGTGCCGCTTTCCGCTTCGGGGTTCCTGCTCGGCACCACCGTGGAAATCTTTGGGCGGCACGATTTCGAACCGATCGAGAGGCTGGCGCTGCTTAACGGTCTGCTCGGTTATTTCTTCGCTGTCGTCTATTTGCTGGTCGATCTTGGTCAGCCGTGGCGGCTGCCGTATCCGATGTTCGTTTCCTTCGGCCCGGCGGCGGTGCTGTTCCTGGTCGCCTGGCATGTTGCCACCTACCTGTCGGTGCAGGTCGCTGAAGTCTCCGTCTCATTCTTTGAATGGATTGGCTGGCTGGGTGGCAAGCGTTTCATCAGGCGGATCGCCATCGGCCTGACCGTATCCGGCATCATCCTCTCTACCCTGCACCAGGGTGCCCTGGGGGCGTTGTTCAACTACGCGCCCGGCAAGGTTCATCCGCTCTGGTATTCAGCGCCCTTCCAGTGGATTCATTTCTTCTGTTCGGCGATTCCGGCCGGGCTCTGTATGGTGATCGTGGTCAGCACCGTCATCAAGAAGACCATGGCCTGGCGCTGTGACAGCAACTTCATCGAAAATCTCGATCGCTGCACCCTGGGTCTCGCTAAAGGAGCCAGCATGGGTCTGATCACTTACCTGGTCATCAAATTGATCGGGGTCGCTCATGATAACGAATGGGCTTATCTGGCAACGGGTTGGGGAGCCTGGTTCCTCCTTGAAATAGCCGTCGGCGTGGTCCTGCCCATCTGCCTGTTTGCCTATGCAGTTCGGCATCAGGTCGTCAAACTGGCCCGGCTGGGTGCAATATTCACCGTTTTCGGGATTGCCTTGAATCGCTTGAATACAGCCCTGATTACTTTCAACTGGCAGCTTTACCAGGAAATTCCTCACGTGTTCGAAGTGATCATCTCAATAACGATCTTTGCGATTTATGTGGTGGTCTACCGCTTCCTGCTTTACCGCTTGCCGATTCTCTACTCGTGGAAAGCTCTACCGGAAGAAGCCCTTGCTGCCGAAGCGGTTAAGGCTGCACCGATCAGAACGACACAATCGCCGTTAGGTGCCATGTATCGCAAGATCGACTGAACCCCGCCTGCGGGACCGTTCTGGGCGGTCCCGCAGGCAGGTGCGTCGGCAAGGAGGTTGGCCATGTTCAGCAGCATAAACAGTCGCGCTATCGTCCCGGTTGCCTGCGCCGTCACCGGATTTGTCATCGCCTGCTGTGTGCTCCTGTACACCTTCGTAAAAGATGACCTCATCAGGGGCGAGATTCAACATGCGGCGGATCTGTCCGATACCGTGATCAAGTCGACCCGGTATGCAATGCTTCACGATGACAGGGAGACTTTGAGCAACATCATCAGCAGCATCGGTGAGCAGGATCTTGTTGAACATGTGCGGATCTTCAACAAGAAAGGTCTGATCATGTTCTCTCGCGATGGAGAGGAGCTCAATCAGTTTATTGATAAGTCGGCGGCGGGTTGTAATGAATGTCACGCCGGAGCGGAGCCGAAACGAAGTTTGGGTACCATGGCCAAGGCCCGCCAGTTCACCAACGGTGCGGGCAAAGATGTCCTTGCGATTACGGCGCCATTCTACAATGAACCGGAATGTTACAACGCGGCCTGTCATTTTCATGATGCCGGTCAAAGCCTGTTGGGAACGCTTGATATTGGCGTTTCGCAGGGCCCTCTCAAAAAGACTCTCGGCCAATTAAAAAACCGTATGATCGTATTCAGCGGCATGATCCTGGTGCTCACAGTAGGCGCTGTCTGTGCCCTTCTTTATCGCCAGGTGTTTCTGCCGCTCAAACAGCTTGCCCACTTTACCGAAGGCCCCGTCGATGATAGTCTGAATGACAATTATCCGGAAATGCGCGGCGAAGTTGCCCAGGTGTTTGAGGTCTTTCAGCAGATGAAAATCCGCATAAGGGATCTTGAGCAACAACTATCTGGCAACAAAAGCGAAACACTCCCACCGGATTCACAACTCTGATTGTTCCGGATGCATGAGTTGACAACTCAGACTTCACCGCCCTGCACAGACCGGCAGAAGGAGATGACCATGAGCCAGGTGGGGCCACAACCCGAGATGCAGCAGGTTCCGGGACGTGAGGATCTGCGGCAAAGGATCGAAGCCCGCATCCGGCACCTTGAAAGAGCTTCCGGCAAGGGCCTCTGGTCAATGGTCCTCTTTTTGTTGGTGAGTTTTTTTGCCTACGACGGATTCGCAATTCTCCCCGATCTCAGTGATGATATCCGTACAATGCTTGGCGCACCGCCGCCAGCGGAAATGATCAGCCTGGCTCTGGTTGTTTACGCCTTCTCCGGTATCGTTCGCACCCTTGCACGCATGAGCCAGAACATCAAGCCCTACCTGGGGCTGATGCATGCGGCGTTCTTTACCGCTTTCTATACGTTCTACCATCTGTCCGGTGCCTTGCAGGACAATTTCTGGGCGGTTTTTTTTGCCGGAATCAGCGTGATGGGGTTGGAGAATTACTACCTCTGGGCACACAGCAGCGCCGCGGCCCGCAAGGAGCGGGCCCTGCTGGCGAGCATGCAGAGAAATGAGGGTGAAGACTGAGGCTCAAGGATGTCCCGGTCTCTCCTGCCACAGCAGTTTATTCCTGACTCAGAAAACCTCTTTCACTTATTGCACGGTCGGCAAGGGTGTTGATTGATGCCGTCTGAGGATGAGACAATGATTACAGGCGTTTCGAGCGCTCTCTTTGCATCGCCAGTTGTGCAAAAGTTGTCAGGATATGGTTAGCCTCAGGTGTCTCCCGCAGGTTCTGTAACAATGAGCTCAGATTTTGTGCGGACCTTGTCAGACTGGCGGCCTGTGCCATGATGTAATCTCTCATGACATTGACGTCGTATTCCGGATGAAATTGAACTCCCCACGCACAGCGACCGAGCCGGAAAGCATGATGCGGTTCGAAGTCATTTTCGGCCAGTAGTACCGCTCCGGGCGGCAGGTTGAGTACCGACTGGGCGTGGGTGGTGTGTACTGAAAATTGTTGTGGCAATCCGCTGAACAGAGCATCATCGTCACTTGCCGGGCAGCGTCTGATGGTAAAGGTGCCGACTTCTTTGCCCTGCGGGTGAAAGTCAACCCGGCCAGCCATGGCACGGCCGAGCAGTTGGTGGCCGTAGCAGATGCCGAGCAGGGGAACTTCCGCCTTGACGAGTGAAGGAATCCAGGCCTCGATTGCCAGGCTCCACGGCAGGTTGTCTGTAACCATGCAGTGTGCACCGGTGATCACCACACCATGGCAGACCTCAGGAGCTGGCAAAACGTCACCCCGGACTACATCAACCACCTGGATATCCTTGCGTTCGATGCCGAGCCCGCGGCAGGTCATCCTGTCGAAGTCACCATAGCGCTCGGCGGTGTCGGCAAAGGTTGAGCCTGCCTTGATAATAAAGAGTTTTTTCATGGGAGCTGCCCGAGAAAATGGTTGCCGACCTATTTGAGCAGTATTTCAGAACTGAAGTTGAAACGGTAAATTTCAAAAGAGCCATTTCTTTCAACCAGGGTGAGGGTGATAACGGCATCACCGTTCTCATACTTGGCATCAAGACCATATCTGACCAGGGTCAGGGGGCCAATTTTGGTCTTCAGAATTTCCTGGATCGTGTCAAACTTGGGTTGTCCCATGCTCTGCAGCGCCCCCAACCGGGAGAACAGGGCCATCGCCTGGATGAAGTCTTCCTCCGGAATTTTTGCCGAAATCTCCGGGGCCATCAGCGCCCTGGTTGTTGCAGGATCCCATTTCGAGAGTTCCGGGACTATTTTCATGATATATGGCCCGGCAGTGTCATCAAATTCTGATGTTTTGTAGCGGTCGTATAGTGCTGCTCCAGCAAAGATGACGAGGACGACTGCCACCCAGAGCGCCATGAGCAGGAAGAACTTTTTCAAGGAGGTTTTTTTCACGAAGAGCCTTTCTTGTGTTTACTGTTGGGGGATTATACTAGGAATAACGTAGCGTGCCGACTGTCCATCCGTGAGCGCAAGACGTGCACCAAAGCCAATAAAAACCATTCCGGTCGTCCATCGCAGAACCCTTTGCGCTGTTCCGGAATCCTTGAGACGGCGGGCAAGATTGTTGTCAGGGTTGATAGGGTGTTGGCCCAGCTGGAGCGGGGCGACAAGGCAATCATAAGGCCGACCGTGATAAACCCGAGGCAGGGTGTGATGTCGGACATTTGATCCTCAACCAAGCGATATTTTGATTGTCATTTTATCTCGACAGCAAGGAGGGTATCATCTTAGGTTTTAGGACACCACAAATAATATTTCTGGCGCATCGAAGCAAGAGCAGCAAGGCCGTCGAGGCAATCTGGCCTCCCGCACAGGATGATTGTGAAAATAATTGATTCCGTAGCCGCCGTTTTCTGCAATGAAGGTCGCATTTTTGCGGTATGCCGACAGCCGCACCTGGATGCTTTTCCGGGATACGATTCTTTCCCAGGCGGTAAAATTGATCCGGAAGACTCCAGGGCCGAGCACCGCGTGCCTTTTCTTCGTGATTTGGAAGGCCAGAAAATGCACGCGCTGGTTCGGGAAATTCAGGAAGAACTTGGTTTCGACCTGCCGGCAGGAATTGCCTCCGGCCAGGTAGCCTCGGTGAAGTTTCTTGCCACGGCGATCGCTCCGGCCACGATTCCCGTGCGCTTTCGTTTGCACTACTTTCGGATTGACCTGAAAACACGGCCGGTGTTCGCACCGGACTCGGGAGAGATTGCGGACACGTTCTGGGTGACTCCCCGGCAATTGTTGAACAAGTTCCACAGGGGTGATGCATTGATGGTCCCTCCGCTTCTTTGGTTACTGGAAGAGTTGATCAAAAATCCGCAAGGTTACGATTTTGGAGATCTTTCCCAACAGCTTGATGAAGACTATTACGTTCCCAGGCTGGAACCGCTCAGCGAACTACGAATCCTGCCGGTCCCGTGCAACACCATTCCGCCGTCAACCCGAACCAACGCATTTTTGCTCGGAGACGAGAATTCCGCCAAAATCCTGGTTGATCCATCTCCTGCATCTCCACAAGTCCTGGAGAAGTTACTACGAACGCTGAAGCGGGACGACATAAGTGCTGTGTTCCTGACTCATCATCATCCCGACCACCATGAACACGCGCCAGAGCTTGCAAAGCGATTAAACGTGCCGATCTGGATGAGTGAAGACACCCTGTCACGCATTAACGAAAAACAGGGCACCGACTACTTTTCCGGTCTCCAGGTCGAAATAAAAAGGCAAGGGGACAGATTGACGAACTGGAAGGGCGAGGCTGTTCGGGTCTATTCGGTGCCCGGGCATGATGCTGGACAGCTGGCCCTTGCTCCTGAATCAATGCGCTGGTTCATTGTCGGTGATCTCATTCAAAGTGTTGGAACCGTGGTCATCTCAGCTCCGGAAGGCGACATGGCTGCTTATTTTCAAACCATGGAAATGATTATTGATCTGGATCCGGCAGTGATTGTCCCGTCGCATGGCATGCCGATGCGCGGCACCTTTCGTATCCAAGCCACCTTGCAGCATCGTCGCGAACGGGAGAAAACGATCCATGAATTATATGCCGGCGGCAAAACAGAAACCGAGATACTCGACATCATTTATCAAGGGGTTGATCAACGCCTGCGCCCCTTCGCCATGGAGAACATCAAATCACATCTGGCCAAGCTACGTCAGGAAGGCCGGATTTAATATTCCATGGCCAGGCAGAAATGAATATCCTGTCTTCGCAAAGGGGTTCGACCATGAATGATTTTACCGGCAAGACCGTCTGGATCACCGGTGCCTCATCGGGCATCGGCGCCGCCCTGGCGCGAGCACTGGCGGCGAGAGGGGCCCGTTTGATCCTCTCCGCACGCTCCGCCGACAAGTTGGAGGCGGTACGCAAAAGCTGCAGAGCACCCGATCAACATCTTTGCCTGACCATGGACCTGGCCGACCAGGCCTCAATCGAGGCGGCCTGGAGCTGTTTGCAGGAGATGCCGCGCGAGGTGGAAATCCTGATCAACAACGCCGGCATGACCCAGCGCGCCCGGGTGACGGAGACCCGCATGGAGATTTACCGATGCCTGATGGAGGTCAATTTCCTGGCGGCGGTCGATCTGACCAGGAAGGTCCTGCCCGGCATGCTTGAACGGGGCGCGGGACAAATCGTCGCGGTCAGCAGCCTGATGGGCAAGTTCGCCTCACCGCAACGTTCCGGCTATGCCGCCGCCAAGCACGCTCTGCAGGGTTTCATGGATGCCTTGCGCGCCGAGGTGCACGCCGCCGGCATCCGCGTGCTGGTCGCCTCACCCGGCTTCATCAATACCGATGTTTCGCGTAACGCCCTGCGCGGCGATGGCACCCCTCACGGCGAGATGGACCCGGCCCAGGCAGCGGCGATCTCCGCCGAAAGTTGTGCCGAGCAGATCATCGTTGCCATGGCGAAAGGCCGTGCCGAGGTCTTCCCCGGAGGCAAAGAGCGCATCGGTCTGCTGCTGAACCGGCTCTCACCGGCCCTGCTACGGTTGGTGATGCGCAAGATACGGGTGGACTGAACTCCACACAAAAACTTCCCTCGGCTCACGGCATCTTGCCCCAAAAGTGTGCGCTGTGCGACAATTGTCCCATGAAAGCTGATCTCTCCACTCAACAGGCCGATTCTTCCCTCGTCGCACTGAATTTCGATAACACCTTCGTCCGTGAACTGCCCGCCGACCTGGACAGCAGCAATAACGTGCGCCAGGTGCGCTGCGCCTGTTACTCACGCGTCCTGCCGACAGCGGTGGCCGCACCGCAGCTGGTCGCCTACGCTGCAGAAGTTGCCGACCTGCTTGACCTGGAGCCTGCGGCTTGTGCAAGCGAGGAGTTCGCGCAGGTCTTTGCTGGCAACCGGTTGCTGCCAGGCATGGATCCCCACGCCAGCTGCTATGGCGGCCACCAGTTTGGCAGCTGGGCCGGTCAACTGGGCGACGGCCGGGCGATCAACCTGGGGGAAATTGTCAACCAGCGCGGAGAACGCTGGGTGTTGCAGCTGAAAGGCGCAGGACTCACGCCCTACTCACGCCGCGGCGACGGGCTGGCGGTGCTGCGCTCCTCGGTGCGCGAATTTCTCTGCAGCGAGGCGATGTACCATCTCGGCGTTCCGACCACCCGTGCCTTGAGTCTGCTGTTGACCGGCGAGCAGGTCAGCCGCGACATGTTCTACGACGGTCATCCACAACAGGAGCCGGGCGCCGTGGTCTGTCGGGTGGCGCCCTCCTTCACCCGTTTCGGCAGTTTTGAGATTTTCAGTTCGCGAGATGAAATCGACCAACTGCGCCAACTGCTCGACTACACCATCCGCACCGACTTCCCCCACCTCGGCGAGCCTTCGGTTGCCGTTTACCTGCGGTGGTTCGAAGAGGTTTGCACAAGCACGGCCGCGATGATCATCCACTGGATGCGCGTTGGCTTTGTGCACGGCGTCATGAACACCGACAATATGTCGATCCTCGGCCTGACCATCGACTACGGCCCCTACGGCTGGCTGGAAGATTACGACCCCGACTGGACTCCCAACACCACCGATGCCGCAGGAAGACGCTACCGTTTCGGCAACCAGCCGCAGATTGCCCTCTGGAATCTCGCCCAGCTCGCGAACGCCATTTATCCACTGATTGAGCAGGCAGAACCCCTTGAGACGGCGCTGAGACTCTATGGCGACGGTTACAAGCAGGGGTGGCAGGAGATGATGGCGCAAAAACTGGGTCTAAAGGCGTTTGAACCGGCAACCGATCTGCTGTTGACGAGCGAACTGGACAGGGTGTTGCGGCTGGTGGAAACCGACATGACGATTTTCTTCCGCAAGCTGGCTGACCTGGCACCGACGGCAAACCAGGATGACGACAGCAGCCTGCTGATCCCGCTGCTCGACGCTTACTATCAACCGGAGGCATTGACCGGGCAGCACAAACGGCAAATCAGCGACTGGCTGCGTACCTACTTGCAACGGGTCTCCCAAGACGGATTCAGCAAAGATGAACGGCGGCAACGCATGAATGCCGTCAATCCCAAATACGTGCTGCGCAACTACCTGGCGCAACTGGCGATCGACAAGGCAGAGGCTGGTGATTACAGCCTGGTCAATGAGTTGCTGCAGGTGATGAGGCTCCCCTACGCGGAACAGCCGGAAAACGAGGAGTTTGCCAGGAAGCGGCCGGAGTGGGCACGACACCGTGCTGGCTGTTCAATGCTTTCCTGTAGTTCCTAGGCGGGATCTCGAGTCGATGCCCAAGGTCTCTTGAAGGTGAGTTGTCTGGCCTGAATATAGTTGACAAAAATAGTCATGTTTTATAAGAATGAAAAACGTTTTCCAAAAATCAGTGAGGAATGAACTCTATGGCTAAATTCACAGGTCCAAAAGGCAAGCTCGTACGCCGCTTCGGCGTCAATATATTCAACAACCCCAAGTATGATCGATTGCTCGAACGGCGCAGTCATGGTCCCGGCCAGCACGGCCCCGGCAGCGTCCGGCGCAAGGTTTCCGACTATGCCCAGCAATTGATTGAAAAGCAGAAACTGCGGAATACTTATGGGCTGCTTGAGAAACAGTTCCGCCGGACGTTTCGTAAGGCCCAACAGATGCGCGGTGTCACCGGCGACAACCTGATGATTCTTCTCGAAACCCGTTTCGACACGATTGCTTTCCGTGCCGGCTTCGGCTGCACGTTGATGCAGGCGCGGCAACTGGTCAACCATGGTCATCTCAATGTCAACGGGCGACGTGTGGATATTGCGTCTTACCGGATCAAGATCGGCGACATCATCACTGTCCGCGACGCTGTGGCTTCCAGGGTCCTGATCACGCGCTATCTCGTGGAAAATCCGCGTTTCGGAGGTGCAAAGTGGCTTACGGTCAATCAACAGGCACTTTCGGTCACAGTCAATCGCCTGCCGCAGCGTGACGAGATCCAGGGGACAGTCAACGAACAGCTGATCGTCGAACTCTACTCCAAGTAAGAGTCAACCTGAAGTTTGGCCCTTTTTTCCCGGTGTTCTCCCCCGTGACAGTCGTAAACAGTGTCTCTGCCCTTTTCCCCGGCGCACGAAAATCACAGTCCGAGTGGGCGAGTACAATTTCATGATCTGGCTCGCCGCAGGTTTTTGTTTTGTCAATACCAGGAGTAAGGGGGTACATTTGGAGACCGGGAGGTATCGTTATGTCGACAGCAGCCAAGACAATTAAAATAGAAAAGCTTGTTCCGAAGAAGCCGCAAGGCCTGGTGGTCGTAATCACCGGCAATGGCAAGGGCAAGACAACCAGTGCCATGGGCATGGTGTTGCGGGCTAGCGGGCATGGCTTGAAGGTCTGCATCATCCAGTTTATGAAGGGTGATCTTTATACGGGGGAGTGGGACGGGGTGAAACTGCTCGGTGGCCTGGTGGAACTGCACGCCACCGGCATGGGCTTCTGTGGCATTCAGGGCAACCCTTACACCCATGCTGAACATCGTGCCAGTGCCCAGGCAGCGGTGGAACTGGCCAAGGCAAAGATGGCCAGCGGTGACTACAAGATCGTTATCCTCGATGAGATCAACAACGCTCTGCAACTCAAGCTGGTTGATCTCGAGCAGGTATTAGCTTTGATCAAAGGCAAGCCCGAGTTGATGCACCTGATCATAACTGGACGCAATGCTCACCCTGATGTAATGGATCTGGCTGATACGGTGAGTGAAGTGTGCGAAGTTAAGCATGCCTATCAGAAGGAGATTGAACCGCAGCCGGGGATTGATTACTAAACCTGTGGCGAGGACGTAAAAAGGACTCAGGGCTGCCAGTCGGCGATGATGGCTTCAACGGCTTTACGGTCGTTGGTGCGGTAGGGTCCGACAATGGCGCCGCGCAGATTGGTGGGGATCAGGAGTTCCCTGGCTGTCTGGCGCAGGCCTGCGATGGTGACGGTATCAATTCCAGCCAAGTCATCAGCGATGGTGCGGCTGCTGCCGGTGAGTTCCCCCCAGGTATAACGTAAGGCCATTTCGTCAACATGGTCGCGCGAGTAGTCAAGGTCGCAGCGGTAGCAGTTGAGGATGTGTCCCAACTCGTCGTCGTCAACGTCGGTGCGGTGCAGCTCACTAAAGATATCGAGGATTGCCGCCGTGGCCTTGCCCAGGTTCTCGGCGGACACCGCCAGGTCGACAGCCAGGGTGCCGGCGTCGGCGTAGAGGGCAAGCGCTGCATCGACGGCGTAAGTCAGTCCCAGTTCCTCGCGCAATCGCAGCATCAGGCGGCTCATCCCACCCCAACCGAGCAGGCGGCGCAGCACACGCAGGTTAACAGCATGTTTGCTGGCACGTCCGGGCAACAGAAAGGCCAGTTGCAGGCTGACCTGCGAGCCGGCATCGCGCACCCACCGCAATCGCTGCTCTGTGCCGGAGAAGTCGATCCATGGCCTCGGCGAGGGCACTTCTTTTTCCGGCCATTCACCAAAATGTTGTTTCGCCGCAGCTACCACCTGCTGATGATCAACCGGCCCGGCCACAGTTAACACGGCATTATGTGGTGTGTAGTAGGTGGCATGGTGCTGTCGCAGTTGCCGCAAGGTGAGACGCTCGATCGCGGACCGGCTGCCAACCGTCGGCAGCCCCAGCGGATGGTTGGGGTAGAGCAGGGAGGCGACGATGTTGTCGGAATTGATCTGGCGTCCGGCTTCGTTGAGGTCGCCCATCGCTTCTTCGAGAATCACCCGGCGCTCCATCTCCATATCCTTGAAAAGAGGTCGTTGCAGCATCGAGGCGAAGAGAGCAATGCCATCGGCGATGTGGTCAGGATGGACGCGGGAGTGGAAGCAGGTGGTTTCGCTGTCGGTGGCGGCATTAGCCGAGCCGCCGATGGCCTCGAAGGCGCGCTCCAGGGCCAGGCCGGTCGGAAAATCCGCAGTACCTTTGAACAGCATATGCTCCAGAAAATGTGACACTCCGGCCTTATGGGTCGTTTCATAACGGCTGCCGACGCCGACGTAAATCATGACTTCCGCGCTGTGGTGGTGTGGCATCGGCACGCTGATGACGCGCAGGCCGTTACTGAGAGTGTCGCAAAGGTATTCGGTCATGTAGGAAGAAACCTGTTAATAGCGAAAGGTTAAATGAAAAAGTGAAAAGTCGTTCAAGTATCTGACTTTTCACCTTTCACGTTTTACTTTTTACAAGCCAGTGCTAGCGGAGCATTTTTGCAGCTTCCTTGGCGTGGTAAGTGATGATCAGGTCGGCACCGGCCCGTTTCATGCCGATCAGGGTTTCCATCATAACACGATCACCGTCGATCCAGCCCTTTTCGGCGGCAGCCTTGATCATCGAGTATTCTCCGGAAACATTATAAGCGACCAGCGGCAGGTTGTAGCGCTGTTTGAGATCGCGCAGGATGTCGAGGTAGGCCAACGCCGGCTTGACCATGAGGAAATCGGTGCACTCCTGGATGTCGAGTTCCGCCTCTCGAAACGCTTCGATGCGGTTGGCCGGGTCCATCTGGTAGCTGCGGCGATCACCGAACTGCGGGGTTGATTCGGCGGCCTCACGGAAAGGACCGTAGTAGGCGCTGGCGTATTTGACGGCGTAGCTCATGATCGGAATATGTGCGAAGCCGTTGGCGTCAAGAATTTCACGGATTGCGGCAACCCGGCCGTCCATCATATCGGAGGGGGCGATGATGTCAGCCCCGGCGCGGGCATGGGAGAGAGCCTCTGCGGCGAGCAGTTTGAGGGTCTCGTCATTGTCAACGTCGCCGTCCTTGATAACGCCGCAGTGGCCGTGGTCGGTATACTCGCACATGCAGACATCCGTGATTACCAGCAGCTTCGGCACTGCAGCCTTGATGGCGCGGATCGTCTGCTGGATGATGCCGGTGTCGGAGTAGGCATCCTGGCCGAGGGCATCCTTTGTTTCGGGAATGCCGAACAGGATCACTGCCGGAATGCCAAGGTCACAGACCTCTTTCGCTTCAGCAACAATATGTTCAATCGATTGCTGGTAGATGCCGGGCATGGAGACGATCTCTTTTTTGATGTTTTTGCCGAAGGCGGAAAACATCGGGTAGATCAGATCATCAGTACGCAGAAAAGTTTCACGGACCATGCGGCGCATGGTGTCGTTGCGGCGCAGACGGCGGGCACGGTATTCGGGGAAAAACATGGAAACCTCCTTAAAATCTTGGAACGAGGAACGCGGGACGAGAAATGCATTCAAATACATTATCGCGTCCCGCGTCCCACGTTCCTCGTTCCGGAAAAGTATTTTTCGATTGCTGCGACCAGCTCTTCAACCGTCGAACTTCCTGGTTCGATGGCGACCTTCAAGCCGAGTTTGCGGGCAGTTTCGCTGGTCAGGGGCCCGATTGAGGCAACCGGCACCTGTCTGGCCAGTTTCAGGCCATCGGCATCGAGCAGGTCGATGAAATTCTGCACCGTCGACGAGGCGGTAAAGGTCAGCAGGTCGAGGCCCTCGACCAGGGCCTTTCGCAGCTTGACTGCGGCATCGACCGGTGCTGCGCTGGCGTAGGCGACCGGTGCGATCACTTCAGCGCCGGCAGCCGCCAGTTCAAACGGGATCAGGTCGCGGGCCAGGGCCGCCTTCGGGTAGAGCAGGCGTTTGCCACGGACGCGCTCCTTGAGCAGGGCGACTACGCCCTCGGCGCGGTAGTCCTCCGGCACCAGGTCGGCTTTGACGCCGTGAGCGGCAAGAGCTGCTGCACTCTTCGGGCCAACCGCGACGGTTTGCAGACCGGCGAGGGCACGGAGATCTATGTTACGGGCCACCAGACGACCAAACAGGGCCTCGACGGCGTTGACTGAGGTTAACAGCAGGTAATCGATCCGGTCCAGTCCGTCGAGGGCCTGATCGAGCTCCTGGAAAGACGGCGGCGGCACAATCGCAATGGTCGGTATCACGACCGGATCGGCACCGAGGCAGGCCAGAGCTTCGCTTAACACGGCTGCCTGTTCGGCGGCGCGTGTCACCAGGATCCGCCGCCCGGAGAGAGGCAATGGCTCAGACGTCCTCTTTGTCGACATTGAACGTCTCGTGCTGGTAGACCTCGTTGAGGATCTCGCCGGCGCCCATGGTCAGCAGATCGTCGCCGAGCGAGGTGCCGATCTGCTCTGCTTCGTGGACCGAACCTTTGACGGTCTTCTTCAGGCATTGAACGCCGTTACAGTCGGAAACGAAGCCGGTCAGGGTCAGCATCTCGCTTTTGACGGTGCCGTGACAGGCGATCGGAACCTGACAGCCGCCTTCGAGGCGTTTGAGGAAAGCGCGTTCAGCGCGCACCGCCCAGTCGGTTTCCGGGTGATTGAAAAAGTCGATCAGCGCGTTGTTTTCGTCGTCGTCGGTGCGGCTCTCGATACCGAGTGCGCCCTGGCCGATGGCTGGGATCGAGATGTTGACCGGCAGATATTCACCAATCTGGCTGGTGTAGCCAAGGCGGTGCATGCCCGCTGCGGCGAGGATGACGGCGTCAAGGTTGTCTTCTGTGAGCTTGCGGATGCGGGTCTGGACATTGCCACGGATATCGATCATCTGCAAGTCGGGACGCAGGTGCAGCAGCTGCGCTTTGCGGCGCAGGGCGCTGGTGCCAATGCGGGCGCCCTGGGGGAGGTCCCTCCAGGACGAAACGCCGGGGCGCAGGATGACGATGTCGCGGCAGTCTTCGCGTTCAGTGATGCAACGCAGCGACAGGCTCTCGGGGAAAATGGTGGGCACGTCTTTCATGGAATGCACGGCGATATCTATTTCGTTACGCAGCATCGCTTCCTCGATCTCCTTGACAAAGAGACCCTTGCCACCGACCATCGCCAATGGAACATCAAGAATTTTGTCGCCCTGGGTCTTGATCTTGGTCAGGGAAACCTGCATGCCGGGATAACGTTTTTCAAGTTCGGACTTAACCCATTCCGCTTGCCAGAGAGCCAGCGCACTGGCACGGGTACCGATACGCATTTGTTGTTTAGACATCTGTGAAGCTCCTTTATTCCTGGTCTGAAATATCCAGTGATTTGATTTCTTTATCGTCGTCTGCCGGGGTGGGCAGGTCGAAGAGCGCGCGTACGGCGTCGATGTAGTTCTCGCCGCTGGAGTCATTCTGAGTACGTTTGAGCACAGTCGTCGGCTGGTGCAGGATCTTGTTTATAATGGCACCGGCCATCGCTTCAATGCTGCTGCGCTGTTTGCTGGAGAGATCTTTGAGGTTGTTGAAGGTCTTTTCGAGTTCCTGCCGACGAATCTCTTCCAGCTTGTTGCGCAGAGAGATAATGGTTGGTTTGACTTCAAGGTTGCCCAGCCAGAGGTAGAACTGGCCGATCTCCTGCTCGACGATCGCTTCTGCCTTGCCGGCTTCTTTTTTGCGTTCCTTGAGGTTGGCCTGGACTACATCCTGGAGATCGTCGACATCGTACAGGTAAGCGTTGTCCAGTTTATTGACTTTCGGATCGATATCGCGCGGCACGGCAATGTCGATCAGGAACATCGGTCGGTTCTTGCGGCGTTTGAGAACTTCCTCCATCTGGCGCTGGCCGAGGATGAAATTCGGCGCGCCGGTTGAGGTCATAACGATATCAACTTCGGCAAGATGATCGACAAAACTGTCGAACGGAACCGCCTTGCCCTGAAATTCGGCGGCCAGCTTTTCGGCACGCTCGAAGGTCCGGTTGGTGACCAGGACCTTGCTGACGCCGTTGCTGACAAAGTGGCGGGCGGCAAGTTCACACATCTCGCCAGCACCGATGATCATGACAGCCTTGTCATCGAGCCGATCAAAGATTTTGCGTGCCATTTCCACTGCTGCAAAGGAGACCGAGACAGCGTTGCTGGCGATAGCGGTTTCGGTGCGAACCCGCTTGGCAACGGAAAAAGCCTTGTGCAGGAAACGGTTGAGAATCAACCCCGCAGTTTTGAACTCGGCGGCATACCCGTATGCCGTTTTTATCTGGCCGAGGATCTGCGGCTCACCGAGTACCATTGAGTCGAGACTCGAGGCGACCCGAAACAGATGACGAATGGCTTCTTCACCCTGGTAGTCGTAAAGACTGTCGTTGATTTCATCAGAGCCGATCTCGTGATATTCGGCCAGGAAGCGACGGAGCTCAATGATGGCTGCCTCTGGTTCCTTGGTGGCGGCACAGAGCTCAACCCGGTTACAGGTTGATACGATCAACCCCTCGGCTATGGTCGACAACTCGAGCATCTGCCGGAGTGGCCGTTCCATGGCGGTCGGCGCGAAGGCGAGTTTCTCACGAATTTCCACCGGTGCTGTTTTGTGACTCAGCCCGACGATAACGATATGCATGGCGTACTCCTCTCCCTCTCTCCGCTATTGCCCCGTAAAGTTACGGAAGCTGTGTTCCCCGGAGAGGAACAGGTTGACGCCAAAGAAGGTGAAGAGCAGAAAACCGAAACCGATAATGGCAAAAATTGCCGCACGGCGGCCGCGCCAGCCGATGGTCAGGCGACCATGCAACAGGGCGGCATAGAGGAACCAGCTGATCAGCGCCCAGGTTTCCTTTGGGTCCCAGCGCCAGTATCCACCCCAGGCTGAATTAGCCCAGATGGCACCGGAAATGATCCCCATGGTCATCAGCGGAAAGCCGAAGGTCAGGCACTTGTAGTTCATGCTGTCGAGGGTGTCGAGGGAAGGCAGGCGATAGAAGAGGCCGGAGAACTTTTTGCTTTTCAGCATGCGCTCCTGCAGGAGATACATGACACCCGCCGCCGCCGCAATGGCAAAGACAGCGTGCCCGAGGAAGGCCAGGGTGACATGCACCGGGAACCACCAGCTGTCGAGCATCGGGTTGAGTGCAGGAGCCTGCGCGGATGTTGTGGTGCCGATAATCATCAGGACCAGTGCCAGAGGTGTGATAAATGCACCAAGCATAACGGTACGATAGCGCAGGTAAAAAAGCAGGTAGATGCCGACCAGCGCCCAGGCGAAAAACGATAGCGATTCATGAAGGCTGGCAACTGGGATAGCACCGGTGGTGATCCCGCGAACAGCCAGAGTGATGCAATGCAGTATAAAACCGCCACTCAGCAGATAGACGGCGTTCTGACGAAAGCGGTCCTTGCGTGAAATCACGCCTATCAGGTAGAAGATGGTGGCGGCGAAATAAACCAGAAGAGTGATTTTAAACAAAAGGATATTCACAGTCATAATGAAACATCTCGAAAAACCAGCCCTGAATTCTCCAGCGAGTTTGTCTCGCTGCGAAGCTGGCTCGGTAAAGTGTTGATTTCAGTCTTATGGCCAGAAGCGAGTTGTTCCGTCAGACCCGTTTCCAGAAGTTTATCTAAAACCTTGTAAGAATACGTTTTATTGCACTTATCTGTCAATTCTCTTGTCAACGATTCAACCAGGCATTTTGTGGCATCGCATGCTGCCGTCGCAGAGTCGACCAGAAGGTCATGGTTCTGGGATGGTGCTTGCGATGTGGTCAGATACCGAAAAGTTCACCCTCAACCAGGGTGCAGAGCAGGTTGCCGATAAAGAGAGAGTTTTCCAGCAGGCGTGGCAGAGAGTCGCTGGGCAGGTATAAGCTTATATCCGTCCGTATGTCGGGCAGTTCAGCCTGCTCACTGGCGATCAGGATGGTACGGCAACCCATCTGCGAGGCGGTGCTGAGAGCTTCTCGGTCTGCCGGACTGAGTTTGGTGCCAGCGAGGGTCAGAACAGTATCCTGATCGCTTGCCAGGGCCCGCAATTGTCGGCTGAAGAGCTGGCTTCCCTGCTCGTCGCCAGCCAGAAAAGTTGCCAGACCAGCGTCGTTGGTCAGAGCAATAGCGGGCAGGGCCGGGCGTTCCAGGGTTTGCCTGTGGAGAAAGGTCTGGCCGATGAGACCGGCTATTGTCCCGAATGGACCGCTGCCAATCAAAAAGAGCCGGCCACCTTGGTGAAAGGTTGCCACAAGGTGTTCGGCCAGGTTGATCAGCCGCGGTTTTTGAGTGAGCAGGAAGGGGTCAAGGAAGGCAACCTGCTGCGCCACTGCCGCACTGATTTTGTCCTGGGTCATATTTGCCTCGTTGGATTATTTGCGCACATCTTAGGGGTCAGGGTGGTCACTGTCAAGGGCTGGCAATTTTCAAAAGCCTCTGACGGATAAACCCTTGATTTTTTGTGAGGGTAGATTATTATGAAAGTTGAATATCAGAAAGAGATCCAATTCAATAAGGAGAGTGTCTTATGGCAAGTGATAAAGTCGTCCAGGTAACGGATGATTCTTTTGAGAGCGAAGTTAACAAATCCTCAGTGCCCGTGCTCGTCGATTTCTGGGCATCCTGGTGTGCGCCGTGCAAGGCGATCAGTCCGCTTGTTGACCAGCTGGCAGAAGAGTTTGATGGCCAAATCAAGATCTGTAAGCTGAATGTCGATGACAACCCCGCTACTCCGAGCCAGTTCGGCGTGCGCGGCATCCCGACCCTGATCCTTTTCAAGGACGGTAAGGTGTTTGACCAGGTCGTTGGCGCCGTTCCGAAAACCCAATTGGAAAGCTTGTTAAAAAAAGCGCTGTAAGATCTATCCCCCTTGCATCGAATCAACAAGAAGGCCCGGCAATTTTGCCGGGCCTTCTTGTTGTGACAGTTTCCGGTCACAAGAAATTGCGCAAGTTGGCACGCTCCTTGAGCAATAGCTCTGATTGAGAGATCGGTCATTACAATATTGCTTCATGTGCATCACACCATGGAAAAGCTGTGTGAAGGGAGACCCCGTATGTACAAAATTTCAAAAATTTGCTCTGACTATCAAATTAATTTCAGTGGCCTCGTCAATAAGAAAGAATTGCAGGAATGGATTGAAGGATCCAGCGCGGTTCTGAAAAGAGAGGCGGCCCCTTCCATCGGTGTCTTAATTGATATTCGGGCACTGGCACTGCTGCCACCCGGTGTGTGTGTTCCCTTTTGGTTAAAGGTCAGGAAAGTCGGGATACCGTTTCAGCCAACTCAATGATACTGTCAACAGTCAGTGTTGGCCGGATTTCCCACGGATCGAAGACCGCCTGCGGAACGCGTTTGACCCAGGCGCCGCGCATGCCTGCCGAGATGGCACCGATAACATCGAAGGGGTTGCCCGAGATCAGCCAGGCTTCCGAACCGCAGGTCCCGGATTGACGCAGAAAATGCGCATAGACCGCAGGGTTCGGCTTAAAGCTTCTGATATCGTCAGTACTGATGACGTCCTCCAGGTACTGGTCGATAAGGGCGTTCCGCATCAGGTTGCGCACATCATCCGGCTTGCCATTGGAGAAGGCGTACAGTCGGCAATCGGTGGCCTTCAACCTTTCCAGCCCTTGCCGTGCATCATCGAACGCCGGCAGGGTGCGGTAGGCCTCGAGCAGGCCTTCCCGCTCTGTGGCACTCAGCCCGACCCGGAAAGTCTCACAACAATAGTCGAGAGCTTGACGGGTACAGACTGAAAAGTCACGGTAGTTCTGCATCAGGCCCCTGCGAAACGAATATTCGAGCTGCTTGCTCCTCCAGAGGTCAGAAAAAGGTTTGGCCTGATCACCGATCAACTTCTGCAGGGCCGTAACGATCCCGCCAGTGTCTATCAGCGTGCCGTACACATCAAAAGCAAGTGTCAGGGACATGGGTTTCCTCCGGACAGCAACAGGATTGACAACCATTTCGGAAGTTCGTCAGGGATTTGATCGCGCACGGGGTCACATACAGACGACATATTCTGGAATCATGCGACCGGACGTTGTCATTCCCTGGCCGAAACGTTACTATGGTGACGGAATTTCTATGTACAGCATATCAGAGAGGAAAAGACTTTGCACAAGATCTCAATAGAACTGGTCCCCCGTGATCGCGAAGCCCTGCAGCAGGAGCTGCAGCTGGTTCGCGAACTTTTTCCGACCATCGATACCATCAACATGCCCGACCTGCTCAAATTCCCACTGAGAAGCTGGGAGGCTTGTTGCCAGGCGAAACATCTCTTCCCGCATGCCATTCCCCACCTTCGTGCCATTGACTTCGATCTGGGCAAACCCTTCCCGCTGGTGGAGACCTTTGCGCAGAATGGTATCGACAGCGTGCTGGTCATCGCCGGAGACCAACCCCAGGACATGTCGCGGCGGGTCTATCGAACCGGTTCGGTCGACTTGATTCGCACCATCAAGGCCCAGATGCCGGCTTTGAAAGTCTACGCCGGCATCGACCCTTACCGTTCCGGAATCAAGGATGAGCTCGACTATGTCAAGCGCAAGCTCGATGCCGGTGCCGAGGGGTTCTTCACCCAGCCGTTCTTCGATCTCCGTCTCATGGATATCTATCATGACCTGCTGTCGGGGATTGATACTTTCTGGGGGGTCAGTCCGGTCATGAGCGTACGCAGCAAGGACTATTGGGATAACCTCAACAACGCCATTTTCCCGCCGGACTTCGAGCCGACCCTGCAGTGGAATCGATGCTTCGCCCGTCAGTGCCTGGAGTTCGCCCGAAAGACTGATTCGGGCATCTACTTCATGCCGATCCGGGTTGACCTGGCTGAATACCTGGGCGGAATCCTTTAAATCAAAAGACTGTCAATTTCAGTTTGCGACCCGATCAATCCAGCGGATCGAAATTCGACTTGTCGGCATAGCATAACGGGCAGACCCAGTTGTCCGGCAGATCATCGAAAGCGGTTCCCGGTGGGATATCATTCATCGGGTCACCTAGAGCCGGATCGTAAGTGTAACCACAGTTGGCACAGATATAACGCACATCATCCTCCCTTGTTTGCCTGTTCAATAATTCAAAATCATCTTTTGCCTATACCGCAAAATACTTAGCCTGCGGATGATGGGCAATGATCGCCGAGGTGCTCACCTCGGGCACCATCTCCATGGTCTCGGTCAGGGTGACGCCGATCGCCTCCGGCTCAAGCAGCTTGAACAGCATCTTGTGAGCATCGAGATCGGGACAGGCCGGGTAGCCGAAGCCGTAACGTGAGCCCTGGTAGCCCTGGGTAACGTAGCCGGTCATGTCGGTGGGTTTCTCGGCAGAAATACCGAGCTCGTAGCGCATCACCTCGTGCCAGTATTCGGCCAGGGCATCGGTCACCTCAACGCTGAAGCCGTGCAGCATCAGGTAGTCGTGGTAAGAATCCGCCTCGAACAGCTTTTTGGTCTCGACCGCGATCTGTTCGCCAATGGTCACCACGAAGAAGGCGGCAACATCCCCCCCCTCGTCGCGGCTGCGGTAATAATCGGCAATACAGAGATGAGGTGGCGACGACTGGCGCGGGAAGTCGAAAGCCAGCGGTTCGCCAGCGGTTTCGACGAAAACCGTGTCACCTTCGCTGTAGCAGCGGAAATATCCATAGGCGGCTTTCGGCCGCAGCAGGCCTTCCTGCAATGCACGCTGTTTGAGACCTTCGTAGAGGGGCGTGACCGTGTTGCGCGTCAACTCTATATACTCTTCGGCACTGGTGCTGGCGGTGCGACGGTAACCCCAGCGACCGCGAAACAGCGCCTGCTCGTTGACGTAAGGGAAGAGCTTTGCCGGATCGATATCAATGACATGCCGCAGGCCGTAGAAAGGCGGCGTGGGGACCGGATGACTGCGATCAATATTGACGTCTTTCACCCCCGGCTTCATGCGTGGCAGGGCGTTTTTAGGCGTTGCTACGGTTGCCTTCAGCGTGCCTGCCTCGTAATCCTTCAACGCCTTGAGCCCGGCGAAAGCGTCGGCGCAGTAGACCACCGGCGCGTCATAGTTAGGCACGCAGGAGGTGGCGACAAAATCACTGGTCAGCGCGGCGCCACCGAGCAGGATCGGCATCGTGAGTCCCGCCTCGCGATACTGCGGCAGGCTCTCCTGCATGACGATGGCCGATTTCACCAGCAGACCGGAGAGGCCGATAATATCCACATTCAGTTCGCGGGCCTTGGCGATGATGGTCTCGGCCGGCACCTTGATGCCGATGTTAAAGACCTTGTAGCCGTTGTTGGAGAGCAGGATGTCGACCAGGTTCTTGCCGATATCATGCACATCGCCCTGCACGGTCGCCAACAGAATTTTGGTGCCCTCCTCCTGATCGACCTTCTGCATATGCGGCTCCAGCCAGGCGACACTCTTCTTCATCGCCTCGGCCGACTGCAGTACAAACGGCAGCAACAGTTCGCCCTTGCCGAAGAGTTCCCCGACATGGCGCATGGCCGGCACCAGGATCTGGTTGACGATTTCAAGCGGCGGGTAGCGATCAAGCAGCACCGCTAAAACATCTTCGATACCGTCTTTGTCGCCTCGTACAATTTTCTGGTGCAGCTCTTGCTCGGGGCGCTTGTCCTGCGTTTCGTCCTCCTCTTCGGTGTCGACCCGCTCGGCAAAATGATCGATGAAACGCATCAAAGGCGACTTCTCCTTGCCCTGGTCGCGATTATAAATCAGATCGAAGCAGAAGGTCCGGTCCTCCTCGCTGATTTGCGCCAGCGGCAGGATCTTGCCGGGATCAATAATTGCCGCATCCAGCCCCTGCTCAACGGCTTCATGCAAAAACACCGAATTGAGAATCTTGCGTGCCGCCGGCGGCAAGCCAAAGGAGATATTGGAGAGCCCCAGCACCGTGAACACGCCCGGCAGCTCCTGCTTGATGCGCCTGATGCCGTCCAGGGTCTGGATCGCAGCATCGAGCAGGCTCTCGTCGCCGGCGCCGATGGTGAAGGTGAGGGGATCGAAGAGGATGTCCTGGGGGCGCAGGCCGTGTTTGCCAACTGCCAGCTCGTAGATCTGACGGGCCGTTGCCACCTTTTCATCGGCGGTCATCGCCATACCTTTAACATTGATGGTCAGGGCGACCACCGCTGCGCCATACTTTTTGGCCAACCGGCAGATCCGGTCGAGGGTCTTGCCGCCGTCTTCCAGGTTGATCGAGTTGATGATGCAACGGCCGGGATAGAGCTTCAGGCACGCCTCGATGCAGTCCGGCGTGGTCGAGTCGATCATGATCGGGATTTTGACCGATTCCGCATAAAGTTTGACCAAACGGGTCAGATCGGCTGTTTCATCGCGACCGGCGTAGGCAGAGCAGAGGTCGAGGATCTGAGCGCCCTGCGCCTCCTGATCGAGGCCGATGCGCAGGCAACCGTCGAAATCTTCGGCCAGCAGGTAGTCGCGGAATTTTTTCGAGCCGTTGGTATTGGAGCGTTCGCCGATCAGCAGCGGCGGTATATCCTGGGCAATTTCTACCGCCTGGTAGAGGCTGGAGACCGATGGTTTCATACTGTCACCTCCCGTGCTGCCGGTGAGAGGCTCGTACAGGCGGCTGCCAGTTGGCGAATATGTTCCGGGGTGGTCCCGCAGCAACCACCGACAATAGTGACGCCGTCGCTCTCGATGAACTTGCGCATACTGTGCACGAACTCCTGTGGGGTCATCGGGTAAAAGGTCTTGCCGTCGACCACGCTGGGAAGACCCTGATTCGGCATGCAGGAAATCCGGCCCGGCCAGTTCTGACCGAGGTAACGGATATGCGAGACCATGTCGGCCGGGCCGGTCGCGCAGTTCAGACCGAGCGAATGGATCGGGAAGGGCTCCAGGGTGGCGCAGATTGCAGCGATGTCGCTGCCGACCAGCATGGTGCCCTGGCGCTCCATGGTCACCGAAACCAAAACCGGCAGAACGCGGCCAGTCTCTTCAAGCACCTCGAAACAGGCCACCACGGCGGTTTTTACCTGCAGCAAGTCCTGGCAAGTCTCGATCACCAGGGCATCGACCCCGGCCTCGACCAGGGCCCGCATCTGTTCGCGCAAAGACTCCGACAGGGCCTCGACGCTGATGTGACCAAGCGACGGCAGCTTGGTGGTCGGCCCGACCGAGCCGGCCACGTAACAGCCAGTGCGGCCCCCGATCGCCGTCCGGGCGTTGGCCACCGCCGCCCGGTTGATCTCGGTGGTTTTTTCGGCCAGGTCATACTCGGCCAGCACGATGGAGCTCGCGCCAAAGGTATTGGTTTCGACCACCATGGCCCCGGCATTGAGAAACGACTTGTGCAGGGTCACAATCGTCTCAGGGGAGGTCAAATTCAACAGCTCATTGCAGCCTTCACACCCCTGCCAGGCGGTTTCCGGGATCGTCATCTCCTGGAGGTTGGTACCGCAGGCCCCGTCGAACAGCAGAATTTTCTCGTCAATAAAGCTCATTTCGCAAATTTCCTTTGTGTAAGCACACCGAAAGACTAGCGTTTTTCGTGGGCTATTCAACTAAAGAACGGATTATTAAGAACGCAACAACCACTTAAGGTTAATGTTTTTGACTGTAATGGTTCAACGAAAAAAGGCGAACCCGATAGCCCGCCTTCCCCGTTCAAAGTCGCTAACCCTGGTTCACTGCCCTTTTCGAGCATTGTCAGCTGCGCAGGCAACACAAACCGCAGCGGTTTCGTAAAGACCATTCCGCTTATTATAAATCGACGCCGGACGCAGGTGCAAAGAGCAGGTCACCCGGTAGCAGAGGTCGCATGTTTCGCTCTCGCTGTCATCCGACTTGTAATTGCAGATGTGGCAGACCCAGGGGGATCTTTCCATGTCGTTGCTGTAGCCCATGTCGCGCTCTTTGAAACAGGTTGTGACTGCCTTGTGAATGGCAGGCATTATGCCTTCGGTCGCAGGTAAAGGCAAGAGGAGAGGGGCTAGATGTCGAGGAATGACATGTTGAAATCATCCAGACTGACGACCAGGCAGCGATCGAGCAGCTTCGGCGCTTGCCAAAGTACGCTGAACAGCTCGTTGACCATCAGGCCAGCGATAATTACCACGTTATCGGGGGTTACCGGGATACTGCCCTGTGGCTGCATAGCACCGGCAAAGATTTCATCCAACGGTTGCGACTCTCCGGCGATCAAGGTCAGCACCTGGCCATGGTCCCCGTTCAGGCCGCCATGCACAAAGTAGGTGCCTTTCGGAACGGCACGGTAGAGAGCAAAACGGCTCTGGTAGTTATCGAGGCAGTCGGCCACGCCGGCCACGTCGCCGGGCGCCCGGAAAGAGTCATCGATCCGGCCTTGCAGCTCGATAATCTCTGTCGATGAGTTGATCTGGCGCAGGCGTTCTTTCGCCAACGTCAACTTGGCTCGGCCGATGTCTTTCTCACCATACAGGGTCTGACGGTTCAGGTCGGGCCAGTCGAGACAGCCGTCATCGACCAGGTAGAGCCGGCTGATGCCGGCGCGCACCAGCAGCTGGCTGACCGTTGCCCCCAGGCCGCCGACACCGGCGATCAACAGGCAGGACTGTTCTATGATGCGCTGTTTTTCGATCCCCCAGTGCAGAATCTGCCGGTCATAACGATCGGTTTCAGTCACTTTCAGCCCCCGGCACCCGGTGGGAAGAAGGCCAGCACATCACCATCGGCGACCGGGGTTTGCAGCCCTTGCAGATGCAGGATGTTTTTGCGATTGACAAGGATGATGGTTCCGGCGTGGGGTGCACCCTGCTCATCGAGCAGCTTGTGTAAAAAGGGCGTGGCGATCTGCTGCTGGGTTTTTTCCAGTACGCTCTGCACGGTGTCGCCCTCGGTCCATGGAATTTCGATGGCGTCCCGTTTCAAAAGCATCCGGATCAGGCTGAAAAATTGAATGTGCAGCATCGTCGTCCTTTCCGAGAGTTGAGTCGAGACCTAAGCCATTCTCTGCTGGAAGCCAGCATAGGTGTTCGTTCCGTTCAGGATTCGTTTGCCCGGGAAAAGTGTGCGGGTACGGATCCAATGATAATAGAGCCCTGCGTCATTGGTCTCGCCGATCAGAACCGCCCCGATGACCTGTTGCTGTTCGTTCAGAAATACTTTGCGATAGCGACCTGTGATCTGATCATGGGTACGGACACTCTGCATGGTGTCATCCAAGCAGTGACCAATGGCGGCAATGTCCACGCCGAACACCTCGGTGATGTTGTTTTTCAGGCTGCCTTCATAGGCACAGGTCTTGCCCAGCATGTTCAGAGCAGCGTTCTCTCCCTGCTCGACAGCGGTCACCCAGTTGCCCTGGATAATCGATTCACCGGTCACAAAATCCTTACCTTCTGCAGCGTCGCCCGCCGCGAAGATGTCCGCATGACTGGTGCGACAGAAGTCATCTACCAGTACGCCGTAATTGACATTCAGACCGGCGGCACGTGCCAGCTCACTGTTCGGCTCCACACCTTTGCCGACGATCAGCATGTCAGTGGTCAGACAATCACCAGAGGCCAGCTGCAATTGCAACCGGTCACCTTCTTCGATCGCGACGATATCATTCTGCTTGTGCAGCTGCAGGCCATGTTTTTCGAAGCGTGTTTCAAGAATTGCCGAACTTTCCGCATCCACCACCCGACTGAAAATACGGTTGGAGCCAACGATCAGGTGCTTCTCGGCGGACGCTGGCGCGTGCGAGAGCAGCGGCAGGCTGACCAGGCCGGCGCCGATCGCCGTAATGCTGGCGGCATTCTGCATCAGCTCGACCAGTTTTTCGGCGTCAGCCATGTGGCGCAGCACGCTGGAGCGGTCGGATCTGACTTCCAACTGATGCGCTTCCGCTCCAGTGGCCAGCAACAGTTTGCCAAAGGTGACGCGGCTGCCATCGCTCATCTTCAACTGACGGCCTTCGGCATCGAGGGCGACTACGTTACGGCCAAACAGGGTGGTGACCTCGGCCTTTTTGTAGTAATCAGGTTCGACAATAAAGAGATTGTCACGCTCGGTCTTGCCGCCCACGAAGTAGGGCGTCAACACCCGGGAGTACGCCGGCAGATCCTCGCGGTCGATAATCGCCACGGAGGCCTCCGCAGTATGTTTACGCAGAGTGCGAATGGCCTGCAATCCGGCAGCGCTGTTGCCGACAACGACGTAATCGAAAGATCCTGCCATAGCAAACCTCATATGAAAGAAAAAGGAGTCCGCAAGAGATGCGGACCCCTTTGTTTGTCAATCGGCGAGACTAAGCCAGACCGAGAGACTGCAACTTCGCCGTGGTCGGGATGCCATTGCTACCCCAGCCACGGACATCGTAGTAGTCGGGCAGCATCTGGTCGAGCTTGCAGACCTCGCCCTTGGCCGGCCCATCCGGCAACGGCTCTTCCAGCATCCGCTTTGGCAGCTTGTCCTGGGATGGATCGATCCCGGCCTTGAGGTTGAAAACCCGTTCCAGGTTGTAGATGCGGTCACCGGTCTCGAGCAGTTCTTCGTCACTCATACTTGTACCGTTCGCCGCATTACAGAATTTGGTGAACTGTGGCACACCAAGACCAAAGGTGGTAAAGAGACAAACGCCGGACGAATCGACTACGGCGGTGAAATCCTGGAAAATCTTCAGCCAGCCGGCCTTGCCTTCGGTCGCATGCGGGTCGAGCTTTTCCGGCAGGCCGAGGATTTCGGGTGAGATCAGGTAGCCGCGCACATGGCAGGCGCCGCGGTTGCTGGTCGCATACTCCAGCCCCATGCCCTGCACGCCGCGCGCATCGTAGGCCGGGAATTCGAGTTTTTTGACCGACATCGACAGTTCGGGAACACCGTAGCTTTCCGCCAGCCGGTAGGAGCCAAGAGCGATTTTCTTGCCGAAGCCCTCGCCCTTGCCGGTCAACTCGATCAGTTTGACCATGGCCTCAGCGTCACCGAACTTCAGGGACATGCCGACTTCCTTTTCGCTGATCAGGCCTTTCTCGAACAGCTCCATGGCGCAGCCGACTGTCGAGCCGGCGGTAATGGTGTCCATGCCGTACTCGTTGCAGAGGTAGTTGGCCTTGGTGATGGCCGCCAGATCAGAGATGCCGCAGGCCGCACCGAGCGCCCAGAGCGTCTCGTATTCCGGCCCTTCGCCGTCGCCCGCATATTTCGCGTCGGAGAGTTTGGTCACCCGGCCGCAGCTGATGATGCAGCCCATGCAGCTCTTGTTGCGCTTCAGGTAGGTGGACGCCAGCGTCTCGCCGGAGATCGCCTCCGCCCCCTCGAAAGTTCCGGTCTGGGCGTTGCGGGTTGGCAGAGCGCCACTCTGATTCATGACGTTGACCAGCACCGGAGTGCCCAAAGCACCAAGCCCTTCGCCCGTGACCGGGTTGGCCTTGAGCAGGCCATAAGCTTCCAGCGCTGCGTCACGATAGGCCTTGGGGTTTGCGACCTTGACCCCGCCGGTGCCACGCACGGCAACGGCCTTGAGATTTTTGCTGCCCATGACCATGCCGACGCCGCTGCGCCCCGCAGCCCGATGCTTGTCATTAACAATGTTGGCGAAATGCACGCCGATCTCACCAGCGGGGCCGATGCTGGCGATCTTGGCATCGCCGTGGAACTCTTTCAGGATTGCATCTTCGGTTTCTTTGGTCGACTTGCCCCACAGGTGCAGGGCCCCCGTCAGCTCGGCCCGATCGTTGTGAATCTGCAGGTAGACAGGATGCTTCGATTTGCCTTCAAAGATGATCATGTCAAAGCCGGCGTATTTGAGTTCGCTGGGAAAATAACCGCCGGAATTGGAACTGGCGATAGTGCCGGTCAGCGGCGACTTGGTCACCACCATGTAACGGCCGTTGGCCGCACCGTAAGTGCCGGTCAACGGGCCGGTCGCCATGATCAGCTTGTTCTCCGGGCTCATCGGATCGACTTCCGGAGAGACCTCTTCGGTCAGGTATTTCGAAGCCAGTCCGCGGCCGCCGATATAGGCCTTGGCCCAGGCTTCATTGAGCGCCTCGGTCTTGCAGGTGCCCGCCGTCAGATTTACACGTAATATTTTTCCTTGCCATCCCTTATTCATGTCAGACCTCCATCTGCCCGTCTTTCATCGTGTTGACGAAACGCAGCATCTTCTGCCGCAGCGGCTTGTCTTCCTCACCCAGGGTCAGGCACTGGGTTGGACAGAAAGCCACGCACTCAGGGGTATCCCCTGCACAGAGGTTGCACTTGTCGGCCTTGCCGGTGCTGGCGACGTACTTGATCATACCGAAGGGACAGGCGCTGACGCAGGTCCGGCAGCCGACGCATTTGAGATCGTCAACCGTGACGACGCCGCTTGACATGTTTTTGGTGATGGCATTCTTTGGACAGGCTTTTTCGCACCAGGGTTCATCGCACTGCATACAGGTGACGGTGATAAACTTGGCTTCCTCAAGGAAAACTTCGTTGTAGATGCGGGAACGACTGGGGGCGAACTCACCGGCATTTTTAAAAGAGCAGGCCAGTTCGCAGGTCTTGCAGCCAACACATTTGGCCGGCTCGATGCGAATCAGTTTTTGCATATGCAACCTCCCTTGCTGTTTGCCGGGGCTGTGAGCAACGCCCGGCTTCAGGTGTCAGAAACTCGTGCTGCATCAATCCTCAGATATTGAAGAACCATGAAGGTTCAAAGTATCAGATCAAGCGGGTGGTGCGGTTGCATGAGGAGTCATTTCATCTGCATGACAAGTGGGAATAGAAACAAATATCACACGATAACCGATAGTCAAATCCAAAATTCTGATGAACACGCCATGCTACAGAAATGGCAGCGGCTTGCCGGTCCTGTAGGCCGTCGCCTGGCAGGTGGCGATCAGGGTTCCCTCGCCGTCGGTCACCCTTATATCGTAGCCAGCGGTCTTGCGGGTCTGGCTGATCCTCTTCGATCTGGCCCGCAGCAGGCTGCCGGGTTCAGGGCTGACGATGTAGCTGACGTTGACATTGAGCGCGACACAGACCGTGCCGTCGGTCTGGGCCGAGGTCTCGAACGCTTCATCGATCAGGGAATAGATCGCTCCACCGTGAGTGCGGCTGAAGAGGTTGTCCATCATGTCCGGCCGGCAGAGCATTTCAACGACCGACAAGCCCTCCTCCAGCTCGACCAGCTTTATGCCAAGGGTCACAGCCAGCGGCTCATGCTGTGCAGCCTCCATGATGGCAGACCTGATTTTTTTGTCCATAGCTTCTCCGTAAAGCCTGTTGCTCAGGGAACTGTTGTTGCGGATTAATCTTTTTCGGTAGCGCGCCGTTCTCGTGTTTATCATCGAGGCTGCGCTCGAAGTGATGGATGCATTCGGCCAGCTTTTGATAGATCCATTTGGCGGGATTGGTCTGCGAAAAGTCAGGTGATAACAACCCGAAGTTGTTGTGCGAGGTAAGCGCTGGCGGCGTCACGAAAGAAGATTTAGACCCGTGGTCGGCAGGATACTCGGACACTAAAAACTCCTTCTTGCTTTGGGTTCGGACCAGTCTGACATTCCGTATTTATACAGGAAATATCCCGATAAAGTACATCTTTTGCCTCTAGTAAGGTTTGTCGCCACTTACCAGCACCATTACGAGAACAGTGGCAAACAGGGTTACGTACGTTATCAGCGCAAATATCAGCCTTTCCCTTTTGGAATGCTTTCCATGCAAGCTGGCCAAAAAGTATATGAGAGCAGAGATAGCTAAAAATATGGCCTGTAGTCTGATCAAGCTATTTCTCCCGTTGGTTACCAGCTAGCGAGGCCAAACAAATCATGGTTGCCTGCATGGTTGCCACAACCCTCTCTTTGCCATCCTCTATGGCGACGACATCCCCGGTACATACCGTGATGGTTCGTCCCGATTTTAATACCTTGCCGATGCCTCTGAATGTTTCACCTTTTGCTGGAGACATGAAGTTTACTTTGTACTCGATGGTCAAAACGTCCGAATCTGCTGGCATCAGGGTGTAGGCTGCATACCCACACGCACTATCAACGACGGTAGTCACTATCCCAGCGTGGATGAAACCGTTTTGTTGTGTTAAGGATTGATCGTAGGAGAATTCGATCATCACTTCACCGGGAGAAATTTTAACAAGTTTCGCACCGATAGTTTTCATAACAGACTGTTTTGTAAAGCTGGATCGAACGCGTGTCTCGTAATTTGGGTCTATGGTATTAAATACATTCATAGTAGTCCCTTTGATGTACGAATTCCCCAATTGATTATAAGCTTATTTTCTGCCTAACGGGTTGAGATAAACGGCGGCGACGAGAAGTTCCGGTCTACCATCGCAACTTTGATTTTTCTTTTCGGGAAACACTCCTGCCAATTCCGTCCGCTTGATTTGATGGTTAGCTGGGCTTAATCGCACTATAGAGCGCCATTGTTCCAAAGACGGTATCGAAAGTTTGCCTCTGTGCTACTTCAATAAACCCAGCTTGCTCAAAGAGAGCGGGGAGTTTGCCCGATACGTTGTCCTGGGTGTTTTTGAAACCGTCGAACAGTTGTTCTAACAGAAACACACCACGCATCAAGGAGTTGGTAGCGCGTCCCCAGTCCGCGACATGCAACTCTGAACCCGGTTTGAGAACGCGGAACACCTCTTGCGCTGTACGCTCTTTTCCTTCCCAGGATAGATGGTGAAAGAACAGGCTAGAAACTACACGATCAAAGTGCTCCGCTGGATAAGGCAGGTTGCAAGACATTGCGCGGTCGAATTGCACCGAGACATTGGCTTGTTGTGCCTTATGAATTGCAATGGATAAAATGGCCGCATCAGCATCAACCCCTATTACCCTGGCTTGTGGCTGGTGTTGTTTGATCCAGATAGCCAGGGTTCCCGTCCCGGAGGCCAGATCAAGGATCTGCTGGCCGGGCTCAAGGTGCGCTTGCTTGATAAGAGCCTGCTTGAAGCTACGCTCTCGAATCGTAGCACCAGCTATCGCATCGTAATAAGGTGTGAGCCAGTGAAAGCGTAGCGCTGGCATGTATCTAGATTCAGACTGTTGCGGCATCAATGCTCCGATATTGTCCAGCTAACAGTTCATGATAAGCGGCGGCGACGCGAACCTGCGTGAGCCACCGAATTATTCCAGGAACACACTTGCTTATTCCGTCCGCTTGATCTATTGGTTAGGTCAATTTATGCAAAGGGAAATCAAATGTCTAACCCTATCTGTTACCCATGCGAACACAATTCAGCCTGCTGCAAATATGGTGCTGACCTTATTGGTGATGAAAGTCGGCACATCATAGAGATTTTCGGCCATGATGTAGTGAAAGGTGAAAGGATAGCGACAGGTAAAGATGGTTGCATTTTCCTTATAGATAATTCGTGTGCTATTCACGGAACAGATATTTACCCAGCAGTATGCAAAACATTTCCTTGGAAACATGCAGACGGCACAGACTATGAGGGCAGGGAAATTTGCCCCGAGTTTAACAAGACCTAAGCAATAAGTAGTCGGTCAATTTGCGGGTTAATAAGGCACATGAGAATATGTGACAATTAATTGTAACACTGAATGAAACCATACGGTTGCCGTTCTCGAAATTTAAGGCAGCCTCTATGCTATTCCCGCAACATTTCCTGGTTTGACAGTCAACAATGTGTTGAAAATTTGACGCCTGTAATTTTTTGATTTTTATATCAGTTTAATGTTTCTTGAAGCAATCAATTGTTGCCGTTTTGTTATTGATTTCAGTCTATTGGAGTGTTTATGGAAAAGCCACGCCTGTTGGACCGGGGCTGGCCCGTGATCCGCATGCGTCATTACATCCACCGCACCGTACAGGAACTCCTCGGCCATAAGGATGTGAGCACGACCATGATTTACACGCATGTTTTGAACAAGGTCGGTCGCGGGGAGAGTCCGTTGGATGTGAAGTGACGGGCGCGGTCTGCGGGAAGAGAAAAGGGTGGCAGGGTTTTCTTGACCCATCAGCTGGAACGGGTATTATTCATGAGAGTTCCCGTCACCTGAGACCCTTCTGAAAAGGATTGCCACATGCTGATTCGATCTTTTAATCCCCCCGTCCGCACCTTGATGGGCCCTGGCCCCTCTGATGTTCACCCGCGCATTCTCTCGGCGCTCGCCAGGCCGACCATTGGTCACCTCGATCCGGCCTTCATCACCATGATGGACGAAGTGAAGCAGTTGCTGCAGTATGCCTTTCAGACCGGAAACGCCCTGACCATGCCGGTCTCAGCGCCCGGTTCAGCCGGCATGGAGACCTGCTTCGTCAACCTGGTGGAGCCGGGTGATAAGGTCATTGTTTGTCAGAATGGCGTGTTCGGCGGCCGCATGAAGGAAAACGTCGAACGCAGCGGTGGTGTCGCGGTGATGGTCGAGGATGCCTGGGGTGAGGCGATCGCTGCCAATAAACTCAAAGAGGCCCTGAAAGCCAATGCCGACGCCAGAATCGTCGCCATGGTGCACGCCGAGACCTCGACCGGGGCACAGTCCGATGTCGCCACCCTGGTCAAGATGGCCCATGAACACGACTGTCTGACCATCGTCGACACGGTGACTTCGCTGGGCGGCACGCCGGTCAAGGTCGACGAGTGGGGGATTGACGCCATCTATTCGGGTTCGCAGAAATGCCTGTCCTGTACCCCCGGCCTGTCGCCGGTAAGCTTCAACGAGCGCGCCCTGGAGAAGATCCGTAACCGCAAGACCAGGGTGCAGAGCTGGTTCATGGACCTGAACCTGGTGATGGGTTACTGGGGGAAAGGCGCCAAGCGAACTTACCACCACACCGCGCCGATCAATGCCCTCTACTCACTGCACGAGGCCCTGCTGATGCTGCAGGAGGAGGGTCTCGAAAATGCCTGGGTCCGACACCGGAAAAACCACCTGGCGCTACGGGCCGGCCTCGAAGCGATGGGCCTGACCTTCATCGTCAAGGAAGCTGACCGCCTGCCGCAGCTCAACACCGTCGGCATCCCGGACGGGGTCGACGATGCTACAGTCCGCAGTCGCCTGCTCAACGAGTACAACCTTGAGATCGGTGCCGGGCTGGGCGCCTTGGCTGGTAAGGTGTGGAGGATCGGCCTGATGGGGCATTCCAGCCGCGCTGAGAATATTCTGCTCTGTGTCGGGGCACTCGAAACGGTGCTCGGGGATCTGGGGGCGGATATCAAGTTGGGGGTGGCGTTGCCGGCAATGCAAAAAGTATTGGTGGAGAGGTGAGGTATTCACACGCGCACCAATTGCCAAATCAAAGCTAATCACCCACAAGTTTGGCTATTGATCCCGATAAGTTAAAAGTCTATAGAACCGCCGGACCCGCCCGGCAGCCGGTTGTCTCAGCGGTGGTTGACTTTTAACGGTTGGTGTTTTCTACAACTTCCGAAATATGTAAACCTCACAAATCAATGCCTGCCGCAAAAGCAATCTAGAAGAGAGGGCCCCCGAAAAAGAATCGGGGGCCCTCCATTGGCTGCCACGCAGAACCGCCCTTAATCAACAAAGAACGTAACCCGTCGGTCTTGCCCTAGATTTCAAACATACAAAACTCAATAACCAACGGGTCGTGATACAGATTAAATGTTTTGGTTAAGCCCGAAGGGAAGGTTCTTCGGGCTTAGCTCCCTAGTAATTCTCATGCCCACTCTTACGCAAGTAATAATCATAATCCCCTTCAAAGGGAATCATCTCACCATGATCAATCGCGAACACCCTTGAGACCAGCGAACGCAGGAAGTGACGGTCGTGGCTGACCAGGATGACGGTGCCGGTAAAGTTCTGCAAGGCTTCGAGCAGCACCTCGCGTGACTGGATGTCGAGATGATTGGTCGGTTCGTCGAGCACCAGAAAATTGATCGGCCGGGCCAGCAGCATGGCCAGCACCAGGCGACTCTTTTCGCCGCCGGAGAGATTGGTGATGCGTTTGTCGACGTCGTCGCCCTGGAACAGGAAGGCGGCGCACAGGTTGCGGATCACGCCGATCGAGGCCATCGGCATGACATCCTGTACGGTCTCGAAGACGGATTTTTTCGGGTCGAGCAGATCCATCGAGTGCTGGCTGAAGTAGCCAAGATTGACGTTGGCGCCGATGGTGACGCTGCCCGCGGTCGGCTCGGTCTGGCTGGCCAGACATTTCAGGAAGGTTGACTTGCCGGCGCCGTTGACGCCGACCACGGCGATCTTGTCGCCGCGCCGGATCATGCCGGAGACGCCGCCGAACACTGATTTATCCTTGCCGTCCGCGCACCAGACCTTGGCCAGGTTCTCGATTTTGACGACATCGTCACCGGAGCGCGGCGGGGTGGCGAACTCAAATTTGATCACCTTCTGTTCAGCGGGAATTTCAATGCGCTCGATCTTGTCGAGCTTCTTGACCCGCGACTGTACCTGGGCGGCATGCGAGGCACGCGCAGCGAAGCGGCTGATGAACTCCTCCTCCTTGGACAGCATCTCCTGCTGGCGGCGGTGGCTGGCGAGCAGCTGTTCGCGGCGGATTTCACGTTCACGCAGGTAGAAATCGTAGTTGCCGCCGTAGGTGGTGATGGTGCCGGCGCCGACCTCGATAATGCGCGTGACCAGGCGGTTCATGAACTCGCGGTCGTGGCTGGTCATCAACACGGCACCCTTGAACTCGGTGGCCAGCCAGTTTTCCAGCCAGACGATCGACTCGATGTCGAGGTGGTTGGTCGGCTCGTCAAGCAGCAGCACGTCGGGGTTGATGGTCAGGACCCTGGCCAGGGCGATGCGCATCTTCCAGCCGCCGCTGAAGCTCTCGACCGGCCGGTCGTAATCGTCGGGGCCGATGCCGAGGCCGGTCAGCACGGCCTGGGCGCGGTTCTCAAGATCGTAGCCGCCGCGATGCTCGAACTCCTCCTGGGCGTCGCCGTACTTCTCCAGCAGCGCCGCGAGGGCGTCGTCGGCCATCGGTTCGCACATGGCCGCTTCCATGATCCTGATCTCTTCACCGAGCTGCATGGTGCGGGCCGAGGCTGACATGACCTCGGCCAGGGCCGAACGCCCGGCCATGTCGCCGACCTCCTGGGAGAAGTAGCCGATGACGGTCTTTTTGCTGCAGCTGATTTCGCCGCCGTCGAGATGCTCTTCGCCGGTGATCAGGCGGAAGATGGTCGACTTGCCTGCCCCGTTCGGGCCGACCAGGCCGCTACGGCTGCCGGGGGTGATCTGCAGGCTAGCATTCTGAAACAGGACGCGGTTGCCGTGCTGGCGGGCGATATTGGTCAGATGGATCATGGTTTCCCTTAACAGAGCCGGGGAACCGCCAGTTGGCGGCTCCCCGGGCAATCGTCCTGCAATATGAACCTGGTTACTTGAAGGAACAGACGTACTCGGTGATACCCGCAGCCACTTCGATTTCAAAATACGAATTGCCCGGCACTTCGAAAAAAGTTGCGGCGTCGTACTCCTGCCACGCGCCCTGACCGGCAATCCTGATCTTGCACGCGCCAGCGATAATTTCCATGACTTCGGGCGCGCCGGTATCGAACTTGTAGCTGCCGGGGTAAATCAGACCGAGGGTTTTGCGGCTACCGTCAGCCAGGGTGATGGAGTGGCTGGTCACCTTGCCGTCGAAATAGACGTTCGCCTTGCAGGTGGCGGTCACGCCGGCAAACTGTTCAGGTTTTGTATAACTCACGTTGCTCTCCTTCTGATTCGGGTTGCCTTCCCGAATGACACTTTATTGTTTCCCCCGAGCTGTCTCCACATCTGGTCAGGTCTCGTTGGAAATCAAACCATAATCTCCATTGCCCATACACCGCAAGGGCAAATTCCTGCGCAGACACTGCAGCCGATGCAGACATCGTCATCGGAGGCATCCTCAAAGGTGCCCTCTCCGGCTTTTCGACGCGACGGATTGCACCTACGTGGCAGACCTCGAGACACGTGGTGCAATCACGGCAGGGGCCGCGAAGGAGCGGTAACCAGTACAAAACGCCCGCGGCCTGTTCCACCGGGGGCGTTTATGTCAACTTGACGATGAGACTGGCTGACAACTCACAGATGTGGCTATCGCATAATCCTGATCACGTTCAGAGCATGTCTACCCAGCCGTGGGTATCGGGAAGTCGTCCATACTGGATGCCGGTCAGGGTGTCGTAGAGTGTACGGGTCACCTTGCCGGTGGTTTTGCCGTCACCCAGGGCCACCGTGCGATCCTTGTAGGTAAACTGGCCGACCGGTGAAATCACCACGGCGGTACCGGTTCCGAAAGCCTCGGTAATGAGACCACTTTCAGCGCCGGAAAAAATCTCATCGATCGACAAGGCCCGCTCTTCGACCTGCAGGCCCATGCCCCGGGCCAGCTCCAGGACCGATCGACGCGTGATACCGTCCAGAATCGTACCATGCAGCGGTGAGGTCACCAGCTTGCCGTCGCGCAGGAAACAGATGTTCATGCTGCCGACTTCCTCGACGTACTTTTTGTCTTTGGCGTCGAGCCAGAGAACCTGATCATAGCCTTTCTCTGCGGCCTCGCGCGCAGCATACAGGCTCGCTGCATAGTTGCCGCCGGTCTTGACTTCTCCCGTGCCACCGTGAGCAGCGCGCACATAATGATCGGAGATCCAGATTTTCACCGGTGCCAGGCCGCCCTTGTAGTAGGCTCCCACCGGGCAGACAATCACAAAACAGAGGTATTCATCTGCCGGGCGAACGCCGAGCATCGGCTCGGAAGCAATCATGGCCGGTCGAATATAGAGGCTGGTTCCTTCGGTGCGTGGCACCCAGTCGGCTTCGAGTCGAATCAATTCCTTCAAACTCTGCAACATGAATGCTTCGTCAACTTCGGGCATACACATGCGCCGGGCGCTGTGATTGAAGCGGCGGATGTTGTCCATCGGCCGAAACAGGGCAATCTTCCCATCAGGGCGCCGAAACGCTTTGAGTCCTTCGAAAATCTCCTGGGCATAATGAAGAACCATTGCCGCCGGATCCAACGAGAACGGTTGGTACGGCTGGATACGCGCGTCATACCAGCCCTGCCCGGTCTTGTACTTCATGACAAACATCCGGTCGGAAAATTGTTTGCCAAAGCTCAACTTCGACTCATCTTCAACACGGGGCTTGAATGTCTCAAGAGGGAGAATCTGCAGTTTCATAATCATGCACCTTCATAAGAATTTAATGACATATTCAGGCTATTTTCTATCATAGGGGTTGCGTTTTGCGCAAGCGAATAGGCAGGGGCAACGCCACAGCTTGCAACGGACGGCAGTTACTGATTAACTGAAAGCAGGCCGCCAGGAAAGGACAGAGAATGACTTACCAGGAACTTGTCAAAGCCCTCGAACTCTTTCAACTGGGCGATCGGGCCAGCCTTGGGCAGATCAAGGCCCGGCATCGTGAGCTGGTTAAAGACCATCATCCGGATCATGGTCGCGACAACGATACAGAGATGATCCGACAAGTTAATGCCGCCTACGGGGTGTTGATGACGTATTGCACGAATTACCGGTATTGCTTTGCCGAAGAGGAGTTCCTTGAGCAGGTTCCCGAGGAGCGACTGCGACGGCAGTTCGGCTGGGATCCGGTCTGGAGCGCTCGGAAGGAAGCTGAACAGGACTGAGTTCAGGGACCGTTCACCAATTCAAAGGTTTCGGTCTGATCGTTGAAATTGAAGATCTCACCCGTTTCGATAATGTAATACCAGCCATAAACGTTCAGGCGCCCCTGCTGATAACGCTCCAGCACATAGGGATAGGAAAGCAGGTTACGCATCTGCACCAGGATATTGATCTGTTCGGTCAGCCACTCGCGTTTCTCCGCACACTCGACCTCCATTTGCCGATCGACCCGTCCCCGCACTTCCTTGGAAATCTCCAGCCAGCGCCGCACGTTGGGGAGGTGGGCCAGCTCTTCGGAAGGCCGGTTCATGGCCGCACAACCGCCACAGTTTGAGTGCCCGCAAATGACAATATTTTCCACTTCGAGCGCTAGCACGGCATATTCGATCGAAGCGGTCGTCGCAACAAATTCTTCTGTGAAGCGGAAGGGCGGCACAAGATTGGCGACATTGCGGACCGTAAACAGCTCGCCGGGCATGGTGCGGGTGATCAGGTCCGGCACCACTCGCGAATCAGCGCAGCCGATAAAAAGAGTGTGCGGCTTCTGAGTGCGGCCCAGCGACTGGAACAGCTTTTTGTGGGTCTCGAAATCATCTTCTCGGAACTTGGCGACACCTTTGAATAATTTGTCCATAAATCCTCGTCCCAGGAATAGGCAAAAGACCACTGCTCGAGGCCATTCTCATTACTCCTGCCGATGGTGACCTGGCAATAATCGACTACCTTTCCCCGGCAGTTCCCGTCACCAACTGAGGTCTCCAGAATGGCGAAGCGACCTCAAATATACACTCAAGCAGCTCTTTCAAAAGGGCCTCTTGATTATGTTGTGACCTCATCACCACGCTGCGTCCGCGCCGGTGTTGAAACTTCTCAACCCGCAGGCTGAGAAGTTCTCCAGAATCCAGGTAGCTGTTCACCAGGGCTCGGGACAGATAGGCAATCCCATCTCCCCTCAGAACCGACTGCAGTGTAAAACGCAGATCATCTGAGACAACAACACCCTCAAAATCATCGAAGCCACAGCCGCACGCAACAAGATTTCTACGCAATAACTCCTTGGAGCTGCAGCCATCCCGCCGGGCAAACAGCCGGTAGTTCTTGAGATCATTGAGTGGAATCATTTCATCAACGTTCGGGATGACCAACGAAGCCGCGGCGACCACCAGCATTTCATCATCGGGCAGTATAAAACGATCGAAACCGGTAAAGTCTTGATCCAGATTGTGTTCAATCACCGCCAGGTTGAAATCCTCATTGCGCAAACCGCGCAAGGCCTCGGCCGGCTGCAGGAAAACAAACTTGAAATCACTCATGTCCGAGTGGATTTTCAAAAAATTATTCAGGACCTGGGGCAGGTAGGCCATACCAAAGGTCGGCGTACAGCAGAGTGAAAGGCGTTTTCTCGCCGCAGAATCTTGCAGACAACACAGCAATTCCTTCTCTTTTTCGAGGATCTCTTTTGCCTTGGCAAATACCATCTGGCCGGCAACGGTCAGGGCAAGCCGCTGCCCGGAACGATCAAGCAGTTGCTGATTAAAATGTTCTTCGAGAAACTTGATCCGCTGGGACACTGCCGACTGGGTAATATGTAGTATTTCCGAGGCCCTGGAAAAAGTTCCCGTCTCGACAACAGCAACCAGGGTATTAAGATAACGGGTCTCCATCTAGGAATCCATATATAACATTAAAAACTATTAGTCTTGCTTATAAGAGCTATTAAAATCATTCGTTTTACCCTACCACCAAAGATCAATATCATACAACAGATTCTAAATGCTTAATTAGCAACCTCACACCTTCTGGCCGAAACTCCACGAAAGGAGGTTATTGCAAGCCTGTCGGCTGGAGATCATTTGTTTCAATACTTTAAGACATTCAACGTTGAAAGGAGAATTCATGTACAGGAAGGTATCACTATCCAGGGTGCCCTGGCTGGTCAAGCTCCTTCCCCTGTTGTTGATCCTGGGGGCCTGCGCCACCGGAGCGATCAGGGAGAAGCGGTTAACATTACCAGTCGTTGAAGGCGCTACTTCAGTGGGCTCAGAAGCCTGCCTGGAGTGTCACGAGGGTATGAGTGCAGGCATTCACTCACGTCTCGCCGGGTTTGAATATATGGGTGGCACCGAAGGGTGCGAAGCCTGCCATGGTGGCGGCAGCCTGCATGTCAAAGCGGCGGACAATGGTCAGATTCTCAAGTTTGGCGATCTTCTTCCGGAAGAATCGGCCGCGATTTGTGCCAAATGTCACACCGACGGCAAGTTGGTGGATTGGACTCACGGCGAGCACGCTCTGAGCGACGTCTCATGCAATGACTGTCACTCTGTGCACGGCGGCGGTAAAACAGCTCTGAAACAGCAAGATCCTGAACTCTGCTACTCCTGTCATCAGGAACAGCAGGCCAAGGCCAGCTTCCCTTCCCATCATCCGATCAAGGAAGGCAAGATGACCTGTGGTGATTGCCACAACCCTCACGGCGAGTTGCAAACCGACGAGCAGGTTCGCGATCTCTGTCTCAATTGCCATACCCGTTATCAGGGCCCCTTCGTGTTTGAACATGCCCCGGTAGAAGAAGACTGCAATATCTGCCATGACCCGCATGGTACCGTTGCCAACAACCTGCTACAGCAAAACGAACCGTTCCTCTGTCTGCAATGCCACGAAAGCCATTTCCATACGACCCGAATCGGTGGCAGTGTTCCGGCAAATAATGTTGCTTTTAACGCCTACAATCCTGATGGCACTGTAGCCACTCCGCCTAATGTTGGCGATCTTGCTGGCGCACCTACTTCAAACACCGTCCAGATCACCAACACTCTGGGTGAGCACAGCTGGCAGATGGCCTTCGGTACCAAGTGTACGGTTTGTCATAGCACGGTGCATGGCAGCGACCTGCCTTCGCAGTCCTCGCCATCAGTGAATACGAACCCGAATGTTCCAGGTGGCATTGCTGATCCAGGTAGTGGCCATGGACAAGGCTTTCCGAGCGGCGGCGCGGGATTAACTCGCTAATGACACGCTTCAAATATAAGGAGGAACAAGATGTTTAACTACTGGAAATGGCTGCTCGCCGTGTCAGTAGTCACCCTGATGGCTCCCCTGCCATTATTGGCCGCCGAAACGACAGGTAAGCTCTCCAGCTTTGTTGAAGCTGGTGCCGCCACGGTGGACATTAAGGATGACAAGACGCGAGTCAACGAGTATTCAACAACGCTCCCCGATGACAACACCGGGGGCTACGGAAAAATCAAAGTGGAAGCCCAGAAAGGTGACAAGTACATCGATCTGAGTGGTGAATTCTATGATTCTGACAGCATGAACTACGAGCTTGAAGTTGAGGCCTCGCGGCGTTTCAGGCTCAAGTCGAGCTATGACGAGTTCACTCACTGGCTCGAGCATGAAGAGCTAAACTACCTCAATGCAGGGATTCCTTCCGGTGCGAACGCAGCGACGACATTAACTGACCTGGGCTACAAAAAGACAGGAGCCAAAAACACTGGTGGCACCATTATTGGAGCCTTTTGGGATGTTCCTAATTACAATTGGCTCGACCCCGACAATGTCACCGGCTACATTGGCAAGGGCGCAAGCGGTCGGCTCTACGCTTTTAACCCTGCCGATCCAAGCATAAAGACGAGCATGATTGACAACGCTCCGGAACCGATTGA
>CAWKAV010000004.1:0-10067 GCA_963847735.1 uncultured delta proteobacterium | reverse complement strand
GTGCTGCACAACTGCATCGATACGGATCGCTTCAGATTCAACAGAGCCCGTGAGGATGTGCGTACTGAATTCGGTTTTGCAGAGAATGATTTCGTGCTTGGCCATGTCGGCACACTGCGCAAGGAAAAAGCGCATGATGTTTTGCTGAAGGCCTTTGCCAAGTTCAGACAGCAACGGACTGCTGCAAAACTCCTGCTGGTTGGCGATGGCCCTCTTTGCGAGCAACTTGTTGCGCAGGTAGCTCAATTGGGCCTTGTCAACGATGTTGTGTTCGCTGGTAGCCGCACAGATGTTGCGGACCTGCATAAGGCCATGGACCTCTTTGTCTTCCCTTCTCGTAATGAAGCACTTGGCATCGCTTTGCTGGAAGCGATGTATAGCCGCCTGCCGGTTGTAACAACGAAGATTGGTGGGATTCCGGAAGTTGTCAAGGATGGTGAGACGGGTCTATTGGTAGACAGTGAAGATGTCGAGAGCTTAGCGCAGGCAATACAGTACTTGTATGAAAATCCTGAAGTGAGAGAAATGCTGGGTCGGAACGCTAAGGTGTATGCTGCAGCCAACCATAGCCCGGATGCCTATGTCGACAAACTCCTGGCACTCTATGATCAACTTTTGAAAGAGAAGGGCCTGGTGTGAAAGTCCTGTTCCTGCCACGTTACCCGATCGAAGGCGCCAGTAGCCGTTACCGTGTCTACCAGTACCTCCCATTTCTCAAAAAAGCCGGGATCACTTACGCTATTGAACCGTTCATGTCGGAGAAGTTATACCGTCTTATGATGCAGCCCGGCAACAGCGTTGCCAAGGGGATCGAAACCCTGAAAGCGACGTTCCGTCGTATTGTCGTGGTTGGTAAAGCAAAACAGTTCGACCTGGTATACCTGCAGCGTGAGTGCCTGCCGTTTGGCCCCCCCTGGCTGGAACGATCTTTAAAATCCGCAGGGGTCAAGACTATTTTCGATTACGACGATGCCTTGTTTATCTTCAAGGGCAGTACCCACAATAAGCTGGCAAACTGGTTCAAGCGTCCCGAAAAATACCGGGAGATTTTCGGACTGGTTGATTGCGTCCTGGCTGGCAACGATTGGCTGCGTAACCATGCTGCAGCCTACTGTCCTGACGCGCGCACGTTCGAAGTGGCTGAAGACCTCAACCGTTACACTCAACGTCCTCCGCAGACTGTACAGGATGATGTGACTATCGGCTGGCTGGGATCGCCGAGCACCGAAAAATACCTGCGCCTGCTTACACCGGTGTTTCGTGATATTTCGACAAGATATCCAGGTGTGAAGTTGAAAGTGGTTGGCGGCGGCAGGTTTTTATCGCAGGACATCATCGTGGAACACGTTCCCTGGGATATGGTTACGGAAGTTGCGCACCTGCATACTTGCCATATCGGGATCATGCCACTGCCCCTGGAAGAGTGGTCGCTGGGCAAATCTGGTGGCAAGGCGCGAACTTATATGGCTGTCGGCTTGCCAGTCGTGGCGACCGGGATCGGTTACAACTGCCAGTTGATTGAGGACGGCAAAACCGGTTTCCTCGTTAAGACTCATGCCGAATGGGTTACTGCCCTGTCGCGTTTGATCGAAGATCGTGCGTTGCGCCAAAGCATCGGTACTGCAGCCAGGCTTGATGTTGCAGAACGGTTTGCGTTGTCCAAATTGGGGCCGAAATTCGTTGATATTCTGCGAGAGGTGGACGGGCGTGCCTGAAACGGTCCTCTATATCTCCTACAACGGGATCAAGGAACCACTGGTCAAGTCCCAGGTACTGAATTACCTCGAAGGTTTGCAATCTGAGGGATACCGTTTCCTCTTGCTGACTTTTGAGAGGAACCGGTTGAGACCGGATGAACAGTCGTCCCTGCGACAACAGCTCAACGCAAAAGGGATCGAGTGGAGTTGTCTGTCGTATCACAACAACCCGAAACTTTTAGGCACGGTTTTCGATGTTTGGGCAGGGACACGAGCTGCGTTGAAATTGGTCAAGAAGCATGATGTGAGACTGCTGCATGCCCGCAGTTTTGTCCCCGCCCTGATCGCCAGAAAGGTGAAACAACAGACGGGGCTGCCATTCATCAATGATATCCGCGGCTTCTGGGTTGACGAAAAGGCATATAAAGGTAGCCTCAATCAAGGCTCGACGCTGTATAAATGGGCGAAACGGCTCGAAAAGAGTTGTTATCTTGAAAGCGACGCCATCGTATCATTATCCGAGGCCGGGTTGGAAGAAATTCGGTCTTGGGGAGAGTGGGCGGGCCGCAAACCGCCGTCGATGGTTATGATCCCGACCTGTGTGGATCTCAACGCTTATCAACCCAAGCAACGACTTGATGCCAAAACCCCCGTGTTTGGCTACGTTGGATCTTTGGGAAGAGGGTATCTGGGTCTGGAATTATTTCGTTTCTTCAAGCGCGCAACAAAGGTGTTCCCGGGTAGTCGACTCCTGGTCGTGTCACGGACCGACCGACAACTATTGCAACAATGGCTTATGGATGCGGATTTAGATGGTGATCAGGTCGACATGGTGTCTGTAGAACCCGGAGAGGTGCCGGGTCAGGTCGCTAGTATGGATGTCGGGCTCTCCTTTATTGAGCCGCATTATTCCAAGAAGGCATCGTGCCCAACCAAGCTCGGCGAATACCTGGCAGCCGGGATCCCAGTGATCGCCAACCCGGGCATTGGTGATACCGACGCGATACTTAACAGAGAGAACACAGGGATCATGATCGAGGACTTTAATGACCAAGATATTGACAGGTCATTGAAGCAACTCGGCGAACTGTTGGCGGATGGAATGCTGTCCGAACGATGCCGACAGATTGCCGAGCAGGTGTTCTCTCTCAAAAAGGGAATTGCTGCCTACGCGAACCTGTATCGTGTTATTTTAGCCTGAACACGGGATACGATGAGACATGGAATACCTTGTCGCTGTTTCAATCATCTGGTTCGTGATCTGCGTCAGCCTGGCTTCGCAAAGCCTGGGCGCTCGTGCGTCGGTTGCGTTCACTTCGCAGCTGCAACACGGTGGCTACACGGATCGCCGAAATGATCGCGGGTTCAGTCAGAAGTTGTTTATCGGCGCTTTCCTAGCGCGACTTTGCATCGTGTTTGTGTTCATTGCGACCGATGCCATCAGGACTCTCCACCTGTCTCCGGATTCCCTGCGTTATCATCGTGAAGGAATTGTGATCGCTTCGCAGATGGCCGCCGGTAATTTCAATTGGCCGAACTGGATCGACAATGCCTGGTTCCAGTTTACGGGTTTCATTTACTACCTGCTTGCGCCTGAGCCCTTCCTGATCCAGTTGGTCAACATCACTCTGGGCGCGTTGACTCCCATTCTTGTTTACCACTTGGTGGCCAGTGTCTATGAAAATCAGCAATGTGCGCGCTGGACAGCGATCTTAACGGCGTTTTTCCCATCATTCATTTACTGGTCGTGCCTGATGCTAAAGGACAGCTTGTCGATCTTCGCCATGGCTCTTCTGGTTCTTTCTCTAGTAAGTATCCGTCAGAAATTCAATGTAAAGTGGTTATTTGCAATTGGGTTTTCTTTGCTGGTCTTTATCGGCATCCGTGAATATATGTTTTTTGTGGCAATATTCTTTATCCTGGTTTCATTCTTCCCTGTTGAAGGTAAGCGAACGGGTCCTTTGATTATCAAATTAACTCTTCTTCTCGTTTTGCTGGGTGCGGGCACCTACGTTGCCGGATTCGGTTTTATGGGTATTGACTACATCAAGACGTCACATTATTTCGACCTTGAATATATCAACCAATCCAGAGTCAATATCGGTGACCACGGCAGTGGTGCATTTTTTGATGATCCTTCCCAGGCCCTTTGGGGGAAAGATTTGACTTCCACACTCAAAGCTGCAGGTGCAGCGATCTACTTCTTTCTGGTTTCTATAGACTTGACTCGCTTGGGTAGTATCCGCCAGTTGATGGCGTTGCCAGAAGTATTGTTGACAATCTGTCTGATCCCCAGCCTTTTTCGAGGGATTGTTTATTCGTGGCGAAATTTCCGACAACAGGCTTTGCCCTTACTGGTTTTTGCTTTTGGAATAATGGCTGTTTATAGCTCCGCAGCGACGAATATGGGCGCAATGTTCCGCTGGCGTATGCAGGCGATGCCATTCATATTGGCATTTGTTGTTCTCGGACTTGTAGCAAAGGGAAGAGGGAAAATTTATCAGTCCTTTAAGCGGGTGTTGGGTTGAATTCCAATAAATATTCGCATAGCAAAGATTTTCCCCTGGTGATCGTCCTGGGGATGTCACCGACAGGTCTTTACGCTACTCGCGAATTGGGTCGCGCCGGTTTCCAGATACTCGGAGTCACCGGTGAAAACTCTTGTGCCACTGCATCAAAATATCTGAGCCACCCGGATCAATGCTGGCGGATTAATGATGACAGACTACTTTTTGAAAAACTTATCGAGATTGGCTCAAAAGAGGTGATCCACCCAATACTTTTACCGACTTCCGATCGCTATATCGAGTTTCTTGCTGAAAACTTCAAGGCCCTCTCTGAGGTTTTCCTCCTTCAAGACTCCTATGATCCATCCTTCGTTTTTGACCTTCTTGAAAAAGGACGTTTCTATAAACTCTGTACTGAACATGATTTGCCGGCCCCGGGTATATGGCATCCAGAGTCGCGAGATGAACTTCTGGGCCTGGCGGAACAAATACCGTTCCCATGTATTCTTAAACCTAAGCTGATTCATCTCGCTGCTGACTTTCTGAAAGGCAAGAAAGTTCTGCTCGCCAGCAACCGTGATGAGTTTCTTTCAATGGCGAAGACCCTGCCTGATAATGTTGGCGGATGGGTGGTGCAGGAAATTATCCCTGGCCCCGAATCGAATATCTTGCTGCTTGCCGGATATTTTGACAACGACAGTGAGCCCGTTGAGATATTCACAGCACGTAAGCTGCGTCAGTATCCTCCGGGTTTTGGCTCAGCGTCTCTCGTTGAAAGTGAAATGAACACCGAGATTATTGATGCCTCAGTCAGCTTCTTAAAGAAGATTGGTTTTAAGGGGGTGTGTGGTACGGAATTCAAATATGACCCGCGTGACGGCCGCCTCAAGATTATCGAAATCAATCCACGTCCTACTCTGTGGTTTCACTTGAGTCATGCTTCAGGGAAACGTGTCGTTGAAACTGCCTGCCGAGACATGATGGGGCTCCCTGTTACAAGCACCACTCCACAAATAGATGGCGTGTTATGGCGCTATGCACTAAAAGATTTCTACTCTGAGATCTTCTATATATTGAAGGGGAAATCTTTTGTTTTCCCCCCCCCAGAAATACCTCCAAATCCGGGACGAAACGGAAAGACATGGGCGGTATATGACTCTGGTGATCCATGGCCCGCATGGTCGGAGCCACTCAATTACCTGAGGAAATTGTCCTCGCGCATATGAAAAAATCTCTCATCATAAATGCCGATGATCTAGGACTTACCTCTGGAACCAACAAGGCAATCATCGCGTGCCATAATGCTGGCTCTGTCAGTAGTGCAACGATGATGGTTAATATGCCTGCAACAGAAGAAGCGCTTGTGCTCGCAAAAAATAATCCCGACCTTGGTGTCGGGCTCCACTTCAATTTGAGCTGTGGGAACTCCTTGTGCCAAGCTGATAAAGTCAGGTCTCTTGTCGATCTAAACGGCGAATTTCATCAACGTGGAGTCGCTGAGAAGAAAGCAATTTTCGGACAATTACATCCGGCAGATGTGCAAATGGAATTAGAGGCTCAGTGGGACTTCATGCATGACAATGAACTTGTGCCTACGCATATTGACAGCCATCAGCATATTCACGTGTTTCCGACAGTTTTTGACGTAGTTGCTCGATTTTGCGTCGAAAAACATTTACCTATGCGTGTTCCGAAACCCTGGAGACCGCCTTCAGATGTTCCCTTCAAGCGACGTGTCAGAATGTTGATGCTCAACTGGATGATTCGGCGCAACATGAATAAATGGAATGGAAAGCTTATGGTGAATGGAAGCTTTGCCAGTATCTTTGACTTTCAAATGGAACCCAAGGATATCACCACTAAGAATTATCGTGACATTCTTCTGGTCGCACACGATTCACCACTGGAATTGATGGTACATCCTGCTGATGTTGATTTAGAACATGCAGAGATGACGGACATTTCGGAAGTCAGTCGACGAGACTTCGAGATATTCTCCAGACAAAACTTTGGCGATATCGCGCAAGAGCTTGGTTATGATTTGATCAACTATGCGAAGCTGAAAAGATGAAAATTGTCCTTTTCGCCAACACCGATTGGTACCTTTTCAATTTCCGTCTGTCTCTTGCTGAGCGTCTGCGTGAAGAAGGTTGGGAGGTCGTCCTGGTTTCACCTCCGGGTGAATATGGCGAACGCTTGACCAATCACGGCTTCCGTTGGATTCCGATGACCTTTTTCGATACGAAGTGCCAACCTCTTTCACGAGCTCTGCTTGGTTTATCGACTCCTGAAACTCTATCGTCAGGAGCGTCCTGACCTGGTTCACCATTTCACAATCAAATGCGTCATCTACGGAACCATCGCTGCGAAACTTGCTGGTGGGATCAAAGTCGTCAACGCAGTGACCGGGCTGGGGCATGTCTTTACGGATCCGGGGTTGAAGGCTCGTCTGATTCGACCTGTTGTCCGCTGGCTTTATCGATTGGCGTTGAGTGGTGAGAAAGTCCGGGTGATTTTTCAGAATGATGGTGATCGGGACAGTTTTGTCGAGTGGGGGTCGGTTGAGGGGGATAAGACGCAGGTGATTCGTGGATCGGGTGTTGACCTGAACAAGTTCAGGGGTGGCGCGTGGCGCGTGGCGCGTGGCGAGAGACGAGATGACCGGGACGCGGAACGCGGGACGCGGGACGCGACAGTCAAAATCTTGTTTGCCTCGAGGCTGTTGCGAGAAAAAGGGATTTTTGAACTGGTTGAGGCGTTCTCACGTGTTAAGGCTAAAAACCCTCATGTCGAACTTCTGATAGCGGGGGGTCTTTATCCCGAAAACCCTTCATCTTTGACACCCCAAGATATTGAAAAAATGAAAGAAATTGCAGGCGTTTCTTTCCTTGGCCACGTTGATGATATGCAGCAGTTGCTGGATGATTGCGACATCGTTGTATTGCCATCATATCGTGAAGGGACTCCTCGTATCCTAATCGAAGCGGCGGCGATGGAGAAACCGATCGTTGCTACGGATATAGCTGGTTGCCGAGGATTGGTCATTGATGGTGAGAATGGCTTCCTGGTTCCGGTCAAGTCGGTTGAGCCTTTGGCCGATGCGATGGAGAAGTTGATTGTTAATACGGATCTGAGGGAGAAGTTTGGTCGACGCGGGCGGGAGATTGTACTGGCTGAGTTTGATGAGAAGATTGTTTTGGAGAGGACTTTGGATGTTTATGACGAGCTTTATAAACCCGGGACGTGGGACGCGAACATCTTGAATTTACTGTGATGAAGGGGTTGAACAGGATGACAACCCAAGATATCTGGACTTTTTAGTAGCCCTTCCATCTCCTTTATCCTTGTTGATCTATTGATTCTTAAGACGGAATAGTCACTTTAATGCCCTTGGATAGCTCGCTCTGGAAATTCATCTTCGAAGCTCTCAAGCCAGAACCGGATACTTGCAAACTAGTCAAGATTGCATCTGAAGGCTTCGGTGAATACGAGCTGATCACTATCTGCCGTGACCACGGCATCCTGCTGATCATCAACGATTCCCTGAAAATGATTGCGCAACAGATATTCACGGCAAAAGGGCTTGAGCAATGGCGTGCGGCAGTTGCGTCCTGTACATTGCAAAGCCTTGAACTGCATCGAGAGTTGCAGCGGCTTCTACCGTTGTTTGCAGAAGCTGGTGTCCCGGTAATGCCATTCAAGGGGCCAATGCTGTCGGAAAAATTGTTCGGTGACCTTTTGCTGAGGATGTCTGCTGATCTTGACTTGCTGGTTCCGCGGGAGCATGTCGCGGAGGTTGTCGAACTGTTGGCTGACAATGGTTATATGTCTGAGTTTGACTGTCGAGATCTGGAGCGATGGCTCAAACCAAACGCGCGTTATTTCCATTGCGGCCTGGTGTCAGACAACCGGAAATGGTTGGTCGAGATCCACTGGGAGCTGTTTGCCGGCTGGCGAAAAACGCATTTACTACCATCAACAGGCGAGGAGTGTTTCCCAGGTGGAGTAGGTGATGTCATGGAAACACTCCTTTATCTCTGCAACCACGGTGCACATCACTGGTGGATTGAACTAAAATGGGTCGTTGATGTCGATCGCTGCGTTAGATCGGCAAGGGATCTGAAATGGGAAGAGCTATTTAATATGGCAGGGGATCATGGCTGCCTACGTGTCGTTTATCTGGCCCTGGTGCTTGCTCAACAGGTGTGCGGTCTTGAACTCCCTGAACTGGTGAAGACTAAAATCCGCAAAGACCGTAGAACAGTCGAGCTTGCTGGTCGTGTATCGCAGAACTGGAGTTTACCAAAATCTCAGGGGCCATCACTGCTCTGGAAATTACACTATCTTCTGGATTGTCGTGAAAGATGGTCAGACAAACTCGGTATGATCATCAATTACCCCATTTTGCGAAGTCTCCCGGCGTTTGTTAGTAAACAAAACCATTAATATTGTCCATCGAATTAACGTTTTGAAGTAGAATATCCTCCAACTCCTCTGCAAGGTTGCGCACAATGAATTTTGTCGGTGGCCAACTCCTGACCTGCTTCTACAGCTTCATGACGGCGCTTTTTGCGGCGCTGATCATGGTGCCGTTCCTGCGGCAGTGGGCCCTGGACAAGAACAGTGTCGATCAGCCTGATGCCCGTAAGATTCATGATGTGCCGATGCCGCGGCTTGGTGGCATCGCCATTTTCCTCGCCTTTTTGTTCTCAGCGATTATTTTTCTGCCGATCGATGAAAGCATCCGCGGCCTTCTCGCCGGCATGCTGATTATTTTTGCCACCGGCGTCGTCGATGATCTAAATGGACTCACCTCGCGCAGAAAGTTCGCCGGCCAGGTTGCGGCGTGCCTGATCACTATACTGGTTGGCAAACTCTATTTGACCGATCTCGGCAACCTGTTCGGGTTCGGGCCTGTGATTATGCCGGCCTGGGTAGGAGTCCCTTTCACAGTGTTTGCCGTGGTCGGAGTGATCAATGCGATCAACCTGATCGATGGCCTCGATGGTCTGGCCGGGGGCGTCTCGAGCATCGCCCTGACCGCTTTTTTCCTGATCGGCTGGCTGGAGAACGATCCGGTTACCATGATTCTTTCGGCCGCCCTGGTCGGTGCGATCTTCGGTTTTCTCAAGTACAATTTCTACCCGGCCCGGATCTTCATGGGGGATACCGGTTCGATGGTGGTCGGCTACGTTCTGGCCTTCATTGCCGTAGCATCGACCCAGAGATCGGGCTCTTCGATCAGCCCGATGGTTCCTGTGTTAATTCTGGGCCTGCCGTTGCTGGATACTGTGTGGGTGATGACGCGCAGGATTGTGAAGCGCATGAGCCCGTTTACTGCTGACCGCACCCACATCCATCACCAGTTCCTGGACCTCGGATTCGAGCATCGATTCACGGTCGTCATCATTTACGCGATCTCTCTGTTCTGGGCGGTTTGCGCCCTGTTATTACGCAATGCTCCTGAATACGTTCTGTTGTTTTTCTACCTGGCCACGGCCACTCGGCAGCTACTTCCTGCTGCGTTCTCTAGCACAGAAAAAAGAGCGGTTCTCCTTTCTGGAGCGAGACGACCGGACCGGAATTCGCAGCTCCTCGACCTACCAGATGTTGTCCGGTTACTCCGATTATCTCTTGATCGGAATCAAACTGCTGCTCGGCCTCTATCTCATTGTTGCCCTGGTATCAGTCTTTAAAGAGTCAATCATTCCATGGCAGATTGCCTTGATACTACTTGGTTCCGGCATCTACCTCTGGCAGAGCCGTCAGTCGGACAACCGCCAGTTCCTGATGCTCGTCGTTTATGCCACCTTCGGCCTGATCGCAACCCAGACCTGGCACATGGAATTGCCGTTTATCGCTG
>CAWKAV010000003.1:0-330022 GCA_963847735.1 uncultured delta proteobacterium | reverse complement strand
GAGCAGTTACAACGCCTTCCAGTACAACCTGCGCAAGACGTTTAACAACGGTGATCTGATCGACTTCAATTACACGCTATCGAAGTCGATCGATCTTGGCTCGTCCGCTGAGCGGGTAAGTAACTTTCAGGGGATCATTTCAAACCCCTGGTTCCGCAACCAATTCCGTGCAGTATCGGATTTTGACACGCGGCATCTGCTAACCGCAGCCGTCGTCTACAACATACCGCTCGGCACCGGCAAGCGCTTCATGACAAACTCTGGAGGCGTCTTAAACGCTTTGTTTGGGGGATGGCAGCTCTCTGCGGTCTACCGCCAGACAAGCGGTTTCCCGCGGGAAGTGTTGAACGGACGGTTCTGGCCGACAAACTGGAACGATAGCAGTTGGGCCACGGCAACCGGAACACCCCCGGAGGGAGGCGTCACCAAGAATGCGACCGGGCTTGACGGCAGCGTCGGGCCGAACATCTTCGCGAATCCCCAAGCGGCGATCGCCGCGTTTTCGAACACTCTCCCGGGGCAGATTGGTACGCGGAACTCGATTCGTGGCGACGGTGTCTTTCAGATAGACACGAACCTGGCGAAGAGTTTCGCGCTGCCGTGGAACGAGCAGCACCGGCTTCAGTTCCGGTGGGAGGCGTTCAACGTGACGAACACGCCGACTTTCGACGTGTTCCAATCGACGGCAAGCCTTGGGAGCCGTTCTGCGTTCGGCAAGTACAACGGCCTGCTTGGAACGCCGCGCGTGATGCAATTTGGACTGCGCTACGATTTCTAGCGTATTTTTTCTTCCTTCCAACACGCCGGGGCTCATCCGTAGTGCCCCGGCATTCTTTTGCGCCATCTCCCCGGGGCGGGCCGGGGTAGTCTATGGGAAAATGAACGCAACTCGTGCCGCGAGACTCACGGCATCGCGGGGGCTTTCGAATTATGCAATCTCCATCGCGACATCGCGGGCAGGCCTTTACCCGAAGGCGGATGCTCACCGCCGCCGGTGCTGCCGCAGCGGCCCATCTTCTGGCGCCGCAATCGGCGCGGGCCGATGTCCGCAGCCTCACCATCCTGCATACGAACGATATCCATGCGCGGCTGTCGCCCATGCGCGATGGCCAGGGCGGGCTGGCTTATCTGGCATCCGCACTGGAACGCGAGCGGGCCAGGTCCGAAGCCAGTCTCTATCTGGAAGCCGGCGACTTCGTACAAGGCACTCCGGTGAGCTCCATTTTCGAAGGTGTGCCGGTCTACGAAGTGATGAACCGCCTGCGGCCCGACGCTGTGTGCGTCGGCAATCATGAGTTCGACTACGGGTGGGAGCGCATCTACGACTTCCTGAAAGTCAGCCGCTACCCGATGTTCTGCGCCAATCTAGTGAACGCCGAAGGGTCGCTGCTGACCCCGCCTCCCTATCAGATCCGCGAAGTGAACGGCATCAAAATCGCCATCATCGGCCTGATCATGGAGAATCTCGCGCAGCTCACTTATTCCTACAACCTCGGCCCGTGGCGGGTACTGCCCCTTGTGGAAACCGCTCAGAAGTACATCCGGCGCGCAAAGGAGGTGGACGGCGCACAGCTTATCGTGGGCTTGGCTCACATCTTCCCGAAAGAAGAAGCCATGCTTCTGGAGGCTCTGCCGGAGATGCACCTGATCGTCTCCGGGCACGACCACGGCGGCATGAAGCAGATACTGCGCGACGGCAACCGCATGGTGGTGCGTACACGCCCGTTTGGGGCCGAGCTTGGGCGTGTAGACCTGAAGTTCGATATCGCCACCAGCCAGATTGCCGAACTGAACTGGCAGCGCTTTCCTATCACGGCGGAAGCCCTCCAGCCAGAGCCTGAGGTTGCCAAAGAGGTGGCCTTCTGGGAATCCCGGGTTTCGAGCATCGTCGACCGTGAAATCGGCCAGTCGAAGACAGAGTACAACCGCTGGCAGATGAAAGACGTGGTGGAACTGGCCATGAAGGAGATGCTCGGTTGCGATTTCGCTTTTGTGAATCGAGGCGGAGTGCGCGCCGGGCTTCCGGTGGGCGTTGTCCATGCCCGGGAGATCTGGGATGCGCTGCCCTTTGGCAATCGCGTAGTTTTGGGTAAGATCCCCGGCCGCCTGCTGCCGGAGAGCATCACCCGCGGAGCCGCCGTGGAACCGGAAAAGGTCTACACCGTGGCCACCATCGAGTATGTGGCGGCAAACCAGCGCGAAATCCAGACGGAGGGGCTGGAGTTCCCGGAACCGGGCCCCTACTTGCGCGAACTGGTGATCGAGTGGATTGAGAAGCGGAAGGTTGTGGACTAGGGTGCGCCGATGATTCCCGACGGCTACACCGATCTTCCGCCAGGGAAACTGGCGGCGGTGGTTACCTACCTGGAAATGAAGGAATTTGGCCCCGCGCCGGAACATTCGGCGCCCAATGGCTTTTCGATCCGCCGCGTCGATAACGCCGATGCCAGCTGGTACCGTCGCTTGTTTCGGCAAGTTGGTGAGCCCTGGCTCTGGTTCGGGCGTCTCCGTCTGAGCGACCAGGAACTGCAGGCGACCCTTTGGCACCCGATGGTAGATGTCTACGCGCTCGAAAAGGCGGGTGAGGATGTGGGCCTTCTGGAGCTTGATCGCCGTGAACCGGGAGAGATGGAACTGGCCTATCTCGGCGTCTCCGACGAGGTAGTCGGCAGCGGCGCCGGACGTTTCCTGATGCAGTTCGCAATCGCTCAGGCGGTGCAGCATCACGTTCACCGGTTTTGGCTGCATACCTGCTCGTTTGACCATCCGGCGGCGCTCCGCTTCTACCGTAAGGCAGGCTTTCGACCTTACAAGTTTGCCCTCGAGGTGTTTGACGATCCGCGCCTCACGGGGGACTTGCCACGCGGCGCAGCGCCCCATGTGCCGCTCATTGAGCCCTGAGCGAAGCCGCCTACGCCCCGTCGAACATGCGGCTGCGGCCCTTCCGCCCTGTTTTCTTCACCAGCCGTTCAATCCGAGAACCCGCCTTTTCGCCGGGCGCAACCTGCTCTAGCCTACGGGCGTAATAAATAGCCCGGGCCGTGTCCTTCAGCCGGTGCTCATAGATGATCGCCAGGGCTTCCAGCGCGCGGGCATGCAGCGCGTTCGGGAAGTTCACGATCTGGTCGAGCGCGTCTCGCGCCGAATCGAAGCGTCCGTCCTGCCGTTCAATCTGGGCAATATCCCACAGGGTGCGAGCAAGCAGATCCTCCGGGATGTTGGTATTGATGCCCTTCCGGAACAGATGGAGCGCTTCGTCGCGCCGGCCGCCTTTGAGAAGCCATCGGCCTAGGCCGATGCACTCCGAACCATGCCGGAAGCGATGGTTTGCGGGGTCGCAAACACCGCGGCCACCACGTGCGCCAGACACGCCAGCGAGAGAATATCGAGCGCGTTGTGCGAAAACACCGGCACCAGACTCCCCGCTTCGCGCGTACGCAGATAGTTTGTATAGAGCGCCGGGATCAGGAAGCCCGGCACGTCGCCCACGCGCTCGTGCCCCAGAATCTGGGTTTCCAGGTGCGTCAGCTTGCAGCTATCGAAGCGCAGCTTCCACAAACGGCGGCAGGCGTGCAACAGGTCAAGGTGCGGCATTCCTTCCAGGGGAACGGCGACACGGGCAAGGCGGTAACGTGTTTCGAGCAGCGGCCCATCGAAAGTGCGCCCGTTGAATGTAATCAGCGTCTTGAACTGCGAGAGATCCTCCGCCAGCCGCGCTAGCACGGAATGCTCTTCGGCGGGCTCGCGAAGAAAATACTGGCGCACAAGAAAGCCCTCGGCGGTCACGAACCCCAGCCCAATCAGAAACGCAAAGGTTCCGGCGCCCCCGGCCAGCCCGGTGGTTTCTGTATCCAGAAACGCCCATCGTTCAACAGGATCTCCGCGGTGTTCGGCGCACAATGGACGGATCAGATCCGGCGGAATGGCGGAAAGCTCGCTGATCTCAAACTGACCGTGCCGTCCATTGAGGGGATAGAGCGTTTCCGTTTCAAAGTGGCGTCCCTTCGCTGTAGTTACGAAGCGTCCTGAGAGGCACGCATCGATGTCTCCCCGATGAAGTGCGGGCGGCAAAGGCGTCGCCGAGGCGCCCGTGGAAACGGTTGCCTCAAAGGCCCCATCGTCCACCAGGCTCTCCCATGGCGGCAGATCCTGGCCCTGAGTCGCCGATCCGGAATCGAGAGATTCAGCAGCCGGAGGGGTAGAGGGCTGGTGGCGCTCTTCCATCCGTCGAAGTTTCTCCCGAAGCCGCGATAGCTCCTCTTGAATGTCTCTCATTCGATTCGCCTTTTCTTTGCCAATATAGGCAACTTCCAGGAAAGAGATCAAGATTTGGCCCGTTTTCTGCAAAAACGTCGCAAAGAGGCAGACCAGATCCGATCCGTTTCCGCAGTTACCAGTAGAGGCGAGAGAATGAGCGCCCGCTACTTACCCAGAACCTATGCAATCCGAGATTACTGCCGCTGCGCTTGTTGCCCAGATTGACGATGCCGTAGCCAGAATGGAAGCCCTAGTCCGTGGACTCACCCCGGAACAGCGGCGCTGGCGCCCCCGCGCCGATTCCTGGAGCGTAACGGAGTGTCTTGACCATCTCAACCGCAGCGTCGCGCTCTATCTCAAAGTGATGCGGGTGAGCTTCGAGCGCGAACGCCAGAACGCGTCACTTCCCAGAAAGTCGTTTCGCATCGGCTTCCTTGCCCGCCAGTTCGTGCGCTTTCTGGAACCTCCCTATCGCCTCCGGGCCAAGGCCGTGAAATCGATCAGCCCGCCATCCGATCTGAATCCAGTGGAGGTCGAGAAAGAGTTCTACCGCCTAAGGCTCGATCTTCGGGGATTTGTACTTGAAGCCAGCCACGTCGACATGGGTGCGATTCGTTTTGCCTCCCCGCTCGCCCCGATCCTCAAGTTCAATCTGGCGGAAGCCGTCCAGGTGCTGGCCGCACATGATCGCCGCCACCTCTGGCAGGCAGAGAACGTCACCAAGAGTCCAGACTTTCCCTCCGGCTCACAAAGCTAAGGCGCCAGAAAGGCCGCCGGGTCGTAGTCGGGCACCGCTCCGGTCTGGGATGCCACCAGCGCCCCCAACGTGTTGGCTCTTTCGCCGATGGTAGTCAATGGCCAGTTATTGCCAAGCCCATGCAGAAACATCGCGGAGAAGGCGTCGCCCGCTCCCACAGGGTTCGCAAGCTCAATCCGCGGCGCGGCAACCTCAACGAATTCCCCGTGGTGGAAGATTGAGCAGCCTGCCGGGCCCCGCGTGACGCAAATGGTATCAAGCTGGAAAGCCGGAGCGAGCTGGCGGCAGAACGATTCCAGATCGGGTGCCGCAATCTGGGCGGAGCTTTGCACCCACCGCGCCTCCGCTTCGTTCAGCTTCAAAACGTCGGCGGCGTGAATCAGGTCTTCCACCAGCGGCCACGAATAGTGTCCCTCGCGAAGATTTGCGTCGTAGAAGCGCCGGGCGCCCTTAGCCACAGCCAGGACGTCGTCGATGAACTCTCGCGGCGCCTTGTGCGTGAAGGCCAGGGTCCCGAACGCGATCCAATCGACACCCGCCGAAAGCATCTCGCGAAGAGGCTGCGTCAGGCTAATCCGGTCGTAGGCCGCCGGTCTGAGGATCTCGTAAGCGGGTTCTCCCCCGGCGTCTCGGGTGACGCTCACCACGCCGGTGGGCAGGTCCCCGGTGACGGCAACAAAATCCGTGCGAACGCCGGTTCTCGCGATTCCGGCCAGCGCTTCCCGTCCCCTGTGGTCGTCTCCCACCGCGCTTACCAGCCAGACTTGGTTTCCCAAACGGGCGGCGTGGGCGGCGAAATTACACGGCGCGCCGCCGAGAAACTCACCTTCCGGAAATACGTCCCACAGCACTTCGCCGAGACTTGCAATTCGCATGGCTGGCCTCCCCTGCAATGCTGGCGTGAGCGCGCCGCAAACAGCCAGTATCTCGCGAATCGGCTGCATCGCGTAGCGACAACCGTTGACACCGTGGCCGGTATTCGACACAGTGAAGGCAGCTTCCTCGCCAACATCCCATGGAGGTGGTCCGATGGGCACAGCGCAAACTCAGAGCAATGGAAACGGTGCGCTGCGGGAAGCGCGATTGGAAATGGTGCGCACCCAGTTGCGAATGAGAGGCATAAAATCACGCGAGGTGTTGGAGGTGATGGAACGGGTTCCGCGCCACCAGTTCGTTCCCGAAGAGATGCGGTCTCGCGCCTACGAAGATCGCGCTCTGCCGATCGGGTATCGTTCCACCATCTCCCAGCCGTATATCGTCGCTCTGATGACGGAACTGCTGGATGTGAAGCCGTGGCATCGCATTCTGGAAATCGGCACCGGCTCCGGCTATCAGGCCGCGATCCTGAATGAGCTGGCCGCCGAGGTTTTCTCCATCGAGATCGTCCCGGAGCTGGCCATTCGCTCCAGAAACACCTTGCGGGAATTGGGCTATCGAAAGGTAACCGTGCGCGCCGGCGACGGCTACCAGGGATGGTCCGAAAAGGCACCCTTCCACCGCGTAATCGTCACCGCCGCGCCGCCGGAAATCCCCGACACATTAACCGAACAACTGATGCCGGGCGGCCGCCTGGTCGCTCCCGAGGGCGACTCTCCGGATGCCCAGATGCTGATCATCATCGACAAAGATGCGAGTGGTGAACTCACCCGCAAAAGCTCAATCCCCGTAATCTTCGTACCTATGGTGACGAACAACTAGAGCGACAGCAAAGCCGCGGCGGAACTCACCCACCGCCAAGCGCGGCGACCGTAGATCAGTTCCCAGCGAGAATCTCAAGACCACGCTGGATGGCAGGGTCAAGTTCGGTTTCCACCTTCTCCCCGTACTCCACACCCAGCGCCTGGTTGAGAATCTCCGCCTGCAAGCGGATCCGGATGTAATCCGAGTTGGCGATCCACATCGATAGCGGCGGCTGGATATTCTGCCGCGCGAGGAAATACTGGAAGCGGTCCAGCACCTGTCCGGAGACCTGAAACTCGGCGGTGATGCCCGGGTTCGATCTCAAGTATTCCGTGGCGAAGCTGGCAAACGATCCGGTGCCCTCCAGCACATAGCGAAGCTGGTTAGTGGCCGGGGGTTGCACTTCCTCGTCGGGGGCAATTCCGCCTTCGCCGGCAATCAGGCTGCCGGTTGGCGCAGCGGGGTCCTCCGGGTATTGGGTCGGGTTCCCGTTGCCCTCGCTGCTCTGGACCTTCGTCTGGCTACCCTTCAGCGGGCGCTGGATGCTGTCGCCCGACGGCGTGAAGTAGTACGACGTCGTCAGCGCCAGGCCCGTGCCGGAAGAAAGAGAAAACACCCGCTGGACGAGGCCCTTGCCGTAGGATCTCTGCCCCAGCAGGGTCGCGCGCTTGTGGTCGCGCAGGGCGCCGGCCACGATCTCCGCCGCGCTGGCGGTCTTCTGGTTCATCAGCACCACTACGGGAAGCCGGTACGGCTTCGCCGCGGCGGGGACGCGTTCCACGACGGGCGGCTGCGAACGCCCTTTCGCCGTAAGGATCGTTGAGCCCGGCGGCAGCAGAAACGACGACAGGTCGAGCGCCGAATCCACCACGCCCCCAGGGTTGTCTCGGAGATCCAATAGAAGGCCCTTCAGATCGTCGCCCCCCAGTGCCTCAAGGGCATCGCGGAACTGCCGCGCCGTCTCCCCCTCGAAGCTCTTGATGTGGATATACGCGATTTCGTCTTTGAGAAGAAACGCCTTGTCCACCGAACGGGAGTCCATTTCCTGCGGTGTCAGGGTGAACTGCAGGGGCTTCGCGCTGCCCGGCCGCCGGACCACCACGCTCACCGTACCCTGGCGAGCCATATTCAGCAGTTCCAGAATCTGCTGGTCGTCGAGAGCCTGGATCAGGTAGTTGTTCACCCCAACAAATTCGTCTCCGGGCTCAATGCCCGCTCGCGCCATCGGTGTTTCCGGCAGCACCTGCAGCACGATGATTCTTCCCGGAAGGATGGAGACGATGCTCCCGAATCCCTTTTCCTTCGACTCCTGCATTTCCCGCAGCTGGGCGAAACGATCCGGCGTCAGGAAGGCGGAGAACGGGTCGAGCGCACGCACCGCGCCGGGGAGCGCGCCTTCGAAGATCGCCAGGTCGGGGTTTACCGGGTCGGCGGCATTGGCTTCCACCTGGGCGTAAACTTTCGTGAACGTGCGGAGCACATCCTCAAAGGTTTCCTGGCCCGGAGCCGCGAGACAGAAAAGAGCGATGGCAAGAAGGGAACGAATCATCGGCTGGCCTAGCGGGTATATTTGAGACTCCTCTTGCGCCGATGCCGTTCCACGGCCAGATCCAGCAGGCGGCCGAGCAGTTCCGGGTAAGGCAAGCCGGTGGCTTCCCACATCTTGCTATACATGCTGATGCTGGTGAAGCCGGGAATCGTATTCACTTCGTTCAGGTAGATCTGGCCCGTTGAGGCTTCCCGAAAGAAATCCACCCGCGCCATGCCCTCCACGCCCAGCGCCTGGGCGGCCTTCACGGCAAGCTGGCGAACCTGCTGCTGCTCTTCCTCGGAAATTCGCGCCGGAATCAGGGTCTGCGCCTTACCGTCGAGGTACTTATCCTCATAGTCGTAGAACTCCTTGCCGGGGACGATCTCTCCAACGACGGAAGCTTCGATGAACTCGTTCCCCAGAATGGAGCACTCCAGTTCCTGCCCGGCGACGGCGCGCTCCACCAGCACGGAGGTATCATAGCCGCCGGCAATGCGAATCGCCTCAAGTAGTGCGGCCCGGTCCGCCGCCTTTGAAATGCCCACCGACGAGCCCAGGTTGGCGGGTTTCACAAAGCAGGGGTAGCCGAACGAAGCCTCCACCTGCTCCACGATTTCCGCGGCCGCATGCCAGGTGAAGCCGGCAACAAACGCAACCACGGGAATTCCGGATTGCGCGCAAATCCGCTTGGTGAACACTTTGTCCATGCAGACCGAACTGCCCAGCACGCCCGCGCCCACGTACGGAAGATCGGCCAGTTCAAGAAGCCCCTGAATCGTCCCATCTTCGCCAAAGCTGCCATGAAGGACGGGAAAGGCGATATCGACGCCCTCATTGGCCCCCGGCTCGGGCCGAAGCGAGTGAGGGTCCCACCGCCCCTCGCGATTGATATAAAACGGCACCACCTCGAACCGGTTCTGGTCGAGAGCTCCCATTACGGAACGCGCGGAAAGGACGGAAACGTCATGCTCCCCGCTCCGGCCCCCGTAGATTACCGCCACCCGCTGTTTCATGAAAAAGAGCGCCTTGACGCGCAGACCTCCAGTTTGTCACAGGCCGCCAATTCCGTCGAAACGAGCGCCGCCGTGTGCCATCGGCTGCGCGCTCAAAACGAAAAACCGAAGTGCCCCGCGCAGCCCGGCCGAGCGCCCATTGTTCGAGCCTCCGGCGCGAAGCCCATCGGAGGCCGCTAAGACCCAAAACGCCTCCCAAACAGAGCCCCCGTCTTCAGGCTGTGGGTACACCGTAACGTTCACCGACCAACCCACATGGCCGAGCACCTGCCCGGCGATCCAGCCGATGGCGGCGTCGGGCGGAATATCGAGAATGCCCGCCCCTAACGGGACGGGCTTTGTCACGCAGCGACGCTCCAAGGCACCGCCCGGAGACCGCGCGTTGTCCACGGAAGAGCATCCAGTGCGCCGCCAAACGCGCGGGTCCGATGTGCGTACGGCAAAAAAAAGTGAAGACTCTTTTCCTCCGTAATTGAGGCGATCTCTTTTCTAATCAATGACTTGGCCGGTGTGTGTAGGGTGTGCGTACTTTCGCCCACTTTCGCCCTTTTTCGGCACTTGCCAAGTCCCTGGCCGACGGCAGTTCCCCGCGCCGGAAACACGGGGGAGCAGAGCTTCGAGGGACGAGAGAAACATCGACATAGACATTCACCTGGACGATCTGGCGCGACGAAGCTCGCCGCCGAAAACGCCATCCGGCTCTATTGTCGGCAGGCGCCGCCGTAAGGAAGTACTTTGCGATACCAAGTGACGGACTACAAGGCAGATAGAGTCATGCAGGTGCTGGCACTGGTTGCGAAAGCAGGAACGCGGTGGGATCGGCGACGCGCCACAGCCATCGGCCCGGCGGAACGAAACACCGTGTAGCCAGGGGCGACAGGGGCTGCGGGCCGAAAAATCGCCGCTAGTTCGTGAAAGGAGGACACGGCGCCCCGACGGCTGCGCCACAAATCCACCCGCGCCCCGAAAAGCATCCCCGCAAACCGCGCGCCACCCAATCCGCACCCGAAACGTCAGTGCGGGGCTAGCACGGAGCCCGTAGCGTCAGCGATCGCCAGCGAAAAGCCAGGCGTTTCACACGCGTGGACCCGGCCCCCACCAGAAGAGCACCACGTCCAGTGGTGCCACCCGGACATCTCCCGGCCCGCTCCCCGCTTGTCACAGCGACCCATGCCCCTTACTGCCGCCAAACCCACGTCAGCGGGCGGTCCGCTTCTGGCCCATTTCCGCGAGAATTGTAAACTTTCGGCAGTTCCCAAAAATAACTCTTGCCGAAATCGCGGGGGGGGGGGGGGTATTCTCAGCTAAGTCCTCAAATATAGGATCTGCGAATGCACAAAATAACCGTTGCATTTGTCCTTCTCTGCGCCGCCGCCGCGCTGGCTCAGGAGCGTCCTCCCGCTTCGCTGGAACGCCGTTTTCCAGTCGATGGACAATATAAACCGTCCCCGCAGTTAGACCCTACACGCATCATCGCCCTCGTTCCCGTCGTTCCCGTTCCGGGCACGGCCAACGCCAAAGCACCGCTGTTCCTCGAAGACCGCGAATCCCCGCTCAAGCAGCCCGCTGAGCGCGTCAAGACCGATTCCAGCAAGGCCGAAGTGCCAGCCGGCATTGTTTCCTTCCGCGCCATGTACAGCAACGACAACGCCTGGGCGCTGGTCGATCTGCAGGCCCGCGATGCGGCCTCGCTCGAAGGCGTGCGCGCCCCTCTCGAGGTCCGTGTGCGGTTCTTCACTGCGGAAGAACTCCTGAATCCAGAAGCAATCGATAAAGCGGGTACGCTCCCCGAGGGACTCTCCCTGGCCGCGTTCCTGAACCGATAAATCACCATAATTGCCGTCGCCGGCGAACAAGAATCCCCTAGAAGGAGACCGCTTCCATGCTCCGCCAAGCCCTTCGTGTATGTGCTGTTGCCGCGCTCGTCATCATCATTGCTTCGCCAATTCACGCCAATTCTCCGTTCTTTAGCGATGATTTCTGGTTCTCGCTGAACAATTGGTACGTAAATGGAAGCGTTTCCGGTTCGGGCACCAGCCTGATCACCAGTTCGTCCACCGATGGCGCCAGCCTCATCTATCGCTATAGCGTTGCCACCGGCGGCCAGCACGAATCGCGGGCCAAGCTCGCCCTCTCGGGCGGCGGCGCCACCACGGGTTCGGTGATCCTCTATCTCACCGCCACCAACGATGCCCGCTACAAGACTTCGTCAAGCACGGAGGGCAAGGGCTACGCCATCGTTGCCGATCTCTCCCATAGCGGCGGCAATTACCACGCGACCGTCAGCATCATGAAGATGATCTGGGGCTATAGCTGGAGCCTCACCATCGGGAGCCAGTCGGCCACGCTGACGCCCACCTCCACCATCAAGGCCGTTCGCACCAACGCGGGCGGGGTCTGGAAGATCCATGTCTATGTCGACGATGTCTATCTGATGTCCGCCACCGACAGCGAGTGGACCGCCGGCAAGCCGGGCGTCGGCATCAAGGGCGCGAATTCTGGCACCCAGATGGATGTGGCTGCACTGGCAACGATCGAAACCGGCGCGCCCGACTACGGCTCTTTGAACGGCAGCCTCACCACGGTCGCGGCGCCGAACCAGGTCACCCTCCAATGGCTGCCGGTCACCGACACCGCGGGCGGCTCCTCCTACGGCCCCTCCGGCATCGCCTACTATCAGGTCTATCGCGGCTCCACGCTCAAGACCACTATCCTCGCGCAGCCCGGTTCGATGAGCTACACCGACAACGGACTCACGCCCAACACCACCTACAACTACAAGGTTCGCGCCTATGACCGTCACGGCAACATGACCGAGGTTCCCCGCGACGTCACCACGCCGTCGCCATCGAGCCCGGCGCTCTCCAACCTGCCGCGACGCATCGGCCTGCCGCCGAACGTCTCCACCTGGGGCAGCGCCCCGGAAAGCCTCGACCTGCTTTCGGGCAACCTCAACCTCACCCTGCCGGTTCTCAGCGCGGCCGGGCGCAATGGCCACGGCGCCTCACTCGTTCTTAGCTACAACTCACAGAACTGGATGGATTCAGGCGGCACGCCGCTTCACTACGGAAAGAACCTTGGCTTCGGATATGGCTGGAAGATGCAATTCGGTAGCGTCCGGCCGGTGCTGGATGGCCCCACCTTGCTCTACTATGTGTACGAAGACGGCACCGGCGCCGAGTACTTCCTCGACGTTTACAGCAGCGGCAAGTGGCGGCCCTCGGGCTTTGCTCCCCTCTATGAGTACGACCCCGCCACCAATCGTGTCTGGTTCAAAGACGGCTCCTTCTGGGTGATGGATTGCGTCTCGGCCTCCGGCGAAGCCGACGCCAACACCCGCTACCCCACGCTGATGCAGGACGTCAACGGCAATCAGATCTTCGTGCGCTACCGCATCGGCAAGAACGCCACCTGGGCCAACTCCTCGGCCCGTATCGCGGAGATTGAAGACGTGGGCGCGCTCCCGGTTGCGGGCGGTGGCCGCCGCACTTATCTCTTCTCTTACGGGACCGACGGTGCTCTCGTGGAGAAGCTGCAGCAGATCAGCCGCAACAGCGGCCTGGGTGTGGTCGATACCACCACCTTCACGCAGTCCACCTCCACCATCGCGCTCAAGTCTCCCATCAGCGGCGCCTTCATCGGGGGCACCGTCCGATTCCTCACCAAGATCGCCAAATCCGGCGCGGGCGAGACGAACTTCAGCTATCACACCAATGACTCGGGCGAACTCACCCGCATTACCCTGCCCTACGGCGGCTACATGGATTACGAATACGCCTCGGCTGCCTACTCGGGCAAGACCGTCCGCCATGTCACCGAGCGCAAGCTCACGCCCACGCCCGGCGGCAGCACTTTTACCTACACCTTCACGCGCACCAGCGGCGGCACGATTCCCGTCACCACGCGGGTCGAAGACGCCTCCGGCGTGAGCGATAAGATCTGGACCTTCGAAACCAACACGGCGCAGTATTACTACGGGCTCTGGACCAACCTCGACGAACGCGAACTTCCCTCCGGCACGGTGAAGCGGCGGCAGAGCGCGCTGTGGAACTATCACCTGCCCGCGAAGTATTTCCTGTGGCGCGTGGATAGCATTGCCGATCCCGGCACCGGCAACCAGTGGATCAACCGCTTCAATCAGTGGGTGGACGATCAGGGCAACCAGGTCTCCTCGGTCTTCTACGATTCAAACGATCTGGTGAATCCGCTGCGCTGGACCCAGTATCACTACGCCCACTACACCAACGGCACCTTCACCACCAACCGCATCGTCAACCGTCTCACCAAGGTAGAGTTCCAGCACACCTCGCCCTATCTGGTGCTGCAGGAAATCACCTACGGCAATAACCTCGATAGCGGCATCGGTTGCCCGGCGGCATCGAACTTCGCGGGCGGCACCTATTGCACATCCACGCCGTTCCGCGCCAACGTCGCCACCGTCACCGCGGGCGGCGTCACCACCACCTACAAATACGACTACCTGGGCAACACGGTCCGCAGCACCGGCCCCGGGCCGGAAGTCACCGCTGGATTCTCCTCCGCGGGCGCCTTCACGATGCCCGACGTCATCACGCCCAACGGCACCAGCACGCTGGCGACCAGCTTCAGCTACGACACCGACTACCGGCCCACGCAGACCACCGCGCCCAACAACGCCATCGCCAGCACCAACTACGACAGCTACGGCCGCGTGGTGGATACCTTCTCGGTCACCGGCGCGAGAACCAGTTACACGTATGGCATCGACACCGGGACCCGGCTCAACACGGTCTACACGCGCGCGGTTTCCGAGCCCGGGAAGGCGATCTATCAGAAAACCCACATGGACGGCCTCGGCCGGCCCATCAAAGCCGAATCCGGCGGGGATGACTGGCAAGCCGATACGTTCACCGACACCGAATACGACGCCTGCGCCTGCTCGCCTTCAGGCAAAGTGAAGCGCGTCTCGTTGCCCTACGCGCCGGGCGGCACCGTCAAGTGGACCACCTACAGCTACGACGCCCTCGGCCGCACGCTCAGTGTCGCGCTGCCGGACGGGGCAGGCAGCACCACGTATCTCTACGAGAAGAACACCGTCAAAATCACCGACGCCGCGGGCAAGTGGAAGAAGTACGAATCGAACGGCCTCGGCCAGCTCGTGAAGGTCTACGAACCCAACCCGGCCGGCGGCGCGGACCTGATCACCACCTACACCTACACCGATCCGCGGCCAGCTCGCCACCGCCGTGATGACGCGCGGCGCTTACACACAGACGCGCACCTTCAACTACGAGCTTTCGACCGGGCGGCTGCTTGAGCGTCACCAAGCCCGAAACCGGCACGACGAACTACACCTACAACAGCGATGGCACGGTGGCCCACACCATCGACGCGAAGAACCAGAAGACCGCCTTCACCTACGACTCCATGAAGCGAGTGACGAACATCAAGCGCTACACCTGGAACGGCTCGGCGCACGTGGAGCAAGCCTGCCAGGAACTGATCAACCAGTACGACAGCGGCGGCGGATCGAACCTCGCCGGCCGCCTCGGCAAAGTCACCGCCAAGCAGTGCGATTCCATCGTCACCGAGTACAACGAGACCTATTCCTACGAGCCGTCGGGCCTGCTGCAATACCGCGATTCGGCCTGGAAGCGCGCGTCGGCAGCACCACGCTCACCCGAAGGATTGACCCGGAGTGGAACGCCATGGGCCGGATGACCAGCTTCGGCTACGGCACAACGGGCAGCCTCTATAGCTACGCCTACACCTACGACAACGCCTGGCGCCCGGCCACGATGACCGGCGAGAGCCTCACCCTGGTGAGCGGTATCAACTACAACGCCGCTGGGGCGATGACGGCCTTCACCCGGGACGACGGCTCGGGCACGGCGGTCAACAACGCCTACACCTTCAACACGCTCTACCAGATGACCAACCAAACGGTCACCCAGGGACGGCACGCAGTTGCAGAACCTCAGCTACGTGTTCCCCACAACGAACAACAACGGGCAGATCATCCAGCAGATCGACCATCTCTCGGGCGAAGCCGTCGAGTACCAGTATGATTCCTTAAACAGGCTAACCAGCGCGGAGACGGTGGGCGCCGGAGGCTGGGGCCTCTCCTGGGTCTACGACGGCTTCGGCAACCGCGACCAACCAGAACGTGACCAAAGGCAGCGGACCCACGCACAGCGTGTCGGTGGACAAGAACACCAACCGGCATCAGCACACAGCCGGCTACGCGCTACGACCCCAACGGAAACATGACGACGATGCCGCTGATGACGGTGGCGTATGATGTAGCCAATAGGATGGTGAGCTCGAACCACTCGAGCGCGGGCACGCAGATATACGGCTACAACCAAGCCAACCAGCGCGTCTTCGTGCGCAACGGCAACACGGTCACCTACTATCTCTACGGCATGGGCGGCGAGCGCCTGATGGAGATGCAGGAAACCTGCACCACAACTGCACCAGCTACGCAGGAAAACCAGCGCTGGATCTACTTCGCCGGCCGCAAGATGTTCCAGAAGACGGGGAGCACGCTGAAGGCGGTAACGCCCAACCGGCTGGCAAGCGAAGCCAAGCACTTCCCCTACGGCGAGACCGACGGAACGCCGCCCAGCGACACGAAGGATTACTTCGCGACGTACCGAAGAGATGGGACCGGGCTCGACTACGCGATGGAACCGCTACTACTCGCCGACGATGGGGCGGTTTACTACGGCGGATCCGTATGGGGGGAGTGCGGCGATGACCGATCCACAGACGTGGAATCGGTATGCGTATCTCGAAAACGACCCGGTCAACGGCACCGACAGAATGGGCCTACTGCGTGACATCTGCGAAGATCCAGACGAGTCACCAGTATACTGCTACGCTAGAAGGCCCAACCCTTTTCAGGGAGCATTCCTCTATCCGGTCTTTGATCGTGAGGGCGGGCCGATTGGGTTCGTGCTTAAGCCATATTTCTACGATCCGCAGCAAGGTGGCGGCAGCAATAGAGCCGCATCGGGCTTCCCGAAATGCAATCCAGCGAGCGATCCCGTGACCGAGATGAAGTTAGACTTCATTAAGAAAAACCACGCCGGTGCAACCCAAGGAGCACTCTATATTCAAGGTCAACTATCGGCTCTCAGTCCGCGTCTTGGTAACTTTACTAACTCATTGACGACGATGTTTCTGCAATGGGGGAGCCTGGGAAAGTGGTTATATGCAAGCAGCGGAGAAACGCGCACAAAACAATTTCTTCGGAGGTCAAAATAACGGGAATTGGGGAGGGTTAGCGGTTCCTTGTCCAGTCGAGGCCGGCAGAACATCCAATGCATGTTTCCCCGAATCCGTCGGCTTTGGTCCACAGCTGATTGCATCACTCAATTCGGTGCCCCATACCGCAACTAATCAGAATTCTGGAAATTTGTCGTACGGGAGTTACTTGATACGAGCACTGATAGGTGGTGCTCGTTCACCCCGTATGCAAAACGGTTTGCAGGCAATTGCCGACGCGGGATGGAATGCTAGTTCTAACTATGGTCAGCAGATTGTAGGTGGAATTCAGATTGGAGGTTTGGTGGACTGCATGAGATCAAATGGGTATTTGCCATGACCTTGTATAGATTGAAACAACTTTCCGCCATTCTCGGGCTTCTAACGCTGTCGGGCCCTGGCCAACTCAATTTACTGACGCAGAACGAGGCGCAAGGAATTGTCGAAAAACTAGACCAATTCGTCTATGCAGAAAGAGGTGGGCAATGTCCAGTTCTAGACCTTCAACGTTGGGGTGCCAAGTCATTTTGGATCACAATAAGGGCGGCTTGCTCCCCGATTACTGGGCAAAGTATAGGCGTTTTTATAGTCAACCGTGAGACTGGCGTAGTAACACTCGGTGAATCAGAGGTAACGGTAGGAACTGAAACTTCGCATGACTATTCAAAGAAGTTGGTAGGTTCCCTTCGAGATCGACTTTTGACATTAAGTGAGTCAAAGTGCTTAGCTGAATCTGCTGTTCGAATCGTTAACCCATCATCAAGAAACCGAAAGGTGACGCTGCATCAGTACTCACTCACGGAGAAAAACTACATTGTTAATTACATGAGCAGTTCCACTTTCGCGTCTGGGAACATATCCGCTATAACACGCATCGAGGTAGATCGGTCAGATGGTAGCATAAGAGATGTTGGCACAGGATTCGATGTTTACTCAAACGAGATTGCAGATCTAATTACTGCGATGCGTGCTGCCCGAGTTCCCACTGTATTGTTCCCTGACGAGGCTGCAGAACTTGTGACTACCGTACCGAGGTTCTTGCCGATGCTCACTGGCCCTTGCTGGCGGATTCGTGTTACCTCAGGCGACCGCAGTGGCCAGTATACCTTCTATGCTCTGCCACAGTGTGAAGCTGGGATTCATCGGCAAGAAATTCTTGCGCACGTTGATATGAGGTCAGGCAGGGTGTCCGATCCGTCGAATACCGAAGATCTTTCATCAAGTGAAACGTTCTTATTGCGAGAACGGTTTCGTGCTCGAATGAACACAACCGAATCGCAGCAGCAGGACATCGTTCGGCGACTCTGCTCTGAGGGAAGACGGAAACCGTAAGACCAACTCCATCCTTAGTTCTTAGTTCCTAGTTCTTGGTTCCGGGGACGGGAAGCTGTGAAAGAATTCCCTTTCCGCTCGACATCCGTAAGAATTTGTGTTTATTTTGCTGGAATTGCCGATTTCGTACTTTTTCCGTTGCGGGTTACTGAATTTTCGGCCGTTCGGGCGACCATGCGGGAGGGCTACGCTTTCACTTTTCTGCTAAGTCATTGAAATAAAATGACATCGAGCCGAAGACGACCGTGCGTGAGCCGTTTGCGTGGGACTTGGCCGATCTCATCCCGTCCTGGCTCGGACACGAGTGACAGAGGTTGATTGGCTCTATCTTTCCCGGAATCTTTCACTTGCCCCCATAAAGTACTTCATGTGGTTCTTCCGGCGACAATAGAGCCGGATGGCGCTTCCGGCGGCCGAGGCCGCATCGCCGCCGCGTCGATCCTTTTGTCTCGTAGATCCTTCGATGCGCTGGACCCTCGCGGCTCTGGCGCGGGAAGAGAACCTTGGCCACGGAACTGGCGGGCATGTGCGGATGAAGGGCGAAAACAGGCGAAAGTACGCACACCATACACACACCCGCAAGTGATTGATAAGAAAAGAGATCGCCTCAAAAACGGAGGAAAAGAGGACATGATTTTTTTCGGCGGTACGCACACTCACAATCGTGGAATTTCGGCGACATGTTGCCGTTTTGCCGTGAAATCTCGATCGCGGGATACTTAGCTTCGTGATGTGACGAGGCGCCGCCGGCCTGGGTATCCCGCTATTTTGCGGCGACTTCCGCAGGGAGGGGTTTTCCCAGGGCTTCCGCGACGCGGTCAGCGAGTTGGTCGACGAAGGTCTCTGGAATGAAGCCGTTCATCCGGCTGAAGATCTCGCCGTCGCGGCCCAGAATCAGTGTCGTGGGGATGGAGGTGATTTTCAGGAAGCCGGCCAGGCCGTCTTCAAAGTGCACGCGGTTCGACCAGCGGTTCTCTTCCACGAAGGGCTCCACCACCGAACGATCTTCATCGGTATTCACCGAAAGAAAGAGCACGTCGGGGTTGTCCTGGAAGCGGGCCTTTACCTCCTCGTAGAGGGGGTGCTGCTTGCGGCAGGGTCCGCACCAGGTTGCCCAGAAATCCACGACGACGACGCGGCCTCGCAGGGATTCCAGCGCCAGAGAGTCGCCGTCGAGTGAGGAGAGTGTGAAGTCGGAGGCTTTACGGGCGTTGGCGTTGGGGGCCAGGGCGGCGAGTTCGGCGCGCTTTGCTTCGAGCACGGCGCGGGTTCGGTCATACGCACGGCCAGGATGCGGTCGCCCAGACCCGATTCCGAGCCGTTCTTGTCGGCGATGGAAAAGTCGCCCATCCGGCGGCGGTACCGCCGCGATGGGCGGCGTCGTTGCGGGGGTCGTCGATCGCGAAGGCTTCCGCATAGGCGTTGACGGCGTCGTCGACGCGGTCCATCTTGGCCAGCACGCGGCCCAGCTCACGTGCCGCTTCGGCGGAGGGTTCGATTTCGAAACTGCGGCGGGCCAGCTTGAGAGCCTCCTCGTAGCTGCCCAGGTTGCCCAGCGCGCGGGCCTGAAAGACATAGGCGCGGGCAAAGGCGCGGTCGCGCTGGCGCTTCCAGGAATAGGCCAGGCCTGCGGCGGCCGGCTTGTTGTCGTCGATCGATTCGCAGGCCGCCGCAATCTCATAGCGCTTGGCGTAGGCGAGGGCTTTGGTGGCCACGGCTTCCGACTCGTCGCGCAGCATCAGGGGAATCACGCGGTCAAACACCGTGGCGTCGTTGGCGCCGGTGTCGAGGAAGAGCATGCCGTACTTCAGCACGCGGGCATCGTCGCCAAGGTCGGTGGCCGTCTTGAGCAGCACGTACTCAATCTCTTCCCGCCGCTTGCTCTCTGGGAACTGCGCCAGGTGATTCTCCAGCGCCCGCTGGATGTCCACCTGGCTGCCGTTGGCCTCGCGGACACCGCGGCGCAGGGCTTGCTCTTCGGGGTCCGGCTGTTCGGGTTCCGGCTGGCTAGCCTCGGCGGCTTCCGGGCGTGACTCCGGCGGGTCGCCGGCCTGCTGGGGGAAGGCGACGAGAACAGGAATGCCGAGCAGAAGGGCGAAAAGAAGTGTCCGCATGAGAATGATGGCTTACTGTGCGGCGATGCCGTTCGATTCCCGCACGTACCGGGCGAGAACATCGGCGCGGTTCCGCGCGATATTCATGAAGCGCTTGTTCTTCACCACCCGTTCGAGCAAGGGCAGAAAATGCTCGGTGGGCACCAGGCGTTCGCGGGTGCGGGAGTTCTCAATGCGCCACCAGGGCGTCGTTGATGCCGAGGCGGTCAAACTTCACGGAGTATTCAAGGCGAATGTAGAGCTGCTGCGATTCGGCGATTCTCTCGAAGAGCGTTTGCAGCTTCTGCGCCGCGGGTTCCAGCGAATAATTGAAGGTCTGCGAGCCGGTGTGGCTGCCCTCGAAGCGAAAAGTCTTCTCTCCATTTTGGCGATGGCGAGATTCGATTCCAGCGGTTTGGTGAAGTAGCCGAGTTCCGCGGCAAGCTGAAACATCTCGGTACGCATCGCCTCGGGCAGCGTGAACTCGATGGGGTTCGGGTCGTCGGTAGCCTCTTTGTACTTGCACGCGCCGTCCGGCGAGAGGATGATCTCCTGGTACTCGGGAGTGCTTCCCTTGAAAAACTTGGAATAGAAAAGGCGATCACCCTCCGCTTGCGCGGAGCCGAAGGAAACGAAGGCGAGGAGCAATACAAGCAGCGTGCGTATCATTGTTTGCGAAAGCGGCGTACAAAGCCCTGGTGATTCGCGCAGCAGATGGCGGCGGCAAGGGCGTCGGCGGCATCTTCCGACGGCGGCGTCCCATCCAATCGCAGAAGCGTTTGCACCATCAACTGGACTTGATTTTTCTGCGCTTTGCCATACCCTACCACACTGAGCTTGATGGCATTGGGGCTGAACTCGTTACATGGAATGCCCGCCTGCGCGATGGCGAGCATTGCGATGCCGCGGACATGCGCCAGTTTCAGCGCGCTTCGGACGTTGGCGTGGTTGAAGACCTCTTCCACCGCGGCCACTTCCGGCTGGTGCGCGGCAATAGCGCCCGCCAGCGCCTGATGGATGTGGAGAAGCCGCTTTTCGAACGGCTCTTTGGTGTCGGTTTGAATGGTGGCCGCGTGCACCAGAGAGTGGCGCAAGCCGTCGCTCTCTATGATGCCCACGCCGGTTCGGATTGAGCCGCAATCAATTCCCAGAATTCGCATTCGCACCCGCAGTGTGACTGGCGGCGAAGCCGGCCCGCGGCCATCGCGGCCGGGAGCCCGTCGACTTAGCTAGCCCGGCGACTTAGCTGTCGAGTTGCTCCATTTCGGCGTCGTCGATCTCGTAGTTCGAATAGACGTTCTGCACATCGTCGTGGTCGTCAAGCAGTTCGACGAGCCGGAGCGTGGCTGCGGCGTCCTTGCCCTGGAGCGCGATGGTGTTCTGCGGGATCATCGTGATTTCGCTATTCTCCACGGCGATGCCCGCCTTCTCCAGCGCTTCGGAAACGGCGGAGTGGGCTTCGGGAGGCGAGAGGATTTCAAACATGCCGTCCTCAGCCTTCATGTCCTCCGCCCCGGCTTCCAGCACTAGCTCCATCAGCTTGTCTTCGCCGATCTCCGAGGAATTCACGTAGATCTGACTGCGGCGGTCAAACATCCACCCAACGCTGCCCACTTCGCCTAGGTTGCCGCCGTTCTTTGAGAAGACGTGCCGGATCTCGCTGACAGTGCGGTTGCGGTTGTCGGTGGCCACTTCCACCATCACGGCCGCGCCGCCGGGGGTGTAACCTTCGAAAGTGATTTCGTCGATTTCGCCGCCTTCGAGTTCGCCGGTGCCGCGCATGATGGCCCGCTTGATGTTTTCGGCGGGCATACTCACCGCTTTAGCGGCGGCGACGGCGGTTCGCAGCCGGGCGTTCGAATCGGGGTCTCCCCCTGACCGGGCGGCGATGGTGATTTCCTTAATCAGTCTTGTGAAAATCTTGCCGCGCTTCGAATCGGCAGCGGCTTTCTTGTGCTTGATGGTGGACCATTTGCTATGCCCGGACATAGAGACCTCAGAGTGGGATGGATGAACCTAAGACTATCGAATGCGGAATCGGTGGGATCGTCAACCCAGGGAGCATTCGAGAGGCGTTGCCCCCAACTCTTCACGGTAGCAAATGAATCGAAAAGGGGCAACCCCTCTGTTTTGATGGGCTTAGCCCGGCCCGTCCAGAACGCGCACAACGGGCCCCGGTTGCTGGCGGTTGACCGGCCGGCAGAGGTGGGCCGGAGGAACAGTCGGCCTGCACGTGAGTATATGAATCGCGAACAGTTCGCGGGAGGTTTTCGCCAATTCGCTAGCGATTGGTTCAGAGTCTGAGCGCACTGCGTCGCGGCAATTTGCGGGCCTCCTCGGAACAACCCCCGTCGAGCCAACGTGAAATCTGCGGCCTCTCACCAGGCGAAAACGCGAACTGAGGTGGATGACTGATCGCGACCGGTTTGCACGCGTGCATCCTCAATGGCTCGTTTCGGGTTCTGGTCGCGCACGGCGTCGTAAGGGTTCTTCCAGCCCGACGTCCGCCACTGGGCTACTTTCAGATCGAGATCGATGGGGTGGTGCCGGCTGAGCACTTCCTGGGCTTTGACGATCTCCGGACTTTTGGACGTTACTGCTACCAGGGAGCAACCCCGCCGCACGGCTTCCTCATATTCACCCACCTCCGGCTTCGCCAGGCCGCTTACGCCAAGTACATCCGTTTCTCGCGGCTTTGTTTCTTCGAAATCTGTAGTGTTCACCTGGCGGATTTCAGCGGGCGTGAAGCGGGCTTCCTTAAGATCTTTGATCGCCTGCCTGGCGACCTGCGGACCTTCGTAGAGTGCAACTACCGTCTTTCCCATAGTGCAACTATCTCCTTTCGTTCTTCACCTTGTTGGAAAGGCCTTGCGGAAAAGGTGTTTCACGGCGGCGGCTTCGGCGCTTGGGGAAGTTTTCGAACCTGTCGCGCGCGGCGGCGCGGGAAGCGAACCGAACCAATCCGTTGGATATGCTGAAAGTCAGGAAAGGTTCCACGCCAGGGCCACACCCAACCGAATTGCAGCCATGAATCGGGCCAAATGAAGAGCATCGGACAGCGCCACCGGGATTCGGAGAAGAGTCATCTGTGTCCCCGGTAGGCCGGTGGCCAATGGCGGATGGAACCCCAGAAGGAGGATTCTTGTGTTTGTGATAACTGGTGCAACCGGCCATGTTGGTAGTGCGGCGGCAGCGACTCTGCTCGACCAAGGTAAGCCCGTACGTGTGGTGATCCGCAATGCCGCGAAAGCGGAGCCGTGGAAAGAGCGTGGGGCTCAAGTGGCCATCGCCGATCTTGGCGATAGCGCCGCGCTGCGAGAGGCGTTTGAGGGCGCCGAGGGTGTTTTTGCGATGATCCCACCGGCCTACGGGGCTGCGGACTACAGAGCTGACCGCAGGGTAGTGAGCCTCGCGCTCGAAGAGGCCTGCCGTGAAACTTCCGTTCCGCAGGTGGTGCTGCTGTCGTCAGTAGGAGCGCAGCTTGCTTCGGGAACGGGACCGGTGGGGAGCCTTCACGATGCGGAACTAATTTTCCGGGATTATCCCGGAGGCTTGACGGTGTTGCGTCCCTGTTCGTTCATGGAAAATCTGGAGAGCTTGTTGCCTCAGGCGCAGGCTGATGGCGTAATGCCGTCGTTTCTGACCGTCGATCACAAGGTTCCGATGATCTCTACGCTGGATATCGGCCGGACGGCGGCGGAGTGCCTGGTGACGCCCACCGGAAAGCGCAAAGTGATCGAGATGGCGGGGCCAGAAGACTATTCGCCGGAGGATGCCGCTGCCGCGCTCTCGGAGCTGCTTGGCAAGGCGGTAAGCGCGCAGCCTGCCCCTCTGGAAGCGGTGGTGCCCACGTTCCTGAGCTTTGGCTTCACGCAGAACGCGGCTGAACTCATGGCGGAACTCTACAACGCGATCAACACGGAGACAATTCCCTTCGAAGGCGGAAGCGCTGAGTTTCGCAGGGGAATGGTGGACCTCCGCGAAGGGCTGCGCCACATGCTGAATGCAGGCAAGAAGTCCACTTGAGACCCATCGGCTCCGCGATGGAAAGAAGAAGAGCCCGCCATCAGCGCTCCCGATTGTCCGGGTACCGATGGCGGGCCCTTCTTCGATGTGCCGGCCGAGGTGTCGGCAGGTGCGCCGGTTCGCCTTATTTCGCCAGATCGACGGAACTAAAGAAGTAGGCGAGTTCGATGGCGGCATTCTCCGGCGAATCGCTGCCATGAATGCAATTGCGCTCAATACTCTCAGCGAAGCGCTTGCGGATCGTTCCCTCGGCAGCATTTGCCGGGTTGGTAGCGCCCATCACTTCGCGCAGTCTGGCGACGGCGTCCTCGCGTTCCAGGGCGAGCGTCACCACGGGGCCCTCGGTGATGAACTTGATGAGATCCGGGAAGAAGGGGCGCTCTTGGTGAACGGCATAGAAGCCTTCCGCTTCCTCAGTGGTGAGCTGGCGCATCTTCATGCCGACGATCCGGAAACCGGCGTGCTCGAGGACGGCGAGAATTTCGCCAATCTGGCCGGAGGCGACGGCATCCGGCTTAATCATGCTGTAGGTTCGCTGAACGTTGCTCATAGGGCAGCCTTGAGAGTCTCTCCAATGACGGCGGGCGAATCGCAGACATGGATGCCAGCGTCGCGCATCGCGCTAATTTTGTCTTCGGCCTTCCCGGAACCACCGGAGATGATGGCACCGGCATGGCCCATGCGGCGCCCGGGAGGAGCGGTCTGGCCGGCGATGAAGCCAACCACCGGCTTCTTCACGTTGGCTTTGATGTAAGCGGCGGCACGCTCTTCGGCGTCCCCGCCAATCTCGCCGATCATGATGATCGCGTCGGTGTCGGGGTCTTCATTAAAGAGGCGAACGGCATCGGTGTGGTTGGTGCCGATGATGGGGTCGCCGCCAATCCCGATACAGGTGCTCTGCCCGATGCCGAGCTGAGATAGCTGATGCACCGCCTCGTAGGTGAGGGTGCCAGAACGGGAAACTACGCCCACGCGGCCCGGCTTGTGGATGTGCCCGGGCATAATGCCGATCTTCGCCGAACCCGGCGTAATGATGCCGGGGCAATTCGGCCCGATCAGGCGAGACTTGCGGCCCTTCATGAAGGCCCAGACATTCACCATGTCCGCGGCGGGAATGCCTTCGGTAATCGCCACTACAAGCGGAATCTCCGCGGCGACAGCTTCCATGATGGCATCCGCGGCGAATGGCGGAGGAACGAAGATAAGTGCGACGTTGGCCTTGGTCTTCGCGACGGCATCGGACACCGTGTTGAACACGGGCCGATCAAGGTGTGTGCTGCCGCCTTTTCCCGGCGTAACGCCGCCGACGACGTTCGTGCCGTAGGCGATGGATTGAGAGGCGTGAAACGTGCCCTCTTTGCCGGTGAAACCCTGGACGAGAACGCGGGAATCATTATTTACCAGAATGCTCATCGTAGTGTTCTCCGTTCGGGCTAGGCTGCCTTGGTCGCCATGGCGACCACTTTCTCGGCGGCGTCTTTCATGCCGTCGGCGGTGATCAGATTCAGACCGCTTTCAGCGAGCATCTGACGCCCAAGTTCCACATTCGTGCCTTCCATGCGGACCACAACGGGAATCTGGATGTTCAAATCGCGCGCGGCGGCGATCACGCCCGTGGCGAGCGTATCGCAGCGCAGAATGCCGCCGAAGATATTGATCAGTACCGCTTTTACGTGCTTGTCGGAAAGCAGGATGCGGAACGCGTTCTTGATCTGCTCGGCATTGGCTCCGCCGCCGACATCAAGGAAGTTTGCGGGCGAGCCGCCGGCGTATTTGATGATGTCCATCGTTGCCATGGCGAGCCCGGCGCCGTTCACCATACAGCCGACATTGCCGTCGAGCTTCACGTAGTTCAAACCGAACTTCGAGGCTTCCACTTCCAGGGGGTCTTCTTCGTTCAGGTCGCGGAGCTCCAAAAGGTCTTTGTGGCGGAAGAAAGAATTGTCGTCGATCCCGATCTTGGCGTCGAGCGCGAACACCGCACCGTCGTCGGTGAGGATGAAGGGGTTGATCTCAGCCAGGTTCGCGTCGATCTCCTCGTAGGCGCGCGCCAGGGCGAGGATGGCCTTCGACGCGGCACTGACGCTCTCGGCGGGAATCCCGATACCGAACGCCAGGTTGCGTGCCTGATAGGGGCTGAGGCCGAGGCCGGGCTCAATCACTTCGCGAAGGATCTTTTCGGGAGTTGCAGCGGCAACCTCTTCGATTTCCATGCCACCTTCCGAAGACGCCATAAAGACGTTCTTGCCGCTGGCACGATCCAGAACGATGCCCAAATAGAGTTCCTTCTTGATCGGCAAGGTCTCTTCCACCAGCACTCGGTGAACATAGCGCCCTTCCGGGCCGGTCTGGTGGGTGACGAGAGTCATGCCAAGAATCTGGTTGGCGATGGCCTCGGTCTCTTTGCCGTCGGCGGCGAGCTTGACGCCGCCTCCCTTGCCACGGCCGCCGGCGTGAATCTGAGCCTTCACCACCACGCGACCGCCGAGTTCCTTCTGTGCTGTCACCGCTTCTTCCACAGTGAATGCGACCTTGCTCTTCGGCACAGGAACGCCGTACTTGGCCAAGATGGTCTTGGCCTGATACTCGTGAATTTTCATGGGATATTCGCCTGACACCCCGCCCGACCATTGATCGGCAAGGGGCTGAAAATCAAGTTACGGTAAACTCAAACCTTCAGTCTAGCATGTCGCTTCTACCGTTCCTTCACAAAGCGGTTTCAAGATCAAACCTCTCAAAACAAGAGGCGTTTGAGGCCATGCAGGCGATGCTTTCGGGCGGTGACGACGGCGTTGTGATCGGCGCGTTTCTAGCCGCGCTCCGGACGAAAGGCGAGACCGCCGAGGAGATCGCCGGCTTTGCGGCCGCAATGCGCGAGAACGCGGTTTTCGTTAACGCCGCCTCCGGAACGGAGCCAGTGCTCGACACTTGCGGCACCGGTGGCGATGGGGCGGACACGTTTAATATTTCGACGGTTGCCGCCTTCGTCGCGGCCGGAGCCGGCGTGCGGGTGGCCAAACACGGGAACCGTTCGGCGAGCAGCCGCTGCGGCAGTGCGGACGTGCTGGAGAAACTGGGGATCACCCTGATTGCCGACCCCGCGATGGCGGCGAGGGCGATTCGGGAGGTGGGCATCGGTTTCCTGTTCGCCCCGGCGTTTCACCCGGCGATGCGCCACGTGATGCCGGTGCGGCGGGAGCTGAAGATGCGCACCGTTTTCAATCTGCTGGGTCCGCTGGCGAATCCGGCGCGGGCGTCGCATCAACTGGTGGGCGTTTCCGGCATCGCCGAGGCGCGCCTGATGGCAGCCGCGTTGAGAGATCTTGGGCTAACCCGCGGTTTCGTCGTCCATGGAAGCGACGGGCTGGACGAAGTAACGACAACGGGCCCGACAACCGTCATTGAGATTGGCCCGGGCGGGCTCAGCGAGTGGCAGTTCTCACCGCAAAGCGTGGGGATTGAGCAAGCGGGGGCGGAGCACCTTCGCGGCGGAGATGCTGAAGAGAACGCGGAGATCGCCCGTGAAGTTCTCGGCGGGAAGCCAGGGCCCAAACGGGACATTGTGCTGGTGAATGCCGCTTTCGCCATTAATGCGGCCGGGAAATTTCGAAACCTTCGGGATTCTCTGAGTGCTGCGCGCCGATCGCTCGATTCGGGAGCGGCGCTGGAGCGATTGGAATCCCTGCGGGAGTTCACGTCGAAGCCGGCGGACCCAGGCCCGCCAGCTTCCCCGTGAGTGCGTGTTTCCGTGAGGACCGCCTATTGCCCCGTTACTTTCGGATAACGCGTGATTGTGAACGCCGTCAGCGTGAGTTGTGCCGCCTGGTTGGCGGTGACTTTACCCCTCAGTTCCACCTGAAAGGAGCCGGTGGGAAGCGTCACCGAGCCCGCGGCAAACTGGGCCGGAGACAGCACGCCGAGGCTTTGCGCGGAGAATTGCCGTACAGTGCTGCCCACCGCGACACGCACAATGCCTGAGGATCGGCTGTCTGTAGCCGTGAAAGTCCGCGTTAGCAGGGGTGTTCCGCCGAACAGCAATTGGACATCGTAGCTATCTGACGACGCGCCGGTGAGTGCGTAGTCAAACTGCACTTCAAGGCGGTCGCCCGCCCGCAGAAGTCCGTCGCTCAGTGTGCACGTGCCCAGCGTGCTGAGGCTCGTCAAATTCGTGGACGAACCGGGAAGACTGCAAACCACGTGCGGCAGTGTCCCCGAACCGTTCAACGGAACCGCCGTCGTCTGGAAGGTCCGGTAGTACGCCAGGACGATGTCGCCGGGCTGCGGAATGGCGTCGATGGAAAACGAAAGCACGCTGCCAGAGAGCGTATAGTCCGTCTCCTGCTTTTGAAGGATGCCGTTCCGGTAGATCTGCAAGCTTGCCGGAGGCGCCGGAACCCCGCTCAAACCGAAGACCTGGTTGAGCCCGTTCACCGTTCCCGACGGCACTTCGCCATCAACCGGGTAGTTTGAAGATTCCGCACTACCGCAGGGGACCGCCGTCCCATCCACTCGTACGCAATCGGTCGGTGAACCGGCGATCGCTTCCAGTGCGCCTTCCGGGTTTACGAACACGGTCCGGGAGGGAACGAAGTTGGGGCCTTTCACGGGACGATCCGCCAGATCGGTGGATAGGCCTTCAATATACTCCTGCGCGATGGGCAGAGAAATGCCGGTACCGGTCACCTGGTTCACCGTCGGCGGCGCCGTAAGGCGCACCGCCGCAATGGCAAGCGGAGATGCGGACGGCGGAACGTCCCAGTATTCGATGTACTGCACCCGGCCGTTCCGAAAGTAGCGGACGCGGTAGTAGGCCGTGTAGCCCACCGTGGTCGTCGAAACCAGGCTGACGTCGAGTACGCCATCAATCACGCGCACCAGTTTGGATTGCGGCGCAATGGGCGCTTCCGAACTGACGAAGCTTTGCCACTCAATCTGAATGTGGCCGTTGAACTTATCGCCGTTGGCGAGGTAGACCGTATCGAAGATACGTGTAGTAGCCGGTTGAGCAACCAGGAAGACGGTCGCCAGGAAAAAAACGAGAATGCACTGGCAGAAACGCCAGCCAGGCTGCAAATGCATGAAATTGTCTCCTAGAAATGCGAAACCCGGCGAGCCACTGGGCTGCCGGGTAGACGCAGGCAATCGAAAATCAATTGAATATACCGTTGAGGATCAAAGATTCTGCCCTCGCCGTGGCTCAGAGCGCCAGTAAGTAATTGATTTAAAGAGAGAAAAAACTTGGGGCTGATTTGTGACTGCTAAAGTTCTCATCGGTCCGGCGCGCAACAGGGCGGAAGCGCGTCGGGGAGATTCGAGGTGCGCCGCGTCCGCGGTGTCCTGGGGTTCACCCCACTCGTGCATGTGTTGTTTGTGCAAGTTGCTTTTCAGTTACGGCGACGGTAGTGTCCAAGAAGCCCAGACCAATACCCTCTTCCACCAAAGTGCAACTCCTCTCGCGAAAAGCCAGCGAGCAGTGGCGCATCAACTTCCCTACAGCGCTTGCCCAAGGAATGAATTTCTCCAGGAAGGAAAACGCCACGTTGTCAGACGACGACAAGGCCCATCTCATCCTGCGTCGCCCAGAGCTCCAACTTGTCCCGTCACTCCAAAAAGAGACTCCGCGCTCCTGCTGACTTCCAGGGGCCAAACACCCGTTTCGCGTAGAGCTCAAACCTGGCCGATTTGATGAGGCATCATCCGCCACGGTCCACTCCGGAAGACAAAGTCCGGCTGGCGATCAGCCCGGCTTTGCCGACTTTCGGCCTGGGCCCCAAACGCTCCGCGGTAGACGAAACCCAAGAAACTTGACAGCGAGGTACCTATTTCTTATTGACAGTCATTTGCATAGAGGACTAAACTGATCGGGTATACATATCTCGGACAATTTAAGTCCGCATTGAATCTGGATGCACCGGTTGGTAGATCGGCTGCTCGGTGAGCCCGTATGCGGTGGGCATCCATCTGGAAATGGCAAGACCGAACCATGAATGCCGCCCGGAAGATCTGCGGTTTGAAACTGGTGGAGCAAACCAGATGGGCACGACGGAGGGAATTGAAGGATTCGTATGCGATTGAAAATCAGGAAGAAGTCAAAAATATCGAAGTGCGGCCGAGTGGGGGCTGGAAGCGGACCGGCGGTTACTGGGTGGCGATGGGTGCCCTGATGACTTACAGTGCAAACGAATCCGTGAGACCCGCGCTGGCTCAGTCGGTAGGAGACCATTCACAGGGAATCGGGGCCTCCACGGCACAGACTTTGCCGCTCCGCCGCTTCGACATCGGCGCAGGACCGCTCGACGAAGTGCTTTCCCAATTTAGGGGAGCAACTGGCTTGCATGTGAGGTTGGCTAGTCCGGAACTATCCAATGTCCAGTCTCCAGGTGTTCGCGGCCTTTTCACTGAGCCCCAGGCGCTCTCGCAGATTGTAGCCGATACACGCCTGCAGTTTCACTATGTGGAAGGGCGCGTAGTGGAGATCCGGCTGAGACCGCAGGCGACAACCGTGGAGGTCAAAGACCAGATTGCGCCGCTCAGTTCGGAGAAGTACACCGAGCCTCTGCGGAACACGCCGCAGACCATCAACGTGATTCCCCGGGCTGTTATCGAGCAGCAAGGTGCAACCACCCTCCGCGACGTGCTGCGGAACGTGCCGGGCATAACGCTAATTGCCGGCGAAGGCGGAGGCGCCCCCGGAGATAACGTCAACGTGCGCGGCTTCAGTTCACGCAACGATCTGTTTATCGATGGCGTTCGCGACATCAGCCCCCAATCACGCGACCCCTTCAACATGGAACAGGTGGAGGTGGTGAAGGGTCCCAATTCGGCTTTCATGGGCCGGGGATCGGCGGGCGGCACCATCAACATGGTGAGCAAGCAGGCAGGACTGCGGCCGGTGTTCGGCGGCTCGCTGATGCTGGGAACCGACGATACGCGCCGTGTTACCGGCGACATGAACACTCCGGTTCCCTTTCTCGGGGAACGAACCGGATTCCGGATGAATGCGCTCTACCATGAGTCAGGAATTGCGGGCAGAGACGTGGTGAACTACCAACGTTGGGGGATTGCGCCATCGCTTTCGCTTGGGCTGGGAACGCTGACTCGCTTTACGGTGGGCTACTTCAAGCTGGAACAGGATAATCTTGCCGACTACGGGATTCCGTGGGTTCCCGCGAACAACAACGCTTTGGCGGAGTTCCGAGACCGGCCGGCGCCCGTTCCGCGTGACACCTATTACGGCTTGCGGAACCGCGATCACGAAAAGAGCGGAAGCGATGCGGTGACCGCACGGGTGGAGCACGACTTCAGCGACCGTGCCCGTTTTCGCAACCAGTTCCGCTACAGCGTGAATACGCAGGACCTGATTGCGGCTCCTCCCCGGTTTGCCAGCCCCGACAGCACAACGATTCGGCGGGAACTGCGAGCATGGCTCACGGACGATGAGGTGTTTGACAACCAGACCAACGTGACGGCGGAGTTCGATACGGGCCCCATCCGGCATGCGGTGGTCACTGGCATGTCTCTCACGCGCAGTTTGTGGATTCCTACTGGACGATGGAGGCGATGGCGTCCTACGACGTCACCCGCTGGCTGGCCATCCGGGCGAGTCTCTACAACCTGAACAACTCCTACTACTTTGACCGGCTGGGCGGTGGATACGTGGTTCCCGGCCCGGCGCGGTCATTACTCATCAGCACGAACTTCAGCTTCTGACTATGCTTTCGGAAATTCCTAATGTCTTGACCGATGCCCAAGCGGCGGACTTCCGGTTCAAGCTGGAAGCGGCCGATTGGGTGGACGGCCGGGTGACCGCGGGCGCGCAGAGCGCCATGGCAAAGAACAACATGCAACTGCCGGAGAACCACCCGGTGGCAAGGGAAGTGGGCGCTGCAACTATCGCCGTGCTCGAACGCCACCCGCCTTTTGTTGCGGCGGCGCTACCCGCCTCGATCTTCCCGCCGCTGTTCAATCGGTACTCGGGTGGCCAGTCCTTCGGAACCCACGTTGACAACGCGATCCGCCAATTCGGCGCCAACGGTCTACGGATTCGAACGGATCTCTCGGCCACCCTGTTCTTTGCCAGTCCGGGCAGTTAAGAGTGCAGCGATGTCGGAGGATCACCCTTTGACCAGGAGATCGGTTGCCGGCCGCATTACTTTTTTTGCAAAAAGTGCATTTTTTGTGAGCTGTGTAGACCTGACCCCGTTTACACTGGTAACCAACGGGGTAAAGTCTTTGTGATCCTCTTTACACTATTGCAGAAGTTACGAGGCCTGTTATGTCGCACGTAAACCTTCAAGCTCCCATCTTGATCGTCGAAGATGATCGCAATACTGCGGCCTTGATTGTGACCTATCTGGAACGTGAAGGATTCACCACGCAAACGGTCCATGGCGGTGCTGAGGCCCTGGCCATAGCTCGCCGGCAAACTCCGGGTTTTGTCATCCTGGATGTCATGTTGCCGCAGGTTGATGGCTGGGAGATTTGTCGTGAACTGCGCAAACTTTCTGATGTGCCGATTCTGATGTTGACAGCTCGCGAGGAAGAGATCGACCGGGTTTTGGGGCTTTCGCTCGGCGCTGACGACTATGTAGTCAAGCCTTTCAGCCCACGCGAACTGGTGGAACGCGTCAAAGCAATCCTGCGGCGCACCACACGCCGGACGGCAGTGGCAACCCTGCTCATCCATAAAGAGCTGGCTCTGGATACTGAGAAACGTCGCGTAACTCTCGCCGGACAACCTGTTGAACTGACGGCTGTGGAATTCAAACTGCTGCAGGCCCTGATGGGTGCCCCCGGCAAAGCTTTCTCACGCGACGACCTGCTCAATCATGTCTACGCACGGGGCGAAACAGTTGTTGACCGGGTTGTCGATGTGCACATCGGCCATCTGCGCCAGAAGCTTGCAGACGATCCGGCTGAACCCCGCTTCATTGAGACTGTGCGCGGCTTCGGTTATCGCTTTGCGGACAAGGAGAACGGATGAAGCGCCGCCTGCACTGGAAACTGCTGCTGGTGACAACCGTGCCGGTCATCGCCGTGACCATCGCTATCATCTGGTTGGCCTTCGATCAACTGGCAGCCGACTACTTCATGGTTCTGATGGACGAGTACATGGTTTCACCCACCGCCACCCACCAGGCTTTTTTGACGGCGGTGCACCGCTACCTGCTCTGGGCGAGTTTGGTCGCGCTCCTGCTGGCTTTTTTGCTCAGCTACCTGTTGACACGACGTGTATTGCGCCCCCTCTCGCAGATGACCGACGCCAGTCGCCAGATTGCCGCCGGTAATTTTTCTGCGCGGGTCGATGCCGACCCCGGCGACGAGATCGGCGAGCTTGGTATGGCGTTCAATCGTATGGGGGACAGCCTGGAGCAACTGGAACGGCTGCGGAAAACCATGGTGGCCGACGTGGCCCACGAATTGCGAACCCCGCTCACCAACCTGCGCGGGTACCTGGAAGGCTTGAGTGACGGTGTTTTCCCGCCGGACAAAAAGACCTTCGACATGCTGCAGCAGGAGAACCTGCGACTGGTCAGCCTGGTCGAGGATCTCGGCCAACTGGCCCGCGCCGATGCGGCACGCGCCTACCTGGAGCGTCAGTCTGTTGACCTGAATGATTGTATCAGCGAGATTCTGTCCCTCTATCGAATGAACTTCGAAGAGAAGAATATCAGCGTGACAGCGCAGCTCTCTGCCGACACCACTGTGCAGGCAGACCGTGACAAGCTCCTGCAGGCGATCCGCAACCTGGTCGAGAATTGCTGGAAATACACTCCTCAAGACGGCAGCGTGCTGATCACATCTGCACGGATTGCAGGCAGCGTCCGCATCGACTTCATCAACAGTGGCGCCGGGATACCGGCTAAAGATGTCCCCTTCATCTTCGAGAGGTTCTTTCGCGCCGACCCTTCACGTTCCCGGGATGCCGGCGGCGCCGGCATCGGACTGGCAATCGTCAAGCAATTGATCGAGGCTCACGGTGGTCAGGTCGGGGCACAGAGCACAGCTGACGAAACCCGCATCTGGATGGAGCTGCCGGTATAATCTTTACCGAACCTTTCAAAACTGGCTCTAGGAAGCGGCCACCTGCAGGCCGGGGCCTTTGTTTGTATGGTCAGATCCGTTTCCGGTCAGTGCCCGGTGAAAAACACTCGCCTATTCCGTCGGCATAACTGAGCGGCTTCAATCCGAAGGTTTTTGACCACTCCCCCGGATTACAGACATTGCCTTCAAGCAGCATCGTCAACTGGTCGCTGGTGATCGGAAAAAACGCGCTACCCTGCATCATCCTGATCATCGGCTTTATCATAAACAGCGGCTGGTGAATTTTAGCAGCCTTCTGCCTGCCCAGGGCAAGGGCGGTCAGATCGAGGATTTCGTCGTAGCTATAGCTGGCTCCACCGCCAAGGTGGTAGACCTCGCCGACTGTTCCCGGCATTTTCAGGGCCTTGACAAAGCTGGCTGCGACCTGGTCCACTACGACCGGCTGCATGCGGTATTGACCGTCGCCGAGGACCGGTACGACCGGTAGCCTGCGGATCAACTCGGCAAGTATCTTTACGAATTCGCTGCCCGGACCGAAAATCAGGGAGGGCCGGAAAATCGTCCAATCCAGGCCGCTGCCACGCACCAGTTTCTCCGCAAGCAACTTGGTGCGATGATAAGCGGTACTGCTCCGTTCACCGGTGCCGTTCGAACTCATGTGCAGAAAGCGCTGCACCCCTTGAGCGGAGGCCGCGCCCAGAACGTTGCGGGTGGCATCGACGTGCAGCTTCTGGAAAGTGACGCCGCGGCCGGGAAACTCCCGAATAATGCCAACCAGGTGAATTATCGCGTCACATCCGGCCACGGCCCCTTCCAGACTGTCGGCTACGGCAACATCACCCGTCCTGACCTCGACATTCTCCAGTGCCGCCAGTTTGTTCTCCGAGCCCTCACGCACCAGGGCACGCACCGTATGACCTTCGGCCACCAGTTGCCGCATGATCTCACTGCCGACAAATCCCGTTCCACCGGTCAAAAATACTTTCATGATTAGCCCTTTTTTTTGAGTTTTTGGTTTTTGGTTTTCACCCTTCACCGTTTCAATGCCGGGTCTCAGCCTTTCACAACCGCCATCGGTCGCAGCCTTGCCACCAAGTGACCAATCCCGGCTTGCTGCACCACCTCAACCACGTCGGCAACATCCTTGTAGGCTTCCGGCCTTTCTTCGGCGACCGTCGCCCGCCCCGCCGCCCGCACCAGGATGCCGCGCGCGGCCAGTTCGCCGATGATGTCCTGGCCACGGGCGGCTTTTTTTGCAGCGTGACGCGACATCACCCGCCCGGCACCGTGGCAGGTGGAACCAAAGGTCTCCTCATAGGCCCCCGCGGTTCCGGTCAGAACGTAGGAGTAGCGGCCCATGTCACCGGGGATCAGCACCGGCTGACCGATCTTTCGATAGACCGCCGGGATTTCCGCATGCCCTGGCGGGAAAGCGCGGGTGGCACCCTTGCGATGTACGCACAGGCACCGCTCCTTGCCGTTGACTATATGCTTCTCCCATTTGGCGATGTTGTGACAGACGTCGTAGATGACGCCCAGCCGCATATCGGCCGGACCCTTGCCGAGCACCTGTCCGAAGGTCTCGCGCACCCTGGCCGTAATCATCTGGCGGTTGGCGAAGGCGAAGTTGGCGGCGCAGGCCATGGCCGCCAGATAATTGCGGGCTTCGTCGCTCTGCAGAGGAGCACAACAGAGCTGGCGATCTGGCAGGGTGATGCCGTATTTGCGGGCGGCCTTGAGCATGACTTTGAGATAATCGTCGCAGACCTGGTAACCGAGGCCGCGGCTGCCGGTGTGAATGCTGACTGTCACCTGGCCGGGATACAGGCCAAGCACGGCGGCGGCCTCCTGATCATAGACCACCTCGACCCGCTGAATTTCGAGGAAATGGTTGCCACTGCCAAGGGTACCGAGCTGGGCACGCCCCCTCTCCAGGGCTCGTTCCGAAACCATCTCCGGATCAGCGCCGCTGAGGACGCCGTGACTCTCGATATATTCGAGATCAGCGACATCACCGAAGCCCCTCTGTACTGCCCAGGCCGCTCCCTTGGCCAGGACCTGTTTTTCATCGTTGAGGGAAAGTTTGAAATCGCTGCGGTGGGAACCGACCCCGGAAGGGATATTGCGGAACAGCGCGTCGGCCAGACGATCGAGATGAGGATGAATCTCTTCAACGTCCAGGTTGCTGCGCAGCAAGCGGACACCGCAGTTGATATCATAACCAACCCCGCCCGGGGAGACGACCCCCTGCTCGGCGTCGAATGCCGCCACCCCGCCGATCGGGAAACCATAACCCCAGTGGATATCCGGCATGGCCATCGAGGGGCCGACAATACCGGGGAGCGTCGCCACATTGCAGACCTGCTCAAGCGCCTGCTCGCGACGCAGGTCCTGCATCATCTGCGCTGAAGCGAAGATCAGGCCGTCGGTTCGCATGGCCCCCTCGCGCGGGATGCGCCAGCGGCATGCATCAATCTGCTCCACCCTGATGCTCATGGCAACCTCTTAAAGATCAACATAGACCCGGGCATACCAGCCTTCGGACCTCTCTTCCAGACAGGCCTGGTGGTAAGTGACGGATTTGACTTGATGCTCGACCAGATGCCGTTGCGGATCAAAAGTCTCACCGGCTATGGTGCCCTGCAATTTACGGGCATCGATTCCCCTTATGGTGAAAGAGGCGGGCACCAGGTTGTCCTTGTCACACCAGTAGACGATTTCATTCAACCAGCCAACCATCAGTTCCTCGGCATCCTCACCAGAGAGAGCGACCTCCGTATTGACGACTTCTTCAGCACGGCTGTCACCGTACATCAGTATCGTCAATGCTCTTGCCATGGTGATCAGAACCTCCCGGCAAGAGACGCCCCAGGCCTCAATACCCATATCTGCACTATGTTCAGTCAATCGGTAACGGCTTGTAGTTGTCATTGCCGCGGTTGTGCCTATGAAACGCATGGCACTCTCTATGGATGGTCGGTTCTCTCGGACAGCTTTTCAAAACACGGGACCCTTTCGGTCAATTTGCAACCATGTTTGGTCTTCAGTTCAAGCTGCACATCGTCGCGCTGCATGCCTTCACCTCAGAAACTCTCCCTTACAGTGTTCATTATACCAGTCAGAATTCATTTCAACGGTTTAATAATTTCTTTCTTAACGTCTGGCACACCGGCGAAAGTAAGTTATATTTAATTATCTACGGTTAATTTTTTGATTTTGCTAAACTTAACCGGCTGCCAACAGATAAGGATGAAAATCTTTTGATTTTTACTTGACAAAACACTGTTCTAAGTTTTATCAAGGACGACAATATTTCTCAAAGACCTCTTAACGTTACATGGCAATAGATTGATTTACTTGAACCGATTCGTCTGCATAACAAGACACCGAAAGGAGGTCGTTCCATGAAAACTGACCTGGATGTGATGGCCCCTCCGATTCCTGAGGAAATCCTCCAACGCGTAGAGGCGAGGGGAATCAACCGTCGCGACTTTATCAAATTCTGCACAGCGACAACGGCCGCCCTGGCACTGCCAATCACCATGCTGCCTAAGGTGGCACAGGCTGTTGAGGACAAGCGCCCGCCTGTGATCTGGGTGGAATATCAGAGTTGCTCCGGAGATTCGGAGGCTTTCCTGCGCGGCAATCAACCAACCGCCGGAGAAATCATTCTTGATCTGATTTCACTCGAGTACGCGGAAGTGGTCATGGCCGCCGCCGGTCACCAGGCCGAGGAAGCCAAGTACCAGGCCATGGAAAAATACAAGGGCCAGTACATTCTGATCGTTGAAGGTTCAATCCCCACCGGGGCAGACGGTGCCTATTGCACGGTCGGTGGCGAAAGTGCCGTGTCGAGCTGCAAGAAGCTGGTGCAGAACGCCGCAGCCACCATCTGCGTTGGTTCCTGCGCCTCTTTCGGTGGCATCCCGGCCGCCGCACCGAATCCGACCAGCGCGGTTTCAGTCAGCAGTCTCGTCCCCGGGGCAGCGATCATTAACCTGCCAGGCTGCCCGGTCAATGCCGAGAACCTGACGGCCACCATCGTGCACTTTTTAACCTTTGGCAAGCTGCCGGCCGTCGATCGTCTCGGCCGACCGAAGTTCGCCTATGGCAAGCGTATTCACGACAACTGCGAGCGGCGCGGCCATTTCGATGCCGGCCAGTATGCCGAGTCTTTCGGCGACCCGGGTCATCGCCAGGGACACTGCCTCTACAAGCTCGGCTGCAAAGGCCCTGAAACATTCCACAATTGCCCCACCATTCGCTACAACGAAGGGACATCCTGGCCGGTCATGGCCGGCCATGGCTGTATCGGTTGTTCGGAACCTGGTTTCTGGGACACCATGAGTCCCTTCTACCGGCGCTTGCCCAAGGTGCCCGGTTTTGGAATTGAGGATACGGCCGACAAGATTGGTATCGGTCTGGCGGCGGCCACCGCAGTGGCCTTCGGCATCCATGGGGTTGCAAGCTGCTTCCGCAAGGGTGATGCCATGGAAGAAGACAAGGTCGTAAAGGAGGACTAACCGATGGCCCAAAGAATTGCCGTTGACCCAATTACCCGCATAGAGGGCCACCTGCGTATCGAAGCACAGATCGATGGTGGCAAGATTGTTGACGCCTGGAGTTCTTCCACTGCATTCCGCGGTATCGAGACGATCCTCAAGGGACGCGACCCGCGCGATGCTCACCATTTCACCCAGCGCTTCTGCGGTGTTTGCACCACGGTACACTCCATGGCCAGCATCCGAGCCGTTGAAGACGCTCTGAACATCCAGATTCCTGATAATGCCCGCCTGATCCGTAATCTGATCATGGGCATCCAGAACGTGCAGGATCACGTTATTCATTTTTATCACCTGCATGCTCTCGACTGGGTCGATATCACCAGCGCCCTGGCTGCCGATCCGGCCGCCACCGCCAAGTTCGCCCAGTCGATCTCTAACTGGCCGAAATCGAGCGCTACCTACTTCAAGGGCGTTAAAGAGAAACTGGCTGCTTTTGCCGGCACCGGTCGCCTCGGCCCCTTCCAGAACGCTTACTGGGGGCACAGCGCCTACAAGCTACCACCAGAAGCAAACCTGATGGCGGTCGCCCATTATCTCGAAGCCCTTGAATGGCAGAAGGATGTCATCAAGATTCACGCTATACTTGGTTCAAAAAATCCGCACCCCCAGACCTTTCTGGTCGGCGGTATGTCAATTCCGGTCGATCCGGACAGTCAGAATGCCATTAACGCTGACAAAATCGCTTACATTCGCAAACTGCTGCGCAAGGCACGCGCCTTTGTCGAGCAGGTTTACATTCCTGACCTGTTGGCGGTGGCTCCTGCCTATCTTGACTGGGCAGGCATCGGCGGCGGAGTCGGCAACTACCTCTCCTACGGCGATTTCCCGATGGACAACAGTCCCGGCACCGGCAGCCTGTTCATGCCGCGCGGCGTGATCATGGGCAAAGATCTGGCCAACGTCATGGAGATGGATGAAAAGAGAATCTCCGAGTACGTCACTCACTCCTGGTACAACTACAGTTCGGGCGACGACAAGGGATTGCACCCTTACAAAGGTGAAACCAGCCACAACTACACCGGGCCGAAACCTCCTTACGAGTTCCTTGATACCGACGGCAAGTATTCCTGGGTCAAGTCGCCGCGCTACATGGACCAGCCGATGGAAGTCGGTCCGCTGGCACGCATCCTGGTCGCCTATGCTTCCGGCGTAAAAGAGGTCAAGGACACTGTTAACTTTGTCTTGAATACGCTCGGTGCTCCGGCCACCGCCCTCTTCTCAACCCTCGGTCGCACTGCAGCCCGTGGCGTCGACGCTCTGCTGTTGGCACAAAAGAACGAGCTCTGGCTCGATCAGTTGGCCGACAACATGGGGCGCGGTATTCTCGATGTCTTCAACAAGGAGAAATGGGATCCGTCAACCTGGCCAAAAGAGGCCCAGGGCTTCGGTTATCACGAGGCACCACGCGGTGCACTTGGACATTTCATTCGTATCGAGAACCAGAAGATCGCCAACTTCCAGGCCGTAGTCCCCTCGACCTGGAACGCCGGCCCTCGCGATGCAGCCGGACAGATGGGGCCCTATGAATCAGCCCTGATCGGTACTCCGATAGCCGATCCGGAGAAGCCGCTGGAAATCCTGCGGACCATCCACTCCTTCGATCCCTGCCTGGCTTGCGCCGTGCACGTCATGGATGGCAAGGGTACGGAGATCGTCAAGGTTCGGGCCCTCTAAGGGAAGGAGGCGCACACCATGCTTGAAATACGCTATGTATGGCAATGGCCGGTTCGTATCTGTCACTGGATCAACGTGATCTCGATGGTCATGCTGTCGATCACCGGCTTTTATATCGGCAGCCCGTTCATAACGGCGCCGGATTCATCGATGTACGTCATGGGCTGGATGAGGTTTCTGCACTTTTCATTCGCCTACCTCTTTACGGTGTCGGTGGCAGCACGCATCCTCTGGATGTTCATCGGCAACCACCACGCGTCCTGGAAGGCTTTTATCCCCTGGATCACGACCGAGGGGCGGCATAATTTTATCAAGATGTTCCGTTACTACACCTTCACCGGCAAGAAGATCACCTACGAAGTTGGTCACAACCCGGTGGCAGCAACAGCCTATCTCGGCATCTTCGCCCTGTTTGTCTTCCAGATTATCTCGGGCTTTGCCATGTACGGCCAATTCGCTCCAGGAGGGTTCTGGGGCGGGATTCTCGGCTGGGTCAATGTTCTGGTCGGCAACCAGTGGCTGCGCCTGTTGCACCATGGTGTCATGTGGCTGCTGGCCGGCTTCATCATCAACCACATCTACAGCGGCTGGCTGATGGATGTTAAGATGCGCAACGGCACCATGAGCGGTATTTTCAGCGGTTACCGATTTATCGAACCGGAGGATCTTTGATGTCAATCCTGGTCCTTGGACTGGGCAATACGATCATGACTGATGACGGTTTCGGGGTGAAAGTGGTGACAACTCTTTCATCCCGTTACCATTTTCGGGGCCCGGTGAAACTGCTTGATGGCGGCACCCTGGGACTTGATCTGCTGCCTCATCTGGAAGAAATTGAATCGTTGCTGATCATTGATGCTCTGGATATGCGGGACGATCCCGGCAAGATTTTCCGTCTTGAGGGCGAAGAAGTGCCACGAGCCTTCGCCAGTAAACTCTCGGTCCACCAGATGGGCCTTCAGGACCTGCTTGCTGTCGCAGAGTTGCTGGGCCATGTGCCACACAGGCTGGTCGTCTGGGGAGTGCAGCCGGAAAGCATCGAAATGTGTACTGAATTATCAGCGACAGTGGCTGCGGCAGTCGAACCCGTTGTCTCTCATGTCCTTGAGGAGTTGCAAGGTTGGGGAGTTCACTTCGAAGAGAGAGGTGAGACGTGAGAGGTGAGAAGAGCGTTGGCTTGAACTTATGGAGGCTGGCGGTTGCGGCGGCGCTGCTCTTTTACGGCTGCGGTGAATATCAAGCGGAGTATCCCAAGCGCCAGATGCCGGAGGGCCTCATGGAGGGAGTTGCTGCGCTGAGGGCAGGACATGACTTGTTTAGGGAAAAATGCGCTTCCTGTCATGGCAAGCCTGGAGAAGGCCGTTCAGACCGGGCCGGCTTCTTCTCGCCACCGGCTCCGGATTTCACCGAGTCGCGCTACCATGGAATTGATCCGTCCTATCTTTTTTGGCGCATCGAGGTCGGCAAGACCGTCGAGCCCTTCCTCTCCAGCGGTTCGGTGATGCCAGCTTGGCGCGGCTTGACCGACCTTGAGATCTGGCAGTTGGTGGCTTACCTGAAGACGCGGGCCGAATAATATCGAGGCGTTGCGGAGTCATCATCGGCGTGAATAAAAAGGGCCGAATCTCTCCGGCCCTTTTTATTGGATTTTACATCACGGGTTTACTCGTTCCACCCTTCCGGGTGAACCTCACCGATCTGCTCCCAGTGCTCGGGTGAACGCCACAGGCTGGAAATGATCAGCTCACGCATGCGCAGGAACTCCTTGGGCAGCTTGTCGAACATCTTCAGGAACAGCTCCTCGTGGGACAGAACTTCTGCATGCCAGGCCTCGCGGTCAACGGAGGTCAGAGAGTTAAACTTTTCACGTGTAACATCCAGGCCATCCCAGTCCATATCTTCGTAACGCGGCATCCAACCCAGCGGGCTTTCGATGGCACCGGTCTTGCCCTGGATGCGCTCGATGATCCACTTGAGGACCCGCATGTTTTCGCCGTAGCCCGGCCAGGCGAACTTGCCGTTTTCGTCCTTGAGGAACCAGTTGACGCTGAAGATGCGCGGCGGCTTGGCTACCGAGCGACCAACCGATAGCCAGTGTCCGAAGTAGTCCGCCATGTGGTAGCCGCAGAACGGCAGCATGGCAAAGGGATCGCGGCGCACGTTGCCGGTAGCGCCGACCGCGGCTGCAGTGGTTTCCGAACCGAGAGTGGCTGCGAGGTAAACACCGAAATTCCAGTTGAAAGCCTGGTAGACCAGCGGGATAGTGTCTTTGCGGCGGCCACCGAAAATCATGGCGCTCAGAGGCACCCCCTTGGGGTTTTCCCAGTCCGGGTCGATCGACGGGCACTGGCTGGCCGGCGAGGTGAAGCGCGCGTTGGGGTGGGCGGCCGGACGCCCACAGCCGGGAGTCCATGGATTGCCCTGCCAGTCGGTCAGCTTCGCCGGTGGCTGGTCGGTCATCCCTTCCCACCAGACATCGCCGTCTTCAGTGAGGGCCACGTTGGTAAAGATTGTATTGGCGGCACAAGACGCCATAGCGTTGGGGTTGGTATCGACCGAAGTTCCTGGAGCAACGCCAAAGTAGCCGTATTCCGGGTTGATGGCGTGCAGCGTTCCGTCGGCTGCCGGTTTTATCCAGGCGATGTCGTCGCCGATGGTCGTGACCTTCCACCCTTTGTCGATGAATCCCTGGGGCGGGATGAGCATGGCGAAGTTTGTTTTGCCGCAGGCACTCGGGAAGGCAGCGCCAACATAGTTCTTCATACCGTCGGGGGATTCGACACCGAGGATCAGCATATGCTCAGCGAGCCACCCCTCGTCGTAGCCGATCTTTGAAGCGATGCGCAGGGCCAGGCACTTCTTGCCAAGCAGAGCATTACCGCCGTAGCCAGAGCCAAAGGACCAGATCGAGCGTTCTTCGGGGAAATGGACGATGTATTTCTCTTTGTTGCAGGGCCAGGGGACATCCTGCTCGCCAGCCTGCAGTGGAGCGCCGATCGAATGCAGGCACGGGATGAAATCACCATCGCCAAGCACGTCGAGGACCGCTTTACCCATGCGGGTCATGATGCGCATGTTGACGACCACGTAGGGCGAGTCTGAAATCTCGAGGCCAATCTTGGCGATCGGCGAGCCGAGCGGGCCCATGCTGAAGGGGATCACATACATAGTGCGCCCCTTCATGCAGCCTTTGAAGAGCTTGTTGAGCTTCTCCTTCATATCCTTCGGCGGCATCCAGTTGTTGGTTGGACCGGCATCGTTCTTGGAGATGCTGCAGATAAAGGTGCGATCTTCCACCCGTGCCACGTCAATCGGGTCGGACCAGGCCAGGTAGCTGTTGGGTCGCTTTTCCTGGTTGAGCTTGCGGAAGGTCCCCGATTTGACCAGCAGGCTGCACATCTCGTCGTACTCGTTCTGTGAGCCATCGCACCAGTGGATGCGCTCCGGCTCACACAGTGCGGCGACCTTTTCAACCCATTTCAGCAATTTGTCGTTCTTAGGCATTACCAGGTTCATTGTCGTAACCTCCCAACTGAAATTATTTCTGTCGAACTCTTAACCAACTTTCCGGTCTTTGATGGCAATGACCGGTGGTTACGAAGAAAGTTCGCGCGAACGGCTGAAAACTCTCAATTTGCCGGAGAGTTTTTCTTGATAGTAAAAGCGAACTATACAACAACAATTTAGCTGTTCCCAATGGAAAATCACAATTTGTAGAATCTTTTTCGGGGCCTTTCAGAGGGTGAGACCATTTTTTCTTTTTTATCCTCGCTAAATTTGCTATAACCATGCTTCCCAAAAATGGCGGGTGGCAAACGTCCGACAGCCAGACATTTACCAGAACTTTCTAGGGAGGAAAGCTTATGCCAGAAATAAAAGTCCTGACCGCTCAGGATCTCGGCTTGCAGAGCGTCGGGACTATTTTCCACAACCTCAGCTACAAACAGCTCTTTGAATATGAGTCTAAAAACGCTGAAGGGGCCATCGCTGCCAACGGCACCATGATGGTGGATACCGGCAAGTTCACCGGCCGGTCGCCCCAGGACAAATACTTTGTCCACCAGGAACCGTCTTTCAAGAACATCACCTGGGGGAAAATAAACAAGTCGATGGCTCCCGAGGTCTTTGACGAGCTCCATGCCGAAGTTATCGATTATCTCTCTGGCAGAGACCTTTATGTTACCGACGGATTCTGCGGCGCCAACGAAAAGACCCGCAAGCCGGTGCGCTTCATCACTGAATTCGCCTGGCAATCCCATTTTGTCAAGAACATGTTCATCCGTCCGCACACAAGAGAGCTCGCAGAATTCGCTCCCCAGTTCACTGTTTACAACGCATGTAAACTGGTCAACGAGAAGTGGGAACGGCACGGCCTCAACTCCGAGGTATTCGTGGCCTTCAATATTGAGAAGAACGTTGCCATCATCGGCGGCACCTGGTACGGCGGCGAGATGAAGAAGGGCATCTTCACCATGATGAACTACTGGCTGCCACTGCAGGGGATTCTCTCCATGCACTGTTCGGCCAACGTCGGTGACAAGGGCGACGTTGCTCTGTTCTTCGGCCTCTCCGGCACCGGCAAGACCACTCTTTCCGCCGATCCAGGACGCAGGTTGATCGGTGATGATGAGCATGGCTGGGATAACGAAGGCATCTTCAACTTTGAAGGCGGCTGCTACGCCAAGTGCATCAACCTGAGCGCCGACAACGAACCGGAGATTTACAAAGCCATCAGGCGCGACGCCCTGCTTGAGAACGTGGTCTCGAATGCAGATGGCATCATCGATTTTGACAGTGACGCCAAGACCGAGAACACCCGGGTGTCCTACCCGATCGAGCATATCGAAAACCATGACCCGAGCCTGAAGGGCGACCATCCTGCGAACATCATCTTCCTGACCTGCGACGCTTTCGGCGTCCTGCCACCGGTCTCCAGGCTGAGCAAAGAACAGGCGATGTACTACTTCCTCTCCGGTTATACCGCCAAGGTCGCGGGTACCGAGCGTGGCGTCACCGAGCCGCAGGCGACATTCTCCGCCTGTTTCGGCGAAGCCTTCCTGCCGCTACACCCGACGGTTTACGCCAGGCTGCTCGGCGAGAAGATGGAGAAACACAACGTCAATGCCTATCTGGTCAATACCGGTTGGGTCGGCGGCGGTTACGGCATCGGCAGCCGCATGAGCATCAAGGCCACGCGCGCCTGCATCAACGCCATTCTTGATGGCAGCATCAACGATGTCGAGTTCGACCAGACCCGCTGGTTCCGTCTCAATATACCCAAGAGCCTGCCAGGCGTTGACAGCCACCTGCTCAATCCGCGCAATGCCTGGGTGGACAAGGAGGCTTTTGACCAGACCGCCAACAAACTCGCTGGCATGTTTATTCAGAATTTCAAGAAATACATGACCGCCAACGACGACTTCGACTACACTCAAGCCGGTCCGCAAGTCTAAGAACAAACCGTATATTCGACATAAATTTATGGGCGTCCAACCAGGCGGCCCCACGCTGTTGACAAAGTTCTCGCCTTCGGGCGGGAATTTTGTCTTTCATGCACAATTTTTTTATAATATCAACATGGCAAGGGGAGGGGGTATGACGGAAGGGAGAGCTAACATGCTGACATCACTGAAGTCTTTGTGGACCGGAAATGTGAAAGGCACACGTACACCCTGGCGAGAGCTCGTTGTCTCTACGAGGCGCACACTTCATCGATCTGACGGCAGAGTTAAGAACCCCGACAAAAAATCTGCTAAAAGTCGACGTTCAAAACAGCACGATCGCCCAAATCTCTTGACTTGTTGCGGTCTCTAAAAAGAATTGAGCCTCCGCAGGAAAGCCTTGAGCAACCCATAATTGCGCCGGTTGAATTGAAACACCAAACGCGGCAGATCAAGGAGATCCGGCTGATCCCGTTCTTCAGGCAGCGCACTCGTCAGACTGAGATGACTTCCGGGTTCGAGAATTTCACTGAATTCTTCTTCAAGGGTTGCCAGGTTTTCTGCGCTTAACGGCTTGTTAAGACGGATCACAAACGTTGACCCCACCCACCGGCTGGAATGATAGATATGATAGAAGTCATGAATAACTTGCGCCGCCTCGAAGGGATCCCGTGTGATGGTAAAAAGGCTGAAATCTTCTCCTGAGATCAGGCCTTTTTTGAGCATGACTTTCTTCATGAAATCAAGCCAGGGCTCCCAGTAACTGCCATCATCCTCGTCGACCAGTACCAATGGGACCGGTTGATTTTTGCCAGTCTGAACCAGGGTCAGGGTTTCCATTGCTTCATCCATGGTACCAAAACCGCCGGGGAAGAGAACGACCGCATCCGCCTCCTTGAGAAAAGCCACTTTACGGGTGAAAAAATACCGGTAGGTGATGGAATGCCCACTGTTTTCCATGACCGGGTTGGTTTCCTGCTCAAACGGGAGGCGGATATTAACGGCAAAAGAGTTTTCCGGCCCGGCACCTTCATTGCCCGCCTGCATGATGCCGGGGCCGCCTCCGGTGATTACCATATATCCGAGCCGTACCAGCTGTCGCGAGAAGGTCACGCATTTCTGATAAATCGCCGCATTTGGCTCCGTGCGGGCCGAACCAAAGATCGTCACCTTCTTGCGCTCGCGATACGGGCCGAACATTTTGCTGGTGTAGCGCATCTCCTTCATGGTCGTGCGCAGCATCTTCAGGTCAGCGGGATAATCGTTTTCCTGACCGGTTTTGAGTGCACTGATCACCATCTCTCTGATGATTTCCGGATGATGCACATCGGACATCGCCAGGAGTTCATCAATCAGGTCATCAAGCGGGCCATTGGTTTTCTTAAAACTGATCTCCATAAAAGAATCCTTCTCTCTGGTTAAGCCATTATGCTACCACGGTCCTTCAACTGAGCGCAGCAATTGTCCACTGCCTACGCGCTCTAAAGCGATCCAGAGGCCACGCAGAGTGGCCGCAGGATAGCGGGCTGCGATGAGCTGGTATTCGTAACGCAACTGGCGATCCAGAGTTCGCAATGTCTCGTTATCATTTGAGTTCAATTGATCGTCCAGAATCTCGCAGAAGAAGGTTATACAGTTGTAGGGCCGCCTGGAAACCATCAGGAGACAACCCTGAACCCCCAGGTAGGGGCAGGTACTGCTAAAATCAGGGGTGGGGGGATCTTCATCTTCCAGAAGGTACGTAAGCAGAGTGGTTAAAGTGATATGATGCCGACCGCAACCGCAGCAGCGACCATCACAACATGCACAGGATTCGGTTCCGCCAACCTTGCGGAAGAGTTCGTCCAAGGCAAGCTGCGTTGCACCAATCACTGAAAACCGTTTTTTGAGCCATGCATTCTCAACTTCGCTGAGAGCGGTGATCTCCTGCCTGATTCTTTTCAGGAGTCCGGACCAGTCAGGCCAATCGGTTTTACACGGGTCGGTCATAACTCAGCTTAAGAGGTAAAGAAACGGCACCAAGCTATTTCTCAGGTGCCGTTTTCCGGCTCTTTATGTCACAACAGAGCCAATTAAAAAGAGTGGTCGGAGAAAACCGTAAGCCGGGTTCTGTTCTCTCTGGTGGTTACCCACCACAGAGCGACGATCATTCCTCTAGGACCGCCGTTGCCGACGGCCTCAAGCGGCCTGACCCGGGAGTTTCGGACGGGCCGTCCTCAAACACTCCCCTATTTGGCCTTGCTCCGGATGGGGTTTACCGAGCTGCCGACGTCACCGCCGACACTGGTGAGCTCTTACCTCACCCTTTCACCCTTATCCACCTACGCACGAGGCTTCGGCGGACGGTCTTCTCTCTGTGGCACTTTCCCTGGGGTCACCCCCGGTCCCCGTTAAGGACCATCCTGCCCTGTGGAGCCCGGACTTTCCTCCCCCCGCCGAAGCTACCGCATAGCGGTAGCGAAGGTGGGCAGCGATCGTCTGGTCTTCTCCGACCACATCAGATTGTCAGAATTTCAGTCCTGGACTGTCACGAAAAGCAGTCGGCTGCAGTGCGGACAGGGCTGGATTTCATTGGCAATGAAGAGGCTGTTGTACATCTGCGGCGGAAGGTGCATATGACAACCGAGGCAGGCGCCTCCTCGAGCTTCTACGACAGCCACCCCGGCACGCCTGGCCATCAGGAGCTCATAACGATTACGCAAACTTTTTGGCAATTCATCGAGCAGGATCTGTCTCTGACGCCCCCTCTCTGCAAGCTGCGCATTTATAGCAATCAGGGAGGCCTCGATCTCTGCGCAACGGACATTGGCTTGTTCAGTACTCTTCGCCAGCTCACTGTCTTTCTCTGCCTTGTCAGCAGAAAGAGACGTCAGGCTTTCATTTTTGGCGTCAATATTCGCCTGTAACTCTTTACTCAGTTTTTTAGCGGTATCGATTTCCTTGAGTACGGCAACATATTCCTTCTGCGTTTTAATCTGGGGCAGGCGACCTTCCGAACGCTTGATATTTTCCTGTTCAAGGGTCATGGCTTTGACCAGCGCGGCTTTTTCATCCTCAAGAACACTGATCTCTTCGGCCAGACTGTCAACCATCGCCTGTAGACGGTCAAGCTCGACCTTAAAAACCTTCTGTTCATTGAGACCGGTCTGTTGTTCTTTCTCAACAACCTTCTTTTCTGTGTCCAACTCCTGCAAGTCTCGCAGTAACTGCAACTGCTTCTGCACGATAAACGCCTCCTGTATTTTGTATCGACTGCCTGAACAGCCGAGTTCGTTTTGACCGTGGTCTGTAAGTTGGCGGCGATTGAAGATTCACCGTTTCCTCACGGAGACAGAATTAGTAGAACCGGAAAGGATCCTGCTCTCCGGTGTAGGTATCGAAAACAATCTCCCAATGACGTTGCCGTGCAGCCCTTTGCAATGCGTCTGCAACCTGCTCGATCATCAGCTTTTCTGTGGCAAAATGTCCGGCATCTATCAAGGCAATGCCCAGCTCTTCAGCCTGACGGGCATCATGATATTTGACATCACCCGTAACCAGTACATCGGCCCCCTGACGATGGGCGGTTTGTAACAGACCGGCACCACTACCGCCGCAGAGAGCAACCTTGTGAACGGTGCGATCCGCTGAGCCGGTCAGGCGCAGATGGTCGCAACCGAGCGCATCTTTGACTCTGCCGGCAAAGACATCCAGGGTCGTCGCCTGTTCCAGCCTGCCGATCCTCCCCAACCCCGCGCCTGGTACCTGGTTCTGCAATGGTACAAGGTCGTAAGCAACCTCTTCGTAGGGATGGGCCTTCTGCATCTTTTCCAGGACACGGGACAGCTTGCGCTTGGGAACGATCGTTTCGAGACGAATTTCGTCGACAGTTTCAGTCTGCCCAATCTCACCGACAAAGGGCTTTGTCCCCTGACCGGGGCGGAAAGTTCCTTCACCACGGCTGCGGAAAGAGCATTCATCGTAAGCGCCGATCTGTCCGGCACCTGCCGAGAAAAGTGCATCGGCAACACTTTGTTCATGTCCGGCAGGAATGAACACTATCAGCTTGAGATAATCACCGGCAACCGGCTGCAGAGGAGCACTTTGCAGCACGCCCAGTCGTCCTGCCAACCAGCTGTTAAGACCATCGACGGCACAATCCAGATTAGTATGGGCACTTATGATAGCTACGCCGTCACGCACCGCCGTCCAGAGAGCCTGCCCAACGGCATCCTCAGGAGTCAAACGTTTGATCGGACGAAACAGCAGCGGATGATGAGTGACCAGCGCCTGGGCTCCGGCGTCCCGTGCGGCCTGAACGGCAGAGAGGCAGGGATCGAGTGCCACCATGACCCGTTCAAGCGGAGCTCCGGGGTCGCCGACCTGCAGGCCGACATTGTCCCAATCTTCAGCAAGGTCCGGAGCATAAAGTTTATGAACCAGACCGACCAGATCCTGTATGCGTTGTGCTTGTTTTGCCATTTTCCTCTCTGAAGTTGTGCCTTCGCCTGTATGTAAAAAGAGTGCAGCCTGGTTTTTGGCTGCACTCTTTTTAACTTTGTAGATCTATGTTAACCAGTACATTTCAATCATGGCCTTCAGGCGGGTGGTGGGCCCACCAGGGTTCGAACCTGGGACCGACCGGTTATGAGCCGGTGGCTCTTCCAACTGAGCTATGGGCCCGCATAAGTTCATGGCAAAAGTGTATGTTGCACAATCTTTGCTGTCAATCACTTTCCAGTGCCCGACCTCTTTCCTCGACAAAATCACAGCAAGCGGGTTCCCGTTCGGAAACAGGCTAGTTATTGCTGTTGGTCTCCATAAAGCTCTTCAGTCGTTTGGCCCGACTCGGATGGCGCAGCTTGCGTAGCGCCTTGGCTTCAATCTGCCGGATACGCTCCCGGGTAACAGCAAAATCCTGGCCGACTTCTTCCAGGGTGTGGTCCGATTTCTCACCGATACCGAAGCGCATGCGCAGAACCCGCTCTTCACGAGGCGTCAAAGTTGCCAGAACCTTGGCAGTCTGATCGGAGAGATTGCCCTTGATAACGGCTTCGAGTGGGGAGATGACTCCTTTGTCTTCAATGAAATCACCCAGAGAGGAATCTTCTTCTTCGCCGATCGGAGTTTCCAGACTGATCGGTTCCTTGGCAATCTTCAACACCCGGCGAACCTTTTCGAGGGGCAGTTCCATACGCTCGGCAATCTCTTCGGGAACCGGCTCACGACCGATCTCCTGGACCAGTTGCCGACTGGTGCGGATCAGCTTGTTGATCGTTTCGATCATGTGCACCGGGATACGGATGGTCCGTGCCTGATCGGCGATCGCGCGGGTAATCGCCTGACGAATCCACCAGGTGGCATAGGTAGAGAACTTGTAACCACGCTGGTACTCAAATTTATCAACGGCCTTCATCAGGCCGATATTCCCTTCCTGAATCAGATCGAGAAATTGCAGACCACGATTGGTGTATTTCTTGGCGATGGAAACCACCAGGCGCAGATTGGCTTCAACCAGTTCGGTCTTGGCCTGCTTGGCCCGCCACTCGCCTTTATTGACTTCCTTGAGGGACTCAAGCAGCTCTTCGGGGGCAAAGCCGGATTCTTCTTCGACCTTGGTGAATTTACGATCGGTTCCCTTCAGGCGCTTCTCGACGACCAGCAGGGTATCCATCGGTCGTCGGAGTTCTTCGGCAACGGCACGGGCGTCTTTTTCACTCTTGCGCATCCTGCGCAGCATCTTGCTGATTTCGTCATAAGGGCGACCGAGAGCTTCTTCGCAGGCCTTGATCTCTTCTTTGGCTTTTTTTACCTGTTTGGCCAGTTCCTTGAGACGATCGACAATCTTGGCAATCTGGTAATCCTTGAGGCGGATCTGAATCATCAGATCGCCCATTTCCAGCCTTGAGCGTTTCCATCTCTTTATCAAGAGGCTTGCGCGCAGTCTTGGTTGGCAACAGCGGCTTCATCACGCAAAGCCATGAAACGCTCATAACGGAGCTTGATCTCCGCGATCAGGGCGACGACCCGTGCCCGGTGACGTTCTTCTGCCTCGGCGCCCTCTTCTTCATCATAGTCCTTGGTGATTTCGGCAATACTGATTTGACCTTTCAGATGACGCTCGCCAAGGTTGACGACTTCCATAAAAGCGATCGGAGTCTTGACGATCACCCGCGCAACCAGAGCTTCACCCTCTTCGATCCGCTTGGCGATTTCAACTTCGCCCTCACGAGTCAGCAGAGAGACCTGGCCCATTTCACGCAGATACATCCGGACAGGATCACTGGTGCGGCCCATGACATCTGCGTCAAACTCCGCTTCTTCATCACTATCGTCGCCATGGATGAGGAATCGCGCTGTTTGTCCTTGGTTGACGTGGTTTTCTGCTCCGCATCAACCACTTCGATATCCATTTCTCCGAACATGCTCATGACATCATCAATCTGTTCAGAAGAAACCATATCGGCAGGCAGAATATCGTTCACCTCGTCGTAGGTCAGAAACCCTTTTCCTTGCCGAGGTCGATCAGCTGTTGAACTTCTTCGATACTGGTCTTTTTGGCCATCAATACTCCCCTCGAGGGTACTTATCCAAGCTAAGAGCTGTCAATTATCAGTGACCCGCCAAAGCTCATCAAGCTCGAGAAGCTTTCAGACGGGCATTTTTTGGACAAGCTTTGGATTATATGGGCAAACCCTTTATTTTTCAAAGCTTTTTTTTAAGTTTCTGGTTAATTTCCATTCGCTCTCGCAGACACTTCATCAGCGCCGCGTCATCATTATTGCTGCTGCGCTTCGTCCTCGAGCCGATCGAATCTCTCTGCAAACGCTGTTTCAACAGATAGTTACTGGTCGCTCGGCGACAATCGGTAAAAATCTTTTCGGGGTTGTCCGCCCACTTCATCTTCCTGAAAAACCAGACTGGCCAAAAGCGACTGCTGCGCCTCATCGAGGGAGGCATCAACCAGATTCTCCGGCAAACGGCCGTCCTCATCTTCACAGTCCAGCAGGTAATCCGCCACCCCGCGAAAAAGTTCATCAAGGAAAAGCTCCCTCGGTGCCCTCTTCACGGACCCGGCGACGCTGTTGATCATCCACCAGCATTAAGCGTAGCAGGTATTTCTGGGTTTGTCCTGTCTCTGTCGACGGGAGACGTGCTGGCGGGTGACGGAGCTGCCGCACGACGCACCTGAGGCTTGAGCGACAGCGCCACCACGCACCTTCGACTGCAACAGCTCAACATCAAGGTTGGTCAAGGCTGCCAGGCGTTTCAGATAAAGACTGCGTTCCAGGTCGCCCGGCAAGCGACGAATACGTCTCAAGAGCCTGTTCAGCGGCGCGCGCACGACCTTCGACGCTCTGGTCATTGATGCGCAACTGCTCTTCGATAAAAACCTCCAGAACCGGGCGAGCAGCATCCAGACAATTACGGAAACCCTCTTCTCCCTCGGTCTTGAGCAGTGAATCCGGATCCTCCCCGGCGAGGCATGGTCACCACACTGACCGACAGGCCGACCGGCAGCAGGGCGTCCATGGCACGAAAAGTCGCCTTCCGCCCGGCGGCATCTGCATCGAAAATCAGCAGGACCTTGTCGGCATAGCGTTTCAGCAGCCGGGCATGATCAGCGGTCAGCGCCGTGCCGCAGGTCGCCACCGCTCCGGCAGAAACCGGCCCGATGCAGAGCCAGCACATCAAAGTAGCCCTCGACAACCAGTGCCTCACCGCTATGCCGCATGGCATCACGCGCCTGGTAAAGGCCATAAAGAGTCTGACCCTTGTGATAGACGTCGGTCTCAGGAGAATTGATATATTTCGGCAGGCTATCATCCAGAACCCGACCGCCAAAAGCCACCATCCGCCCTTGCAGGTCGTGAATCGGGAAAAGCAGCCGATTGCGGAACAGCTCGTAATAACCCCGGCTCCTGTTTGTCGGGACGAACCAGCCCCGACTTGCGGACATCGTCATCCGTTGAAAAATTTTTCTCCACCAGATGCTTTTCCAGAACACTCCCAACCCTCCGGAGCAAAACCAAGCTGAAAGGTTCGTACGGTTTCACCTTCATAACCGCGCTGGCGCAGATAGCGTCGACCGGGCGCTCCGGCTTCATCCTCCAGCAACATCTGATGATAGAAGCTCCCGGCGACTTCGTTGATCCGCAACATGCCGCTCCCGCTCCTCACGACGACGGATCTCCTCTGGAGAAACGGCCTCTTCCTCAACCTCGACGCCGACCTTTTCGCCGAGCCGTCTGACAGCATCCGGGAAGCTCAAGCCCTCCATTCGCATCAGAAAAGAGAAGACATTGCCGCCGACCCCGCAACCGAAACAGTGGAAGATCTGGCGAGCCGAATTGACGTTGAACGAAGGACTTTTTTCCTGATGAAAGGGACAGAGACCCTGGTGATTGACGCCGGAGCGCTTGAGAGGCAGATATCCGGCAGATCACCTCGACGATATCGCTGCGGTCGCGGATCTCCTCGATTTTGTCGTCAGCTATGCGTCCCATCAGTGTCGCAACTCCACAAGTGTCACATTATCACCACCCTGCTCGGCACCGGCGGCCTGAAAGACAGCCACCTCCTCGTCGTGCAGCCAGGAACTCCCTGACGGCCTTGCGCAACACACCCTGACCGGCGCCGTGCACAATCTCCAGATTCTCTTCACCATGCAGCAACGCTTCATCAAGAAAGCGGTCAAGCATCTCTGGGCCTCTTCGACCCGCTTGCCAACCAGCACCAGGCGCGGCAGAAAAGCCTTGCGCTCGACCCGATCGCGAATCCGCGGTGCCGGTTTTTGATGTCCGGCATAACGACGGGGCTGGAACTGGCGTAGCGCCGAACGGGGCTGACGCAGCTTCTTGCCACCGGCCAGCAATTCAATCCGATCACCATCGACGCGGATGACTTCAGCTTCAATCCCCAGCGCCGGCACATAAAGCTTTTCCCTGACGGCGATCTCTTCCGGAACCTGCTCAGGGCCCTTGCGGCAACGGCTCCGGCAAGAGCTCATGCAGTGCCCTGACGGCGGTGGTCAATCGCCGCGCGCTGCCTGGACGGCACCTCTCCCTCCGGGATCTGGCGGAACAATCCCTGTAGTTTGTCTTCTGCGGCAGCCAGCATTTGCAGCTCCCTGCTGGCGGGCCTCATCGAGGATCATCCGGCGCCGGGACTCCATCTCCTCACGTTCGAGGTGCAGGCGTCTGTTTCTCCTCCTCGGCAGCAGCGCGCAATCGCTGGGCTGTCAGCAACTCTTCATCCAGAGTCGCCTCGCAAGGTCTGCAGCCGCTCGATAATGGCGACACCTTCGCGCTCGCCCTGCCCCAGATAATTTTCAGCGGCGGCCAAAACCTCTTCCGGCAAGCCGATCCGCCGGGCGATGGTGAACGCATGACTGGCGCCGGGGATGCCGTAATGCAACCGATAAGTCGGCTGCAGGGTTTCCGTGTCGAACTCCACCGCGGCGTTCTCCACCTGATCATCGAGCTGCGCATAACCCTTGACGACGTGCAGGTGCGTCGTCGCAAGAACACGTGCGCCGACCTGACGCAGGCGATCGACCGCGGCCAGCGCCAGCGCCGAGCCTTCACCAGGGTCGGTACCGGTGCCCAACTCGTCCATCAACACCAGAGTCTCACGATCGGCGTGTTCCAGGATATTGCGCAAACGCAGCAGGTGCCCGGAAAAGGTAGAAAGACTCTGCTCGATACTCTGTTCGTCGCCGATATCCGCCATCACCGGAGCGAAAGGGAAAAGCCGACTGCCCGGTGCACACGGGAATCGGCAAGCCTGCCCGCACCATGAGAACCAGCAGACCGGCCGTCTTGAGCGCCACCGTTTTACCGCCGGTGTTCGGCCCGCTGATAATCAGGGTATGACACTCTTCCGGCAAACGCAGATCAATCGGCACCACCCGGAGCGCTCCGGCTTGGCCCGCGCGGCAGCAACCAGCAAAGGATGGCGGGCGTCGCGCAGGGCAAGAGACGGTTCATCTGTCAACTCTGGAACCACGCCATCGAGATCGACAGTCAGGCGGGCAATCGCCTGGCGCAGATCAAGCCGGGCCAGAATAGCCTGATTGTCAGCCAGAGCATGCCGCTCTTCACGAACGCTGGAGGTCAATCGCGCCAGGATCCGCTCTTCTTCACGTGCAATCTTATGAACCAGCGTCTGGACGCGGTTGTTACTTTCCAGGGTAACCGCCGGCTCGACATAGAGAGTCTGGCCACTGGCCGAGATGTCATGGACAAAGCCTTTCAGTCGACCACTGTGATCGGCCCGCACCGGCAGCACGTAGCGCCCGTTGCGGTCGGTAATCAGCGATTCCTGAAAAACCCCTTGAAATTTCTCGTCCTGCAACAGTCGCTCAAGCTGACGCTTGACCCGGTTGCGCTCACCTTTAAGGCCGTCACGCAGGTCAGCCAGTTCAAAAGATGCCGAATCAAGGATTTCCGCACGCGGGCCGATACTGCGTCGGATCTCCGCGAGCAACTCCGGCAACACAGGTCAACTGTCTGGCAAAGGCCTGCAGGCGAGGACAGGCATCACTGTTCAGCAACTGTTGTCGGCACGCCGACGCCGCCTCAAGAGCCGCCTGAACATCACGCAGGATCTCGGGTTCCAGACTGAGGCCTTCGGTCTGCAGTCGCGCCAGGTGTGGCAGCAGATCGAGGCCGGAACCGAGCGACAGAGGGCCCATCTTCCTGAAGCAGTCGACCGGCCTCCGCTGCCTCCTGCAAGCGCGTCTTCAATCTGGTCGCGTTCGCAAAAAGGGGTAAGGGCAGCCGCCAGAGCACGACCATAAGGGGTCTGGGTCTTGACCGACCACCAGGGCGACGACCTTGGCAAATTCGAGCTGAACCAGACTGTCTGCTGTCGTTTTGAGTGACGAACCCGACCTGTCTCACTGTCATTTCAAAACACGCTGGCTCCCCTCCAGAACCGCTCCGCCCAGGTCAACAAAAGGCGGAGCCAGGTAGGCGTCTTTCATAACCTTGTCCATCCCCCAGGGCAACGGCCGCAAAGACAGGGCAAAGACCACGACCGCCAGCAACAGAACGCCTTGAGACAAACCGAACACTCCGCCGATCAGGCGATTGAATCCACCGAGAAAAAGCAGTTTCACAAAGCGCGACAAAAGGAAACCGAGCACCAGGAAAAAGACCATGGTCGCCAGAAACAGCACTGTAAAAGTAATCGCCACCGCAACCTGGGCGGGCAGATCAACCGGCTTCAGAAGAGAATCAGCCAGAGGGCCATGATAACGAAACGCCAGGAAAGCACCGACAAAAAGGCCTGCCAAAGAACAGACTTCCTTGAGCAGGCCGCGCAGCAACCCCTTCAGCAAAAAGCCGCAGAGGATGACAAGGATGGCAATATCAATGCCGTTCATCTTTGACTCCGACCTCCTTACCCGTGATCAAGGTGATATTACCCCGCCAGCTTCTTGCGAACCAGTTCACTGACCAGCTTGCCGTCGGCACGGCCGGTGGTCTGCGGCGTGACCAGCTTCATGACCGCACCCATATCCCGCATGGAACTGGCGCCACTCTCGGCGACCGCCTGCAACAATCAGCGCCTCAAGTTCGGTTTCACTTAACTGGGCAGGCAGGAACTCCTGCAACACGGCCAGTTCCAGCTCTTCTTTTTCGGCCAACTCCGGGCGGGTCGCCCGGTAGGCGTCGGCTGCTTCGCGCCGCTGTTTGACCTGGGTGGAAAGTATCTTGACTGCCGCATCGTAATCAAGTTCCTGACGCGCTTCGATTTCGGCGTTTTTCAGAGCGGTGCGAGCCATGCGGATCGTGCTCAGCCGCAGACTATCCTTGGCCTTCATCGCCACCTTCATTGCTTCGAGCAATTGGTCCTGAATACTCATAAACTCTAATCTCCAAAAAACCGAGAGGATATCAGCTGGTCCGGCTGGCTTTTTCTTCCAGGCCGGAAGTACCGAAACGGCGCTGCAATTCTGCATAAATCCGTTCTGGCGGCAAATCGTAATAACTGAGCAGTACCAGGCTGTGAAACCAGAGATCCGCCACCTCGCTGACGACTTCATCGGTCTTGCCACCTTTACCGGCAATGGCAACTTCCGTGGCCTCTTCACCGATTTTGCCGAGGATTTTATCGAGACCTTTGGCGTAGAGTGACGCGACGTAAGACTTTTCCGAAGGATTCTGCCTGCGCTCCTGGATGACCTTGTAGACCGCGTCCAGAATTTCCTGATGAGGCCTTTTCTGTCACGACGATTCTCCTTGCGTAAAAAGTTAATGGGCAGCCCCGGCTGGTACTAGAGGCGAACGGCGACGTTTTGTTCGCGCAGATATTCCTTGCATTCGCCGATCGTGTATTCGCGAAAATGGAAGATACTTGCCGCCAGGGCCGCGCTGGCGCCACCTTCGACCAAACCTTCGCGGATATGCTCAAGATTGCCAACCCCGCCGGAAGCGATCACCGGGATCGCGACCCGGTCGCTGACCGCTCGCGTCAGAGGAATATCATAACCATCCTTGGTGCCGTCGCAATCCATTGAGGTCAACAGAATCTCGCCGGCACCGAACCCGGCCATCCGTTCGGCCCACTCCAGAGCATCGATACCGGTCGGGTTGCGGCCACCGTGGGTATAAACTTCCCACGCCAGCGGATCACTCCCTGGCACCCGACGGGCATCAATCGCGACCACGATACACTGCGAGCCGAAACGCTCGGCAGCCTCACGAACGAACTCGGGGCGCAGCACCGCTGCAGTGTTGATCGAGACCTTGTCGGCACCGGCATTGAGCAGGTTGCGGATGTCCGCAATCTCGCGGACTCCGCCGCCGACGGTGAGCGGCATGAAAACCCGCTCGGCGGTCTTAGCGACCACATCGAGGATGATGCCACGCTTGTCACTCGACGCGGTAATGTCGAGAAAAGTCAACTCGTCGGCGCCCTGGGCACAGTAGGCCTCGGCCGCCTCCACCGGATCTCCGGCATCGCGCAGTTCGAGGAACTGCACCCCCTTGACGACACGGCCGTCCTTAACGTCTAGACATGGGATAATTCGTTTTGTCAGCATTCTCTTGTATAACCTCAAATTTTGCCACAGAGCCACGGAGACACAGAGAAAAGAAGAGGCTTAATGTAAAAGCGAAGTCCTCTCTTGGCGTCAATGGCCTGATGTGTCAAGCCTTGTTTTGAAACGTCCTATTAACTATAAACTCAGCAATTCTGCCTTTTCGCGGAAAACACTTTCCCGACTTCCTGGTTTCTCTGTGTCTCTGTGTCTCTGTGGCTATCGTTTAGCTTTAGTCAATTCAACCGCTTCACGCAAGTTCAACGCACCGCTGTAAATCGCCTTGCCGGTGATCACCCCTTCGACCCCGGAGGCTTCGATCTGCAAAAGGTTGCGGATATCATCAAGGCTCGACACACCCCCGGAAGCAATCACCGGAATCGATATGGCCTCGGCCAAAGCAGCGGTTGCTTCAAGATTCGGGCCCTGCATCATGCCGTCACGGGCAATATCGGTATAGATGATGGCTGTCACGCCAAAGCCTTCCATCTCCCGGGCGAGATCAATCGCTTTTTTCTCCGTCACTTCGGCCCAGCCGCGCACAGCCACCAATCCGTTCCTGGCATCAATACCGACGACGATCTGACCGGGGAATCTTCGGCAGGCTTCAGCGACCAGCTGCGGGTTTTCCTTGGCCACCGTACCGAGGATAACACGGTCAACACCAAGCTTCAGATACGCCTCAATCGTCTTCAGGTCACGGATGCCACCACCGAGTTCCGTAGGAATATCAACCGCTGCGACGATCGCTTCGATTGCCTCACGATTCTTCGGCACGCCGGCAAAGGCACCATCCAGATCAACCAGATGCAAAAATTCACCGCCTTCGTCCTGCCAGTGGCGAGCCATTGCAGCCGGGTCATCAGAGTAGACTGTATCCTTCTCCATCAGCCCCTGTTCCAACCTGACACATTGGCCGTTCTTCAAATCAATCGCTGGTAAAATTATCATATAAACCGTCCTATCTGCCACAGAGACACGGAGACACAGAGAAAAGACAAATCATTAACGGGTAAAAACCGCAGTCAACTCAACAAGCGATAATGATCTTGTTGTTGTCCTTTTTATCCTCTGCACCTTAGCGTCTTCGCGTTATTGTTTTCTTACGGGTTTCTCTGTGCCTCTGTGTCTCCGTGGCAGAGGTTAGATCTTCCCGAACTGATCAAAAATATTCAAGCCAACCGTCTGACTCTTTTCCGGATGAAACTGGGTCGCCATGAGATTGTCGCGCCAGATAGCCGCACAGAACTCGACATCACCGTAGCGACAAGTCGCAGCAACATCAGAGGGGTTATCAGCTGAGCAGTAATAGGAGTGGACGAAATAGACAAAACTGCCATCGGCCGTATCTCTAAAAATCGGTGCCGGCTTCTTTATTTGAATATTATTCCAGCCCATATGCGGGACCTTGAGCCGCTCGCCACCTTCTTCCATCCCGGCCGGGAAACGAATCACCCGTCCCGGCACCAGCCCCAGCCCCTGATGACGGCCAAACTCTTCGCTCTCGTCAAACAGCATCTGCATACCGACACAGATACCGAGCAAAGGCTTGCCGGACTCGACCTGCTGCAGCAGCGGCTCAACAAAACCGCCGGCGCGCAGGTTGTTGATGCAATCGCGAAAAGCGCCGACTCCGGGCAGCACGATCTTGTCCGTGGTCAGAAGATCTTCGGGATGGTTGCTGACCCTGACTGCGTAACCGAGCTTTTCGAAAGCTTTCTCGACGCTGCGCAGGTTGCCCATTTCATAATCGATGATTGTGATCATCAGCTATCCCTACTCAAGCGTGCCTTTTGACGAGAGGACACCTTCGACTCTGGGGTCAAACTGGGTCGCTTCGTCCAGAGCCCGGGCAAACGCCTTGAAAACCGCTTCGACAATGTGATGCAGGTTATCGCCGTAAGCCAGGTTGACATGCACATTGGCGCCGGCATGGTTGCAGAAAGCAGTAAAAAACTCTTCGACCAGCTCCAGTTCGAAATTCCCCACCTGGGCTTTCGGCAGAGGCACGTTGTAAACCAGGAACGGCCGGCCGGAGAAATCAAGGATCACGGCGGCCAGGGCTTCATGCATCGGCATGGTGCCGCGACCGTAACGACGTACCCCGGCCTTGTCTCCAAGAGCCTGCTTGAAGGCTTCACCAAGACAGATGCCTACATCCTCAACCGTGTGATGGGCGTCCATCTCCAGATCGCCCCTGGCGCTGATCTGCAGATCGAAGAAACCGTGACGGGCGATCTGCGTCAACATGTGGTCGAAAAAAGGCACTCCAGATTCAATCTGATGTTCACCGCGGCCATCCAGATCAAGAGTCAAGTTGATGCTGGTCTCTTTGGTGCTAGCGATTAATCGTGGCGATCCGTGCCATAGTTGCCTCCCGATAAGTCAATTTTGAATTTTAAATGTTGAGTTTTGAATTGAATTTAAAATTAAGAATTCAACATTCATAATTAGCCTTCTCGCAGCCTGATCGATACCGATTTGGCGTGTGCTTCCAGCCCTTCAAGCTCGGCAATTTTGATAATGCTGTCACCCAACCGTTTCAACCCGTCGGCGCTGAAAGAGATCAGGCTCGATTTCTTGACAAAATCCTCGGTGCCAAGCGGCGAGAAGAAGCGGGCCGTGCCGCCGGTCGGCAGGGTGTGATTGGGCCCGGCCAGGTAGTCGCCGGCAGCTTCCGGCGTATGATGGCCGAGAAAAACCGCGCCGGCATGGCGGATCTGCGGCAGCAGCGCAAAGGGCTCGTCAACCGCCAGCTCCAGATGCTCCGGCGCAATCCGGTTGCTGAATGCTGCCGCTTCTGCCAGGTCGCGGGCAAGGATGATTGCGCCAAAATTATCGATCGACTGGCGGGCGATCGCGGCCCGTGACAACTGCTCAAGCTGAGTCTCCAGCTCTCTCGGCCACCTGGCGTCCGAAGGTCTTCGTCAGTCGTAATCAGGATCGAAGCGGCCAGTTCGTCGTGCTCGGCCTGGGAGAGCAGGTCGGCAGCAATATGCGCCGGGTTGCCGCTGCCATCGTTGATCACCAGAATCTCACTCGGCCCGGCGATCATGTCGATATCGACCGTTCCGAAGACCAGGCGCTTGGCCGTGGCGACGTAAATATTGCCGGGACCGGTGATCTTGTCGACCCGGGGAACCGTCGCCGTACCGTAAGCCAGAGCAGCCACGGCCTGGGCTCCGCCAATCTTGAAAGATTCGATCTACTCCGGCGAGGTGAGCGGCCGCCAGAACGTAAGGATTGACCACGCCGTCCGGCATCGGCACGGTCATGATAATCTCGCCGACCCCGGCCACCTTGGCTGGCACCGCATTCATCAACACCGATGACGGATAAGCCGCCTTGCCGCCGGGGACATAGATACCAACCCGGTCAAGCGGCGTGACCATCTGGCCAAGGCTGGATATCGGGCTCATCATCGGCAGAGCCAGGTGGTTTCCTTCTGCTTGCCATGAAAGGCGGCAATCCGGTCGGCGGCAAGCTGCAGCGTCGCCAGCGTCTCACTGTCAACAGCGGCCAGGGCCTGCTTGATCTCGGCAGCAGACACCTCAATGCTGGCAGCATCCAGCTTGAGACGATCAAAACGCTCGGTGTATTCAAAAAGCGCTGCATCGCCGCGCTTGCGTACATCAGCCAGGATCTCCTGAACGGTCTCGACCACCCCGGCAGGGATCGTTTCGCCACGCTCGCTGATCCGACGAAAAGTTTCGGCAAAATCGGTATCTGAAAAACGCAGGAACCGAATCATAGCTCTCTCCTCGGGCGGTCCGGCCTCACCCGGAAATCCGCGGACCGGACTCAATAACCTTTTCCAGATCCTCGATCAGCCGGGTGATGCGCCGATGCTTGGTCTTGAGACTGGCACGATTGACGATCAGGCGACTGGTCACCTCGGTGATCGTTTCCACCTCAACCAGGCCGTTCTCGCGCATGGTGCCGCCGGTCGAAACCAGGTCGACAATCCGCTCCGCCAGGCCGACCAACGGTGCCAGCTCGATCGACCCATACAGCTTGATGACTTCGACCTGGATACCCTTGGCCGCAAAAAACTTTTCCGTGACGTTCGGATACTTGCTTGCCACACGGATATTCGACCAGCCGGCAGGATCATCATCCTGGCGCAGTTCTTTCGGCTCGGCCACCACCAGACGGCAGTAGCCGAACTGCAGGTCGAGCGGCTCGTAGAGGTCCTTGTCCTGCTCCAGGAGCGTATCCTTACCGACCACTCCAATATCGGCGCAGCCGTGTTCGACATAAGTCGGCACGTCCTGTGAACGCACGGCCATGAAGCGCAGTTTGTCGACACGGTTCTCAAAAACCAGTTTGCGCCCGGGATCGTCCATTTCCGGACAGGTAATGCCGATCCTGGCAAACAGGTCCATGGAGTCCTGCATGATACGCCCCTTGGGAAGGGCAAAGGTCAGATAATCATTCATGATAGAATCCGATGATCGGTGATTGATAAAACAACGGGACAGTGTAACCAGTCCCCAGTAACCAGTCACTAGTTTTTATGCCGGCACGCGCTCGATATCTGCGCCCAGACTGCGAAATTTTTCTTCCAGCCTCTCGTAACCGCGATCCAGATGATAGATGCGGCTGATCTCGGTGGTATTGTCAGCGGCCAACCCGGCCAGGACCAGACTGGCGCTGGCACGCAGGTCGGTAGCCATTACCGGGGCCCCGAGCAGGCCGGAGACACCCTTGACGGTTGCCGTATGCCCTTCTATCGAGATATCTGCACCCATTCGTTGCAGTTCGCAGACATGCATGAACCGATTCTCGAAGACCGCTTCCGTAATCATGCTGGTACCCTTGCCAAGGGTCATCATCGCCATGAACTGGGCCTGCATATCGGTGGGGAAGCCCGGATGCGGCTGGGTTTTAATATTCACTGATCTGATCTCCTGCGGCCCTTCGACCCAGAGCGTCTCCGGGGTTGCGGCAACCGTCGCGCCGACTTCCTCCAGTTTGCTGAGCAGCGCTTCCATATGTTCAGGGCGGCCGCCTCTGACACCGACCCGGCCACCGGTCATGGCAGCAGCAACCAGAAAGGTACCGGCTTCGATCCGGTCCGGCATGACCTGGTAATCCATCGGCATCAGTTCATCAACCCCTTCAATAACGATGGTATCGGTGCCGGCACCTTCAATGTATGCACCCATGCCCTGCAAGGCTTTGGCAAGATCGATAATTTCCGGCTCACGCGCAGCATTCTCAAGAATCGTCGTGCCTTTGGCAAGAGTCGCGGCCATCATCAGGTTTTCCGTGCCCCCCACCGTCGGGATATCAAAATGAATCCTGGCCCCTTGCAGTTGCGTGGCGCTGGCCTCTACATAACCATGATCGAGATGGATATCCGCGCCCATGGCCTCAAGACCCTTGAGATGCAGGTTGATCGGACGGGCCCCGATGGCACAACCGCCGGGCAGACTGACCCGGGCCTTGCCGTAGCGTGCCAGAAGCGGGCCGAGCACCAGGACCGACGCCCGCATGGTGCGCACCAGGTCATAAGGCGCTTCCATGCTGTTGATCTGCTCGGTCGACAACTTTCAAGGTGCCATTGCTGCTATCAACTTCGGCACCGAGCCCCGCCAGCAGACGCTCCGCCGTGGTGATATCGCGCAAACACGGCAGGTTGCCGATCCGGTGTGGCCCAGGCGCCAGCAGCGTCGCAAACAGCAACGGTAAAGCGGCATTCTTGGCCCCACTGACAGCAATCTCGCCTTCCAGTTGACGCCCGCCATGTATGATCAATTTATCCAAAGTTCCTCACCTCTTAATCCTTACAGTATTGTTCTACCCATCACCACCCGAGGGATCCCGGCGTAGTCATCACGCTGGCTCACATCAATCAGGTCGGCAGCCTTGAACAGGGCACTGACCTCTTCCGCCTGGCCGATGCCGACCTCGACCAACAGCCAGCCGCCCGGGGTCAGGATTGTACCGACCTGGGCGGTGAGCTGTCGATAGGCCTCCAGGCCATCAGTACCCCCGTCGAGGGCCAGGCGCGGTTCATAATCACGCACCTCAGGCATCAGCTGCTGCCAATCCCCGGAGGGGATATAGGGCGGATTGCTGACCACCATTTCGAAAGGCCCCGACGGCAAAGTCGCCAGATCTCCGGCAAGAAAGGTGACGCGTTCCGCCACTCCGTTGCGCAGGGCATTGCTCGCGCGCAACCTCAAGGGCCGACTCACTGCAATCGAGTGCCGTCACCTCAATATCCGGATTTTCATGGGCCAGCGCAATCGCAATGGCACCGCTGCCGGTGCCGACATCGAGCACCCGGACCGTGCCCTCAACCCGTGTCAGAGCTTCTTCAACCAGGATTTCCGTATCTGCACGCGGCACCAGAACAGCAGGGTCGACATTGAAAAGGCAGTGACCAGAACTCCGTCTCACCCAGGATGTACTGAATGGGCTCGCGCAGGGCCCGTCGCCGAACCCGCTCACGAAAGGTGGCCAGTTCCACTGCATCAAGCGGCCGTTCGAAGTTGATATAAAGGCCGACCCTGTCCAGATCGAGAGTCGCAGCCAACAGCAGTTCGGCCTCAAGGCGCGACGAATCAATGCCCTTGCCGGCAAAATAGTCAGCAGTCCATTGCAGAATCTTGAGAACCGTCCAGCGCTCGGTCAAGTCAGTTTCCCGTGCATTCTCAGCGGCCCTATCCAGCCATCAGTTCGGCCTGGTAATGAGTCGTCAAGGTATCGATAATTTCATCCAGATCACCCTGCATAATTGCTTCCAGCTTGTAAAGGGTCAAACCGACCCGATGGTCGGTACAGCGCCCCTGGGGGAAATTATAGGTGCGAATACGCTCAGAGCGATCGCCGCTGCCAACCTGGCTTTTGCGATCAGCCGCCATCTTCGCATGCTGCTCGGCCTGCATGGCATCAAGGATTCGCGACTGCAGTACCTTCATCGCCTTGGCTTTGTTCTTGTGCTGCGATTTTTCATCCTGACAGGACACGACGACGCCGGTCGGAATGTGGGTAATCCGCACCGCCGATTCGGTCTTGTTGACGTGCTGGCCGCCGGATCCAGATGCCCGGTAAGAGATCAATGCGCAGATCGGTCGGATCGATATCGACTTCGACGATCATCAGCCTCGGGCATCACGGCAACCGTACAGGCCGAGGTATGAATACGACCCTGGGCCTCTGTTTCCGGGACCCGCTGCACCCGGTGGGTGCCGCTTTCATACTTGAAGCGGGAGAAAACGCCCTTGCCGCTGAACAGGGCGATTACTTCCTTGTAGCCACCGACTTCGGCTTCTGCCGTACTCAGCAGCTCAACCTTCCAGCCCTGACGTTCTGCATAGCGACAGTACATGCGAAAAAGGTCGCCGGCAAAGAGAGCCGCCTCATCACCGCCGGTGCCGGCGCGCACCTCGAGAATGACATTTCTCAGGTCGTTCGGATCCTTTGGCAACAGCATCAACTTGAGCTGAGCTTCCAGTCTGCCCTGCTCCTCTCGCAGTTCAGCAACCTCGGCGCTCGCCATCTCGCGAACATCCGGATCAGGGTCTTTAAGAAGCTCCTGACTGCCGGCGATCTCTTCCGTGATCCGGCAATATTTCTCATAGCTGCTGACCACATCGACCAGACCGGCATGTTCCTTGGTCAGGGCACGGTAACGAGTCTGATCGTTGACCACCTTGGGATCAGAGAGCAGTCCTTCGACCTCGCGAAACCGGTCAGCAACTTCTTCAAGTTTATTCAGCATAGTGATCAGTCAACATTCCAAAGTTGGGTCAGGGCCCTTGCAGACAGCCAGGTCAGGCCTGGATTAAAGTTGAGCATACTCGGCACGAACTTCCATGATCGCGCCGCAGGTCATGACGCCCTCCGGACATGGCCCGTTCAGGCAGCCGGGTCCAGCCTCGGCAAAGAGCACAGGGCAGCATCTCGGACCAGCCGCAGCATCTCTTTGGCCATAGCCCGAATTTCCCATTGCGCCCGCCGACAACAACGCAACACAAAAAAATGACGCAGTTCGCGGGCATTCATGGTCATGACCAGTTTGGTGGCGGCGGCATTGGGCAATACGAAGCGGGCATCTTCCGCAGGGACACCGGCGGCGAGCAAGTCACGATATAACTCGTGGCTGGCCTGCATGTGTGCATCAAAACGCTCTGCCAAGGGCTGTTGCTCTCTGATGCTGTCGGGAGTGACCGCTTCAAACGGCTGGTCATGCGAGACATAACGCTGACTCTGCTGGGAAAAAGAGGCAACGCGATGACGAACCAGTTGATGGGAGCAGGCGCGGCTGACGCCCTTCGATTCCGAAAGTGAAAGAAGCATGTTCCAGAACTGAAAAATGGCCGAGGTCAAGAATCTTCTGCAGCAGCCTGGTCCACCTGCTCCGGAGCCTGCTCCAGCAAATGCTCGATGGAAGAATCGGAATAGCAGAGCCGTGCAGCGGCCGCCACAACCTGTTCTGGATTGGGAGTGTGCGTCAGAAGTTGGACGAGCATGGCCGTCGTTTCCAAGTTGGACCGCGTCGTCCGGGGAACCGGGCCGTGTCCCGGAACGGGACGCGGGAGATATATGGTGTATCGTGTGGCTGCCGGTGGACCCGGCATCAAAAAAGGGCGACCCAGCAGGGCCGCCCCCAGGACTCTACTCTTTCTTTTCGTATTTCTTGCGGAAACGCTCGATCCGACCGGCGGTATCGATCAGCTTCTGCTTACCGGTATAGAAGGGGTGGCATTGAGAACAAATTTCCGTTGTGATGTCGCCACTTTTGGTCGACTTGGTCTCAAATGTGGAGCCACAGTGACAATTGACTGTGGTCGCCTCGTACTTGGGATGGATACCTTCTTTCATCGTTCAACTCCTGTTGACCTGGCTTTGTACAGGTCGCGGATTAGTAGGCCTTGAGGCCTTAAAAGAGTGATCTAATACCACTATTTAAAAGCAATTGCAACCTTTTCTGCTTAATCTTTTAATTGTCTCAGTCGGTTTCCTCTTATCGATTCATACTGTCGAGAAATTCCTGATTGGTCTTCGCGTCACCGAGTTTATCAAGCAGAAACTCCATGCTGTCCACCACGTTCATAGATGAAAGGACCTTGCGCAACAGCCAGATGCGCTGCAGACTCACCTCGTCGATCAGCAGCTCCTCACGACGGGTTCCGGATTTGTTGATGTCGATAGCCGGGAAAGTCCGCTTGTCGACCAGCCGTCGGTCAAGATGCAGCTCCATGTTGCCGGTACCCTTGAACTCCTCGAAAATCACCTCGTCCATCTTGCTGCCGGTATCTACCAGGGCCGTCGCGATGATCGTCAGGCTGCCCGCCCTCTTCGATATTGCGGGCAGCGCCGAAGAAGCGCTTCGGCTTGTGCAGGGCGTTGGAATCGACCCCACCGGAGAGGATCTTGCCGGAAGGCGGCACCACCGTGTTGTAGGCGCGCGCCAAGCGGGTGATGGAATCGAGCAGGATGACGACATCGCGCTTATGCTCCACCAGTCGTTTGGCTTTCTCGATGACCATCTCTGCGACCTGGACGTGACGTGTGGCCGGTTCGTCGAAGGTCGAGGAAATGACCTCGCCGTTGACCGTTCGCTGCATATCGGTCACTTCTTCGGGACGTTCGTCAATCAGCAGAACAATCAGGTAGACTTCAGGATGATTGGCGGTAATTGAATTGGCGATATTCTGCAACAGAACCGTCTTGCCGGTTCTCGGCGGGGCGACAATCAGGGCACGCTGCCCTTTGCCAACCGGCGCCGCCAGATCGATGACCCGGGCCGAAAGGTTGTCCGGTGCACTTTCCAGGGTCAGTCGCTGATCAGGGTAGAGAGGCGTCAGGTTATCAAAAAGAGTCTTCTCGCGGGCGACGGCCGGGTTTTCGAAATTGACCTCGGCAACCTTGAGCAGGGCAAAGTAACGCTCACCCTCTTTGGGCGGACGGATCTGTCCGGAGACCGTATCTCCGGTGCGCAGGTTGAAGCGCCGGATCTGCGAAGGGGAGATATAGATATCATCCGGACCTGGCAAATAATTGGCATCAGGAGCACGCAGAAAACCAAAACCGTCCGGGAGAATTTCAAGGACCCCTTCGCCAAAAATGGCGCCATTTTTGGCAGATGTCGTGTTGAGAATGGCGAAGATCAGGTCCTGCTTGCGCAACCCCGACGCCCCCTCGACGCCAAGTTCCTTGGCAATGGTCAAAAGGTCGGTAATCTTTTTTTCTTTCAGTTCCTTCAGGTTCATCTGCTCTCCTTAAACGCTCTCTGCTATCTGCTCAATGAAACACACGGGCAAGGCGGCAAAATACTGCCGCAATTGCTGCATACATAAGTCCTTCGTGAATATTGAGGTCTTTTTCTCCGAATTTTCGTGGTCCGAAATGATTTTGGTGTTTTGGAAGGTTAACTTTGCAGGACAAATACGACCGTTTAGCCCCACACTGTTTATTATCAAGAATGTCTTAAGGTCGAGGTCAGTCCGTGCTCTGATTGGATGCTATCTGAAAGGAAAATTTGTTTATTCAGGTGACGTAAGGCAGGTGCCGCTCACTTTCAATGAAACCTATTTACCGGCTTTTTATGCGTCTGTCAATGGGCTTTGTTGATTTTTTCGTCGACCATGAGGGAATTATCTGTTACTAATCCCCCGGTCGCAACCGGAATTCTGCTTTCATCGAAGTTGCGATGGCCCATAAGAGAAGTTCTGCAGGGGGAGCCCCCTGCAGAGCGCCCGGCACCGGTTGGCCCAGGAAAAGCAGAGCCTGGGCAATCAATTGCGAACCTTCGCTCTCGGAATCAAGCGGGGTCTATTCCATGCCGTTTGCTGATCTTTTTACCATTGCTGTCCAACGCCAGCGGCAGATGGATATATTTCGGGACAGGGGTACCAAGACAGGCATGCAGAAAAATCTGCCGTGGTGTCGAGAGGATGCAGATCAGCACCACGCACGACCTGATTGACGCCTTGAGCTGCATCATCGACAACGACAGCCAATTGATAAGCAAACAGGCCATCGGCGCGACGCAGGACAAAATCACCGACCGCTTCCGACAAGACTTGCTGCAGTGGGCCAAAAACACCGTCGTGAAAACAAACCTGCTCCTGCGGCACTTTGATACGCAGAGCCCTCGGCTTGCGACCCGACCGCAATCCGGCGCGGCATGTCCCCGGGTACACTGGACCCTCTTCACCGGGATGCGGTGCGCTCAGGAGAATCTCCCTGCGAGAGCAAACACAGTCAAACACCAAGCCCTTTCTTCTGAGCTGTTCCACCGCCTCGGCATACGCCTCGGTGCGCTGGCTCTGCCAGACGACTTCACCATCCCAATGCAGCCCCAGAATATCGAGAGCGGACAGGATCTCATCTGCTGCGCCTGGCACGACCCGGGGCGGATCCAGATCCTCCATGCGCAGCAACCACTGCCCACCGTCCCGGCGCGCCAGGCAATAGCTGCCGACCGCAGCAACCAGCGATCCGAAATGCAAAGGACCCGTAGGGCTCGGAGCGAAACGTCCGACTACCTGCTGTTCGGGCATATTGATTGGAGTTCCTTTCACAAGATATCAAGCGTGGATATGGTGCCTGTTCCGGAATAGAGCTGTCAATCTTCATCAAGAGCTACCGAAAGATAGTTTATTTATCTGGAACTTAAAGGATTAAGGGCCTCAGATAAATGATTGACATAACCTGATAAGACAACTATTTTATTACAAATATTGTCTAGAATTCGGTTGAGGGGTTTCCTTTTGATTATTACCCGAGCCACAGAATATGCCATCCGCGCCATTCTTCACATGTCTCGCCAGCCAGCCGGCGAGATCATCTACAAAAAAGATATCTGCAAGGCACAGGATATCACACCAGCCTTTCTTACCAAAATACTCCAGCCTTTAATCAAAGACGGCATCGTCGGCTCCCAACGAGGGGTTGGCGGCGGTTTTTATCTGGTCAAACCACCGGCAGAAATCACCTTACTGGACATCATAAAATCCCAGGAGGGGCCGGTGTACCTCAACCAGTGTCTGGTTGAGGAGGGGGCATGCGAGCGAGAATTCTTCTGCCCGGTACATGGTGCCTGGGCACAGATTCGCAAAGAATTCATGGCGACACTGTCGCGCTACGACTTTGCTGGCTTGGCAGCCAAGCAGCACGACCGACTCCCCGTCCAGTCAGAGAAAACCCAAAAAACCAAAATCATCAAATAATTTAGTCTGAGAAACTTTAGAAGACAGCTCCGGGCAGGAAAGTGCAAAGGCGTTGCACCAATTTCACAAGAGCGCAATGAAACTGGTTTCGCGCGCGGTTTTTCTCCTTGGTGCCAGGTGCGCAGTTATTTCTTCCTTGCGGCCTAAAACATATTGTAATTCCAGTAAGTTGTCTTTTTTAGCGACATCGGGCTCTACGATAGCGTCAAAAAATCACTGCGGTAAAACGCGATTCCGTCGCAAAGGACTTGATTTTGATGATAATTTCCTCATAATGGGTCTGTTTGCGCTGAGGGTTGTCGGCTTTTCTCTTTGAATATTCCATTTTTATGCGTTTTTTAACACGGGTCACATTTTCAAGTCTCAGGAGGTATGCCTTGCGATATCGAATCCCGCTCTTCCTTGTCCTGGCAAGTGTTCTTATCGTTGCCTGCACTGATCTTGCCACCCTGCGTTCCTCGCAGCCGATTGCCCCGGTCAGGGATTACGAAACCATCCTGGTGGGAAACCTTGACGCCAACTATGTCGGTGATGAGAACTGCCTGGCAAAATGTCACAAACATGACAAAAATTACACTGATTTCAAGCACTCGATTCACGGTGACCAGATCTCGGAAGATACGGGACTGCCGCTGGTTAACTGCGAGTCTTGTCATGGCCCTGGCAGCCTGGCCGTTATAAACGCTGAGCAGAAACAAGTCTGTGACTTCAGCACCCTGCTGCCTCTTGATGAGTTCCCGGCCCAGGCACAATCAATGATCTGCCTGAAATGTCACTCGGCGGCATCGACTCCGAACCTGGCCAACTGGAACAGCAGCGTGCATGCCCTGAACGACGTCAGTTGCTTTGACTGCCACAAATTGCACCTCGGCCCACAGCAGAAAGTCAGCCGTCATGAGCAGGAGCAGCTCTGCACCGGCTGTCACCAACAGGTCAAAATGGAGTTCTCCCAGTTCTCGCATCACCCGGTCCCGGAACACAAAATGGCCTGCACCGATTGCCATGACCCACACAACTCGTCCAACAACAAAAACCTCAAGGGCGTGACCACCAAAGCCCTCTGTACCCGTTGCCACATGGAATACCAGGGGCCGTTCGTCTACGAGCATGCCGACGTCACCGAAGAGTGCACCAACTGCCACAAACCTCATGGCTCGCCCAACGAACCATTACTGCAAGTCTCACAGCCCTTCCTCTGCATGCAATGCCATGCCGGGCATCACGGGCAATATTCCGACCGGGGAACCCTGAGCAGCAAGTCGATGAAGCAGGCCTTTTTCTCCCGTTGCACCGATTGCCATTCGTCGATTCATGGCACTGACATTCCGTCCGTACATGGCCGGGGGGCTTTCATTGCCAGATAGATATTTGAGCAGATTTTCAATGCGAATCAGGAGGCAACAGTGAACATATATAAGGTTTTGGCATCGTTAGTTCTTGGGCTGTTTATTTCAAGCATCGTGACAGGCACGGCCCTGGCATGGCCTTGGCGGGCGGGCTCGGATACCGAAGAAGACAAGGTCGCGACCGAAGCCAGCGCATCTGTCGGCTACCGGAACGTCAGTGAACATGACACGCCCGGACGCGCCCTCGAGTACGACAGTCTGGATTCCAGTCCTATTTTCAATGCTAAGCTGTTTACCAATCAAGGCCCTCACCTCATCCATTTTGAGTTTAACTATCTCAATGAAGACGACTTCTCGAGCGAGCTCGAGTTCGATACCAAGAACATGTTTCTGATTCAGCTGCGTTCGGAGCGTTTTTTCCACAACCTGGATCACATTCCTTACGATAACGGCTACAGGGGTGGTGCGACAGACCCTCCCCCTGATTTTGTTCGAGTCCCTGAGGGAGCTCCCGCAGAAGGCAGCCGCCCCGACGGAATGGCTATCGATAAAGACGATAACGAAATGCTGCGCACCTACTACAGCGACGATGACCCCAGCGAGGATTACGGCCTGCGCCTCAGCATCGATGAGGCTAAGCTGAAAATCAAGGCTCCCGGCTATCCGGCGCACTTCAACCTCGCCTACTGGCGCTATCAAAAAAAAGGCGACAAGCAGCTGCGCTTTGTCGGTGAAAACTGTGCGACCGCCTGCCATATGCAGAGCAAAACACGCCAGATCGACCGGGTCACCGAGGAGGTCAAGGCGGGCATCGATGCCCATGTCGGTTTTGTTGACCTGGTCGTCGAGGGGCTGTACCGCACCTTCCACGACCGCAAATCGATTCCGGACGATTATTTCGGACGCCACGACCGCGGACGAGATCTATCGGTAAACCCGTTCGAACACGACGAGGATCCTGACAGCAGCGTGTCCGAACTGACCTTCAAGGCCAATACAGCTCCCAGCGGCGGCTTCGTCGGCAGCGCCAGCTTTACGATCGGTGAACGGAAGAACAAATCCGACCTGAGCTCGGTCAGCCCGGTCGAGGCGGAAACAGATTATTACAAAACCACCGCTGACGTGACCTACACACCCGGGGAGAAGTGGACGGTCAACCTGCGCTACCGGCTGCTCGACATGGACAGTGACAACACGGATCAATTTTCCGATTATGACAGTCTTAACGAAAACTCTCTCGATGTCCGCAATGCCATGGATATCAAGCGGGCCTGGTACGAGGCGATCGTCAATTACCGGCCCTCGAACCGCCTGACGCTGAAAGCCGAGCTGCGCCGCGAGGATATCGATCGCAGCAACACAGGGACGGGCGCTGAGCATCACAGTTATGGAACTCCGTATCCAGAGATCGACATCAATCCGGAGTGGCAGCTGCCCGACCGCGAGACCATCACCCGGGCCAAAATTGGCTTTAACAGTCGCCTGCTGGAAAAATCAGCCCTGAAACTGAGCGGCTGGCTGGCTCTCCAGCACAGCGATGACCCCGCCTATGGCACCTCGTTCGAAAACAGCCAGGAACTCTTCCTGGCGGCAAACTACACCCCCTCACCGTTCTGGGGGTTTCTGGCAAACGCCAATTTGCAGAGGCAGAAGAACAACAATTACGAACTGCATGATCAGTCTCTCGACCGGAAAAAGAGCCAGGAGAACTTAAGCCTCGGCACCTGGCTGACCCCTCGCCAGGGGCTGAGTTTCGATCTGAACTACGGCTATCTTCACACGGCCATCGACCAGGACCTGCTGTTTGGCACCGGAGGGGTTTATTTGATCCCTGATAAGAGCGACGACTATCGCCAGTCGGTTCACACCATCACCCTCGGCATGACCTGGCAGGCGATAGAGAACCTCTCCTTCCGCATCGAAGGCTATCACATTCGCTCCAAAGCCGACTATGACCCCCAATTTGCATCTGGCGTAGCAGGCATATATCCCTTCAGCTCCTCTGAGCTGAGCGAAATCAGCGAAGTCGATATCCGCCAGAAAGGCTTGCGCGGCAGGCTGAACTGGCAGATCAATGACCAGTGGTCGGGCACCATGGAAGCAACCTATGATGACTACGACGAGCAAAACAACGACATATATGACGGTTCGGTGCAGACCACCATGGTCAGCATTTCACGCCGGTGGTAGTGCCTATGAAAACTTTTCTTGCGTTTTTTCCGTTGCGGGCTTTATCGCGACTGACTGTAGCAAGCCTGCTCATTGGCGGCTTTCTGGCAACGGATCTGGCTTCGCCACGCCCGGTAGCGGCCGGACAGATTCTGGCAGTTATCGTCACCGCCGATCTGCCCCAATATCAGCAGAGCAACGAGGCCATGATCAAAGTGCTGCAAGCTGGCGGCTTCGGCGAAGACAAACTGAAGATTTTCAAGCAAAACCCCAACGCAGACAAGATGTCGCTGATCAACAGCCTGCGCCGTGCAGAGGCAGCGGGGGCAGCGTTGATCGTCACTTACGGTTCCCAGGCGACGGCAGTAGCGCAGGAAGAACTGAAGGGGACACCCCTGTTGTTTGCCAGCGTTTATGACCCGGTCGCCCTGGGGGTGGTAAAGACCCTGGCGGCTCCCGGCGCTGACGCCAGCGGTGTAACCAGTAAAACTGACATGGGACTGCTGGTCGACAGTCTGGTGGCAATCAAACCGGTTCAGAGCGTCGGGGTGCTCTACACCAAAGGGGACAAAGGTTCGGAGCAACAACTGGCTGAGCTCAAAGGAATAGGCAAGAGTCTTGGCTTTAGCGTCAACGCCGAGAGCGTTCGCAATCCGGATGAAGCCAGGACGCTCGGCGACAAGCTGGCAGCCGGAGCTGACGCATTGTTCTTGTCTGACAGCGTTGAGGTTGGCCTGGCGGCAAGAAATATTGTTGCCTCGACCAAAACCGGCAAGTGCATCATCTTTTCACAAACCCCCGGACTGGTTGAAGCCGGAGCACTGATCGGCATAGAGGCCGACCCTGAAGAGCAGGGCAAACTGATCGCGGTTCATGCCCTGCAAGTTCTGCAAGGGCAGAAAGTGCACATCCTGCCGGTCAGGGAAGCCAAGAAGATATCGCTTAATATCAACTATCAGACTGCGACCCGTTTAGGGCTGACCGTTCCCCCGGCAGTGGCGGCCAAGGCAAAACTCATGTAGTATGCGACCGAGAACCGTTTTCTCTGCAACCCACTCTCTACCCGGGATAATCATATGTTAAACATGAAGCTTCGTGGAAAAACCCTCCTGGTTCTGCTGCTGGTTGCAGTAGTCCCCCTGCTGGGCAGTCTGATCTTTCTCTCAAATTTCACCAAGGATCAGATCCGCGACAGCATGGTGCAGTTCGCCGAGAAATCGAGCAATTTCGTTGAGCGCAGCACCATCGCCAGCCAACAGGAAATATCCAACTATCTGCGGCTGCTGAGCAACTCTTCCGATATAGTCAACGCCCTTTACTATGCATCGTTGACTCAGGATGCTGAGCAGCTGCGTGAGCTGTTGGGGGGAGTGCACCAGAAATACGGCATGGATATCCTTGAGACTTTTGACAAGGAGGGCACCTCTCTCGTAAGAGTCTTTACTGACGGCTTACGAATGACTGAGGACGATGAAGCTGTCATTCGACTCATTGCCGCCGCCCGGGAAAACGGCGAGATCAAAACCAGCGTGGCAAACTACCTCGGCAACCTGTCCATTCTCGTCGTTTCGCCCATCAAACTTCAGGACAACCTTGTAGGCTTTTTGGCAGGCGCCAACCTGCTTAATGATGAATTTGCCGGCCACATCAAAGAGATGGGAGGGGTCGAAGTTGCCTTCGTAGGCAAGGGTGGAGTGGTTGGAGCCTCTCACCCTGACTTCCGAGGCATGAAACTTACTGAACAGGACACGGAAATACTGCTCGGTGGTGAAAAATACCTGCCGATCATGCGCAATCTGGCAGGAACCCCTTTCCAACTTGTGATTGCACAAGATCTCGGCAGCGCAATAAAGGCACAGCAATCGCTGCGCAACTTGATGATTATCCTGATTATTGCCGTTATTGCCATTGTTCTGATTGCAGCCCTGCTTTTTTCCAGAACGCTGACTCAACCGCTCCTGGAAGTTGTTGGCAACCTTAAGGATATCTCGCAGGGAGAAGCAGATCTGACCCGGACCCTCAAGATCAGCAGCAACGATGAAGTCGGTGAGCTGGCAGAGAACTTCAACCGTTTTGTGGCACGCCTGCGCGAAATGGTGCTGCGCATCCGCTCTGCAGCCAGCGACATCTTTACCGCCACGGAAAAGATTCGTCACACCTCTCAGGATGTCAGCAGCGGGACAGTCAATCAAGCGGCCGCTCTGGAAGACTCCTTCATGGCAATTCAGGGCATTGACGAATCAACAATTGAAGTCAGCAACAGCATCAGCGCCCTGCTTGAAGCCGTGGAAATATCATCATCAGCGACTTTGGAACTCGGGGCAACCATCGAAGAAATTGTTTCCCAGGTTGATCGTCTCTTCAGCACAATTGAAGAAGTCTCCAGTTCGATCACCGAAATGTCGGTGTCCAGCCAGCAAGTCGCCGACAATCTCGACAACCTTTCCTCCTCAACCGAAGTCACAGCGTCATCAATCACCGAGATGGATGCTTCGATCAAGGAGGTTGAGGAAACTGCACAGCATACCAATGAACTCTCCGAGCAAGCCAGCCGCGATGCCGAGATGGGCAAGACCGCTGTGGCCGAAACAATTGCCGGCATCCAGGCAATCCGAGCAACCGTCGAAGATGCCAGTCGCGCGATTGAGGATCTTGGCAAGCAATCTGGTGAAATCGGCACGATCCTGACCGTTATTGACGATGTTGCCGACCAGACTCGCCTGCTTTCGCTGAACGCATCAATCATCGCCGCACAGGCCGGCGAACATGGCAAGGGATTTGCGGTGGTTGCCGATGAAATTCGTGAACTGGCTGAACGCACTGCCATGTCGACCCAGGAGATTTCCGCGATCATCCGCCGTTTGCAGACCGGAACCGTTGAAGCAGTTAAAGCCATGCAGGTTGGCAGCGAACGGGTTCATGAGGAAGCCGAGCGCTCAAAAGTTGCCGAAGTGGCCCTCAACAAGCTCACCGAGAGTTCCCTCCGTTCCGCCGAGCAGGTCAAGAGCATCGTGCGAGCCACCCAGGAGCAGTCGCGCGGCAGCCAACAGATTACTGAGGCAGTCAACCAGGTTGCCAACATGCTGCAGCAGATATCCTCAGCTGTAAAACAGCAGTCGGATGGCATCCAGCAACTGGCCAAGGCGGCGGAAATGATGAAGGACATTTCTTCCCAGGTCAAACTCAGCACTGGAGAACAAGCCAAAGGCAGCCATCAGATCAGCGCGAGTATGGAAAACATTCGCAACATGATGCAGCAGATCGATCAGGCATCCAAAGACCAGTCACTCCGCAGCCAACAGGTGGTCGCCGCCGTTTCTGCTGTTCGCAAAGTCGCCGAGAGCAACGCGACCCGTACCGCAGAACTGGATAAGGTGGTTGAAAAGCTGGCGGAACAGGCCGAAGTCCTGGAGAAGGAGATCGGTTCTTTCAAATCCTGACCGATCACCGGAGAAGAGGAACTGCAAACCGTTTGACAAAGCAAACAGTTTTCGTTAGAGTTTCGCCAACATAGCAACACGTCTTTATCAAGAGTGGTGGAGGGATCGGCCCTTTGAAGCCACAGCAACCGGCCCTCCGCCGCCAAGGCCAATGTGGGTGACAGGTGCTAAATCCAACTCACTGACAGAACGTCGGTGGGGAAGATGAGGACGGAGCCCGCGATACCGACACTGTAATGTATCTGCTGGCCCCTTCTCATTTATCGGGAGGGGGCTTTTTTATTGCCCCGGGATGTATCCATAACATGACCGAGTTGGGCCTCGTTAAAACTGAATATGTCACCTTCGATGCAGAGCTGCAGTTGGAAAGCGGCCGGTTGCTCGGTCCACTGACGCTTGCCTATGAGACCTACGGCAAGCTGAACGAAGACAGCAGCAACGCTGTTCTGGTCGCCCATGCATGGACCGGAGACGCCCATGCAGCCGGTCGCCACAGTTCTGAAGATCGCAAGCCGGGCTGGTGGGACGACATGATCGGCCCCGGCAAGGTGCTCGACACTGATCGTTATTGCGTGATCTGTTCGAACGTCATCGGCTCCTGTTTCGGTTCAACCGGGCCGACCAGCACCAATCCCAGAACCGGCAAGCCCTATAACCTGCAGTTCCCGGTGATCATGGTCCGCGACATGGTTCGTGCCCAGGTCCGTCTGCTGGATCATCTGGCAATCAAGCAGCTGGTCACCATCATCGGTGGCAGCATGGGAGCCATGCAGGCTCTTGAGTGGGGAATCCACTACCCGCAGCGGGTCCGCTCTATCATCCCGATCGCCGGCACCGGCCGACCTTCTCCAATGGCCATTGCATTGAATGCACTGGCCCGCCAGGCCATCTACAATGATCCGATGTGGCGCAAAGGCAACTACCGGCCGGAGCATCCACCGGCAGACGGTCTGGCCCTGGCTCGCGCCGTCGGTCATATTTCGTTCCTCTCTGATCCATCGATGAACCTCAAGTTCGGGCGCAGATTTTCCGCCCGGGATGGCCAGTTTGATTTTTTCGGACAGTTTGAGATAGAGAGGTACCTGGATTATAACGGCCGCAGCTTCGTAAACCGTTTTGACACCAACAGCTTTCTCTATCTCGCAAAAGCCCTCGATCTCTACGATGTCGCCTGGGGTTTCGAAGGGCTGGAAGAGGCGCTGAGAAGTCTTGATCTGTCCGTCTCTCTGGTTTGCCTTTACTTCAGATTGGCTCTATCCGCCCTACCAGACCGAAGAAGTGATCCAGCTCCTGCACAAGCAGGGCAAGCCGGTGGAATATCACCTGATTGATTCAGATTATGGGCATGATTCGTTCCTGGTGGAACCGGAGAAGTTTACGCCGAAGATTGTGGATTTTCTTGATCGATTGGCGGACGGTTAAAAGTTGCAGGTTCATAAAAACGAGAACGGGTAGCAGATTGCGAATCTGCTGCCCGTTCTGTTTGATAAGTATTAACGTTAAAGACAAAACCGGCGGGTTGCGTCCCGCCCGCCACCATACTTTTTTTGCAGGCGCCAAAAAAAAGTATGCAAAAAATGGCTTATTCTCCTGCGGAGGGCATGTGTTTGCCCACCTTTGTGTTTTGTTGTGTTGTGTTCTTTGGTGATTTAATGCGGTTCTGCGTGGAAGCCAATGACGGGGGCCCGATCTTTTTTCGGGCCCCTTCTTTGTTACGCAACTCGTAAGGCAAGCAAGGATTTATGTTGTTTACGGTTTCCTGAATCTTTGGCAAACAACAGACATTGAAGGATAACACCGTTAAGACAACCGGAACGGGCCCGAGAAATAATCGGGCCCGCGCCATTGTCTGCAACGAAGCACTGCATTAGTTATCAAGACGTGCCCTCTATAAAAAACACCAAATCCGCGCCAACACATGCCAAGCGTAGCGCAAGGCCCTTTTCTGCTTACTCTTTTGGGCCAGCAAAAGAGTAAGGCGTCTGCGGGACGCGACCCGCGGTTTTTCCCTTTGAAGGTTGATGGTGTTTCAGCAGGGAGTCATAAATAAGAAACGGGCAACAGATTCGCAATCTGCTGCCCGGAAATCAACACATCCAAAACTCCCACCCTAATCCTCCTTATCAAACAAACTCAATTGATCAAAGCGATGTTTATCAACCTTGAACGGCAAAGGAAAGTAGCGCGGACACTCAATCAGCAGGTTGATCGCCGGCTGCTTGCACGAGCGCAGACACTTGAAGCAGAGTGAGTTCACGGTTTTGGCATCAATTGATGATTTCATAAATCCTGTCCGGTCAAGATTCTTGAATCACTTTATCAGTCCGGCGATCTCTCAGTAAAGGGCTTGCCGAGCAGCCGCAAATTCTCCCGCCACTTCAGCAATAGCCGCCTGGATGCGCTATCAGAGCCGTATCTTCCGGCTCCAGGTCAAGTTCAATGCGTCTCTCCGGCAGCGTGTGCCGATAAAGCGGATCATAGTAATTGACCATCAACTCTCTGACCAGGTCGGACCAGCGGCCATCCTCCAGCAACTGCAGGTAGCGATTCATCGTCTCTTTGCCGAGTTTGTCCTTGAGAGCACGGATCGGTTGGATAAAACCCTCCTTGAGCCGATCGAGCGCAGGGTAATCAGCGAGAATATTTCTGACCCTTGTTTCCAGGCAGACGCTTCATCCAGATTGACGTTTCGACCTGCAGGGCCTGGTAGACCCTGACCGGCAGACGCAACCCGGCCGATATGCCGACTCTCCCCTTCTGCCAGAGCATATCCATCGCTCGGGAATCTTGCGTAGTTCATCCCACAACAACGCTTCGAACATCTTCTGATTCGGTTGCGGCGGCAAGCCAAGGTTGCCGAACGCGCTGCCACGGTGGTTGGCCAAAGCCTCCAGATCAAGGACAGGATATCCCTGCTCCGCCAGGCGATGCAGGTAATGGGTCTTGCCCACACCGGTCAGGCCACGGAAGACCAGCAAGCGGCGCCCACTGTCCATGTTCAAAATAATCCAGCACATGCCGGCGAAAGACTTTATGCCCTCCCGACAACTGCCGGGCCGGAATCCCGGCGAGCTCAAGAAACTGTGTCAAGGCGAGACTGCGCATTCCTCCCCGCCAGCAGAAGACGATGACCGGTTGGGCTGTCTCAGCCTGTCGACTGGCTACCTGCTCAAGCATGACGGGTATTTTCGGTGCGACCAGTTCAACACCACGCCGCCGGGCCTGCTTCCTGCCAACCTGCTTGTAAAGGGTTCCCACCTCGGCCCGCTCGGCATTATCGAGGATCGGCACGTTGATCGCCCCGGGGATGGTCGCCTCTGCGAACTCGTCCGGGCTGCGTGCATCAACCAGCAGGGCACCTTTTTCGCGCAGGGCCAACGCTTGTTCCAGGCTAATTGTTGTGGTCATGGCACTCGCTTTCAGTTGCAGTGGTTATACTCCAAAAGAAGTCAACCGGCAAGGCAGTGCGTCTGAGTCGGCGGAGAAAAAGAAGAAAAGGTTGACAACCCAGAGGGCTTCCGGTAGTTTGGCGCTCTTGTTGCGGGGTGGAGCAGTCAGGTAGCTCGTCGGGCTCATAACCCGAAGGTCGGAGGTTCGAATCCTCCCCCCGCTACCAAAGAAATTCAGGGACTTGCATTAATTTGCAGGTCCCTTTTTGTTGCCTCCAGCCTTCTTCTTCCCCTGAACCCCATCCAGCCAGAACAGCCCTCTTAGAGGTCCCATGGAACTCGCGACACTGGCTTTCGAGTCTCCGCTCCCTTTTGACAGCCTTATTGAATTAGCCGCAACGTGGATTTTCCAGAGAGCATGAGCAACCAATGATGTCTTCCATAACCCCAAATTCCTCCGGGTTGTCGCCGAAGCTTTCAATATCCTCGCCCATTTGAGCGAGCATTTTCAGAAAGTTGAAAGTCAAGTCAGGGTTAAGTTGGGCTCCTGACAAACGCAACATCAAGCCGCTGACCTTGGAAAAATCCCAGGCACCCTTATAGGCCCGGCGGGTTCTCAAGGCATCGAAGGTATCGGATATCATGGTCATCTGGCTGCAGATGTTCAGTTGCCAATCGGCGGGGGCTTTCGGATAGCCGGCCAGGTCGTATCGCATGTGGTGCTCATAGGCACTGAAAACGGCAAGTCTCGGGATGCCTTCCTGGTTCATCAGGTATTGGGCCCCTCTTGACGGATGCTCTTTGATCAACGCAAATTCCTCGTCATTCAACCTGCCCGCCTTGTTGAGAATCTCCCTGTCGACAAAAATTTTCCCGACATCGTGAAGCATCCCTGCAATACCGATGTCATACAGCATCTGCCCTTCTATTCCAAGAGCCATGCCCTGAGCGATATTGAGAATGCCGACGTCGACCGAATGAGTGAAGGTGTATTCGTCCTGCATTCTGATCGGGACCAGGGCAAGGAACGGGTTTGCCTCCCGCCGGAAAGCTTCAATGAACCCGGCGACCAGGGCAGAGAGTTGCTGGATGTCGAGATCCTTTTTTTCAGAGATGTTGTCGAACTGGTTCTGGACTCCTTGCTTTTCCTCCTCAGTCATCGCTTCAAAAGAGGCGATCGGGCGGATATGGCCGTCTGAATGGGCCTCGACACTGCCAAGCTGGAGGAGACTGGTCATGGTTCTCAATGATTCAATCGAATCCTTGCCAAGCAGGACTCTGAGCATCTGCTGCAGTTCATTCGGGGTGAACCCTCTTGAGAACTTGATGTAGCCGACATTCTGTTCGGCGCAGTAACGCGCCAGCCGCTGGATGTTGGCAGACTGTCCAAGGGGCTTTCCCTGGTAGAGGAGTTCCTTGTCCACCCGAGCCAGGAGCAGCTCCGACTCAGTTCGATGAAAGACACTGAAGGCGTCGGATATCCTGGCAAAATGCTCCATAACCCGCGGATGTTCGGGAGAATAGAGTGCTGCCGTTGACAAAGCACTGGTCAAATGCCTGATAAGCTCGTGGATAATTTCAAAGCTCGAGTCCTGCAGCACGTTTATGGCTCCATTCTCTGCTGTAGCTCCTTCAGCCTGAGCTGTATGTCAGTGCTGGTTTTCGGTGCAAATTGACGTAGTGCAGGCACAAGCAGTTCACGGTTATAACGCTCGAAGGTCCTGATGATTTCTCCTTTCAGCTGCTCATGGAGGCTCGGATGAATCAAGCTTTTTGATGCCAGGATGTCGAAAAAAATCGGCAAGGCGTGTTTAGGTGCGATTTCAGCCAGGGTTTTTATAATTTCTTTTTTCTGGTCGAAGCGGTAGTTGAACAATGAGCTGTCCTGCAGTAGTGAGATGAGTTTGCCAGTCAACGTGACATTATTATTCGCCCTCAGACACAGAGAAATGGCCGTATCGACGGTTTTTGGATCTTTGTCGTTCAGCATCTGGAGCAGGTTCTCTTCAGTATCGTTGCAACCATACTGAAGGCAGGCTCTCAAGGCTTCCGTCCTGACTTTCAGATGGGGGTGCCGCGCGAGAGGCTTCAGATAGGGCATGACCCCGGGATCCTGCATATTCCTCAGGATATGAGTGATGTTCCGCACAAAAAACCACCGTGGATCGTCAAGGTGCTTTACTGCCGCCGCGACAACGGCCTGTTTGTTCAACTGTTGCAGCAATTTGAGATAATACATCCGGTTGGTACGGCCAGCTTCGTCGGCCAGACGATCCAGAAGAGGTCCGACAAAAGGTGCTCCGACAGCCACGACGAGGGATTCGATCTCATCAATTCGGCTCTTTCCGTGAAGGACTACGCCGTTGAGGACCTTGCCTGTAAATTCTGCCGAGGCAAACATCTGCTCCAGACGAAGGAAATCGCTTTGTCCGGACTCCTGGCTTTTAAACAATTTCCAGAGTTCTTTCAGCTCCTGATAAGAACTTTCTTCAAGGTAGAAATGGACAATGTTGACCAGATTCTCGCCAAGCCCTTTCAGGTAGTTCCGGTCAGGGGATTCACGCAGAATTTTCAGAATGATACCGGTTGCATGCTTCTCCTGTTGGCTGTCCTCCAGTGATTTCTTCAGAACAGCCAGCTTTTCCCCTGACTGCATCGGTATGCTGTCGTGCTGGATGATATTCAGAAGGGTTTCCCGGTATTTATCGGGAACGTACTTTTCAAAATCATCCTTTTGAAAGAGTTTTGTTATCTCTCTTTTCTTCCCGGAAAGATCCCTGTCAAGTTGCTCCAGGTGTTTGATGTTGAGTTTCTTGTCCCGGGCGATTTTCCCGAGCACTTTCATAATAAGAGGCGGGGTATATGCTTCGTCCTGCGAAGAGTTTTCCAGCAATTCGATAATGATTTCATCGGAAAGGCCCGAGAAGAACTCTTCCGTGAAAACCGGCTTCATGTTCAGGTTGAAAATATTCGTAAAAAGCCGCTGCCGAACCTCGGGGGAAATACGGTTGATGAACTCGGTTAATTTAACCAAAGCTTTTTTACGATAAAGGGAAACTTTTTCAAATTGGATCGAGGCCAGGAAACTACTCAGCCCCTTGCTGAATTTCTGCTGGTTTGCCAGGGACATCCTGGCGAGGACCCGGTTTGTCAGAATGGCGAGCCTGCCAGGGGAGACCTGTTCCGGACCCGGTTCGGCGGATTTTTCTGCTCCGGCCAGGCCGTGATAGACGGCAAAGGCAAAACGGTCCCAGATCGGGGACTTCTCAAGAAGCAGCTCGTTGCGGTCAGGCACATCAATTTCGTTGCTGAAGGCAAGATCGCTCTCGGACATCTCGCGAACCGATATTTTCTCGATATTTCTCATTCGAAGAGAGGCAGTCAAGCCCCCTTCCTCCCAGCTTTCAGAAGGAGGGCGGTTGGTCAGCATGAGGAACGTATGAATATCGCGAGGGGCAAGAACCGGTTGAAAAGTGACCGCGCTCGTTCCGTGCTGGAACAGCGTATAAGCAAACTTCTCGAGAGCGTTATTCGGTTTTTCGATGAAAGCCTCGTCGTAGATAAAACCGTGCCTGGCTATGTTCAGTTGCAGGGCTTCATGGTAGAGGAAATATGACTCAAAAAAATCCAGTAATCTCGATGTCGAAAGATCAAGAAGTTGGTTTCCCGGCCCATAAAGCCTCAATTGCTTGGAAATCATCAAACAGGTATTTAAGATATTTTTTACGAGGTCAATTTCTTTCTGCTTGTCATCAAGAAGCATGTGTCGCCTCTCCGGCCATTCACCTGATGCTACAAAAGAATCGATGCCACCCGGGGCGGCGGTTCAAAAGATGCCACTTGCAACCGGTATCACACCGCAACAAAATGAATGTCAACCGCGCACTTGTTACCACCCTTTTCCCGGCAATTATCAAGCTGTTTTTGACAGATTTCGGTAACCTTTTCGAGGGTATCGTTCTTTCTGAGGCAATGCCCTCCCGCTGACAGGGTGCCCGAAATCGGTGATTGTCCTGTGGAGACCTGGCCCTTGGCAAACAGCAGACGCATTTTTTCGCAGATGGCATGCAGCTGGTTATCCGAGACATTCCTGAACAAGCCGAGGTACAACCCCTGGTTGAGTCTGGCTATCATATCGAGGGGCCGGGAATTGCGTTGCAACGTCCGGCCGGCCACAATCTGTAACTGTTCAAAAACCTTCAACCCGTGTTTGTCAATCAACGAATTGATGTTATCAATCTGAAAAAGGGCAACACCAACCTTGATCGCGTAACGGTGCGTTTCCTCAAGATAATGTTTGATTTGCTCTTTTGCAAACTTCTCGTTCGCCAACTTGGTCAGGGGGTCGAGCATTGCCAGCTCTTCCAGCTCCGCAAGTCTTGCGGCAATTGCGCCGCTCGGTGTGTTGTCCCGGAAGAGTTCAGAAGCACCCTCCACCCTGCCATCCGGGTCATAGATAGGAGAGACCCGCACATTAATCGGCACACGATAACCGTCCCGATGGCGGAAGAAAATTTCATCCTCGTGTTTGCAGCGATGTGACATGGCCCAAGTCAGAGGACAACCGTCCCGACACAGATCATTGCCCTCCCTGTCAACATGTTTCAGGGGGCTATCGTAACAATGGCACCCCGTCATCTCCGCAGCCGTGTAGCCGGTGAGGTTCTCGGCGGCCTTGTTCCAGTAGAGGATTTTCCGTTCAAGGCTCACGGTGTAAAGACCGTCGTACAGATTATCCAGGATCTGCTTTTGATCAATCATGACAGGCTCTTTCCAGGCGTATCAGGCTGATAGGCCACCAAAGGATCAGTCTTCCCCGGGAAGCGGGGTGCAGAGAATACAAACATCTCGCGGGCAGAACGATTGAAAAATCTCTTGCCCCTCCTTGATTTGTGTCACAAGAAGGCCCATCCCTGACTTTATCTTGTACGCGTAACGAAGAGGCACTTTTTTCGCCCAGCGAACCTCGCCATCGAGAAGAATCATTGCCCCATCCCTCGTAATGAGCTTTACGTGCAGAAAGACTCCTACCTTAAAGACATCCTTCGATTCAACACAGAGGCCATCAAGAGAAATATCACTCGTAAAGCCAATGTGATCAAATTGATGGAGTCCGAACCGGACCTCAAGACGCCTTTTTCAACGAATCTCCTGGCGTTTGTCTGGCACAACAGCACTCCTTCAGACCCTTATTTGACTATCTTTAGAAAATTATTGATGCCATGACAATCTATACTAAATTAGTGCGAATGACAAATATGTGCTTTTCATTGTGTGTTCAGAAACCTGTACTCCAAAAAAAAGGGCCTGCATTTATGCAAGGCCCTTTCTGAGTTTCAACTCTGAAGATTACATCGCACTTTGTGGCAATCCTGTTGAAGGAACGGCCTTTGCCAAAAAACCACTCATAATGCCCGGTTGCTGTTCAAGGGCTCTGCCGATATCGGTCTGCGTCAAGATGCCGGACATCTCGCCTTGATCGTCAACCACCAGCAATCGCCTTATTGAATTCTTAAGCATCAAGCCAATGGTATCGTGAAGTGTGGTCGTTGCCGGTGTCGAAACAATGCTGGAACTCATCACGGATCCCACGGGAGTTTCTGAAAGATCAACACTTTGAGCGACGCAACGCACCACGTCACGCTCTGTGAACATCCCCGCCGGCTGATCGTTCTCCATGACGACGATGCAACTGACTGACCGACGAGCCATCAGAGAGAGAGCATAGCGGGCAGAGACATGGGAAGGAACATGCAGAACCTGCGCAGTCATCAGGTGTGAAACGTCACTGTCCCCGTAAAGAATAATTTCCCGCATGGAGCGCACCAGATCCGACTGGGTAAAAATACCAACCATGTTCAGTTGTGCATCCAGCACAACCAGATGGCGGATTTTGTGCTGACAGAAAGTCTGGTAAGCCTGCGCTACGGTCATGTCCTCTGAAGCGGTCATAACCGGTTTGTTCATTACTTCCTTGACCAACAGACCGGGTTGCCCCAGGAACCAGTTAGCTGCAAACACAACATCCCGCTCGGTGAGAATACCTACCGGCTCATTGTGAGAGACGATGATCACGCAGCTGATACATTTTTCACTCATAATCTGCAAGGCTTCCCGAACGGTTGCCTCGGCGGCAACGACGGCAACGGGTTGCGTTGCAAATTTGCCAATCGTTTGTTTCATGTTCCCCCCTGAAGAGGTCTCTTCAGAACCAGATCCCGCCATTAGCCAACAGCAGGCAGGTCATTTGCCCGACTTTTCGACAAAAACCGCCCGAATCACACAATCTCTGTGTCGTGCAATTTTAGTTCCATTCCTTGGCAGCAAGGAGACACTAATCCGACAGCTCCAGATAAGCCTGACAATAGACACCCAGATCCTGCGCAGAGAAACAGGTCATAACTACGCGCGGTGCAGACTGATCTGTGGCGATAAAATCGAGAATAACCCGCAGCGCAATGCGACTGGCCCGCTTGATTGGAAAACGATAGACGCCTGTGCTGATCGAGGGAAACGCGATGCTTCTTAATTTATAATCGACAGCTAGCTGCATACTGTTGCGATAACAACTGGCCAAAAGGGTATCCTCGTTGTGGGTACCGCCAGCCCAGACTGGCCCCACGGTGTGGATGATGTGATGGGCAGGCAGATTGTACCCAGCAGTAATCTTGGCTTCTCCGGTCTGGCAACCACCCAGGGTCCGGCACTCTTCCAACAACTGCGGGCCAGCCGCCCGATGAATGGCACCATCCACTCCACCCCCGCCAAGGAGGCTCTGGTTGGCGGCATTGACAATTGCATCAACGGCAAGTTGAGTGATATCTCCTTGAATGATCTCGAACTTTTCCTGAAGCATCAACCCCTCCCTCTCTGCCATGGTCTGCCTCTAATCGTAACGACAAATTATGAGGAATCAAGTCGACAGGCCAGAGAAAGCCATCCGCAGCGATGACCCAAAGGACGTTTGAAAATTATCCTTCTGCAACGACTCGATTTTTCTATTGAACGTCTGAGATTGCACGGCAAGAAAAAGCGTTTAGAATGAACCCCGGAGAGGAAAATCGTTGCAACTACGACTTTGGGAGGAGACAATGAGACACCACGCAGATGTTGGTGAAAAATAGAGCCCGCACAGCAGTTGAGCCGACACTCCGGGAATCCTCGTTCCGCAAACATTGATTGACCGACCGCTACCGCTGGTCATCACTTTCCGCCTGCAGCGATGCTCCGTATGGGCAGGCTCATTCATTGACGGGTTGATTCATGACAAAAACATGGAAGTGTGACATTTGTGGCTATGTCCATAATGGTGACGAAGTGCCGGAATTCTGCCCCGTCTGCGGGGCGGAGGCCATTCATTTCTCAATCTTTATCATTCAGTCCTCAACGCCTCAAAAAGCTGCGGCCAAAGTCTGGCAATGCAGTATCTGCGACCATATCGTCCCTGGTTCAGCACCACCGGAGTTGTGCCCGATCTGTGGCGCCGCAGCCGCACTGTTTCATCCTTACGAAGTGACAGCGACCACGGTAGCCGCAGCTGACATTCGCAAAGTGGTCATTCTGGGAGCCGGCATCGCCGGACTGACCGCAGCCGAAGAAGCCCGGCGACAGGCCCCTGAAGTCGAGATAATCCTCGTCTCCAGGGAGATGACCCTGCCCTATTACCGGCTTAACCTGACGCGTTTTTTGGCCGGTGAGGTTGCCGAGGGCGATTTACTGATCCAGCATCAGGAGTGGTTCGACTCGCAAAAGATTGCATGTCTGGCCGGAGAGGCCCAGACGATCGACCGGGATGCAAAAAAAGTCACCTTGCGGGATGGCAGCCAGCTCGATTATGACAGGCTGATCCTCGCGAACGGTGCACACCCCTTCATCCCGCCAATCCCGGGCGCCAACCGCGAAGGAGTCATGGTTCTGCGCACCCTGGAACACGCGCGAAAAATGATCAGCAACCTGCGCCCCGGCTGCCGGGTCGTCTGCCTCGGTGGAGGACTGCTCGGCCTCGAAAGTGCCTGGGCCTTGCAGCGTCGCGGAGCGGAGGTGACCGTCCTGGAGGGCTTCGACTGGCTGCTGCCACGCCAGTTGCCGCCCGCTGCGGCGGCATTGCTGCTTACACACCTCGAGGAACGGCAGATGAAAATCGAGTGCGGTGTTCAAGTCAAGGAATTTACAGGCGATGAGTCCGTACACGGGGTACGGCTCGAAGATGGACGTGAAATCCCTGCCGAACTGGTGGTTCTCGCCACCGGGGTGCGTCCGAACAGCCACCTGGCGCGGCAGTGCGGCCTCAAAGTCCACCAGGGAGTCATTGTCAACGACCGGCTCTTCACTTCGGATCAGCACATCCTTGCGGCCGGTGACGTCACTGAGCATCAGGGCCGTGTTTACGGCATCTGGCCGGCAAGTTACGCCCAGGGACTGGTCGCCGGAGCCAACGCTGTAGGCGGTAGCGCCGAATTCTCCGGGTTGCCCATGACCAACCGCATCAAGGTGCTCGATGTCGACCTCTTCAGTATCGGCCAGATCCAGGCGATTGACGCCAGCACGCGAATCTTCGAGGCTCGGGATCATGGCAGCTACCGTGGACTCGCCTGTCACGATGGCCAGATTGTCGGCGCCGTCCTGTATGGCGACATGCAGTTGATGCGGCCGCTGCGCGAAGCTGTCGAACAGGAGCAACGCATCCAGGAACTGACAGGTCTGTTCGAATACTTCCCGGGTTTGCAACAGGGAATCGGCTGAGCATGACATGAGCCCTTATTGAATTCTCTCCAAAAAGTGAAAAGCCCGCCATTACCTGGCGGGCTTTTCATGTCAGTTCACATGCGCAAGAGTCTTATCGTCTGATGAACGGGCTGGGGTTGCAGAGATCTTCGGCCTGGTTGGCAGAAGCGTTACAGTTGTGACAGAGATACTGCGGATCATTCGTGCGCACGGCAATCTTGGCATGCAGGCCTTTTCTCTTCAATTGACAGAGATGCAGCTGATGGCCATCCTCATTCGCACAGTCAGTTTTCGTGGATTCTGGCATGCGTCCTCCTCAAAATGCATCGTTACATGCCAGCCATTATAACACTTCCCCGACAACTTGCGATGTCTGCATGCAACAGGCGATTCCAGGCGATCAATCTTCCGTCAATAAAATCGCTTCGGCGACGTCACGCAGCGATTTGCGCTTATCCATCGCCAGTTTCTGCAGGCGCCGGAACGCTTGTGGTTCATCCATGCCACGCTTCATCAAAACACCCTTGGCACGATCGATCACTTTTCTGGCTTCAAGTGTCTCCTGCAACTGGGCCACCTCCTCACGCAGGCAGGACAACTCGACAAACTGATGAATGGCAAGATCCACGGCGACAAACAACTGTTCAGCACGCACCGGTTTGACTACATAATTCATCACCCCGGCCAGACGAGCCCGCTCTATCGTGTCAGCCTCTGTGCTCGCTGTCACCAGGACGATCGGCACAGGCTTGACTTTGCCTATTTTTTCGGCAGCAGTGACGCCGTCCATAACAGGCATGCCGACATCCATCACCACCAGCAGAATCTCCTGATGGGTTGCAATTTCAACGGCCTGCACTCCGTTTTCAGCTTCGAGGATCTCGTCAAAACCGTAGCCAGCAACGATTTCAGCAACCTGACGCCGTAGCAACGGCTCATCATCAACAACCAGTGCACGCCTCATAACATCGAACTCCTTAAACTGTTTGGGGAATTGATATTATAGGGTTAGTGCATCAGAAATGCCAAAGCAATCCTGGCAACGATTTAATGTTCGATTTCCCGGTCAGCGTCACGCGCGACATACTGGCCAGAAACTAGCGGAGGCAGTCGAAAAGGCCATATACATACACACCGCAGTTTGTTACATCTAAACCGCCATTTCGATTGAAAGTTATTTATGCTAACTTGAAAGTGTTCGCATGAATAAATTCCTGATAGCGGCCCCACTTTTGTCCTGACCCCATAAATGATTTCACCGAAAACGCGCATCCACTTCTAACGGTTTGCCATGACAGAACTTTTTGCAGGTTTCCTCAATGTGATCATGCCGGAATTCGGCATCGGGCTGCTCGGCTACCTGCTGGGAGGACGTTTGGCCGTGCAGACCCAGACCCTGACCCGGCGTGCTCGTGGCGGCGTTGGCCTGCCTGGTCGCATTCCTTTCGTGCCCGGTCAGAGCGATTATGCCTCCGGCGTGTTGCGGCTGGCATGCCAGCGGCGATCATGGTGGCAATTATTTTGAAAAAGAATGATATCGTGCCCGGTTTTGTCACGGCTGTTATCCTGTTCTCCACTTTGGTCAGCCTGGTGACACTCACCTTGCCGATGGTTATGCTGTAAGCCACCCAACTCCCAAGGAGAAACGAGCTAGTCATGCACTTCATACACACCTCCGACATCCACCTCGGCAAAACCTACCGGACCTCTCCTGGTGAAGCGCAACGCTACGAGGATTTCTTCCGCTGCCTGGCCGGCATCGTCGCCGACGCCATCGAAGCAAAGGTCGACTTTGTCCTGATTGGCGGCGACCTATTCCACGTCGGCCAGATCCTGCCGAGAACCTTCGCCAAAACCATAGGAACCCTGCAACCTCTCAAAGATGCCAACATCCCCTGCATTGCCATCGAAGGTAACCACGACTGGATCCACCGTCGCGACAGCATCTCGTGGATGGAGGCGCTGTCACAGATGGGTTACATCAAACTGCTGCGCCCATCACGCAGCGAAGAGGGTGGCTACCAGTTCGACCCCTTCGACGAAGAGACCGGCGTGGGAGGGCATGTCGAGATCGATGATGTCAATATCTACGGCCTTGGATATATTGGTGCCCAGGCAGGTAGTCACGTTGAGCGCATCTGCAAAGCGGTGACCACTGACAACAACCTGCTGCTTTTCCATGTTGGTATTTGGCACTATTCCCCGGTTGAAATTGGCAACATGAAGATCGAGGAGGCGCATCCGCTGGCTGATAAATTCGGCTATGTCGCTCTCGGTCATGGCCACAAGCCTTACGTCATCGCAACCCCCGAGAAGAAATCTTATGCCTTCAACCCCGGCTCACCGGAGCGGGTCAACTTTGGTGAAGAGAAATATGCCAAGGGCTATTACCTGGTAACTTTTGAGAACGGCGAGTTCACCCCCGAATTCAGAAACACTTCACCCCGCCCGATGTTCGTAGAAACCATCGAACTCGAAGGGGCTGAGAATGCCGATCAGGCTCTCGACATGTTCCGCGAGCAGGTGATGACCAAAATCGATACCTCTGGTGATGAGCGCAAGCCACTGCTGGAGCTGAAGCTGACTGGTCGAGTCGGTTTTCACCCTTTTGAACTGGGCCGTGAGCGATTGAAACTGGCTCTGGAAGAGCTGATCGAGCCGCTGCATATCGAGAGCAAGAACCATCTGTCATTAATCAGCAGCGCGGTAGAAGGGGAGTCCTCCAAGAAAAGCCTTGAAGAGATCGAGCATGAAGTTCTGCATGATCTGATCAAGGCCGGCAGTGATTACCAGGGACGCGAGGATGAGCTGATCCGGCTTTCAATCTCGCTTCGTGATGCCGTGCAAAAAGGCGACGTCGATGGTGATGAACTTTTGGCGCTGCTGGATTAGGGGAAAAAATCAAGGTCTTTCGCTTCGTGATTACTTCATGATTAAAGGCTGTCGAAACAATGGCTCCAATCCGTGAAATGCAACTGAAGAATTACCTGAAGGGCAGTCTTGTAGAACTTGGTTTGCTGATTAACTTCGGTAAAAATGTCGAAATTAAACGCATGTATCAAGAGAATGAATAGCTGACATATGCAGATTCTCTCCATCCATCTCAAGAACATCAAGTCGCACCGCGAAACGGAACTCACTTTTTCGTCAGGCATCAACGTTCTCTCCGGCCCGAACGGTGTCGGTAAAAGTACCATTTTTGAGGCAATCGGGTATGCCTTGTTCGGGGTTGATGCGCAGAGCTTTGTCGGTAATGTCGACCGATTTATTACTATCGGCGCAAAACGGGGTGAAATTTCGGTCATGTTCCAACTGGCAGATGATGAGCGTTATCGTGTCAACCGGACTGTAGGCACACCCTCAAAGTGGCTTCTGGCCAAGGAGGTCGGTGGCGATTTCGAAGTCGAGGAACACAAAGACAGCAAGGAAACCGAATTACGCCTGAAGGGACTGCTTGGCCTTAAGTCCGCTCGCTCGCTTGCCGAGCAGTTCGAATTGGTGATCGGCCCGTTCCAGAATGAATTCCTCGGACCCTTTGTGATCAAACAACCGAGTAAGCGGCGTGACAAGTTTGACGAGATTCTCGGCATCGATACCTGGCGCAAGACCTTCAATGAAACCAAGGTGCTTGCCAGTGCTATCAAGTCGAAGATCGAAGTTTTGGAGAGCGCCATCGGCCCGCTCAAAGACCATGTTGCCGAGTTGCCTGGAAAGCGGGCTGATCACAAAGTAGCCAAGCAAGGGCTGGAGCAAACAGGGCAGGAGCTGGCAAACCGGCAGAAGAAACTCACAGATTTGGAAACTCTGCTGGTTAATGTCAATAAGCGTGAACAGGACTTCAAGGCCCTTGAAGTCGAGATCGGTACGCTCAAGGAGCGTATTGATAACGGCAAAGAGAAGATCAGTCATCAGAAACTACTGGTCAGCGAGGCGGACAAGGCGCACAAAATTATTGCAGAGACCACCTCCGGCAAGAAAGCCTTTGAACTGGCAGAAGCGCGCCTGACCGAGTTGCGCGATCAGGTCAAGATTCAGCGCCAGCTTGAACAGGAGGTGGCTGATCTCAATAACCAAGTGAGCAGGCTTAGCGAGCGATTTAAGATCGAGTCGAAAGCGGTCGAAAAAGCCAGGGAAGAGATTGCCGCTGAAGAGAAGACTTTGGCCGAGAGCCGGAAAGCTCTGGCCATTGATGAAAAGCAACATGAGTTAGCAGGGTGTCTGCCGGAAATCCGCTCTGCCATTGATCGGATGCGTAAACAACTCGGGCGGCTCGAAGGGCGTCGTGCAGCTCTTGAAGAGGGGAGTGAGAAACTCGCTGAGGGGATATGTCCATTCTTTCAGGAGACTTGCCTCAATATTGCCGAAAAGCCGCCGGGTGATGTCTTCTTCGATAAATTCTCAGAACTGGATAAGGACCGCCAGCATCTGACAGGCGATGTCGAAAAGCTCGAACAGGAAGGGAAGGCTGCCAGCCAGGCGAACGATCAACTCAAAGAGGTTGCAGTTAAGATTAAAGGGCTGGACGCTCAGGTTGAGAGACTCTCAGAACGTCACACCGCTAACGAGGTAAAAGCTGAAAGCCTGGCTGTATTGCAAAAGGAACAGGCTTCAGTCCAGCAACAACTTGCTGAGAAACAGAAGGTTCTGGCGACCTACAGTCGGTTACAGGCTGATATCGAGGCGGCAGAAAAGAACAAGACCAAACATCAGGAAGTGCGGGACCTTTATGTTGCTAACCATCAGCAAGCTGCTGAACTGGAACAACGTCGGACTGATCTTCTGAACTTCGAAAAACTCTTCCAGCAGTTGCAGGATGAGTTAACGGTCAAAAATGATGCGTGCTGCAAAGCGGGTAAAGAATATAGCGCCGCTGAGCATGAAGCGTTACGCAAACAGAAGGACGGGTTGGGCGTAGAGGTGGGAGCATTAGGCGAGAAGGTCAACGGGATGACCGCTGATGTGACCCGCCTTGCCACCGAGATCGACAGGCTCAAGCAGATCGAGAAGGACATTGCGGCCAAACAGGATCAGGTCAAGTCGTATAAAGAGAAGGATGAACTGGTCAAGTTTCTGCGCAACCGGGTCTTCCGTAACGTTTCCGGTTACCTTTCGGAGCGCTTCCGCGAGGAAATCAGCCATCGGGCCAACCGTATCTACCGCATCATCGCCGAGGTCGACGAAGAACTCTCCTGGGGAGATGATTACCGCATCGTGCTACGCGACATGGTTGATGGCGAGCTGCGCGAGCGAGCTGATGACCAGCTGTCGGGCGGGCAGACCATGAGCGCCGTCGTGGCCCTGCGGCTGGCGATGCTGCAGACCATCGGTGCCCGCATTGCCTTCTTCGATGAGCCAACCTCCAACCTTGACGCGACCCGCCGCGAAAATCTGGCCCATGCCTTCCGCGCCATCGATGTTGGAAAGGAGGAGGTCACGGAGCACTGGTATGATCAACTTTTCCTGATCAGTCACGACGTGGCTTTCACCGAGGTGACGGATCAGATCATTACCCTGTCGTCATGAGCGTGCTGTTTGCGCTGGGTAGGTGCCAAGCAAAGCGGCAAGGGCCTTTCGCAAGGGACTATTGAACAACCATTTAATCGCTGTTGCGGTATGCACCGAGCAGCGGTTTTTGTTTGGGTTGTGCTTGGGATGGCCCAAAGGCACGGAACAATACCTCGAGAAGCAGGTACTGTGAACCCCGATTCATTGTTCATGTGCAGGAGAGGACATGGCTCCGTCAGTTTCAAATCGCCCGGGCACAATGCACGCCAGAAACAGGGGACCGGGGGACGGCTATGATATAATGCGTTTCCGTGGAACCCGGGGCACTCAAAAGCATGAATCCCTTTTAAGTGCCCCTCTGCCCGGCTCAATGAGTCGCCTTCTCACCCCAGATCGCTTTTAAGCGTTGATCACGACCGCAGTTCCATCGATAAAAATTGTAGCTCACAGAGTTGTTCTTGTAATAATCCTGATGGTAGCTTTCATCCCCTTTGATCGGGTAGAAGGTCGACGTATCCAGAATGGCTGTGACCACGGCTTGGTCAGGGAACTCCGCAGCAACGTGTTTCTTTGATTCCTCGGCAATTTTCTTTTCTGTTTCATTGGCGACAAAAATGGCCGCCAGATAGCTGTGCCCCTTATCGCAGAATTGCCCGCGAGCATCAAAGGGGTCGATGTTCACCCAGTAATAATCGAGCAACTTCTGGTAGCTCAGCTGGTTCGGGTCATAGGTGATTTCGACCGCTTCATAGTGCCCCTCATGGTTGCCGTTGTAGGTTGGATCTTTCTGCGTGCCGCCGGTGAATCCGGAGACCACGTCGGTGACGCCGGCGAGTTTTTCAAAATCTGACTCCATGCACCAGAAGCATCCTCCGGCCAGGATCGCCTTGTCGGCCAGGGCGCTCGTGGCGAAAACGAGCAGGATGGTTAAGAGGAAAAGTATCTGTGGGTATTTCATAAGACCTCCCGGTATGCAGAGCTTGTGTTGATAAATTATTTGAACAATGTTGCGTATTCTCCGTAACCTTCTTTCACCAGATCAGCTGCAGGGATGAAGACGCAGCGCCGCCGAATTCATACAATAGCGCAATCCGGTCGGAGCCGGGCCGTCATTGAAAACGTGACCAAGGTGCGCATCGGCAACTTTGCTGCGGATCTCGGTGCGGACCGAGAAGAAGCTGCGGTCTTCCTTCTCGACGATCTGGTCAGGATCCAGCGGCCTGGTGAAGCTCGGCCAGCCGGTGCCGGACTCATACTTGTCGGTGGAGCTGAACAACGGTGCGCCGGAGATGATGTCGACGTAGATGCCCGGCTCGTGATTATTCCAGTAGGTATTGTGAAAAAGCCGGTTCGGTGCCATTCTCCCGGGTGACCTTGTACTGTAGCGGGGTCAAGCGACTGCGGAGTTCTTCATCGCTGGGCGTTGTGATCTGGCGCATGGTCTTCTCTTCCTTCTGCATGTTCATGTCTTCGCCTTTCATCATACCATCTGGTTTCATCTTCATGTCGTCGTGCTGCATTGGTTGAGGCGTTGCCATGGCACCGGTCTTGTCCATGTTTTTGTCCATACTCTTGCTTTGCACCTGGACAAACCCGATCAGGATCAGGGTCAAGCTGAGAATCGTGATGGTCAGGGCTTTCATGATGCTCTCCTTTTTTTATCCGGCTGTTATGCCGATTTGTTGTTTATGGAGAGTATAGCGAAACTGTTTAAGGTCTGCTTAAGGAAGCTGTAAAGATTAGGTAAAGTTTGAACGGAGCCGGAGCCGAGGACACCCTACTTAAGTCAGAAATCGGGGGCCAGGGTGTTCCCGATCCTGAATGAATTGCCCTCGACACCAGGCAATCCTCATAGGTTATCGATTGAGCATCTTCATCATGCTGTCCGGGTAGCGCTCACCACATGCAATTCCTTTTGGCATGGCTTCGGCGATAACGGCAAGGTCCTGCCCGGTAAGATGGAGCTGGCTTGCAGCAATATTCTCTTCCAGATAGGTGCGCCGTTTGGTCCCAGGTATCGGCACGATATCATCCCCTTGAGCCAACACCCAGGCCAGGGCCAACTGACCGGCGGTCACCCCCTGGCGATCGGCAATAGCCTTGACCCGCTCCACCAGCTCCAGATTCTTCTGAAAATTATGCCCCTGAAAACGGGGCGACATGCGGCGGTAATCGTCCTCGGCAAAGTCATCGAAACGGGTGATCTGTCCCGTCAGAAAGCCACGCCCCAGCGGGCTGTATGACACAAGCCCGATTCCAAGCTCACGCAGGGTCGGTAGAATCTCGTCTTCGATGTCACGGCTCCAGAGGGAGTATTCCGTTTGCAGTGCGCTGATGGGGTGCAGAGCATGCGCCCGCCGGAGGGTTGCGGCCCCGGCTTCTGAAAGACCGAGAAAACGGACCTTGCCCGCAGAGACCAGTTCAGCCATGGCACCGACGGTTTCTTCAATAGGGACATCAGTATCAACCCGGTGTTGATAATAGAGATCGATGTGGTCAATTCCCAGGCGCTTCAGTGACGCATCACAGCAGGAGTGCACATACTCCGGCCTGCCACAGATGCCGGTGATTGGCGCCCAACCACCAGCTGTCTCCGGCTTACCTCTGACGATACCGAACTTGGTGGCGACAATAACCTCGTCACGTCGGCCCTTGATGGCCTTACCGATCAACTCTTCATTGGTGTAAGGGCCGTACATATCAGAGGTGTCGAAGAAATTGACGCCAAGTTCCAGGGCGCGGTGGATCGTGGCGATGGCCTCCTGCTCGTCGCGCTCTCCGTAGAAGTCCGACATCCCCATACAGCCCAATCCCTGGGCGGAAACAACCAGCCCTTCTGTTCCCAGTTTGCGTTGTTGCATTTTTCCATCTCCTTAATCTGTATGTACACAGATTGACGATTGCCCGAAGTGGGGACGCTCAATATTGAATGCTACCAATCCGAAGTTCTGTTTTCCAGTGACGATTACAATTTCAGATGTCATTATACCCCTAAATTTTCATCAAATTGAGGCGGCCACGTTGTCCAGCCAACCAGAATCACATTTCACAGGATCTGCTTGAAAACCTATCTGAAACTTTTTGCCGTCGCTTTTTTCTGGGGAGGAACCTTTGTCGCCGGGCGTTTTCTGGCTGGCAATGCGCATCCTGTCTCCGCAGCATTCTTCCGTTTTGCGACTGCTTCGGCATTTTTATTGTTGGCTGTCTGGAAGATCGAGGGCCGACTTCAGAAACTCAGCTTATCCCAGACGCTGGCGATTGCGGCCTTGGGCATGACAGGTGTGTTCGCCTATAATTTGTTCTTCTTTAACGGTCTGACCATGATTGAGGCCAGCCGTGCCGCGCTGATTATTGCCATGAACCCGGTGGCGATCACGCTCTGCTCTGCCCTCGTCTATCGCGAGGCTTTGCCGTTGAGCCGTATTGTCGGTATCCCTCTTTCGGTGGTCGGCGCGCTGGTGGTCATCACCAGGGGGCATCCGCTACAAATTTTAAGTGGCGGCTTAGGGCGCGGTGAACTACTGATCTTTGGCTGCGTTTTGTCCTGGACGCTCTACTCGATTATCGGCAAAACGGCGATGCGAGGCCTTTCCCCGCTCACTGCCGTCTGCTGGTCATCCGTGGCCGGAACTTTGATGCTGCTGGTCCCGGCGCTCTACTATGGCAGCCTGCAGGAAGCCCTCGGCTTCTCCTGGACGGTCTGGTGCAGTATCGGCTATCTCGGCTTGTTCGGCACCGTCATTGGTTTCCTCTGGTATTTCGAAGGGATTCAGAAAATCGGACCTTCCCGCGCCGCTGTCTTTATCAATTTTGTGCCTGTAAACGGCGTACTTCTGGCGACGCTCCTGCTTGGTGAAACTCTCGATATTTCCCTGCTCGGCGGTGGCCTTCTGGTGGTCTGCGGCGCCTACCTGGCCAATGCACCGAAACCGTTTTTCTGGTGCCGCCAGTAAACGGGCACAAGGATCAGGCTTGACAAAGACAAACTCACCAAATTTTAACCTGTCATCAAAAGCACACACTTTCCGTCCAAAACGACCAATTTCCCGCACATAAAGTGTGTCACAAATACACACGCATACATCTTCAAAGGCCTAACCCCGTGAAGATACTCGGCCTCACAACTTGGCATATCTCGTGCTTTATACCTGTACCATCGGTACTTGAAAGTACCTCCTTCAGCTGAAGAGGCCCACGACGTGCTTGCCCACACGCGTGGGCCTCTTCTTTATGGATATACGGAGCAGGCCCAATATCAGAAGCGCAACTCAATCCGCGGAAACTCACCGCGATCCTCATCCAAGCAGCGCTTCGCTTCATCAACAAGAGATACAAACTCGACACCGAGATAAAGCCCTTCGACCTCAGAAAGCCTTTTGCACCCTGGCAGAGTCCGACCATCCTCAAGGTGGTGAAGCTCATACCGGGGGCAGTGGCAAGAGCCTGATTCAGGCCTGCTGTCGATCGACCTTGCCGACCGGGGCGAGGTAGATGGTGAACTCATCGCTGCCGTCAACGCGCAGCAACTGGTCCATCTTCTCCTGGTGATAAGCAGCGATGGCGCAGGTACCAGCGTTGATTGCTTCGCAGGCCAGGTAGAGGTTCTGGCACAGGTGACCGACGTCCATTGCGATCACACGGTGGGCGGCGATGTCGTAACGCCACTCCATGCGGTAAGGGATGACCGTCCAGGCGAAGACCACCGGTGCCGTACCGATGAAGGTCTGGCCGAGGGTCGCCTGCACGATTCGATGAGTCAGCGTCTCGACGTCATGCTCAAAAACCAAGGCGTGCTCTACCGGCAGGTAGCGATAGACCCCTCCTGCGAGAGTCTCCACAGCGTTGACCATCAGGTAGGTTTCAAACGCATGACGGCAGCCAGCCGACGGCACCGTGCGCAGGGCACAGCCGGGGGTGACGACCTCACGGATCCCCTGGCTCGCCCAGAGCAGGAACGACAACTCCTGCAGCGACAGCGGCAGATCGTGAAAGCGTCGGTGGCTGCGGCGGTTGTCGATCGCATCGATCAGGTCGGTGCCGTGGAACTCCTTAAAGGTCTCCCGCCCGGGCAAGCCGATCAGTTTCTGGTCATCTGCGCAAGGTTTCTGGATCGGCGGTGCCATCACCCCCAGGTTCTGGTCGGTTCGACGGAAGTCGATCTCCAGGCGCAGCCTGTCGGTCAAGAAGTCGCGATATAGCCTGATTTTGTCCTCTCTCATCCCGTAACCCTCTCAGGCAATCTTACCAGACATCATGCCGGCAACAATCGCCAGGTCAAAATTGGTACGGGAAAAAACCGTCCGCTTCTATCGCCATTTCCTGGGTGGAATGTTGTACTGTGTGGCAGTGCACACCGAGAGAGGTGGAACTGCCCGTTTTTTTGAGGAGCCGGCAAGATTAGTCCGGACTGACGCCAAACCTCGTATTGGCTCCGACATCCAGGATTGCACCCGAGATTAGAATTGGCATTATGTATCCTGTTTCGGTATTATGTCCCCTGTCCCACGGCGCTGACCCTGCCACCACTGTCCGGGAGGAGACCATGAGCATCCATCACAGGCCGATCGCTGAACGCGTCGAATGGCTACTGGATCTGGCCCGCCGCCACACCTCGGAATTTCGCAGCCCCGAGGCCTACCTGGCCCGGGAGCTCTACCTGGCAAAACACCCGACGGCCATCATGGTGCTCAAATGCATGGATGGCCGCATCAACATCCCGGTGGCCACCAACACCCCGCCTGGCATTATTCAACCCTTTCGTAACCTTGGCGGCATGTTCGACCTGGGATGGCCACACCTCGGCGAGGTCCTCGCCGATGGTGTCTACCGCATGGTGGCCACTGGTCGTCAGGTGCTGATCTTCATCACCTACCACTTCTCCCGCGGTGACGCCAAACGGGGATGCGCCGGTTTCTCCTACAATACCGCGGCGGCCCTCGAGCATTGCCGGGTCATCAAGCAGCAGGCCGAGCATATCTTCGGAGCCGATCATGGCACTGTCTACCCCATCCTGTGCGGTTACGAGACTGACGAAGATGCCCTGCTTCTGCATGGCCTTAACGACGAGATTCTCGATCTGGCCAGCATTGCTCCGGCCGATGCAGCCTCCCTCGGCCATCGTCTGAGCGCCCTCTACCCCGACATGTCCGAGCAGATGCAGCAGGACCTGCTGCCGCTGCTCGAAGGCAACCTCAAGTGGGTTGCCCAGGTTCGCGATACCAGCCGCCCGCTCGATATTGAGCACCGCGAGTGGATGATCTGCCTGGGCCGCGGTTTCGATTTTCTCCACACCCCCAACCTCGCCCTGATTATCGGCCCCTACAGTCCCGACCTGGCCGACCCGATCCGTAAGGCCGCAGGCATCATCGAAGCCAACATGCACGCCGGCCGGATCCCGGTCGATGGCTTTCTGCTGTTCGCCTCGGTCCCCTACGAACAGATCGGCATGGACCGCGCCCGGGCCGAGCTGAAGTCGCGCTTCCTCGCCAATTTCGCCGCTGAGGTGATTCGCGTCGAATTTCCCGAACTCGCTGCGCGCATGCACACCCAGATAGCAGTCCTCTCCTGGCGGTCGCGGGCGCTGGAACTGCTGGCTTGAGCGGGGTCAACATCGTGATCTGGTGAGTGCAAAAGTTGGTTTCAGAGAGTTGCTGCTCGGCAATATATCGATTAGATTGTGGACAGAAAATCATGTTGCGTATGACAATGCAGGACAAAGACCATGCCCATTGACCAAGGCAACGAAGCCCCGTGAGCAATCACTCAACGGGGCTTCAGACTGTTGACAAACCTCAACCTGTTGATCTTTTTGTAGAACTTCACTCAAAAACTAACGCAAAACCATCGGGGTTGCCCGACAGCAACGTCATTTTCTTTGTGGCGACAAAGAAAACGAAGCAAAAGAAAACTTAGCGCTGCGCTTGGCATGTCTGATTCGATATCACGGCAACATCAATTTAGAGATGACTGTCGATAACCTGTCTACAGATCCCCCGTAGTTGACGAGGCCCTTTGAGGTCCTCTCCCGCAGTAACATTTTGAATATTCGGTTTTGTTACTCTTCTTGCCGCAAGAAAGCACTAAAGAGAGGCCCCCTGAACAGGGCCGGATTCCCTATTCAGCGACCCCATAGAAACCACTGAAATCAGGCGAAGGAATATGCCCTCCGCCAGGAGAAGGCACTTTTGCCTACTTTTGCTGCCGGGCAAAAGTATGTCGGCAGGCGGGCCGAGACCCGCCGATTCTGCTTTTGTTTTTGAACAAAGACAAAGAGCAACAGATTATCGATCTGTTGCTCTCATTCTCAATCAAAGAAGCAAAATTAAACTTTGTCAGCAACGAAGCCCCGGGAGCAATCGCTCAACGGAGCTTTTCTCTGGCCAACCCCAAAGACATTCGAGACTTTCAAACTGGTAAGAGAAATTTTTCCTGACATGCCTCTATGTTTTTCCACCAACAGCCTGCTGTTGATCGAGCACCTCGACCGCCTGGTCAGACTTGGTGTTCACAGCATTACAATGACCATCAATGCCCTGACCCCTAAGCACCATGTGGAATAAAACACCGGACACCACGGTCGGCCTTGGCCATCGATTTTAAACGGTGTGTCGTAATATCTCATTTGATGCACAGGAACTTTTCATACAGCCGTTATGATTGCACCTCATTTCTTACGATGGGTTGCTAACGGCCCCCAGGACTGAGTGATCGGCATTGCTTCCAGGAAGTTTATGTTCACGTGAGCCGGCAAATTGGCTACCCACCACACCATTTCTGCGATGTCCTCTGGCTGCATGTACTCTGTCCCCGCATAAACCTTTTCTGCTCTCTCGACATCCCCTTTGAAGCGGACATCGGAAAACTCACTCTTGGACATGCCCGGGGCAATATCGGTAACCCGCACATTTTTGCCGATCAGGTCAGCGCGCAGGTTGCGTGTGAATTGCTGTACAAAGGCCTTGCTGGCTCCGTAGGCGTTGCCACCGGGGTAGGGCCACCTGCCGGCGGTTGAGCTGATGTTGATGATATGGCCACTGTTGCGCGCGACCATTTGCGGCAAGAGGGTGCGCGTGCAATACATCAGCCCCTTGATGTTGGTATCGACCATCGTGTCCCAATCGTCAAGGTTGACATCCCAGGCTGGCTCCAACCCCAGGGCCAGTCCGGCATTGTTCAGCAATAGATCAACATCCTGCAGATTCCCGAGTTTTTCGAACACCTGCTGCCGATCTCGGACATCAAGTGAAATGATTGTACGAACCGAACTGCCCAGTTCGTCCTGTAACTGTTCCAGACGTTCTGCTCGACGACCAGTGAGGATCAGCTGCCAATCCCCAGCAGCAAAGCGTCGTGCGCTGGCGGCACCAAAACCCGAGGTTGCGCCGGTAATCAAAATTGTTTTAACCATTTTCCTAGCCCTCCTTTTCATCCTTCCTTACGTTATTGTCTTCAGCCCCTGAAACAAGAGATCCGCACAGGATGGATTCTTGGCGACATGGACATGATGTCCGTCGCAGGCTCCCAGCGGGGAACCAATACTCGGTTTGTGTGGCTGCGCAGTCAATTGGTCGAGTAAGAATATCACAGCAGCAATTTCATAGAAAACAATCAACTTGAATAATCTCGGTCGTGTCGCTGCTTCACAGCAATGGTCATAAAACATAAATAGGGCAAGATAAAGTGTCCTCAGTCTGTCTTGTTTGCAATCGGTCGGCCAATACTGTTATTCAGAATTTCTAACAAATAGGCCGAATTGCCAGAATTGCCTTCTGAAATTCACTAACACAACTTTTGGAACCCTGTCAGAATTGACCGACCAGCGTTCTTTGGTTACATTGGCGACGTCTTCTTTGTTGAGGTTTTAAGAAATGACGCTTGCTTCAACACTAGCTTTAGCAGGAGCAATGCTGCTTTTAGCTATAACATCTGGCCCTGGAGTCTTTGCTACGATTGCAAGAGCCTTGGCGTCAGGCCTAAAGCCTTCTGCTTCTGTTGTCTTGGGGATTATCACAGGGGATTTAATCTTTCTCCTGTTTGCTATTTACGGGCTAGCAATGGTTTCCGAAAACCTGCACGTGCTGCTTGTCGTTATCAAGTATACAGGTGCTGTATATTTGATTTTTCTGGGAATTAAATTGTGGCTTTCAAAACCGGAGAAGACTCAAATAAAAGCAGCTGAAGAAGACTTTTCATGGAAATCGAATTTTATGGCAGGCCTGTTTATAACTCTTGGGAACCCTAAAGTCATATTATTCTATCTTGGTTTTTTGCCAACATTTGTTGACCTTACCGCATTAACAGGTTTTGATATTACAGTGATAGCAACGGCGGTCACTCTCGTCCTGAGTTTGACAATGCTTGCTTATGCGTATACTGCATCAAAAGCAAGAACCCTCTTTCAAGATTCCAACTCCCAACGATGGATGAATTTTTCTTCTGGTAGCGCCCTGATTGCGACAGGCTCCGTTCTTGCCTCCAAGACGTAGCCTCCCACAAATCCGAGTTTATAAGGACGACAAATGAGTTTTTCCGACAATCAATACTGTTTCATTTGCGGACACAGTAACCCTGATGGGTTGCAAGCTACAATAGTAGTCAATCGGAAGGCGCAAAGTGCGTCGTGCACGCTCGTGATCCCGGCGAAATACCAGGGGTGGAAGGGGATGGCTCATGGAGGTATTATTTCTTCCCTGCTCGACGAGGTTTGTGCTTATGCCGGCATGACCGTAGGTGACCCAGTGGTGACGGGTGAACTGAAAACTCGCTTTCACAAACCGGCGCCTGTGGAACAAGAGGTGACCGTGAGCGCACAGGTGATAAAAAGGGTACGGAGAGCCGTGCTAATCGAGGCACAGCTCACCATGGGAACCGTGGTTTTAGCAAGCGCGGAAGCGAAAATGGTGATTGTTCGTTCATAGAGAATTTGGCCTTTCCGTAAGGCTAAGCTCCCAAGATCATGCCATATGATGTTTGGGAAGCCAAAGCTCTTCGCTTCTCTGAATGTAGCGCCAACCGATACGTTTTGACAACTCATCCAACATAAATACCCGCTCACTACCCGGCGGAGAAAAACACTTTGTGCAAAATTCGGGGCGGGTCCGTGTCATGGAGGACGATGCAGAACGTTGACAATATTCCATACCGAGTTAAGCTGACCTTACTGATCAGGGTTAAGGAAACCAATTGCAAACTTAAAGGAGGTATTGGTGATGAGTGATTGTTGCGAAAGTCATCTTAAATTGGGTCATCAGGTTCCAGATTTTGAGATTGTTACTTATGAGCCATCGTTAAAGAATTTCGGCAAGATCAGTCTTGCCGGTCAGAAAAATGCCGGAAAATGGACCATCCTGTTTTTTTATCCGGCTGACTTTACCTTTGTCTGAGCGACCGAATTTGCCGCTCTGTCAGAGCAGCACGCACGCTTTAGCAAAATGGGAGCTGATATTGTTACCGTCAGCACCGATACGCAGTATGTGCACCTGGCGTGGCAGCGCCATGAAAAAGAACTCGCCGAGGTGAAATATTCCATGGGAGCGGACCCAACCGGAAACCTGGCCCGTATGTTCGGCGTGTATGATGACTCTTCAGGCCTTGCCCTGAGAGGCACATTTATCATTAACCCGGCAGGGATATTAATGAACTCCGAGATCAACTTTTACAACATGGGCCGGAACATAGACGAGTTGATGCGTAAATTTAAAGCGAACCTCTATCTCGCGAAAAAAACAGATGAAGGTTGCCCATCAAAATGGCAGGAAGAAGGAGACAAAACCCTTAAACCATCTCCCGACATGGTGGGAAGAGTCTACGAAGCACTGCACGAATAGTTTTCTGGTCAAGAGCTGTTATGAGCTTTTACGTGAAGTTGGCATCATAAGGTACCGAATGGCCCGTCCTCTCTGGATGGGCCATTTTCACTGAATCGCCACCGGAATAATCGCCACTCGCTATCTGGACGGACTGTCCGAGAACTCAGCTCTGCCGAGATGAAGACCTTCTTTTCAGAATAAAAATTGATGGTCGGCTTTTGTGAAAAATTAGAAATAAAGCTGAGACTGGTCACCCCCCTCAACCTAATCAATTCTTGTTAGAGTTCAGCGGCCGTAAATTTTTTGACTTTGTGCCAACTGGGTTCATTAAAGCAACACCGTATAATCAATAAGAGACATGCCAATTAACCAGGGGGTCATTGCAAGAGGCATTGTGACAATATTTTGAGATGCATTTGCTATGATGTGTCGGCTTGGTTGGTTTTTCCTTAAGATCAGTATTTCTCGGGTTAGGTGCCGATGACAGAAAACAGCGGAACACCAGTTACAAAATCTTTCCGTAATCGTATTAAAATAGAGACGATTGTACATTACGGGCCATGTCAGGAAACTATCCTTTCCAGCCTGAGTGATAATTTAAGCGTTGGGGGACTTTACCTAAAAACAAACGTCCCATTAGATCTTGATGAACCCTTAAAGGTGTCATTTCCCCTGCCAGGCCAGGAACAAGAGAAGGCAGTCAATTGCAATGCGAGAGTCGCATGGACCAATTATGACATAGAACCACGTAAACCTAACTTGCCTTCTGGCGTAGGCATGCAATTTGTAGATCTTTTGCGCGAAGACTTAATTGCTTTATCAAGTTTTATATATAAATACGATGAAGAGTCGAAAATGGCTTTGACTTGTGCCTGGTGTAACGCCGATTTAGGTGAATGTAGGGGCCCTGTCGGCACAAGAAGCCATGGGATTTGTCGAGTATGTTTCGATCAATTGAATGTCAACGGGGAAAGTAAAGATTTCAATCTTTGAATCTTATGGCTTATGTTTAAAAAAACAAGGTATTGTTGAAAGTGCTCTGTAAGAATTACGATGAGTTGCCGATCTGAACACCCCGAAGCAATATGGACATCTTGATATAACTCAAATCTTTACCTTGTTGTGCTCATGGTGTAACTTGGTTTCGTCTTGATTCAATGTATCCCATGTGAGGAATAATGAGCACGCAAGAACATAAACACTACACTCGATAACCGCTGTTGTCGGCATGATGCTGACTGGCGTTTTTTTTGTTTCCCGAAATTGGATTGCCCCATGTATACAAAAAACATCCTTTCCATGTATTCGAAAACTATTTTGATAGCAGACGACACACCCTTGTTTGTCAGATTGGCTAAAGATCTTTTCCGACGTGAGCAAGTTGATATTTTGATAGCACAAAACGGCCCTGAAGCAGTAGAAATTGCAAAAACGACTAAGACGGACCTGATTCTGATGGATCTGTACATGTCGGGTGGAGACGGCGATGAAGCCTGCAGACAGATAAAAAGTGGCATAAGCATGCAATCTACACCCGTTATCATGATGACAAGCAGCAACTATCCTAAAGATATAGAGAGATGCCTGTCGGCGGGCTGTGAGGAAGTTATTCACAAACCATTGACAAGAGAAAATGTTCTCCAACTATGCAAAAAATATTTAAATTTTCCAGGATGGTCAGGCAAAAGATCTACTATCAAGATGCCGGCAAGGTTTGGGAAGACAGAATCAGAAATATCCTTGGGAACTCTGCTTGATATCTCTGTGGGTGGTGTATTTTTAGAAACAGAAGAGTTTTCTTCAGCGGGCTCTGAACTTCAACTTGAATTTCGACTTAGCCACGAGAAGGCACCGATAAGATGTAAGGGGCGAGTAGCCTGGGTTAACAGAAAAGATAATTTCAAAAAGTATGCAACGTCGGGGATGGGTATCGAATTTGTCGACATAAAGAAACTGGACATCCTTAGCATACAGGCTTGGGTAAGACACGAGCCATCGCCTTGAGGCTTAAAACGAGTTTTTTATTGCGCTATTAAGCCACACACTTAATGCCACCAATCAGAGACCAAAAGCCCTCGACTCAAAGATCGGGGGCTTTTCTGATATATCGCCACGCTTGAGCCCCCCTGTGTCAGCTTAGTTGTCGCCTCAAACTGAAACAAATGAGGAGACAACGAACACCTTCCGAACCTTGATGGTTCAAAAGATGACATCTCCTGACCGTGCCTCGGCAGCTACAGGGTAACGACCATGATGTCGACTTGAACATGATGGTCTCCCTGGCCAACCTGGGCAGTATTGGCTGCCGCTGAATTCTTGATTTTTACACTCTACAACCACTATAGTGTGGAGGCGGTCCGGGATTCCCGGACTTTTTTGTCAGGAGCAAGAGGCCCTTGCATGAACTCAGTTTGACCCAAGGCATTGTTGAACTTGCCGTGGAACACGCCCGGCGCGAGAACGCAGAGGCAATCCGCAGCATCACCGTGGAAATCGGTGCGCTGTCCGGCGTCCTCGCCGACGCCATGGAGTTCGCCTTTGATGTCTGCAGCAAGGGCACCATGGCCGAGGGTGCCCGCCTGGAGATACGTCACATTGCCGGTCGCGGACGCTGCCTTGAGTGCCACAAGGAGTCGGAACTGACCACCCTGTCCTATACCTGCCCGCACTGCGAATGCCTGGCGCTGGAAACCGTGCAGGGGCAGGAGATGAAATTTACCGAGATGGAGATTGACTGATATGTGCATCGACTGCGGCTGCAGTGCCGGACCTGGCAACCATCACCACCATCATGCCCATGATCATGATCACGAGGGCAAGACCTCACGCACGCTGCGCATCGAGGAGGATCTGCTGGCCAAGAACAACCGCCTGGCCGGCTTGAACCGGACGCTCTTTGTCACCGAAAAGCTCCTGGTTCTGAATCTGGTCAGCTCCCCTGGTTCCGGCAAGACTTCGATCCTGGAGCGCACACTGACCGACCTCGGCAGCCGATTCGAGTTTGCCGTACTGGAAGGCGATCAGCAGACCAGCAACGATGCAGACAGGATTGCCGCCACCGGCGCGCCGGTCAAGCAGATCAACACCGGTGCCGGCTGTCATCTCGATGCGCACATGGTCGGCCACGGCGTCGAAGGTTTCGATCTGCAGGCGACCGATATCCTGATGATCGAGAACGTCGGCAACCTGGTCTGCCCGGCGGCCTTCGACCTCGGCGAAGACCACAAGGTGGCGGTCCTGTCCGTCACCGAGGGCGAAGACAAGCCGCTCAAGTATCCGCAAATGTTCCAGGCTGCAGACCTGATGCTGATCAACAAGATCGATCTTTTGCCTTACCTGCGTTTTGATCTGGAAAAATGCAAATCCTTTGCGCGCCAGGTCAACCCGAAGATCACCATCATGGAGATGTCCTGCCATAGCGGCGAGGGCATGCAGCTCTGGTATGACTGGTTAACGGCGGGGGTTGCCCACAAGCGACAAGGGAGGGAGTGAACATGTGTTTAGGAGTCCCGATGCAGGTCAAAACCATCGAAAACGATATGGCTACCTGTGAAATAGACGGTGTGCAACGCGAAGCCAGCCTGATGATGATCGATGGTGTGGAGGTGGGCGACTACGTGCTGATTCACGCCGGATTCGCCATCGAGAAAATCGACGAACATGAGGCGCAGCTGACCTTGCAGGCATTACGCGAAGCCCTCGACATGGGTCTGGTTCCCGAATGAAGCACCAGAACGAATACCGCGACCCTGAACTGGCTCAATTGCAGCTGCAGGCCATTCAACAGACAGTGGCCGGGTTCGATCGCACCATAACCCTGATGGAGGTGTGCGGTACGCATACCATGGCGATCTACCAGCATGGCATCCGCTCCCTGATGCCGGAGCAAGTGCGCCTGATCTCCGGTCCAGGCTGCCCGGTCTGCGTGACACCGGTCGGCTTCGTTGACCAGGCAGTCGCCCTGGCCCGGCGCCCGAGTACCATGATCACCACCTTCGGCGACATGGTGCGCGTTCCCGGCTCCACATCGAGTCTGCTGCAGGAACAAGCCCGGGGTGCGACAATCAGGATCGTCTATTCGCCGCTCGATGCTGTTGCTCTTGCGGAAAAGAATCCACGCAGCACTGTGGTGTTCCTCGGCATCGGCTTTGAAACCACAACGCCGACGGTCGCCGGGGCCGTTCTCACTGCGGCACGGAAAAACCTCGACAACTTTTACGTCCTCTGCTCGCACAAGACCATGCCCGGGCCGATGGCCGCCCTCGCCGGCGACCCCGAGCTGCAGGTCGACGGTTATCTCTGTCCGGCGCACGTCTCAGCCATCATCGGCGCCAATGCTTATCAACCTCTGGTTGAGAATTACCGGGTGCCCTGTGTGATCACCGGCTTTGAGCCGCTTGACGTGTTGCAGGGAATCCTGATGCTGGCCCGGCAGGTGGTCGCCGGCAAGGCCATGGTCGAAACCCAGTATCGCCGCGTGGTCAAAGCGGACGGCAATCGTAAAGCCCGCGAAATCCTTTACCAGGTTTTCGAACCCTGCGCCGCCCGCTGGCGGGGGATTGGCGACATCCCCGACAGTGGCCTGCAATTGCGGCCGGACTACCATGCTTTTGATGCGGCACGCCAGTTGCCGGTTGACATTGAACCGGCTGTCGAACACCAGGGCTGCCTCTGCGGTGAAATTCTCAAAGGCAAAGTGCAGCCGGGCGACTGCCCGCTGTTTCGAACCACCTGCACGCCGGAGGACCCGATCGGCGCCTGTATGGTCTCGAGCGAAGGAACCTGCGCGGCCGAATACAAGTACGGCACATAAACCGGCTGCAAGAGAAAAGTTGGCAAGGCCATGGAGAATCTGACTTGAAATCTGATGTGATCCTGCTCGGCCATGGCAGCGGCGGCAAACTCAGCCACCAGCTGCTTGATGAACTGATCGTACCGATCCTCACCGGCATCGGCCAGCGAGACCAGAATGATGCTGCGGTGCTGGCCTCCCAGCATGGTCGCCTGGCCTTTACGACCGACTCCTACGTAGTCGATCCAATCTTTTTCCCCGGCGGTAATATCGGTGATCTGGCCATTCACGGCACGGTCAACGATCTGGCCATGGCCGGCGCCAGACCAATAGCAATCAGCGTCGGCCTGATTATCGAAGAAGGCCTTGCCATCAATGATCTTCGCACAATCCTTGAGAGCATGCGCCGGGCAGCCAGCCAGGCACAGGTGGCAATCGTCACCGGCGACACCAAGGTGGTGCCGCGCGGCAAGGCTGACAGGATTTTTATCAATACTTCCGGCATCGGTGTCATCGAACATGATCTGGAAATATCCGGCAGCAATGCGCGGGTGGGAGATAAAATTCTCATCAACGGCACCCTCGGCGACCACGGCATGGCGGTTCTCTCCAGCCGTGAAGGCCTGGAGCTGGCAAGCAGCATCATCACAGACAGCGCACCGCTCAACAGCATGGTCGAAGAGCTGATCCAACAACTTGGCGTTCAGCTGCACACGCTGCGCGATCCAACCCGTGGCGGAGTCGCCACCACCCTCAAAGAGATTGCCTTGCAGTCGCAGCTTGAAATCACCCTCCAGGAAACCGCCCTGCCGATTAATCCGGCCGTAGCAGGGGCCTGCGCCATTCTCGGCCTCGATCCACTTTTTGTTGCCAACGAGGGCAAGCTGCTGGCCTTTGTTGCCCCTGATGTCGCCGAACAAGCACTGGCACTCATGCACAGCCACGAATATGGCAAACAGGCTGCGATCATCGGCGAAGTCACCGCAACAGCAAACGGCAAAGTCCGCCTGCAAACTGCCATTGGCGGGTTGCGCGCGATTGAAATGCTGGCAGGTGAACAACTGCCACGTATCTGCTGATTCTTGTCAACCTGCAAACTGTGGTCTTTTCACCGAAAAGTGTGCAAAAAACATCACGTTTTGCCGTATCGCTCTCTAAAACAACGTCTTGGCCATTAAAACGTCCTCATAAATCCAGTCATTCCAAGGGCCTCCATCAACAACCACGATGTGATAAATAATGGCACGTCTGATGCAAAGACTTTTGATCATATCCGGCCCACCGTTCCCGGCCGTCCATCGAAAAGGAGTCTCATATGTTCAAGCTCTCAGCCCTCATTGGTAGTCTGGCCTTTTTATGCAGCAGCTGGTTCTCAGGTTTCTCCGTGCCCCGTCTTGTGCAAGGGCCGGCTGACTACCTGATCATGCCACTGCTCGGGTACATCATGATCATCCTGGCCGCCCAGGTAGCCGCCAGAATTGTTCCGGAACATCAACAATAAACCAACAAGGGAACGGACCAAACAACCTTTATTGAAATTTCTATGGCGTCGCACCGACCTGACCTGGGTCGGAGACATCGGTCAAAGAGGGAATGGATAATTATCCATTCCCTCTTGGCGTTTGCAGGGGCGTATTCTTTTCGCTGGCGGCGACTTCTTTCAGACAGGAAACACTGAACTATTTTGCGAAATATCACAAAAACACAGAAGACAGCGTCTTAAAACCATTAAAAGGTATTTTCTTACATTTATTTTTATTGAATTTTTCTGTGAATTCCGCCTTCATTTTTCATGAGTTGCAAGCCTTTTCCTTTTAAAAACAGCATTTTACAAAAAACACCCTATTGACTGGCCTTTGTCGTGGTCTTACCATTTGCCAAGAAGCAACTCCAGAAAGAAGAGGTAACGCCATGATTGTTCTACCCGCTATTCTGATCAAGACAGTGAAACACACTCGCCACCTGGTGCGCGAGATCGCTTTTGACGATATGGCACGCCAGGCATCAGGATGGATTCCCGATGACGCCAGAATTGAAAAACAAACCTGCAGTACTCCGCCGATCAAACTGAATTTCGATATCCCCAGGAAGAACCGCCTCGGTTGGATCCGTCGCACCCTCCATTATTATCCGCGTTAGTACCGCGTTTCATCGCTCTGCCCCCGCAGTTATAGCTGGGTCCCGAGTTCGGAGACAAAACTCTCAATCTCCCCGAATGTATTGTAGTAATGCAGCGAAGCACGCAGCAGCTCTGGGTTTCGGCGTTTCTCGGCGCTGACCGGGTTCGCGGTGAAAGGCACCACCGAGGTGTTGATATGCCGGGCGGCAAGTTGCTGTTGCAGTTGCCCGGCAGACAGTTGCGCAACGAAAAAAGTCACGATACCGCACATTTCAACCCCCTGATCGGCCACCGTGATACCGTCAATACGACTCAACGACTGGCGCAGGATCCCCGCCAGAAGACCAATCCGTGACCAGATGGCTTCCAGCCCCAACTCGAGGGCATAATCGATGGCGACGCCAAGGGCGAGTTGCCCTGCGCAGCTGCGCTCCCAGAATTCGAAGCGTCTCGCATCTGGTCTCAGCCGGTAACAGTCGCTGGCAAGCAGTTCCGCAGCATGGTGATTGAGCTGACTCGGTTCAAGCTGTTCGAGCAAGCTTCTGCGCACGTAGAGCAGACCTGTGCCGCGTGGCGCGCGCAAAAACTTGCGGCCGGTGCCGCAGAGCAGATCACAGCCGATCTGTTCGACGTCGACCGGCAGCTGTCCTAGCGACTGGCAGGCATCGAGCAGGTAGGGGATGCCGGCAGATTTTGCCACTCTGCCAACAGCCGCCGCCGGGTTGACCAGCCCGCCACCGGACGGCACATGGGTCAGGCAGATCAGCTTGACCCGTGCGTCGATCAACCTCTCCAGCGCAGCAACATCGATCTGCCCATGCTCATCGTCCGGCACCCGGATAATCTCAATCCCTCGCCTGTTGGCCTGATGCAGCAAGGCGACCAGGTTGCTGCCATACTCTGAACTGCCGGCCAGAATCCGGTCGCCGGGCTGGAAGTCAAAAGCGTAGAAGGCAGCGCTCCAGGCCCGCGTGGCGCTGTCGGTGAAAGCTATTTCGTCCGCTGAACAACCCAGCAGCCGTGCCGCCGCAGAGTAAAAGTTATCCAGCTCGTCGGCACGACGGGCCATGACTTCGTAGCCGCCCTGCAGCTCCTCCTCGTGCAGGTAGCCATAAAGGGCATCGGCGACCGGCTTCGGCGGCAGCGAAGCCCCGGCATTGTTGAAGTGGATCAGCTTTTCACAGCCACGGGTTTCGCGGCGGACCCGCGCTACGTCAATTTCCCGGTTCATCAGTCGCTTCTCTCCCAAACGGTCAGCTGTGAAACCGTGTGCTGGAACTTGCGGGCCGTCTCACGCAGCACAAATTCGATATCGCGTGGCTCTCCCAGTCTTGCGAAATGCGGCGCAAGCCGCTCCTGCAGCCCTTGCAGAGTCGTAAAAGTTTCGCCAGCACGACGGATTCCGCCGACCCAGTTTTCCTTTTTAGTGAACTCCTCCCGCCAGGTGTATGGAGAGGCGATCACCAGCAGGCCGCCGGGATTGATGCGCTCGTGGATCGTTGCCAGGAAACGCGCCGGGTCGTAAAGCCGGTCGAGCAGGTTGGCGGCCAGCACCAGGTCGTAGCCGGTGAACTGCGGTTTAAGATTATGGGCATCTCCCTGCACGAACTCAACCCTGCCGATGTTCTCGGTCAGGGCCAGGGCACTCAGGCGCCGCTCATGGAAAGAAACAATCTCTCCCTCTTCCTGCAGCTGATAATGAATGACGCCCTTTTCCTGCATCTGGTGGGCGATGCGGATGAAACGGGCGGAGAAATCGATCGCCGAGACGAAATCAAAGTGTTTCGCCAGTTCGAAGCTGGCCCGACCGACCGCACAGCCGAGATCCAGCGCACGATGCTTCGGCCGCATGGCCATCTCGGCAAGGCAGATCCGCACCAGTTGTGCCGGAAAGTTCTCGACGCTGAATTTGTCCGGGCCGTAGTGGGCATCGCAGTACTGGGCGACGGCGTCGTCGGTCTCATACATTGCTTCAGGCACCTCAATGTGCTGTTCGGCGGCAACGTAGCGGAAACCGGCGTGCTGAAAGAAGTGCCGACGAAAGGCGTAACGTGAATCTCGGGTCGCCTCGTTGCCAGTGGAGATCCACGAGCCGCCCTTGATCAGGTTGTGCTGGGTGTCGAAAGTCGGCGTGGAGAAGTCATCATACCAGGGATGAACCTCGAAGCCGGTGAAGCCGGAGATCGGAGTTTCGGTCCACTGCCAGACGTTGCCGATAATATCGTAGAAATCACCGCAGGCGAAACGGTTCACCGGGCAGGGAGAGGCCCAGTGCTCAAGGTTGATGTTGCCCGGCGCCTGCTGCCAACAGGGCTGGTCGGGAACCTGGTGCAGGTCGCGCAGCCGGTACCATTCGTCCTCGGTCGGCAGCCGGATCGGTAGTCCGGTCCGCGACGCCTTCCAGTTGCAGAAGGCTTTGGCTTCGAGATAATTGACCTCGACCGGCCAATCCCAGGGCATGTCAATCTCTTTGGCCATGGTGCGGAGACGATAACCATCACCGCCCCTGATCCAGAACAGTGGCTTCTCGGCCCCGCTGAAAGCTACCCAGCGCCAGCCTTCCTCGGTCCAATAGTCCGCAGTCCTGTAGCCAGCGTTGTCGACAAACTCCAGGTACTCCCGATTGGAGACCAAATACTTACCCGCCGCGAAATCTTCGACATCGAAATGGTGCCGCCCGAACTCATTATCCCAGCCATAAAGCGGGTGTTCTCTTGATTTGCCCAGCACAACCTTGCCGCCAGCAATCGGCAGCAGCTGGTTTTGCGGCGCCTCGCCAGTCTCGCTGCAAATTTCCCAGAGCGGCAACGGCCGAACCTGGTCGAGCGGCAGGCGGCGGATGATCACCGAGGAGGTCTCAAGGTGAATACGCTGATGTTCGATGCCCATCATGATCGCCCAGAAGGGATTATCCCAGACGATCGGCATGGTCAGCGGCAGAGTTTCTATCACGCTGTCGACCAGTGCACGCACCTGGTCACGATAGGCCTTAACTTCGACGACCGTCGGCCAGTCGTAGAGTTCATCGTTGAGGTCATCCCACGACATTTCGTCGACACCGATGGCGAACATCGACTCGAAATGTGGATTGATGCGTTGGTCGATGATCCCGGCGACAATCAGCTTGTTGATGTAAAAGGTCGCCGTATGCCCGAGGTAGAAGATCAACGGGTGGCGCAGCGGCTCGGCGCGCAGGTAGAAGGCTGCATCACCAGCGAGAGTGTCGTAGAGCTGCTCGTCAATGCTGTAGGTCCTGTGAAAGTAATCGCGTATCTCGGCACGCTTGTCCTCCGGCGTGCCGTTATTCAGTATGATGGTGCGGGTGTTGCGGAGTTCCATGCGGCCCCCTTTAACTTCAGCTTCTCGCAAATGCCAATTATAACAAGTTGATCACCATGTAGCAGTAATCAGGCTGAAAATATATTGTGTCCCGACATTTTAGGGATAAGCTTTGAGTGTGTCCTGAAGAAAGTACCTATAGACAGGCCCCTTTTGTGAAAGGCTTTCACAGATGAACCAAATACCGTTCACAGAATTTCTTGAGAATACCACCTGCATCCTCGGTGAAGGCGCGGTGATTGAGCGCCTGCGCCGCAACAGCGCCCTGCAGCTCGATCCCCACCTGGTCAATTCAGCCTTTATCTACGATGAGGTTCAGCGCGCGGCCCTGGAGGGCATCTGCCGTCAGTATCTCGATATAGGCCGCGCCTTCGACCTGCCGCTGCTGATGTCCACCCCAACCTGGCGGGCGAGCCGACAGCGCATTGATGCGGCAGGCTTCGCCGGAGTCGACGTCAACGGCGACAATGTCCATTTTCTCGACGCACTGCGCAACAGCTATGCAGGCTATGCGGACAAGGTGGTCATCTGCGGCCTGATGAGCTGCCGTGGCGAAGCCTATCAACCCGCTGAGGCGCTGCCAGTTGACGAGGCCCGTAAGTTTCACAGCTGGCAAGCTGAGAAGCTGGCCGACACGGGCGTCGATTTTCTGCTTGCCGCCACGTTGCCGGCCCTTTGCGAGGCGAAAGGCCTCGCCCTGGCTCTTGCTGCGACCGGCAGACCATATATGATCAGCTTTGTAGTCCGCCCTGCCGGGACACTGCTCGACGGCACGCCGCTGAAAATAGCCATCGCCGTTATCGACGACAGCGTCAATCCACCCCCTCTGGCCTACCTGATCAACTGCACCCACGCCTCTTTCGCCAGGGCAGCCTTGTCGCACAGCATCAATTCTTCAAATCTGGTCCGGCAGCGTATCATCGGCCTGCTGGCCAATACCGCCGCATTAAGCCCGGAACAGCTTGACGACAGCGCCAGCCTGGTAGAGGAGGATTCAGAGACTTTCGGACGGTCTGTCGCCACCCTGCAGCACGACCTGGGCCTGAAAATCCTCGGTGGCTGCTGTGGAACCGATGACCGGCATATTCACTCTCTGGCTGCACATCTTGCCACAGGAGCCAGGTAAACAGCCACGGAGTCGGCCTGTGAGAGCAGTTAAAAAAGCCGCGCCCGCATGCGGATCATCATCACCTGAAACAGAGGGCTGAATTCGATGTGAGAGCGGGCCTTTTCGGTTTCCCATCCATTTGAAATTACGTGATTTTTTCAAATTTATTTTTTTCTGTTGACAAGTAAAATCTGCGGGCGTATATGACAATAAATTGACTGGCGTTCAGGGGCCGGGACCCAAAGACGTGCCCGCTGAAAAAGTTAACCCCTTTGACCAGCCGCAAGCCGCAAGGCTAACCGGCCCTGAAGACGCCATCGCCCCTTCCCTTTGGAAGGTAACCATTACGCAGCTGGCTTTATTTAGGGGTTAACACATGCATATCGCACTTTCCTTCAATCTGAAGGGAGACGCGGTCGGTCTCATGGAAGAACCGGCCGAACCTCCCTCGGAACCTCCAGGCCTGCCGGCCGACGATCTTTTTGCCGAGTGGGACGACATCCATACCATCAAAGCTGTCGAAGCGTCCCTGGCATCGCATCACCAGGTCACCCTGGTTGAAGCTGATCTCGACGCTTTTGAAACCTACCGGACACTGCGTCCCGACCTGGTTTTCAATATCGCCGAAGGGCTGCACGGTGCCAGCCGTGAAGCACAGATCCCGGCCATGCTGGACATGCTCGGCATCCCTTACACCGGCAGCGACCCGCTGACCCTCGGTCTTTGTCTCGATAAGCGCCGCAGCAAGGAAATCCTCGCCCATCACGGTATAGCCACTCCAAAATTCACCGTGATAACCTCGCTGGGCGAAATCCCTGCACCGCTGCATTACCCCCTCATAGTCAAACCGACCCTCGAAGGTTCAAGCAAGGGCGTCACAGACAAGGCCCTGGTTCAGAACCGGCACGAGTTGGTCCGCCAATTAGAGTGGGTCCTCAACACCTATCAGCAGCCCGCCCTGGTCGAGGAATTCCTGCCCGGTCGCGAGTTCACTGTTGCCCTGATCGGCAACGGCAGCGACCTGACCGTGCTGCCTATTGTCGAAATCAATTTCGACACCCTGCCCGCAGGCGTACAGCCGATCTATTCCTACGAAGCCAAGTGGCTCTGGGATCAGGAGGAAGATCCGCTGCAGATCTTCTCCTGTCCGGCCAAGCTCGAACCGCTGCTGCGCCTGCAGATCGAAGATCTTTGCAAATCGGCCTTCCGTGCCCTTGGTTGCCGCGACTGGTGCCGCATCGATGTCCGCCTCGACATCCAGGGACGTCCGCAGGTGATCGAACTCAACCCTCTCCCCGGCATCCTGCCCCGCCCGGAACAGAACAGCTGTTTCCCCAAGGCGGCCCGGGCTGTCGGCCTCTCATATGACGAGATGATCCTGGCCGTTGTAAATGCCGCCTGTGCGCGGCTTGCGTTGCCTGCGGGGGTGAGCCGTGAACGTTGCCGTATGCTTTAACCTCGTTCCGCCTTCAGCCTCGCGCGGCGAAGCGATCGATCGCATTGCTGAAGAGGGTGCCGAACAGGAGGCGAGAACCGTTGCGGCGGCCCTGACCGAGCTCGGTCACAAGCCTGTGCTGGTTGCCCTGGGCGGAGACATCACTGTCTTTGCCGCTGAGCTGCGCCGCATTCAGCCCGACCTGGCTTTCAACCTCTGTGAAGCTTTCTGGGGGGAGAGTCGCAAGGAGATGCATGTCGCCGCGCTCTTCGACCTGCTCGGCATCACCTACACCGGGGCGCCACCTTTATCTCTTGGCCTCTCCCAGGACAAGGCACGAACCAAGGACCTCCTTTCCAGGCACCAGTTGCCGACCCCGAAATACTGCCTGATCAAGCTCGGCGAGCATTATTCGCGCGTCAAGGATTTGGTCTATCCGCTGATCGTCAAGCCGCGCTGGGAAGATGCCTCACAGGGGATCTCCAACGAAAGCGTGGTGGATAACGAGAAAGCCTTGCTGGCACGAATCAACTACGTACACCAAACTTATAAACAAGGAGCCCTGGTCGAGGAATTCATTCTCGGCAGGGAGATCAACGCCGCCATCATCGGCAATGGCCCCCACGAAGTACTGCCGCTTTCCGAAATTACCTTCCATCCCGACCTGGCCCAGCCGATTGTCAGCTTTGAGGGCAAATGGCTCGAGAAATCTCAGCAATACAAATTGACCGAACCGGTCTGCCCGGCCCCGCTCAAAATGCGCTACGAGATGCTGGTGCGAGATGTGGCCTTGAGAGCTTACAAACTCCTCGAATGCCGCGATTACGCCCGGGTCGATTTCCGCCTGCGTGACGGTGTTCCCTATATTCTTGAAGTCAACGCCAATCCGGACATCAGCCCCGATGCCGGCCTGGCCCGCAGCGCCCGGGTCGCCAACTTGAGCTACCCGCAGCTGATTGCCCGCATCCTGGCTATGGCCAGCAAACGCAAAAACTGAGGTTATTGACCATGCGCAAACTGAGACACGATGACATCCCACTGCTTGAGGAAATTCTGGTTGCAACCGGCGCCTTTACCGATGATGAGGTGGCGATTGCCCTTGAACTGCTCGAGACGGTCATCAACGACCCGAATCAGCAGGATTACGAAGTTGCTGTCGCCCACATCGGTGATCATGTGGCGGGCTATGTGCTGTTCGGACCGGTGCCATTAACCGAGGGTAATTACGATCTGTACTGGATTGCCGTCGATCCCAACAGCCAGGGCAGCGGCGTCGGTCGGCGCCTGATGAAGCATGTCGAGGATCAGGTCCGTCAACGCGGCGGCCGGCTGCTCTGCCTGGAGACCTCTTCGCAGGGCGGCTATGTGCGGACCCGGAAATTTTACGAACAGGCGGGCTATGTTGAAGAGTCGTGCATCCGCGATTTTTACAAGCCTGGCGATGACCGCCTGACCTATGTCAAACGCTTCTGATCGCGAACCAGGGAGAAAACCAGCGATGGAAACATGGCAGAAACTTCTGCAAGCCAGTATCACCAAGCCGGGCGATCTGACCCGCAAATATGGCGTTGACCCGCGGCCCCTCGAAGCAGTCGCCGAACAATACCCGATGCGGGTCAACCCCTATTACCTCAGCCTGATCAAGGAAGTCGATGACCCGATCTGGCGTCAGGCAGTCCCCTCAGAAAAAGAGCTGCGTGATTCGGTCTGCTACGCCGACCCCCTCGACGAAGAGAACCAGAGTCCAGTACCCAACCTGGTACACCGCTATCCTGACCGGGCCCTGTTTCTGGTCTGTTCCGAGTGTGCCATGTACTGCCGCTTCTGCACCCGCAAGCGCAAGGTCGGCGGTGAGAGTATGCTGGTCAACCGCGAGACCATCGAACGCGGCCTCGATTACCTGCGGGCGCATGATGAGATTCGCGACGTCATCGTCTCCGGTGGCGACCCGCTATTGCTCTCCGATGAAAAACTCGACTGGATTCTCAAAGAACTGCGTGCCATCCCGCATATCGAGATCATCCGCATTGGCAGCCGCATCCCGGTGGTCCTGCCGCAGCGCATCACCATGGGGTTGATCCGCGTGCTGCGCAAGTACCAGCCGATCTATCTCAACACGCACTTTAATCACCCGGACGAGATCACCGAGACCTCGTCCAAGGCCTGTACCCGCTTGGCCGATGCCGGCATCCCTCTCGGCAACCAGACCGTGCTGCTGCGTGGCGTCAACGACGACCCGGCGGTCATGAAGCGCCTGATGCAGAAGCTGCTCGCCATTCGCGTGCGCCCCTACTACATCTACCAGGCCGACATGGTGCAGGGCACCGACCATTTCCGCACCAGCGTCGAGGAGGGGATCGAGATTATCCGCGCCCTGCGTGGCCACACCTCGGGACTCGGTGTGCCGGCCTACGTCATTGACGCCCCCGGCGGTGGCGGCAAGATCCCGATTCTTCCTGATTACCTGCAGAGCCTCGGTGAAGAAGTCGTGCTGAAAAACTATCTTGGCGAGACCTTTCGTTACAGCAATGTCGCGCCGGCTGTCCCCGTTGAACCCTTCAGGAAGGTGGTCAACTCTCCCGGAAATGTTGCTGGCAAACGCTAGCGGACAGCGTAACACACCGAACACCAAGGGGCGCCCGATCGGGTGCCCCTTTCCCTTGGGTTTTATCTGTTGACAAGACAGTCAGCCTGTATAGATTGTATAGAATTACCGGCGTGCGACGTAGCCCGCAGCAGAGAGTCCAAACCCTGCCATAGAAAGGCAAGACATGCAGCTTGAAATCTTTACGACCGGTGGCACCATCGACAAGGTCTATTTCGACGCCAAGAGCACCTTCGAAGTTGGCGAACCACAGATTGCAGAAGTGTTGCGCGAAGCTAATCTGAACATTGACTACCGGGTTGTCCCGCTGCTGCGCAAAGACAGTCTTGAACTTACGGATGCAGATCGGGACCTGGTACGGGCGGCGGTCGAGAAATCGGCGGCGGCACATATTGTGATCACCCACGGTACTGACACCATGATCAATACTGCCAAGGCCCTGACCGAAATTGCAGGCAAAACCATCGTCCTGACCGGGGCAATGCAGCCGGCCCGCTTTCGGTTCACCGATGCTGTGTTTAATGTCGCCAGCGCCATGATGGCGGCACAGATACTTCCGGAGGGGGTCTACATTGCCATGAATGGACGGATCTTTGATCCACATGTAACGCGCAAGAATATCGGGCTAAATCGTTTCGAAGAGTTTTGAAGCCGTCCTTTTGTCAGAGAGGAGGCCATCAACTGAGACGGGGTCTTAAAGTATCTGGCTCAAGAACAGCTTGGTTCGCTCGTGCTGCGGATTATCAAAGAAATCATTCGGGTTGTTCTGCTCGACGATCTGGCCGTAGTCCATGAACATCACCCGGTCGGCAACGCTCTTGGCAAATCCCATCTCGTGGGTGACCACCAGCATCGTCATACCTTCTTCGGCTAAATCGATCATGACGTCGAGAACCTCCTTGATCATCTCCGGATCAAGGGCCGAGGTCGGCTCGTCGAAAAGCATCACTTTCGGTTTCATGCACAAGCTGCGGGCGATTGCCACGCGCTGCTGCTGGCCCCCGGAGAGTTGTCCCGGAAATTTGCTGGCCTGCTCTGCGATATGGACCTTCTCCAGGTACATCATCGCCATCTCATCGGCGTCTTTCTTTGGCGTTTTCCGTACCCAGATCGGCCCCACGGTCAGATTCTCCAGAATGCTCAGGTGAGGAAACAGGTTGAAGTGCTGGAAGACCATGCCAACTTCGGTCCGCACCTTTTCAATATTCTTGATGTCGTTGGTTAGCTCGGTGCCGTTGACAATGATCTGGCCACGCTGATGTTCTTCGAGTCGATTAATGCAGCGGATCAGGGTCGACTTGCCTGAACCCGATGGACCACAGATGACAATCCTCTCCCCTAACTGGACCTGGAGGTTAATATCACTGAGCACGTGGAAATCACCATACCATTTGTGCATGCTGTTGACTTCGATGATTAGTCCTGCTGTGGACTCAGCGGTGTTTTTCATTTCAGTTTCATTCATAACAATCTCGCAGGTTAGGTTCTGATGCCATATCAGCGGTTAGTTTGTCTCAACGCCCTGTATGCAGAGCTTTTTCCAGTTTACGGCTGTAATTCGACATAGCGAAGCAGCAAATAAAATAAAAAACCGCCAGAACAATATAGGCTTCGGTCGAATAGCCGGTCCACTTTGGATTGGACAGGGCGACTTTGGTCGTCTTTAAAACATCATAGAGTGCGATGATGACCACCAGCGAGGTGTCTTTGAAGGCAGACAGCAAAATTCCCACTGAAGGCGGAATCACGATTTTCAAGGCCTGCGGCAGAATAATCAGCCGCATGGTCTGGTTGTAGTTAAGTCCGAGTGAATCGGCGGCTTCGAACTGGCCGCGCGGCATCGCCTGCAGACCGCCGCGCACCACTTCGGCGATGTAGGCCGCCGTAAAAAGAATGATGGCGACCTGAGCACGCAACACCTTATCGAAGCTCACTCCCTCGGGGAGGAACAGCGGGAACATGACCGAAGACATAAACAACAGGCTGATCAGAGGCACCCCGCGAATCATCTCGATGTAAACCACGCAGAGAGTCTTGATTGCAGGCATCCTCGAACGTCTGCCAAGAGCCAGCAGCACCCCGAGCGGGTAAGCGGCGATCATGCCGAACAGGGCGAGCATGAAGGTCAGCGGCAACCCGCTCCACTGGTCGGTCTCAACCACCGGCATGCCGAACACGCCCCCATACATAAGGGTCGCCATCACAATCAGACTCACCAGCCAGTAGCCACCAAGGGATTTCTTCCAGTGTTTACGATCCTTCGAGTAGACCACAAGGCTGATCAACAGCAGCATGGCGATGGCCGGTCGCCAGTGCTGGCCGGCGGGGAAAAATCCGAAGAGAATGAAGCTGATGTTCTGCGGTATGATCGACCAGCAAGCGCCGTCGATATCACGGCAGGCTTCAGCCGAGCTGTTCCAGAGACTGTCAACAAAGGCCCATTTGAAAAACGGCGGCACAACCTGCACGAGGACCAGCAAGACCACTATAGTCACCAGGGAGTTGAACCATGAATTGAACAGGTTGCCGCGCAGCCAGCCGATCACACCGACTTCGGTAATCGGGGGTTTAAGGTATTCCCGGGTTGAAGCAGAAGGATTGGTCATAGAATCATCTCTCCACCAGGGCCATTTTCTTGTTGTACCAGTTCATAAATAATGATGTCGACAGACTGAAAAAGAGGAAGATGAGCATGATCAATGCCACTCCTTCTATGGCCTGTCCGGTCTGATTGATGGTGGTGTTGGTTACCGCCACGAAATCGGCATAGCCGATGGCAATGGCCAGAGAGCTGTTCTTGGTCAGGTTGAGCATCTGGCTGGTCAACGGCGGGATGATAACTCGCAGCGCCTGAGGCAGAATCACCAGGTGCAAAACCTGTCCCGGTCGTAAACCGATCGCCATGGCCGCCTCAACCTGGCCACGCCCGACCGACTGAATTCCGGCACGGACAATCTCGGCGACAAACGCCGCCGTATAAAACACCAAGCCGAGTAGCAGTGCGCTGAACTCGGGGCTGACTGTTACCCCACCCTTAAAATTGAATCCGCGCAGTTCAGGCATATCCATCGCGGTCGGGGCTCCGGCAACGGTCCAGACCAGAAGCGGCAACAATATTGACAGACAAAGGGTCACACGTATGGCGGGAAAGATCTGTCCGGTCTGCGCCTGGCGGCGTTTTCCCCAGCGATTCAGGCCCCAGCCAACCGCCAGTGCCGCGATGAATGCCCACCCCATAGCGGCGTACGCCCCGTGTGCTTCAGGAACACCAAAAATCAGGCCACGATTGCAGAGGAAAACCCCCTTGAAGGGGTTGAGCGCCTGCCTCGGCGAGGGAAAGGATTCGTAGAAAATGGCATACCAGAAGAAAAGCTGCAACAGTACCGGGATGTTCTGCATCAGCTCTATGTAGCCACCCGCCAACTTTGCCACCAACCAGTTTTTTGATAATCGGGCGATACCGACAAAAGTGCCCAGAATAATGGTCAGGACAACGCCTATGAACGAGACCTTGAGCGTATTGAGCGCGCCGACCAGCAAGGCGTCGGCGTAGTGATCAGCCGCCGAGTATTCGATCAGCGACTCACCGATTTCAAAGCCGGCCTCTTTGTCAAGAAATCCGAAACCGGTCGCGATCGACTGGCGTTGAAGATTGGCCTGCGTATTGGAAAACAGATAATAACTGACACAGGCAACCAGCAGCAAGGCAACGATCTGAAAGATTAAGGCCCGCTTGTCTGGGTCGTGCCAGAAGGGCACAGCACCCGGCATAGGGTCTGTGCTAACGGTTACAGAGGCTCTTTTCAAGGGAGTTTCTGTCAACTAACTGCTCCGGTCGAGGGATATACACCGGGGAGGCATCAACGCTGCCTCCCCGGTATGACTCATTGGTGGTTTATTTGAACGGGGGAGAATACATGAGACCACCATTGGTCCACAGCGCGTTGAGGCCGCGCTCGATGCCCAGAGTGGTATTCTTGCCGACGTTGCGTTCAAAAACCTCACCATAGTTGCCGACCTGCTTGATGATGTTGTAGGCCCACTTCTCATCGAGGCCAAGAGCCTTGCCGTTGCCTTCGATGACTCCGAGGAAGCGCTGGACCATCGGATCCTGGCTCTTCAGCATCTCGTCGACATTCTGCGAAGTAATCCCTAACTCTTCGGCGTTGATCATTGCCAGTACGGAAAAGTCAACGATGTCACGGAACTGATCGTCGCCATGGCGAACTGCCGGGGCGAGAGGCTCTTTGGAAATGATCTCCGGCAGGATGATGTAATCCTTGGGATTGGGTGCAATTGCGCGACTCCCTGCCAGCTGGGAGGCATCGGAGGTCAACACGTCACAGCGGCCTGCGAAGAAAGTCTTGGCCAGCTCGGAGGTCGATTCAATGACAACCGGTTTCCAGTCCATTTTGTTGGAACGGAAGAAGTCGGCGGCATTCTGCTCGGTGGTTGTTCCCGGAAGGACACAGACTGTTGCTCCACCGAGATCCTTGGCGCTCTTAACGCCGAGTTTTTTCGGTATCATGAAACCCTGGCCGTCATAGTAATTGACAGTGACAAAGTTCAGGCCGAGTTGGGTCTCACGGCTCAGGGTACGGGTTGCATTGCGGGTCAATACGTCTATCTCGCCAGACTGCAGGGCAGTGAAACGCTGCTGGGCCGTCAGGGGAGTGTACTTGACTTTACTGGCATCACCAAAGATTGCTGCAGCGACCGCACGTGCGGTGTCAACATCCAAGCCCTTCCAGACACCTTTTTCATCCGGCATGCCAAAACCGAAAACGCCACCATTCACGCCTGCCTGGATAAATCCCTTCTTTTGCACGGCATCAAGGTCGCTGCCGGCAAAAGCAAACCCTGCAGTCAGCAAAGAAAGTATCATGACCAATACTGTTAATCTGTTCAGCTTCATCTTCTTTCCTCCTTCAAATTTGTTGGGTTTTAAAGCTTTAATTTGAGAGCGCTCACGGCCTCTATAAAACAGTGTATTAACTATACGTTGTGCTTGTTAAGCTGTCAAATAACAAACTTTCCCTGCCCTGTATTGCGCTGCCTTTTCCCGTCTTGATTGTCAAAACCGCAATTTCTGCCAAACTTGACCGGTATAACCCTGCAACTAAAGGATGCTTCCATGTGCCTGATCCTGATCGCTCACCAAATGACAGAGCAGATGCCGCTCCTGGTGCTGACCAACCGTGATGAGTTCTATGCCCGGCCGACGGCAGCCGCTCAACGCTGGCATGACACACCGGCGATAATCGCCGGGCGTGACCTGGCTTCGGGAGGCACCTGGTTCGGCGCCCGCGGCAAACGCTGGGCAACCGTTACCAACATTCGTGAAGGTGTCCGAGACAAGGAAAACCATAGCAGCAGATCGCGGGGTTGGCTGGTTCGCGATTACCTGCAGGGAGAATTGTCACCCGCGGCCTTTCTGGCCAGTATTAAGACAGCTAACTGTGATTTCGCCGGCTTTAACCTCCTGCTCGGTGATGACCGTGAGCTCTGGTACACTTCAAACCGGGAAGCCCCTGACAGACTATTGCCGCCGGGCGTATACGGCCTGAGCAACCACCTGCTCGATACCCCCTGGCCAAAAGTTGTACGCGGCAAAAAAGCCCTTGAAAAACTGCTTGACAGTACGCTCTTCGATCAAGAGGCCGCTTTTGCTCTCCTTGCTGACACCACCCTGGCTGCAGACACAGAGTTGCCGAAGACCGGCATCCCCTTCGAATGGGAACGCTCCCTCTCGGCGATCTTTGTCAGCAGGCCGGGATACGGGACCCGTTGCTCGACGCTGCTGAGGGTAAAAGCCGATGGCCAGCGCCAGTTTGTTGAACGTCGCTTCGCGGAGGGTCCTCCACAATGGGAAGAAAGCACGTTCTTCTGGTCATTGTGAGGATGTTGCTTGACAGATTAATTTTCCCGCATGAGAATGCTCCCTTATCACGTCACAAATCGGGGATGGATTGTTGAAACTACGGGATCTTGGTGAATTCGAACTGATTGATCGCATCCGCAAGCAAGTCGCCAAGGGAACGGGGGTGGTGCGTGGCATCGGCGACGATGCTGCCGAACTCCGCCTGCCTGACGGGCATCACCTGCTCACCTCAACCGACCTTCTCATCGAAGACGTACACTTCCGCCACGCCTGGACCGATTGCGAAGCGCTGGGACACAAGGCTGTGGCTGTCAATCTCAGTGACATCGCTGCCATGGGTGGCATCCCCCGCTTTCTTTATCTGGGCCTGGCCTGCCCCGGTGAAGCGGAGGTCAAGGACATTGACGACTTCCTGCGCGGTGCGCTTGATGAGGCGGAACGACACGATGTTTCTCTGGTCGGCGGCGACACCTGCCGCAGTCCGGGGCCGTGGATGATCTCGGTCACCGTCGAGGGGAGCACTCCGGCGCATCAGGCTGTCGGCCGCGACGGAGCACAACCTGGTGACATCATCATGGTCTCCGGTACGCTGGGCGACAGTGCCCTGGCGCTTCATTTGCTTCGCAACGAAAAACTTCCCGAGGCGGCATTGCTGGCCCGCCACCATCAACCAAAAGCGCAGGTTGAGCTCGGCCGCCGGCTTGGTGAATGTCACCTCGCCAAAGCCATGATCGATATTTCCGATGGTCTGACCAGCGACTTGGAGCATATCCTGCAGGCCTCTCAGGTTGATGGAATTATTATGGAGGACCAGATACCTCTATCGGAGGGATTCCGTCGACACCTCGATACGCAACCCGCTTTGCGTGAGCTGGCCCTCTCCGGTGGCGAAGATTACGAACTTCTCTTTACCGTGGCCCCAGAAAAGGCGGCGGAAGTCTCTGCCCTGGGTGTCGCGATAAACGTGCCGATTACTTCCATCGGGGTCATCCATGAAGGTTGCGGGGTGCTTTCGCGGCAGGACAAGTGGGGAGAAGTGCAGCCCATCCTTGTCAGGGGATATGACCATTTTTGTTGATCTTGAATGAAATATTGAGGCCGCATGGTTAAACCTAACGTCCGGACATGGACTGGTGATATTCTTACTGACGCAGAATTAGCGGCGCTCACAGCAATCCTGCACGACCGGCATCAGTTCGATCTCGATCAATACAAGGACAGTTGTGTCCGCCGTCGGATAGCCAAGCGCCTTCGAGTTTGCCGGGTGGCTGATTTTGCAGCCTATCTGAAACAGCTGGAGGAAGACCAGGACGAGCTTGACACCTTGCTGGCAACCATCTCCATTCATGTTTCCCAGTTTTTCCGCAACCTGGACACCTTCCAGCTTCTTGAGCAAAAAATTCTGCCGGACCTCTGTCGTCACGCCCGGGCCACGGGCCGTAACGGGTTGACCTTCTGGAGCGCCGGCTGCGCCTCTGGTGAGGAGCCTTACTCCCTGGCCCTGCTGTCTGACGCATTGGCAGAAAACGATATGAATATCCGTATTCTGGCCACCGACATAAGCCAACCGGTCCTGAAGACCGCCCGCTCCGGACTCTTTGAAGCCTCTCGAATGAAGGAAGTTCCACCAGGGGTTCTGGATAAATATTTCCTCTTCAAAGACGGCCGTTATCAGCTCATTGAGCGAGTACGTGACAAAGTCGAGTTTCTACACCACAATATCATGACAGACCGCGATTACCCTGCGGCAGACCTGATTCTCTGCCGTAACGTTCTGATCTATTTTACACGACCGGAACAGGAACGAATTCTGGCCCGTTTCGCGGCAGCACTCCCGGAACACGGGGTTTTGGTTCTGGGCAGGGCAGAAGCCTTGACTGAGAATATCCGCGGCTATTATGATTCGGTGTTTCCTGTGGAGCGAGTCTATCGTCGAACGGCCAAACCGGTTACAGCGTCTGTCTTTTAATGGTCTGAACCAAAAAGAACAACAGGCTTCATTTGCGGCACTCTGAAAAAACTGGAGATTGCTGCCCTGCAAGGAGTGGAACCATGCGCATTGAAATCAGTTACAAGTTTATTATTGGCTTCCTCGTCGTGGTGGTTTCGGGAATCGTCGTCAACCTGGCGATCCCGTATTCTGAAGTCCCCGTCGAATTCCAGCAGGCCTTGGCCATTGCCTGCGCAGTAGTAATCGGACTGATTTTTGGTGTGGCCTTCTCTAAAGTATTTACCTCGAACATCAGACGCTTGACCTCTGCCGGCGACCGGATCGGACAAGGAGATTTGTCCGAAAACATCCAGCTGAAAAAAAGCAGTTTCCCTGACGAAACCAGTGACCTGGCCAAGGCCATGAACCACATCCAGGAAAGTCTGCGCACCTTGGTCGGCGACATTCGTGGCATCGCCTTCAAGATTGCCGGCTCGGCGCAGGATCTCTCCGGGACCTCTCAGGAGATGTCAGCTTCGTCCCAGGAGGTTGCCGGCACCGTAGACCAGATCAGCAAGGGAGCCGAAACCCAGGCAGAAATGGTGGAAGAATCCAACCGACTCTTCAAAGAATTGGCCATGTCAATCAATCTGGTTGCCGCCGCGGCAAACAAGGTTGCTGAAGCGGCTCACCAGACCGTCGAAACAGCCAAAAGCGGTAGCGAACTGGCCAGTGCCAGTCTCGACAGTATCCGCCAGGTGCTGGTCGAAACGGAGAACAGCAGCCTGCAGATGTACAATTTTATTGGCCAGTTGCAAAGAATCAGTAAATTCGTTGAAGTGATCAACGGTGTTGCCCAGAAAACCAACCTGCTTGCTCTCAACGCCACGATAGAGGCGGCCCGTGCCGGCGAATATGGTCGCGGGTTTGCCGTGGTCGCTGAAGAAATCCGCAAGTTGGCAGATTCGACCACCCTCTCTGCCGGGGAGATCGCTGGTCTGGTGGAAGGAATCCGTGAAGAAGGCCAACAGGTGCAGTCCTCAATGGGACAGGTGATCGGGGAGATGGAAAGTGGTCGAGATGCCGTCGATCGAACCAACCAGGCCTTCTCGGCAATCACCCATAACGCCGAGGGAACCCTGGCCAAAGCCAACAGCATTGCCGAGTTGGCAGAACAGCAGATTTCCAGCGCCGAGCGGATCACCAGGGTGATTGACGAGATCGACAAAGTGGTTTCTGATAACGCTGCGGCAACGGAGCAGGTGTCTGCGGTCACCCAGGAACAATCCGCTTCCATGGAGGAATTGGCCCAGTCGGCACAAAATCTTTCCACCATGTCCGAAACGATGCTGCAAATCGTCAAGCAGTTTAAACTGGTCAAGGAAGAGCAAGTCTGAATTTATGGCGCTGACCCTTATTTTCTCTCTCGGTGAGGAAGTCTACGGCCTGGAGATTGATGCTATCCAGGAGATCGTCGAAGACCCTCCTCAACACTACGCTCCGCGTGCCAGGGGGGTTCTTACCGGGGCCATCAACTTCCACGGCCAGATTCTCGCCGTGATCGACCTGCCGGTTCTGCTCGGTTTCTCGGAAGAGAAGCGCGATCACAGGCAGGTGGTTCTGACTCCGGAATTCAAGTCTTTGGTTCTGATGGTCAGTGCCATCCAGGGAATCGTCAAGCTTGATCTTTCGACTTTGCAGCCACCACCCGAGAATACTGGAGACAGCGCTATTCGCGGCGTGGCCAATCTGGACGAAATCATCGTCAACATGCTTGATATAAATGAAGTGATCAATCAACTTGAGAATATTTATTCTGAACAGGAGTAAATCATGGCCTTACGGGTAATGGTCGTCGATGATGCACTTTTTATGCGCAACATGCTCAAGGACATCTTCGTCCGGGCAGGCTACGAGGTGGTCGCAGAAGCTGAGAATGGCGAGGTCGCCCTTGAACTCTATCTGGAAACCAAGCCGGACCTGGTAACCATGGACATCGTCATGCCCAAGAAGAGCGGGATCGAGGCGTTGCAGGAGATCATGGCTGCCGACCCGGACGCCTTCGTGGTCATGGTCAGCGCTCTTGGTCAGGACTCTCTGGTCCTCGAAGCGGTGGAATCGGGAGCAAAAGATTTTATCGTCAAGCCGTTCAAGGAAGACAAGGTTCTTGATATCGTCCGGCGGATTACAGGACAAACCTGAGCAGTTACTCGGAAATTCTATGGACATGTCCCGGTACCGGGAGCTTTTTCTAAGCGAAACCCGGGAGCATATAAATAACCTCAACCAGCTGGTCGTCACTCTTGAGCAGGAGCCGGGCAACCGGGAGACGATTGATGCCCTGTTTCGTGAGGCGCACTCGATCAAGGGCATGGCATCGACCATGGGCTTCGACCGAACGACGCAACTGTCTCATCATCTTGAAGATATGCTGGACGGTCTTCGCGAAACCGGCGGCGTGTCATCCTCGACAGTCGATTACCTCCTGGCTGGCATCGATCTCCTCGACGGCCTCCTTGAAGACCTGCAGTCCGCTCGACCGGAAAGATCGATAGAATCCTTCCTGAATGAGCATCCCCGTGAGGATTCAATCCAGGTTGCTGAACTGCCGGGCCAGATTTCGGAAGAACCCTTGATGACCGTACCTGTCGTGGAAGGGCCTGAAGAGATTGCCGCCGCAGAAGAACCGGACGCTTTTCAGGTGCTGGTCGATCTGGCCGAAGACACTCCGGCCGCCGCCGCTCGTGGTATCCTGATCCTGCGTGAACTGGAGAAGTCCGGCAAGCTGATATCCAGCAAACCGGACATGTCGGCATTGCGTGGAGGCGGACCTTGTCTGCAAATTCAGGCATGGCTGCGTACTTCGCTGACCAAGGACCATATCGAGGAGGCTCTGCTGCGGATCAGCGGGGTCATCAAGGTTCGCTTTATCGATGACCGCCGCAAAGAAGAAAAGCCGGGACGCGACGAGGGCGTGCGCACTGTTCGCGTCCGCACCGATCTTCTTGACCAGTTCGTCAATCTGACCGGAGAACTGATCACGAATCGCTACATGCTCAACACGGCAACAAAAGGACGAGACTGGGATGAGCTGATCAGGTCACTCAGTCAGACCAGTCGTCTCATCGATGACCTGCATCATCATGTTCTGCAGGCCCGCCTGATGCCTTTGGAAAACGTTACGGGACGGTTGCCGCGCATCGTGCGTGACCTGAGTCGCAAGTCCGACAAAAAAGTCACCCTGCATCTGACCGGTGCCGGAGTCGGCATCGATCGCGTGGTCCTTGAGGAACTTACTGATCCGCTGGTGCATCTGGTGCGCAACGCCGTGGATCACGGCATTGAAAAGGAAGGCTCTGTCACAGTCTCTGCCCGTCGTGAAAAGGACCTTGTCCTGATAGAAGTTGCTGATGACGGCAAGGGGATGGACCCTGATCAGTTACGTAAAAAAGCTGTCGACATTGGTCTGATGACACGCTCCCAGGCCACCGGTTTAAGTGATCGCGACGTCTTGATGCTGGTCTGTCATCCAGGCTTTTCCACGGCAAAGGAGGTGACGGAAACCTCTGGCCGCGGCGTGGGCCTGGATGTGGTCAAAGAAGCGGTCCGGAGCCTTGGCGGAACCCTGGAAATCATTTCCGCCCCCGGCAAGGGAGCCCGTTTCCAGATGCGGCTGCCCCTCTCCATAGCCATCATAAAGATTCTGCTGGTCAGTTGTGCTGACCACCTTCTGGCCATTCCAATCACCCGCGTCCAGCGCACCCTGGATTTGCCGACTGCAGAAATCCAGCACTCCGGGCAGAAACGGGTCTTCCGTCTTGGAGAAGAGGTTGTTACGCTCTGCTCGCTTGCAGAGATTCTCGGTTTGCCGGAAGTTGCCGCTGGAGAAACTTCCTGGGTCATTCTAACCGAAGTTCAGGGCCGACGCGTTGGCCTGCAGGTGGATCACTTTATTGGTCAGCGCGAAGCTTTTGTTAAAAACCTGGGCTTCCCGCTGAATCTCTTGACCGGTCTGAGCGGTGCGGCCGTTGAGGGCGATGGTCGGGTTGTTTTTATCGTCGATCCTCAGACTTTACTTGAAGACCGTCAAATTTTCACAAACGATTGACCCAGGAGAAATTGATGCCCTTTCGCGAACTTGATACTATTCAGCTGGACACCTTAAAAGAGATCAGCAATATCGGCATGGGTCACGCGGCAACGGCTCTTTCCCAGATGATCGGCCAGACAGTATACCTGCGGGTCCCGCATGTCACGATCATCGAAATTAGCCAGGTGCCGGATCATCTCGGCGGCGCCGAGAAAATGATGGTCGGCATCACCCTGCAGATTCTGGGCGATGCCCGCGGCAGCATCATGCTGCTCTTTCCCCAGGAGAGCGCCCGACTTCTGCTCTGCAGCCTGCTTGGCCACCAGGAACAAACACTGAACATGAACGAAATGACCATCTCGGCCTTGAAGGAAGTCGGCAACATCCTTGCGTCGGCATATCTCAGCGCTCTCGGCAACCTGCTTAACAAAACCCTGATACCCTCGGTCCCCTTGCTGGCCTATGATATGGCCGGGGCGGTGGTCGATTACGTTTTGATCGATTTAAGCCAATCCAGCGATTTTGCTCTGATGGTAGAAACCGACTTCAGCGGCGAACCGCGCCAGGCTCTTGACATTAAAGGGCATTTCTTTCTACTCCCCGATCCGGCGACCCTCGATATTTTTCTGAATGCCGTCGGAGGACCCCATGGCTGATCGCGTCGGCATCGCCCAGGCACATATCGATCGAGCGCCGGTGATTCTAAAAGCTTATGGCCTTGGTTCCTGTATCGCGGTCAGCCTCTATGACCCTGACACCGGGCTCGGCGGGCTGGGCCATATGCTTTTACCTTGTCGCCCGGGAAAAGATCCCGTCGGTTCGGAAAGAAAGTATGTCGATGCCGGAATTTACCGGATGGTCGATGAACTGGTGCAGGCGGGAGCGGAGAGAGAGAGACTGGTAGCCAAGATAGCAGGCGGTGCAAACATGTTCGAGACAAATTATCAGACGCTAATCAACAGCGTTGGCGCCCGCAACGCCAGAAGTGCGCGGGAGACTCTCGTCAAGTTGGGCATCCCTCTGCTTGGCGAAGAGGTTGGCGGCAACCGCGGTCGCACTGTTGAGTTTGATCTTGCCACCGGTAAAATGATGATTTTCTGCCCCCGTAATAATCAACAGCTCTCTCTTTAGATTACCTGGGAACACACCCCTTAGCCGATTGTTTGAGGAGCCTGCAATGATAAACAGGATCATTTTCCATACGTTGTGCCTTGCCACCTTCCTTGCGACTGCAGTGGCTCCCGCATGGGCGGCATCCCTTGCGGATGTCATCCAAACCCTGGAGACTCCATTTCAGGCGGAAACCGACAAAACATCAAGGATCTTCGATTATTCCGCCGACTTTTCCCAGGAATCAAAGATCGCCTCGCTCAACCGACTGCAAAGCGCCAACGGTCGCGTTGAAGTTGCCTTTGATTATCGCCGTGGACAGTCGCTTCCAGGCGTCAAGTTCCGCTGGCAATACGAACAGCCGACGACCCAGGAGATTGTCTCCGACGGCGAGACCCTGTGGGTTTACCTGCCGGAAAATAATCAGGTGATCCAGTCGAGCATCGAAATGGTCAATCAGTCTCAACAGAATGACCCGATGACCTTCCTCACCGGGCTTGGCAACCTCTCCAGGGATTTTCAGATCGGCTGGGCTGAGCCAAGCGAAGATGTCGGAGGCAACTCGATTCTGGAACTGGTCCCGCTACGAGTCTCCGCTTTGATCAATCGATTGGTCATCGTGGTTGACCGCTTTGCTATCGAGGCTTACGAGAGACGCGAGCAGGCGGGAGACAAACGGGCAGGGTTCCCGGTCATATCGACCACCATCTATGATCCCAACGGCAACAGCACGGTTATCGAATTCAGTAACCTGAGTGTGAATCTCGGCATCCCGGAGAAGACCTTTGACTTTACGATGCCAGAGGGCGTTCAGGTGGTCAGGCCAACCGGCAAGGAGATGGGGTTCTAGTTCTGCCTTGTGGCAGAAAAAATCCGCGATAACGTTTCAGTCCCTTCCGACATCTCACAAAATTCATGTTTACAGAATTAATCCGGGTGTTAACCTTTAACCTGGGGTAAATGCTTTTAACCTTTTTGCAAGGGGAGGAGATGATGAGTTACGGACAGGGCAGGACCTACAAAAAAGTTGAGGTGATTGGCGTTTCCAGTGCCGGAATCGAAGCAGCAATTCAGCAGGCCGTAACCAGGGCGCAGCAGTCTCTGGAGAAGCTTTCCTGGTTCGAGGTTCAGGAGGTTCGCGGCCACATCGGAGATGACGGCAAAGTCAATGAGTACCAGGTCGTAATCAAGGTCGCCTTTGAGCTGAAATAAACGCTTGATCTGGAATATCGACAGCGCAACCGCCCCGGAGTAAACCTTTTGCCCCGGGGCGGTTTTGTGTTATAACTCCCCGAATATCTGAAGAAATCTTCGCGCCATGGATTTTGGTGCGTCTCTGCGGAGGAACCCTCTTGAACAAGTACAACGTCAGTCTGGTCAGTCTCGGCTGCCCGAAAAACCTGGTGGACGCCGAAGTCATGCTCGGTCACTTGCCTGTCGAGCGTTTCGCCATTATCACAGATGACAGCCAGGCCGACATCATTGTGGTCAACACCTGCGCCTTTATCCGTGAAGCCCAGGAGGAATCGGTAGACACCATCCTTGAAGTCGCCGACTATAAAAAGAACGGCCGCTGCAAGCTGCTGATCGTCAGCGGCTGCCTGCCACAACGCTACCGTGACGAACTGGCAAAGGACCTTCCGGAAGTTGATTTTTTCATGGGAACTGCGGATGCACCGCGTATCATTGAACTGCTCGACAAGCACCTGCAGGGTGAGAGACAGCAGGAGATCGGCCTGCCTGACTACCTTTACGACCACACGACGCCACGGGTCACTTCATCACCCTTTTATTCAGCGTATGTCAAGATCGCCGAAGGCTGCGCCAATCATTGCTCCTACTGCGTCATTCCGAGTATTCGGGGTACGTTGCGATCACGGACCATCCCTTCGGTTGTCGCCGAAGTTGAGCGGCTGGTTAAGGGCGGCGTCAAGGAAATCAACCTGATCGCCCAGGACGTCACGGCTTTTGGCGCCGAACGTGAGACGGGCCCCGAGTTAACCTCCCTGTTGCGTGAGCTGGTCAAAATTGACGGACTTGTCTGGTTGCGGTTGCTGTATGCCTACCCGGACGGCATCACTGACGAACTGCTCGACATGATAGCCTCTGAAGAGAAAATCTGCCGTTACCTCGATCTGCCGATCCAGCATATTGACGACCATATTCTGGCCGCCATGAACCGCCGGATTGATGAAGCAGGCATCCGCGCGCTCCTTGGACGCATCCGCACACGCATTCCGGATGTCACGCTGCGAACCTCATTGATTGTGGGCTTTCCCGGTGAGACCGATGAGGTGTTTCGCAAGCTTTTTACCTTTGTCGAAGAGGGTCACTTTGAGCGTCTCGGGGTGTTCCGTTATTCCCGCGAAGAAGGCACGTCCGCTGCAAAGCTTGAACGACAGGTTCCGGAGCGCACCAAACAGTCACGCTACAAACGCCTTATGAAGGCACAGTCACGAGTCTCTTTCAGCAAGAATCTGGCCTTGAAAGGCCGCATCGAACCAACTCTTGTGGAAGGTTACAGCGAAGAAACCGAGTTGCTGCTACGCGGCCGCAGCATCCGTCAGGCGCCGGATGTGGATGGCCAGGTCTACATCACCTCCGGCCAGGCTGATGTCGGCGACATTGTCGACATCATCATCACCGACTCCACCGAATATGATCTGATCGGCGAAATCTGCGAGAAATAGCTTTGTCCTGGAACCGCCCCCTGATGATTGGTTTACTCGTGGTGTTGCTGGCACTGTCGTGGTGGAGTCTGCGGCCTGAACAGGAAGAGCTCCGACGCAGTCGTTTGATGATGGGCACGGTCGTCGAAATCATGGCCGGAGGGCAAGATCCCCGCACCCTGGAGACGGCCATTGATAGCGCCTTTGCCGAAATCGAACGTCTGGAAAAGCTGTTCAGCAAACATGTCTCGAGCAGTGACGTTTCCCGCCTTTCACAGAGCGTTGCGGGTACCAACGTTGCCAGGGAAACGGCAGAAGTTATCGCTCTTGGCCTGAAGGTGGCGCAACAGAGTGGCGGCGCCTTCGACCTGACACTCGGCGAGTTGAAGGATCTATGGGGTTTCGACAGTGAAGCACCGCATGTTCCCGATCAGCGCGCCATTTTCGAGGCTCTGAAGGGAATTGGGCCGGCGGCCCTCTCTCTTCACGGCCAGCACGTCAACAAGAGGGCCCCGCATCTACAGGTTGACCTTGGCGGGATCGCAAAAGGCTATGCTGTCGACCGGGCGGTCGCGATACTGAAGCAGTATGGTGTCACCAGGGCTGCCGTCAACGCTGGCGGCGATATGTATCTGCTCGGCCAACGTTCCCGTCCTGCAATGCGTCAGCGTGCCTGGCGCATCGGCATCCAGCACCCTCGCCAGCAGGACACAGTCCTTGAAACGATTCAGGTTCGAGATCGGGCCGTGGTTACTTCCGGAGATTATGAACGTTTTTTTGAAGAGGATGGCAAGCGCTATCATCATATCTTCGATCCTCAGAGCGGTTTCCCGGCGAAGCGCTGCCAGAGTGTGACCATTATTGCTGACAGTGTTGCGCTCGGTGATGCTCTCGCTACAGCAGTTGTCGTACTGGGGCCGGAGGCGGGATTGCAGCTACTGGCACAATATCCCGGAGGAGAGGGCTTGATCGTTGCCGCTGACGGTAACATATCCACCAGCCCGGGCTGGGCAAGCTACCGGGTTACGCCATGAAAAGTCTTTGGCAATGTATGACCGGCGGCGACTGGTTGATTGTCCTGATCCTGTTGGCCATTTCCTTGACGGGTATTGCCTGGGTGGCGACCGCGCCAAAGGGCACGCATGTGATTGTTACGCGTGGAGAGCAGATTCTTTTTACGGCCCCCCTTGACCAGCCACGGAGCGTTGATCTCGATGGCCCGCTCGGCCCGACCCACCTCGTTATAGACAATCAGGGGGCACGCATTACCAGCTCCCCCTGTCCTCGCAAAATCTGTGTCGCCATGGGAACGGCCAGGCAGACAGGTGATCTGCTGGCCTGCGTTCCAAATCGCATCCTGGTTCGCATTGACAGCGCTGGCAGCGAAAAGGCTCCTTATGACCTGCTCAGCCGTTGACACGGAGGCCTTGGCGCGGGCACGTCGCCGGGTTTTTCTGGCCCTGTTTATTGCCATGGCCGTAACTTTGCACGCCGTGGAAACCCTGCTGCCAACTCCTGTCCCCTGGCTGCGTCTCGGCCTGGCCAACGTCATGACCCTGGTAGCGCTTTACCTTTATGATGGTCGCGCCGCATGGTGTGTGAGCCTGGCCCGAGTCGGCATTGGTTCCCTATTGCTCGGCAGGCTTTTTGGTCCCGGTTTCTGGTTGGCTTTAGCCGGTGCCATCGTGGCAACATCTGCTATGATTGTCGTGTATCGTGTTGCCGGACGGCGGCTGAGCCCGGTGGGAGTTTCAGCGGTCGGGGCAGCTGGCCATGCGCTGGGTCAAATCCTTGCCGCACGCCTGCTGGTGATTCAGCATGCGGCGATCTGGCAAATTATGCCGCTGTTCCTGTTTTTTACTGTCATTTCCGGCATGTTGACTGGGTGGCTTGCCGTCAACCTGCTTGGGCAACTGAGACAGCATCCAGCATTTATTGCGACGGATGGCGATGGCAACAGCAAGACCGGCAACTATTGACAGGAGAATGTTAGCAGGGGTCTGTGGCGGGTGAAGATGGTCACGATTTTGTCCCGCGAACAACTTAAAGGCTGGCTTTGATCTCTCGCAGGGTCGCCTTGTCGACCGTGTAGTTCTGCTTGCAATATTCGCAAGTCACCTGCGTGTCACCGACCTCCGTCATGAGTTGGTCAAGGGCCTCGGCTCCCAGCATGCGCAACAGGCCAAGGCTCTGTTGCTGACTGCACGAGCAGGCAAAAGATAACGGGGTTGTTCCAAGCGACTGATACGGGAAACCTTCCAACAGACGCTCGACAATCGCTCCGGGTGAGAGCCTCTGGCGCAACAGGGTGGTCGTCGGTGGCAAGTTGGCGAGTCTTTCTGCGAGGCGATCTGCCAGAGCGGCATCGGCATCAGGCATCAATTGCACCAGGAACCCTCCTGCGGCAACAACTTCGGCCTGCTGCCCCAGTTCAACCCCCAGGGCGATGCTTGACGGAGTCTGCTCCGAGGCGGTGAAATAGTAAGCCAGGTCTTCGGCAATTTCGCTGCTGACCAGCTGAATCATGCCACGGTAAGGTTCTTTCAGACCAAGATCCTTAACGACGTGCAGAAAACCAGCGTGGCCGACGGCTCCCGCGACATCGAAGCGGCCATCGCGGGGCGGTAAATTCGCCACCGGCACCTTGACAGTTGCCCGCACGTGGCCATGGGCATCGGTTTCAGCCTGCACTTTCTGAAGAGGGCCGTTGCCTTCCACTGTCAAGCCGATCCTCTGGTTGCCCTTGAGCAGACTGCCCATGAGAGCGGCGGCAGTTGCCAGACGGCCAATAGCAACCGTGGCCGTCGGATCAGTCTGCTGGTGTTGGCGGATTTCCTCAACCAAGGCCGTGGTTGCCGCAACAGTGGCGCGGATGGCGCCATCAAGAGTCAGGGCGCGGATCAGATGATCAGACATATGGAGACCTCTCGGAAGCTTTTCGGCCAATTAGGGCCGATGAAAATCTTAGCCCAAAGCCGGCAACCGGTAAAGGATGATCGACCGTTGATATGCATTGAGAAAAAATCATGTTAAAAACCCTGCCCTGGCTGCCCTACCTGATGCCGCCCCTGCTTGGCGCACTGATTGGTTATGTAACCAACTACATCGCAATCCGCATGCTTTTCCGGCCGTTGCGCCCCTGGCACCTGCTCGGCGTTCGCATCCCCCTGACCCCGGGAATCATTCCTGCCAAGCGCGGCGAGCTGGCACAGCGCATGGGCGAGATGGTCGGTTCACACCTGCTGACTGCCGACGATGTTCGCCAGACGCTTGAAAAACCGGCCTTCCATCGTGAGCTGAAAGGCGCAGTCAACGAAAAGCTCCGCACGTTTCTCGACCGTGATCTTGGCTCGCTGGACAGCCTGGTCCCGGATAGTTATCAGCGGCGTTTTCGTGAGCTGGTGACAACCGTGCAGAGCAAAGTGGTCAGGACAATATCTGACTATCTTGCCAGCGACGAATTTGAATTGCTTCTGCGCGACTTTATCCGCGAGAAAGGAGACGCTTTACTGGCGCGCGACCTGGAAAGCTTTCTAACCCCAGCGCGCTACCAGGGACTGCAGAGCCATCTCGACAGCCGCTTGACCACAGTTTTGCGTTCACCAGAAGCCGCCAGAACCGTCGAACGATTTGTCGATGATCGTCTGGAACGACTGTTGCGTAGTGACCGTCCCCTGCGCGACCTGCTGCCTGGGGACCTGGTTGAAGTTTTACTACAACAACTCGAACGGGAAGTGCCGCCACTGCTGGAACGTTTCGGTGGGCTGCTCTATGATCCTGACTTCCGTCAGCGACTGGCACAAAGAGGTCGACAAGGGATCGAAGCCTTTCTCGATTCTCTCGGTGGCCTTGCAGGACTCTTGTCAGGCTTTATCAACCTCGACAAGATTTACAACCAGATTCCCGAGTTTCTCGACAAAGCCGGAGAGGAAGTCTCTCGCTGGCTGCGTGAGGAAAAAACTCAACAGCAGGTGGCCGCCATGCTGCGCGAGCGCCTGGAAGGCCTGCTGGACAAGCCTTTGAGCCGTTTTCTGGAAAAAGCTCCCTACGAGAAAGTGGCCGGAGCCAGACGTTATCTCAGTGAACGTTCTGTCGAAGCAGTTCAAAGCCGACGAACTACAGAGTTGCTCCTTGGCTTTGCCGATAAAGGGTTGCAGCATGTCAAGGATCGATCATTTCGCATCCTGCTTGATGAGAACCTGCCTGCCGACAGCGTAAAGCGAGTTCAGAACGAGCTGGGTGATCGGCTGCTCAAACTGGCCAGATCAGCGGAAACCGCTGCGGCCATTGAGAGGATTATCAAGGACAAGCTGGAGGCCTGGATCTTTCAGCATCCATTGGGTCGTCTGGCAGAGCGTTTACCCGCCGACGTTCTCGAAGAACTTGAAGAAGGCCTCTACCGCCAGGTTGGCGAGGTCTTGCAGAAAGAAGTGCCGCCGCTGATTGAAACCCTCAACGTGAAGCGCATGGTGGAGGACAAAGTCAACCAGCTTGATATCCTGCAGGTTGAAGGGTTGCTCATGGGAATCATGCAAGAGCAGTTTAAATATATCAACCTGTTCGGTGCCGTCCTTGGCTTCCTGATCGGTTTAATCAATTTGGCCGTGTTGTGGGCGGCCTGACACATGCCTGAATTCGTCAACTACCCACGGATTCGGGACTAGGAGTCTCTCGATGAATCCTCGTTTTTATCTCGGATGGGATCATATCCGTCGGGCCTGGAGCGGCATCCTCGGCTCCGGCGACCTCAACAGCCTGCCCAAGGTGGAGGTTGATCTGCCGCCGCATGACGCCAAGCGGATCAAACTCCTCATGGAAGAATGCCTGGCCGCTCGCGGCGGAGAGGTCTCTGCACGGCAGCGCGCCGCCGTACTCGGTGAACTCTATCTGACTTTAAGCAATACAGGGCGCAGAAATTTTCTTGAGATCCTGGTGGACAACTTCTGTGTTGATCGCGAGCGGGTGAAAATTACCGCTCGACAGCTGCTCGAAACTGTCGATGACGACAGCTTCCAAAAGACCGCCACCAGAATGCGTGAAACGCTGGTGTCGCCGCAACAGCGTCTGCTTCGCCAGTTTAACGCCCTGCCACAAGGTATAAAATTTCTGGTTGATTTGCGCGCAGATCTGTTGACATTCCTGGCAGCACGACCAAAGCTGTTTGCTCTCGACCGCGATTTGAAATCTCTGCTGGCAACCTGGTTCGATGTCGGCTTTCTTGCCGTGGAACGCATCACCTGGCAGAGTCCGGCCGCTTTACTGGAAAAGCTGATGGATTATGAAGCTGTTCACGCCATCAGCTCTTGGACTGATTTGCATAACCGGCTCGAATCGGATCGTCGCTGCTACGCTTTTTTTCACCCTGGCATGTCCGATGAACCATTGATCTTTATTGAAGTCGCCCTGGTCGAAGGCTTGGCGACCAGCATTCAGGAACTGCTCGATGAAAGTGCCCCGGAAAGTTCTGCGGAAAAAGCTGACACAGCCATCTTCTATTCGATTTCCAACACCCAGCGTGGGCTGAAGGGCATCAGCTTTGGACCCTTCCTGATCAAACAGGTGGTAACCAGCCTGCGTCAGCAGCTGCCAAATCTCAAGACATTCTCAACGCTGTCGCCTCTGCCAGGCTTCCGCCGTTGGCTGAATTCTTATTTCGAAGCGTCCATGAACGAAGAGGAACAAGGGCCCATGGAGCAAGCCCTGATCGAAGCGGCGAGACTGCTCAAGGTTGCAGCAGAAGCTGAGGCGGTCTTTAGTACCCCGCAATGGCAGGACAACCCGATGGTAGCTGCCATACTGAAAGAACCTCTGCTTTCTCTCTGTGCCCGCTACCTGCACGAGGCGCGAGACAAGGACCAGGCCCCCCTCGATCCGGTCGCCCGCTTTCATCTCGGCAACGGCGCCCGCATCGAACGCATCAATTGGCTCGGCGACATCTCCGCCAAGGGCATGCAGGAGTCCTGCGGGCTGATGGTTAATTACCTTTACCAGCTCAAGGATATCGAGAAGAATATTGAATCCTATGCCACCAACAAAGAGATTGCTGCAACAGCGAGAGTCCGTAACCTGCTGCGCGACGATGAGGTGGAACAGGGGCAGTCGACCCGACTGCGCCGCTTGCTCTCAATCAGGCGCGGCAATGGTTCGGCCAATCCATCTTAATTTTATATACAGGGGTAGCGATGAATCTGAAACCGGAAGTCATTGAACAACTTGAGAGAGTGCTCTCATCGGTGGAACAGCTGCTGCCAAAAGCCGCTGAGCCGGTCGACTGGACAAAAACTACGGCCGCCAATTGGCGTCGGCATTCATTTGCCGGTTATCTAGAGCCGATTGAATACATCGAGGAAACGCACCTCGACGACCTGGTCGGAATCGACCGGCAGAAGCAAATTCTCGAGAAAAATACCCGGCAGTTCCTGCGCGGGTTCCCGGCGAATAACGTCCTGCTCTGGGGATCGCGCGGCACCGGCAAGTCCTCGGTGGTGCGGGCTCTTCTCAACAAGTATGCGGCCGATGGATTGCGGATTGTCCAGGTTGACAAGCACGACCTTGATTACCTGCCGGATATCTTCACACAGATCGGCAAACAGCCCTATCGTTACGTCGTGCTCTGTGACGATCTCTCTTTCGAGCCGGGCGATCCCGGCTACAAAATCCTCAAAAGTGTTCTGGATGGCTCGGTTTACGCTTCACCCAAGAACGTGCTGATCTACGTGACCTCCAACCGAAGACATCTGCTGCCGGAGTTTCACACCGACAATCTCGGCGCAAAAATGGTCCATAACGAGATCCACCATGGCGAAGCGGTCGAGGAGAAAATTTCCCTTTCTGACCGTTTTGGCCTTTGGGTTTCCTTCTATGTTTTCAAGCAGGAACTCTACCTGGAGATTGTACAGAAAACTATCGCCCGGCTCTGTATCGAGAACCAGGTCGAACCGCAGTGGGACGAAACTCTGGCCCGGGCAGCCATAAAATGGTCGCATGACAAAAGTAAGCGCTGTGGTCGTACCGCGCTGCAGTTTGCGCGGCACTGGCTGGGGCGGTACCTGTTGGAGAAAGACGACTGAGCTTTTTCAAGGGGGGCTCTTACGACGTTCAAAAACAAAAGGCGGTCACCGGTTTTGTCCCCGGGCTCGCCTTTTGTCTTGTTGTAAACCGCCTCTGGCGGCTATCGGTTTTAACCGTCGCCAGGAGTTACTTGGCGACGCTCTTCAGTTCGTCATCTATAATTGCTTTGAACCCGTTGAAACTGCGATCCTTGACCTGCCTGCCGTTGATATAGGCGGCGGGGGTGCCGCGAACGCCGGCCTGGGCTCCCAGCTGCTGATCCGCAACAATTTCCTGCTGCAGCGCCGGGTTTGCCACGTCCTTGTCGAAGCGCGCCATGTCGAGGCCGACACTCTCGGCCAGTTCACGAATCTTGGCATCGTTGAGCGTGTTGTAGTTGGCAAACAATTGATCGTGCAGCGGCCAGAATTTACCCTGGTTGCGTGCGGCGAGGCTTGCGATGGCCGCCTGCTGGGCAAACTTGTGCATGCTGAGAGGGAAATGTTTGAACACCAGTTGCACCTGCGTCGGATAGGCAGTCAAAATCTGGTCCAAAGTAGGCACCAGGCGCGCGCAATAGGGACACTGGAAATCATCGAAAACGGTAATGGTGACAGGGGCATTTTTCGCGCCCCTGACAGCCGAGTCATTCACCGGCAGCTTCTGCACGTAGGAGAGTTCAAACAAATACAGCTCGTTTTTCTGCTTGTCACCGAGATAAAGTTGTTGCCCGTCCGGGGAAACTTCCAGGCTGGTGACTCCAGCGCCGACCTCGAAGCGCTCCTGCTTCTGGCCGTCGGCAGAAAAGATCTGCACAACACCACCTTCCAGGAGAACGAACACGCGTCCATCGCTCACGCTCTGGGCAATATCCACAGGTGCCCGGCCAAGGGGTTGACGGCTAACCAGATTCTTTTCCAGTTCTGCGTGAACCAGGCTGGCTGTTAGGACCAGTCCCAGCAATAGTACAACGATACGACTTGCTCCTGTCATTATCCTTACCCTCTCGTTTTGATTTAGAAGATTCTGTCCAACCTGGGAATGTAATCGCAAATAATTACACTGAATCTCATTGTTACTCACGGCCCTGTGCCCTGTCAATCTCTGCATGTGACAACCCTTGACAATACCCATTGCGGCGGCATAACTTGGGACGCCATGTCAATCCCAGCCCTTGCCATTCTGAACCTTTCGAAACTGTACGACGGCACTTTAGCCGTCAACAATATCTCCTTTACGATTGAACCCGGTGAAATTTTCGGCCTGCTCGGTCCGAACGGTGCCGGCAAGAGCACCGCAATCAATATGATCGGTGGGGTCTCTCGCATCAGTAGTGGCACAATCAGGATTTTCGGCTTCGACAATCAAAGCGACGCCCGCGATGCCCGACGGCTGGTCGGCGTCATGCACCAGGAGATTGTCATCGACAACTTTTTCACCATCGATCAGGCCCTGCGCTTCCATGCGGGCTATTACGGAGTCCGTGATGACGTCGTCTGGCGACAACGCCTGATTGATCGTCTTGGCCTCAAACCGCACCTGCACAAGGTCATGATCAAATTATCCGGAGGTATGAAGCGCCGGTTCATGATTGCCAAGGCCCTGATTCACAAACCACGGCTTTTAATTCTCGATGAACCGACCGCCGGGGTCGATGTGGAGTTGCGACACACGCTCTGGGAATTTGTTCGCGAGATCAACCAGCAGGGCACAACCATCCTGCTGACGACTCACTATCTTGAGGAAGCCGAACAGATGTGTGATCGCATCGCGATCATGAATCACGGCAACCTGATCGCTCTCGAATCGACCGGGACGCTGCTAAAGGAGCTCGGCACCCGCAGCATTCTGGTCCATCTGCAAACACCTATCAAGGTATTGCCGGAGAATCTCTGCTGCCAGGGTGCGGAACTTGATGAGACCGGCACCACGTTGCACCTGACTCTGTCAGCAAGTCAATCCGCTGGCATCCTGCTGAAGAACCTCTGCGATATCGGCCTGCCAATCGCCGACATTGAAACCAGGAAAGCCGGCCTCGAAGAGATTTTTTTGCAGATGACACAGACGGGCAGGGCAGAGTTATGAATCAGCGACCAGACCCGCCATTTATTGCCTGGCTGCCATTTTATACATTGTTACAGAAGGAAATTCGCCGTTTCTTACGGGTCGCTTCTCAGACCCTGGTGACACCGGTTATTACCGCTTCACTTTATCTCTTCATCTTTGGAGCCACCTTGGGAGAACGTATCAGCGTTCTGGAAGGCTTCAGTTATGCCCAGTTCGTTATCCCGGGATTGATCCTGATGGGAGTCATCAACAACTCCTTTTCCAACGTGGCTTCCTCGCTTTTCATGTCCCGTTATCTAGGCAATATCGTCGATCTGCTGGTGACCCCGGTTTCCCCGACCCAGTTCATCATGGCCTACACGTTGGCTGCCATGCTGCGTGGGTTGGCCGTTGGTATGGTCGTCTGGCTGATCTCCTGCCTTTTCGCCAGTTTGCCGTGGGCCCATCCTTTCGCCGCCCTCGGCATGGCCTGTCTGGCCAGCTTTCTCTTCGCCCAGTTCGGTATCATTGCCGCGATTTACGCCGACAATTTTGATTCCCTGTCGATGTACACCAACTTCATCATCCTGCCGCTGATTTATCTTGGCGGTGTCTTTTATCCGATCTCGATCCTGCCGCCGCTCTGGGCCAGGCTGTCGCACCTCAATCCACTCTTTTACCTGATCGACGGCTTCCGGTATGCCCTGCTCGGGGTCGGCGACCTGTCTTTTGGCGTCTCCTTCGGGACGGTTGCCGTGATGACCCTGATCCTCTTTCTCTGGGCTGCCAGCCTGATTTCCCGCAGCCATCGTTTGCGCAATTGAAGTCAACCTTTTCTTCTGGCTGCTCCGTCTTTATCATCAGACAACAAAAAAGGCCCATCTGTTAGAATGGACCTTCTTAATCTCTCTCACTTCGTAAGCCTATTGGGGCCCGGGAACCGTTTTCTCTGCTTGCGTCATACTCTGGATCAGCACGTCAGCGCCGATTGTTGCCGCATGTCTCACCAGGCTGTCAGCACGTTTGCCATCATGAGCCCTGAACGCCTCAATCATGTCGCGATGGTCCTCTACGGAAACTTCCATCCGTCCTGGCTGTGAAAGTGATGCCAGACGCAGGCGTTTGAACTTCATGACCAGTTGGTTGATCATCTCGGAAAGTTTCTCGTTGCCAGCGGCTTTGATAAAGACCTCATGAAACTCGTTGTGAACACGGAAAAATTTCTTCACGTCATTTTCTTCAGCAAGCAGCTGCAGGCGTTCGTTAATCGATTCTAGCCGCTCGATTTCCTTCTCGGTAAGATTCTCCGCAGCCATTCTTGCCGCAAATCCCTCGAGGATGATCTTGATCGCATAAAACTCTTCGATATCCCGCTCGGACAGCGACGCGACAACCGCCCCCTTGCGAGGGATCACCTGCAGGTAACCTTCCGATTCCAGTTGTCGAAACGCTTCGCGGATCGGGGTACGGCTAATACCGAAACGTTCGGCCAGGTCCGGCTCAGAAACACGCTCACCCGGTCTCATGGTTCCCTTCAGGATAGCGTCCCGGATCGTTTCCAGAATCTTTTCACGTAGCGTCTGGTGTCTTTCAATCAGTTTTCTGCGCACAGGGAAACTCCGTTCTATCAGTCTTCTGCAAATTGTATACAGTATACATTAAAAGTCAAGACCTTTCTGCCTTCACACCGCGCTAAGCCACTTAACTCCTTGCCTTTTACTCTTGGCGTGATTATGATCAGCTCTGTTTCTAAAGGGATGATCCATGGATACTGTACGTCATCTGCGCTTGTCTATCGCGGCACTTGTTTTGATTGTCGCTTTTGGAACTCTCGGCTATAGTTTGATTGAGGGTTGGCAGGCGTTTGACTCTTTTTACATGACGATCATTACCCTGGCCACGGTCGGCTTCAAGGAAGTTCATGAGCTGTCCCCTGAAGGCAAGCTGTTTACGATAGTCCTGATTCTCTGTGGAACCGCGATTATTGCCTATGCCCTCAGCAGCCTGCTCCAGTTCACTCTTGAAGGGCAGCTACGTAAAGTTCTCGGGAGGAAAAAATTGGAAAGTCGCATCCGCAAACTCAGCGGTCATTACATCATCTGTGGTTTCGGTCGCATCGGCCATCTGATCTGTCGAGAATTTCAGTCCCGCCCGTTGCCTTTTGTGGTCGTGGAGAAGGATCCGCGCATGATTGAACGTCTTGAGCGGGAAGGTTATATGTACGTTGAAGGCAACGCCACTGATGACGAATCATTGCAGGCCGCAGGCATTGACATTGCCAAGGGCCTGATCACTGCTGTCACCTCTGACACGGATAACGTTTACATCACTTTGACGGCACGGGGTCTCAACCCGAAACTCTTTATCCTCGCCAGAGCCGGCGAGGAGGGTTCTGAGAAAAAGCTCATGCGCGCCGGTGCCAGTAAGGTTATTTCCCCTTATACGATCGGTGCAAACCGCATGGCCCAGGCCATCTTGCGCCCATCCGTGGTCGATTTCATTGAAATCGCAACGGCGAGCGAGAACCTTGAGCTGCAGATCGAAGAAATCGCCATTGCGGCCGACTCTGAACTGGCCGGCAAGTCGCTGGTTGCTTCCGGCGTACGGCAGAGCATGGGGATCATTATCGTCGGCATCAAGCAGGTTGACGGCACGATGGTTTTCAATCCACCTTCGACCAGCATTATTGCTCCCCACTCGGTCCTGATCATCCTTGGTGAGCGACCGGCCATCAATCAGCTGGAGCTGATTGCCGGGGGGCGCCGGCAGTGACCCGCCCCCTGTTGGGCGCGCATATTCCGTGGGCACAGATCGACGCCACGCTTGAGCTGGTCCTCGATCTTGGCCTGACCCCGGAGATTGCCATAAAAGGCCCGGAACTGGATACTCTGGACGCGTCCCTGCTGGACCATGTCAGGCAAATGCTTGAAAAAGCCGAGATCAGACCAACGCTGCATGCCCCTTTTTTCGATCTCAATCCCGGAGCCCTCGATCCACTGATCCGCCAGGCAACCTACCAGCGGCTCAGCCAGGCCCTCGCTGTCGCCGGACAACTCAACGCCCACTTGATGGTGATCCACCCCGGGGTTGATAAATGGCGTTACCCGAACCTTGATCAGGTCTGGCTGGCTTTGGCAAAAGACTTCTTCCCACCGCTTATAGAGCAGGCGCAAATTTGTGATTGTCGTCTCACCATAGAGAATATCTACGAGGAGACACCGGGCACGCTAACTCAACTGGTAGAGGGCCTTGATTCAAAATGGTTTGGTCACTGTTTTGATGCCGGGCACTGGCACCTGTTCGGCAGAAGACCCATGGTGGAATGGCTGGAGGCGATAGGTTCAAAGCTCTTTCACCTGCACCTGCACGACAACCACGGACGTGCCGACGAGCATCTGCCGATGGGCGCTGGGACGATTGATTTCTCGCCCTTGCAACATAAACTTCGTAACATGTCACCCCTGCCCAGCATGACACTTGAAGCTCACAGCCTGGAGCATTTGAGACAGTCCCTGCAACATCTTAGAACTTTTTGGACTGATTTCCTGATTTCTGGAGCAGACCAGGAATCTGGTTAGATTACAGGCGGCAGCCCTTGCGAGCAACCGGCGGATTGTCGTCCGGTTCGACGAGACTGTGTTAATGGCGCTGGCTGGACAGCCAGCAGGGAAGGGATCCCCCTGTCTAAAGAGGCCACCCCGCTGAGGGTGGCCTCTTCAACATTCAGGCAACAAAAGGGTTGCTGATCTGGATTGTCTGGTCACGGCGCGGGCCGACCGAAATCAGGACTGCCGGGCAGCCGGACAATTCCTCAAGTTTTGCCAGATAGGCTTTGGCCGTAGCGGGAAGATCCGCCAGGGTCTGCGCCTCACAGATGTTGCTGCACCAACCCTCGAATTCCTCGTAGATCGGCGTACACTCCTGAAGAATCTCGGCATCGCGTGGGAAATCCTCGAGCAGTTGTCCCTTGTAGGAATACGCGGTGCAGACCTTGATGCTCTCCAGGTCATTGAGGACGTCGAGTTTGGTGATCGCCAGACCCGTCATGCCATTGAGTCGAACCGCTTCACGCAAAGCAACGGCATCGAACCAGCCGCAACGGCGCGGTCGACCAGTGGTAGACCCGAATTCATGACCGGCCTTGCGCAGATGCTCGCCCATTTCATCACGAAGTTCCGAAGGGAAAGGCCCTTCGCCAACCCTGGTGCAGTAGGCTTTGGTGATACCGATAACGGCGGTGATATGGCGCGAGGCCAGACCGGTGCCGGTGCTGACGCCGCCGATGCAGGTGGACGAAGAGGTCACATAAGGGTAGGTGCCGTGGTCGATATCGAGCAAGGTCCCCTGGGCACCCTCAAAGAGCAGATTGTCTCCGGCCTTGATCGCTGCATTCAGAGAGCTCGAGCAGTTGCCAATATATTTTTCAATCTGCTGTGCGTAGCCTGAGTACTCTGCGAAGATTTGCTCCTCGTCAAGCCGCGCTTCACCAAAAAACTTTTCCAGCAGGAAGTTTTTCTCCGGCAGGACTTCCTTGAGCTTGCGCTTGAAAATCTGGGGTTTGATCAGGTCACCCATGCGGATGCCACGGCGTCCGATCTTGTCTTCATAGGCGGGACCGATCCCCCGCCCGGTGGTGCCGATCTTGCGGTCAGCGTCTTTCTCTCTGGCCAGGTCGATCGCTTTATGCCAGGGCATGATGACGTGCAGGTTGCTGTCCACCACCAGCTGCCGGTCATCCTTCAGATACCCCTTCTTCTTGAGGCCCTCAATTTCACCTAGGAATATTTTCGGATCGAGAACAACCCCGTTGCCGATCACGCAGCGCTTACCGGGATGCAGTATGCCCGAGGGGATCAAGTGCAGAACGATGGTCTGGTCGCCGACCACAAGAGTATGCCCGGCATTGTTGCCGCCCTGATAGCGAACCACCTGTTGGGCGTGCTCGGTGTAGATATCGACCACTTTCCCTTTGCCTTCGTCGCCCCATTGGGCGCCGATAATGACGACGTTTGCCATAGATTTTCTCCGTGTGTATTAAATCTGGAATTGTCCCGATTCGATCGTGGCGCAAGTTACTCTGGTTTCTGCTCCGTCTGCCGTTCGAATCGAAGTCAGTTCTTCTTTTGAGGCATCAAGTACCAACAAACAGCGATAATGCGTACGCCGGGCGTAGTCGAGGCTGGTCGCCTGGTCACGCTCGATAATGTCCCTGGCGACCGAGTAGCCCTGATCGCGCAAAGCTGCGGCCAGTCGTTGGGCCGGAGCCTTGTCCTGCCCTGACGAGAAGAGCAGGATGTCGGTTCCCTCTTCGGCCCGTTCGTCAAGCACTCGGTCAAGAGCAAACAGCAGGTTGTACAGATTAAACGCGAACCCAGTGGCCGGGGCCGGAAAACCGTAGCGTGCCGTCAAACCATCATAACGGCCACCGGCGCAGACCGCTCTGCCGAAGCCGGGCAGAAAACCCTGGAAGACCAGCCCGCTATGATAATCGAAACCGCGCATTTCACCAAGGTCTAAAGTGATGTGCTCTTCGAGACCGTAGACGGTGAGGACTTCGAGAACCTTATCAAGATTATCCAAAGCCTTTTGCGACGCAGAATTGACGATAGCTTGTCGTGCCTGGCTGAGGACTTCCCGGCCACCAAACAGCCTCGGCAAAACCAGCAGCTCAGTGCGTTGCTGTTCTGTCAGTGGCAGTTCCTTGACCAGCTGCTGCAATCCGGAAGTGTCTTTAGCCGCAACGGCGGCTCGAACCGCACGGGATTGGACTGCATCGAGAGGCAAGTCATTCAGGATGCCGCGCAGGAATTCGACCTGACCTATGTCAATAGTGAACCCGGTGGCGCCCACGGCCTGCAGACATTTAACGGTCATGGCAATCATTTCAGCATCGGCCTCGGGACCGCTGAGACCAATCAACTCGACTCCGGACTGGAAAATCTCCCGGTCTTTGCCCAGGCGTTGCTCGGTATGACGCAAAACCCGGCCATTGTAGCAGAGGCGAAAAGGGAGAGGCATTTCGCGCATGCGGGTCGCCGCAATGCGTGCAACCTGGGGGGTGATATCGGGAGGAAAGGCAACCAGGCGACCGGTCTGTCGATCGTCGAAGCGAAAGGTTTTCTCACGCAAATCCGTGCCGAGGCCAAGTTCAAGAACTGCCAGATCTTCAAGAATCGCAGGGGCAACAGGACGAAAACCCCATGACCGGTAGACGTTGCGGAGGGTGCTTTGCAGATAATCGAGCTTGGCAGCCTTAACTGGCAGAAAATCCTTTACGCCGGTCGGCAACCGCGTTTCGATGGTATTTGGCAAGTTCAGGTTCCTCTATAAAACAATCTGGTTTGCAGCCACAATGTGCGGGTGCGCGCGCAACTTTTCCAAAGTTTGATCCGGAATGCAACTGTCAACATTGATCAGTGAGACGGCCTGGTCGTCATTCTTCTGGCGGGTCAGATTCATACCAGCGATATTGATTTTCGCGTCGCCAAGCACCTGGCCGATAAAACCGATGATGCCGGGACGATCCTCGTTGAACAGCACCAGGATATGGCCGTGGGGGAGAGCCTCCACGTTGCAGCCGTTAACGCGCACAATCCGGTAATCGCCTTCTCCGAACATGGCCCCGCAGATAGAATGCTCACCCTCTGAGCCGACCACCGTCAGGCGTATCATGCTGGAGAAGCCGCGCGATGTCTGGCTGCGGGTCTCCGTCACACGAATGCTGCGTTCCCTGGCCAGATGCGGTGCATTGATGTAGTTGACTTCCGAACCGATCATCGGCGTCAAAACACCTTTCAGGGCAGCCATGGTCAAAGGTTCGGTGGGATGGTTGGTGACCGTGCCGGCATATTCCAGGCGAACTTCTTCCAGGCCCTTGCCGTACAGCTGCGCCTGAAATGAACCAAGCCGTTCGGCAAGGTCTATATGTGGTCGCAGGATTGCCAACAGGTCGGCGCTAATCGATGGAACATTGACAGCGTTGGCGATGATGCCGTTTTTCAGGAAGTCAATAACCTGGGTGGCAACCTGTACGGTGACGTTCACCTGGGCGTCGCGGGTGGCGGTGCGCAGATGCGGAGTGCAGATGACCTGGTCCAGCCCCAGCAGGGGGTTGTCAATGCCGGGCGGCTCTTTGGCAAAGACATCAATGGCTGCGCCCGCAATGTGTCCGGACTTGATTGCCTCGGCCAGTGCTATTTCGTCGATCAGGCCGCCCGTGGCACAATTGATGATATGACAGCCCGCCTTGGTTTTTGCAAGGGTTTCGCTGTTGAGGATGTTGACTGTCTCGGCATTACGTGGTGTATGCAAGGTCAGAAAGTCGGATTGGGCCAGCACCTCCTCGAAAGAAGCCTGTTCTGCACCGATCAGGCGAACGGTGCCTTTGGTCAGGTAGGGGTCATAAACAATTGGCTTCATTTTCAGGGCAAGGGCCCGTTCAATAACCAGTCGGCCTATTTTTCCAGCCCCTAGCACACCAAGGGTTTTGCCGGCTATTTCGACACCCAGGAACCGTTCAGTTTCCCACTTCCCGCTCTTGGTCGATTGGCTGGCGATCGGAATCTGCCTGGCCAGAGCAAAAACCATGGCGATGGTATGTTCCGCCGTAGTAGTCGTGCTGCCGAACGGGGTATGCATGATGACCACCCCTTTGCGATTGGCGGCATCCAGGTCCAGATTTCCAGTGCCGACCCCGGCCCGCCCCACCACCTTGAGCCGGTTAGCCGCCTGAAAGACTTCTTCAGTGACCTGTGTACCACTGCGCACGATCAACGCGTCAGCTTCGACAATTGCGTCCAGAAGCTGTTCGGTTGTCAGTCCAGGCTGATAGTCAAGCTCAATTCCTTCAGCCTGTTCGAGGAGCTGCAGTCCCTCGCTGGGGAATTTATCAGAAACCAGTACTCTCATAACATGAGTCCGTAGCCGTCGGTAAGGAGTCCCTTGTACATATCATAATCCAACGTAATAACCTAGCAACCGCCCCCAGCCCTGTCAAGGCGAAAGGCGGGTCAAAATTCAGCTAAACGGCCGGTGTTGCAAGAGTCAGCACGGTGGCCCCGTGACAATATCTCCACCAGCCGAGGACCCTTCCGGTGCGACCCTAGCTGTCATTTTCGACCAGGTTTTGCAGGAACCTGACCAGCAGGCGAACGCCAACACCGGTGCCACCTTTGGGGCTGTAAGGCAGATCCTTGTCGCGCCAGGCGGTTCCCGCGATATCAAGATGGGCCCAGTGAAAATCGTCAGCAAATTTCTTCAGGAATGCTGCGGCCGTGATGGTTCCAGCAGGCCGCCCGCCGGTGTTCTTGACATCGGCGACATCGCTTTTGATCTGCTCGTCGTAGTCATCCCATAGCGGCAACTGCCAGAGTCGCTCACCACACTCCTCGCCGGCGGCAAGGAGTGCTTGCACGAGCTTCTGGTCATTGCCAAGAATTGCCGTCGCCTGGTGCCCCAACGCAATGATGCAGGCCCCGGTCAGGGTCGCCAGGTCAATCACTATCCTCGGCGCATAGCGCTTAGCGTAAGTCAGGGCGTCGGCCAGAATCAGTCGTCCTTCGGCATCGGTATTGAGAACCTCGATGGTCTGACCGGAAAGGCTGGTCAGGATGTCGCCCGGCCGATAGGCGGTTCCCGAGGGCAGGTTCTCCACGGTCGGCACAATGCCGACCAGATTTATTGGCAACTCCAGCAGGGCAGCCGCCAGCATGGTGCCGATGACAGCCGCACCACCAGCCATATCCATCTTCATTTCATCCATCTTCTCGGCTGGCTTCAAGGAAATGCCGCCAGCATCAAAGACGACTCCCTTGCCGATCAGTACAATCGGTGCCTCGCTCTTGCCACCGCCACGGTGCTCAAGAAGAATCAGCTGCGGCTCGCGTTCGCTGCCCTGAGCAACGCCGAGCAGCGCGCCACAGCCCTCTTTGACCAGCTCTTTCTGCCCGAGGATCTTACACTTCAACAGACTCTCTTCGGCCGCCGCCCGGGCCTGCTCGGCAAGATAGACGGGTGATTTGATATTGCCCGGAGCATTGACCAGATCGCGCGCCAGGATGACGGCCCGGCAGATCTTCTGCGCTCTCGCCACGGCGGATTCGCAGCTCTGTTTTTCGTGGGCGGCATCAATCAGTAAGTTGACAGCCTTTGGCAGCTTGCGCGACGCTCTGGCCTGCTCGCCAAGAAACCGGTCATAACGATAACTGGCCAGAAGGATGCCTTCCGTGGCGGCCTGGACGCTTGCGGCACTTGAGGCCTTGGGCGGAAGAGCAAAGGTGGGCTGTCCAAGCTTTTTTCCGATGACCAACTGCATGGCGCTGCCTGCCGCCTGTCGGATCTTTTCAAGCGAACTGCCGGTTTTAGGGCCAAGGCCAAGCAGCAGAACACGCTTTGCCGGCAGGTGTCCAGCTGGCTGGAAGAGAATCTGCTCATCGGCTTTTGCCATGAATTCTTTGTTGCGGCGGGCCTGGCTCAACAGGCCGCCCAGCTTCTGATCGAGTTCCTTCAGCAGGGGACTGGCAAAGCCTTTCTCGTAAACACCGATGACCAGGCAATCGGTTTTTATCTCCAATGGGGCTGCTTTACGAATTTTGATATCCATCACAGGCTCTCCTTGACAGAATGGTGTCTTCCCGCAGTTTCCGGATGAACGGGAGAATGGTTTATTAACGATGTAACGGTTTCATAATAGGCCGGTTTGCCCCTTTTGGCCAGAGGACAGAAAGCATTTCGTAGCATTTACTCCAAACAAGGCTTGTCATAACAGGCTGATGCCATTTAGAATTCGCGAAAGGGTAACAGGCACAATTTTGTCGCGCTTTTGCCAAGCACAGGAGAGACCTATGGCCGCCTATCTTGTGGGACATATCACGGTAAGGAATGACGAGCTCTGGCAGGAATATGTGACTGGTGTTCAGGCTTCTCTCAAGCCCTTTGCGGCCAGGATTCTTTTCAGGGGCAGGCTTGTTTCAGTGCTTGCCGGCCAGCACGAGTATGATCTCGTGGTCGCCATCGAATTCTCTGATCAAGCGGCACTGGATGATTGGTTCTCCTCCGAGGCGTATCAATCACTGATTCCTCTCAGGAACAGGGCTGCAGATGTTGTGATCACGACCTATAAGGCTTAGAGTCCCCTCGGGTTAGCGGTGACGAAATCGACTGTTACGCCAAAAGTTTGTAGAAAGCCCGGAGCCGGAGTTGCTCTTGGTTCCAATTATTGGCTGGATACGCTCGTTAAAGAAAGGAGTCCAAGATGAACGTAGAACTGCTTCGAGGTACTCTGGCATGGAGTTCGGCTCTGAACATGGGCATTCTGCTCTGGTGGTTTCTCTTCTTCACTCTGACCCATGACTGGGTCTACCGGATGCACAGCAAATTCCTTAGAATATCGATCGAGCATTTCGACACCATTCACTACGCTGGCATGACTTTCTACAAAATTTGCATCTTTACCTTTTTCATTGTGCCCTATCTGGCCCTGCGAATCATGTTTTGATATCTCAGGGGTACGTCAGGATCAGAGGATATGTCAGCCTGCCGATTCATGGTTTTCGTCAGCCTTCTATTGCTGGCGGTATCGGATGACACCTCCGCTGCCGCAGACACCCGCCCGCTCAACAGCCGTGAGTGAATTCAGCTCTTCACGACAGGGGATAACGAGAGGAAGTCCTATCCAAAATCAAAATATCAATAACGTTGCCGCTCCTTAATGGGTCCAATAAATCCCTAGGTCATCTAAGAACGACTTGCGGCAATACTTATAAGAAATACCCTGACCTAAAGATCTAGTGAGGGGCTTATTCTTACTGGAAATGGTAATAAATAAGAAAGTGGAGAATGTATGTGTGACTCTAGTTCGGGGAAAGAAACTGCCTGAGTTGATCAGTTTGAAATGGTTGATGATAAATTAAAAGGAACCATTCAAATGAACAGACTTGCTCTGTTGCATGTTGTAATGTTTATTCCAGCAAATGGTGCTCTGTTAAAAATGTGTTAAATCCAGCAACCATCAGCTTGGCCCCAGATTGTGTTAGGTGGTTGGTATCTGCAAAAGCATTCACCCCATCAATTACCCGTGGGCATTCGTTGTCTGGGCAATAAACTGGCAACGGGTCATAGATAAAGAAGTTTTCATTTGCTGAGGCCCGCATCTGGACCTCTTGGTAAAATTGAGGTGGGAAGCGTTGGTCGAGAAACTCTTTTTTTACTGAAGGGTTACACTCTTGTGACTGCACCCTGAACCATTCCTCCTGGCAAACAGCATCGTATTTCGGCACTGGTACGTCAAACTCAACGTTCGGCAGAAACAGCACAACGTTGATTCCTTTTGCGGCGGTGGCATCGAGCAGGCTGTCCAGTTCGGATAGCCATGTTCCTAGGCCGAACCCTTTTTGTTTCTTCTCCTCACTATGGTCCACCCATTTATCCCCCGATGCGTTTAAGTACGGGATATTGTACAGGTAACGGTTCCGGCTGGAGAGAATCAGGATATCTCCACTATCTAAGTTGTCCAGTACCTCGGGCATCTTCTCCATATGCCTACCGGAACCATCGGGGATGACAATATAATCCGGGTGAGATTGGTAAGTCAGGACCAGATTGCATTCCTCAGCAATCACTCTCAGCATTGGCAAAATGTGGTTTGCATGCGAGTTACCAATCGTCTGGATAGTTTTTTTTACCCCTCCACACAAAATATTTTGACTTGAAGCGACCGGTATCGGCTGGACTGATTTTGCTCTCCCCAAATAGAGAGCGCTTGAGCTAGGGATTATGAAAAAGAAGGCCACCAGCGTTGCCATAGTTGAAGCCGAGCCAGCTAATAGAGCCGTCCGCCGCCGAGTCGGAAACCATACTTTATACCTTAACGGCAACTCGACAAAGTAGTAAGACCCCGCCGCCAACAGGAAAATCACGGCCAACTGGAACGGTATCGACCACCAATGAATACCGATGGTCCAACGGCTAATAGCAACCACCACCCAATGCCAGAGGTAGAGGGAATACGAAATCACACCAATAAAAACCACCGCCCGATTTGATAAAACAGTTAGGACTGCCCCACTAGCGATACTGGCAATCACCAGCACCGTCAGGAAAACCACAAGAATTGTTGCTGTCGTAGCTTGTTCCAACGGCATGAACAGCGCCGCTAACAAAGCCAGAAGTGGAAACAGGGGTGGGATGCTTCCGACCTTTACCAAGTTGCGTTTGAGCAGAAACAGAATACATCCTGCCCCGATCTCCCAAAATCGGAACGGCATTAAATAGTATGCTGCCGATTGGTCTGTACCATTGAAATAAACAAACGCGGGCAGCGACACTAAACTGAGGACTGAGACAATTCCTAACAGACGTTTAGGGCCGTTTTGGCCTCTGCGCCGAAAAATTGCGAACCACACCAAAAAAGGAAACAGAAAATAGAACTGCTCCTCCACACCCAGCGACCAAGTGTGGGTAAATGGGTTCAAACGTGCGGACTCGCCCCAGTAATCGATAGCATTAAAATAGAGGCTGATATTTGAAAACCCAACAAGAGATAAAACGCCGGTTTTGATATAGTTAGACGGGTTGGGACTAAAAAAGCTAATCAGGAAAATTGTTACAATAAAACACAGAAAAAGCGCCGGGGCCAAGCGTTTGATCCGTCTATTATAAAAACCGGCCAAGAATGTTCTGAGACTCTCCTCTTTCCGGTTCACCAGAGATGCAGTAATCACAAAGCCGGAAATTACAAAAAAAACATCAACTCCTAGGTAGCCACTTGGCAGTAGTTTTTTATCAAAATGGTTGATGATGACCGCAACTACCGCCAGCGCCCGTAGACCATCTATTTCTGGAACATGCCTTGCGGTAGACTTCTGTGCTTTCCCACTCATTCTTAATCCATTCCGTATTTGTGGCTATTCACCAAATACAACACCCCAGCCACTAAATTTAATTTAACGAATGGTCAATCCACATAAATAGAAAAGGCCAAACGGTATCGCCGTGACCGGATATTAACAAAAAGCATGCTATATACCAACATGGAATGTAGGAAGGCGTTGACTATGGCTGGGAGTGAGAGTGTTGAGCAAGAACGTTCCTATTTATCGTCTCACATTGTTTTGAGTGTGTGAAATTGGCTGAAGTATAAAGTTATTGATGAGCCTGCAATATAAGAAAAGCCTACCCCGCTCAGGGTAGGCCTTTTTGTGTCTGATAGGTGGTGGCTTTTGAGACAATTCATTCGTCCGACCCATTCATGTTGTTACGTACAGAGCATTGTTCCAACGCCGAGAAGAAAGAGGAGAATTGCTCCTCATCATGCTTGATTTCACAGAAGCAGGAAGCTTGAAGATAAAAATATAAAAGGATTCCAACTGAAGGCATGGCTCACATAGATTTGGTTAATCATTTGTTGAGTGAGCCCTCCAAAGTTGAGTACATGTTTGAGTCTTAAATGAGTTCATGATAAGTTCATGGCAACAGTCTGGAGGCAATGTTGTTAATATGTTCGAATTCCACTAATGAATTTCTCTATCCATATTGTTACAGATGAGACAAGTGCCATCATTCCACACTACATGGTAGCTGGACTCAAGTGGCACTGGGAAAAAGCTGGCCACCGAGTTACGGTTGGACCTGTGCGCCGAGTCGATGCCGATCTCGGCATTCTTCATATTGACCGAACGAAAATAAGTCCTAAAACAACTCCTTGTAAATCGGCCCATTGTAGAGTTCTCAATGAACAAGTCCTTGATATTTCAAAAAGTACATTTTCAACCTTGCGGGTCACACACAACGACAGTTGGGATGGACCAATCATCATCAAAAGTGATCTGAACTGTTTCGGTCTCCCGGAATGGAGGACTCAGCATCGCGGTGTTTTCGCGCGGCTTCGTCGTAAACTGGCTCGAGTTTCTTGGCGCACAGCAGGCATGTTACCACCCTCGAGGTATCCTATTCTATCGAACCTGTCAGATGTTCCTGGGTGGGTGTGGGAAAGACCTGAACTCATCGTGGAGCGCTTCATGCCGGAACGGGAAGGGAACCTCTACTGCGTCAGAGGCTGGGTTTTCTTCGGGTCCAAGGGGTACACATATAGGCTCTTTTCCAAGGATGGTATGGTCAAAGTTGGGTCGATAACCGATTACGAAATCTTGGGTGACCCTCCAAAAGAACTCGAAGCTTTTCGAGCGGAGAAAGGCTTTGATTTCGGGAAATTCGATTATGTCCAAGTCGATGGCCGCCCAATTCTACTTGATATCAATAAAACCCCCACGATTGCATCCATCAAAAACAACCCGGACACACCGCGCATGAAACATTTGGCTGCCGGTCTTTATGATTTCATAGGAGGGGTCTGATGTCGGGAGGACTTGCTCCTTCGATTTCAACTGAGCAAATATATCCGCCTGATGCAGTGTACATGGCGCGCACCAGTCTCTTCGAGACGCGAATGCTTGGTTACGAGGATCTGGAACTCGACCTTGTCACAGCACACCTTCTAGGTTGCCTGAATGGTCGTACTGCGATAAGACATGAAGCCGGTTGTAGTGACGAGATTTTTGCGATCTTTCGTCGTGCCGGGGTTGAGGTCGAGGAAGAGACTCTCTGTTACCGAACCGCCGAAGAGGCTAATGCACTTGCAAAAGCCATGACCGAGCAAGGTAAACGGCTTTTTTACCCTTACCCACTTCCGGAGAGGTCTTTTCCGGATGATGCCCACCTTGTAACGCCCAGCACTTACCGTTTTCTCAATGCAAAATCGAATCTGGGAGCAATCGCTCCGGCAGAGTGTCTGGCAAAGAGAAAGACACTGACGCACGAGGAATTTGGCCATTTCGAGTGGACAGAGCCTGTTTTCCTCAAGGGAGCCGGTGATGCCGCTACCGGTCGTGGCTTCGCGGTACAACCGTGCCGCGACAAACTATCTTTTGATACGGCACGCAGGTGGTTTGCTGCGCACCACGACAGTGTATCGGGTGTAATTGTCGAAGAGTGGGTCGATGTCTCCACCTGCTGGTGTGTTGGGATCGTTATCACCGATGAGGATACTTTCTGTCTAGGCGGAGCTGAGCAGTTGTTCGCTTCACCAGCGCGACAATCCGGCAGCACCATCGATCCTGAAAACGCATTGCCCAAAGCAGGGTGGGCGTTGGCGATTCAGATTGGTGAAGCGGCGCGAAAGTTAGGCTACCGAGGTATCGCAGCCTTTGACGTGGGGCTCCGCCGTGATGGCAGAATGACTGTATTTGATCCAAATTTTCGCATCAATTCATCTTCTGCTCAGTTGCTTTTTCATCAGTCAGCAGCAGTTCGGAGCGGTCTTTCCGCAAGCTGTTCGTTCAATGTGAAGGCCAAGGGAAGTTTCAGCGCACTAGCCAAACGCCTGGAGGCACCAATCGGGGAGGGATGGTTCGTTCCAACATGCCTGTTTGATGGTGAGAAGCACCCACTGTCCATGGGAAACCATAGAGTGATCGGTTTTGTTCTGGGTAATAGCCGTATGGGGGCACAAGAAACCGCAAATTTATTCCAAAAGGAAATTGAGGCGTAAATAATTCATCAACTTCGTTGTCGCAGCCGGTGGTGTCTGAATGGTTTTCAATAACCAGCTCATCGAGCTTTTTCAAGTCTGTCCTGGAGCAGGTCATCCTCATCGGGACATATAATGTCAAGCGAACGAAGCGGCAGAACGATTGCCCCCCCCCTAAATGACGCTGTGTTAAGGCTCTTTTCTATTTACCCGTATCAAGGATAATTCATGTGTGGCATTGCCGGCATCGCTCCTGCCGATCCGAAAAAAACTGTAGACCTCAGGATGCTGAAAGCGATGACCGACATTGTGGCCCACCGAGGTCCCGATGGAGAAGGTTTTCATGCCGGGGCAGGGATCGGCCTCGGCTTTCGGCGCCTTAGCATTATCGACATCGAAACCGGTGATCAGCCGATGCAAAGCGAAGACGGCGCAATCATCGTTGTCTGCAATGGCGAAATCTATAACTATCTTGAGTTGCGCACAGAGCTTATCGCGCGCGGGCACTCTTTCCGCAGCCAATCTGACGTAGAAGTCATAGTTCATCTTTATGAAGAGCAGGGTGTCGGCTTCTTGCAACGTTTACGCGGCATGTTCGCCATCGCCCTGTGGGATAACAAAGACCGGAAACTTCTTCTGGCCCGTGACCGCTATGGAATTAAGCCTCTTGATTATGCTGTTGATCAGGATGGAACCCTCTATTTTGGCTCCGAGCTGAAATCCATTCTGATGGTGGCACGGATTGATCGCTCGATTCACCCTGAAGCGGTTGAGGACCTGCTCACCTTCGGATACGTCCTTTCCCCAAAGACGTTATTTAAAAATATCCATAAAATAATGCCGGGGCATTTTTTTATTTTCCAACATGGGAAAATCAGGCATGAGCGCTACTACGATTATCATCTGACAGGTGAAGATTCGAGCCACCAAGCAGTGCCAGCTTCAGAGTGGGCGGACGCAGTAGCCGACAAATTGAAAGAAAGCGTGGCTTTGCACCTTCGAAGTGATGTGCCTGTTTGCTCATGGTTGAGCGCTGGCATTGACTCGAGCTCGGTTGCGGCAATTACGCGCACTTTGATCGACAAACCTTTGCAGACGTACTCTCTTACCTTTGAGGACCCAACATGCGACGAAGTCACTAGGCAACGAACTCTTGATGCCTTTCCCGGTTACGATATTTTGAACGAGCGAGTACTTTGTGCACATCATCACTTTGAACTCTTCAGGAAGAGTGTCTGGCATGCGGAAGAACCCACCCCTTCGGGTGTTCATATGGTACAGATGGTCTTGGCAAAAAAGACCAGTGAAGATTTTAAGGTGGCATTAGCTGGTGAGGGGGCAGACGAAGCCCTTGCGGGCTACCTGTGGCACCTGAACGATAGGTTGTTTTCAGCTATGACCTGGATTCAGCATCCTCTGAAAAAGTTGTTGATGCTTTGTTCCAGTATCCAGAAGTTGAAACCATTGTTAGTTGATATTATCCTCGGACCACGTGATAACGACATGCTCAAGTATGCACGCCTGTCCGGTGCTTATGGCGGGAATTTTGTCAAAACATTCCTCTCCGACGACCTGAGAACCGAATATTCTCCCTGCCACCCGGCTCTTGCTGAAGTTGACCGTTCGCACTGGGCGCGTATTGAAAAAGCTCTCTACATCGATACGCGAGTCAGGATGCCGGATTTTGTCCTCAACGGGCTCGATCGGATGTCGATGAGTTCCTCTGTTGAGGTTCGAGTCCCTTTTCTCGATCATGAATTTGTCGAATTGTGCGCAAAAATACCTGCTTCTTTAAAGTTGAAGTGTCGGCAGGAGAAATACATTCTTCGAAAGGCGATGCAAGCATACCTGCCCCGGGAAATTCTGGAGCGCAAAAAACGAGGGATGAATGCACCCAGCGGCAGTTGGTTGCGTGGCCAACTCCCTCCCTTTATTGAAGAGATGCTCGATTCGAAAAAAATTAGGGAAAATGGATATTTCAATGCCGCGACAGTGATTGATTCTCTAAAAAGGCACCGAGAGAGCCATGGAAACTTTGCACGACCGTTGATGACGGTATTGTGTGTGCAAGCTTGGGATGATCTCTTTGTAAAAGGTTGCCGTCCAGACAAAAACTAGGAACAGTCCCCATATCTCCGCCGTGGCCACAACACTTATGCCCCTGTATCAGCAATGTGACATATAGGTTGAGGTCAAAGAAGAGGGAGTCTTATTTATATCCCGACATTGTTTGGGAGTACTCAGATTGGCAGAAATGCGAAACTCTTACTGATCCTGCTATTTTAGTAACGTTGAAAGCTTCCGGCCAATACGTGAGTTCATACTCGAAACCTTATGCCAATTGAATAAAAACACTTCAACTTGATATTAATAGTCTAAAAAGAATATCACTGCATACTAATGTGCCATGCATACTTAATTTCAGGGTTTATGCTTTCGATTCAGATCACATTCCTCTACAGCAACTCGTTGCAACACGATTTCGAACCGCATCAACTGATTTGTCTAATTAATTATACGTTCGGCGCGCTTTCTTCGCAAGAAGTACGGCCAGTCTGGTCGACCCTGTTGATGGCCAGATGTTGCTACTCCTGAAACATGCGTTGGCTCTAGTGCGATGAAGCCATCGTGGCCCAGCTGCCGGAGAACCCTCACTGGTGGTATTACAGCAGGTTCGAGTCCTTCAGTAATCGCCAATTTCATGGATCAACAGAGTTAGCCTGACCGCTCGCGTTATTGGATCGAGCTTGCAAGAGTTGATGCCCGATCCGGAGCAGTCTGCGTTTAGCGATGCTTCGGCATACTGGGTAAGCGTGATATCAGCTATCTCGAGGCCGGCGACTTCTCTGCAGCACGTCATGCCTTGTCGACAGGGCGACGATACAGGATGTCGATGATCTGCACCTATGCGAACGGACGAACGGCAATGGTACTCACTTAAGACCCGGGTCATTATGGTCAGAGGCAGTCTCAATACCGTCGACCAGGCTCGTTGCGCCTAAGTTATTCTAGCAGATTCGACAACCTATGCTATTGCTCGTGTCAGGGCCTACTATGCAGATGGCCGCAGTGCAATCGAGGCCCTTGATGCGCGTACTGAAGTAAGTCGATAGCTTCTGGGCAGGAGTTTGCGCGACATTCGGCCACAGTATCTGCAGCGATAAGTACGTCGCGAGTGGCGCAAATGCTGCAGAACGCCAGATGGAGACAGAAGTCACCGGTCAGCTGTTCATACTTGAACGAGTTGTACAGCATGCATGATCATGACCGCTCAGTGCATGTCCAAGGGCAAGATACTTACAAGAAGCTGCGAGGATGGCTGTATGGTGAGCGGTGGCCTCGGATCTCTCTTATTACCCGGATCGTAAGGCGTTCCTGTGCTGCTCTACTCACGTAAAGATTTGTTCGATGGTCACCAGTTCACCACACTGGGCCAATGGAGCTCTATGCACGGCTAAGATTCGCTTAGCCGCTCGGTGACATGCAGGCAGATGACTGAGCCTCTGCGACAGGCCTGCTCTACGCAATCCGAATACACCCTGTGCGCCTCGGTTATCCACTTTACGAGCCGATGGGCAAGCTCCGGCCTGAGTCGAGTGAGTGGCGCTCGTTCGAATGGCACGAAGTGCCATCGAACCGGTCATTGGATCACATGAAGCAGGACTTACCGGATGGAGTCGCAACTAGCTCAAGCCGACCGACTGGCGACATCCTAGATGAATCGCCATCTTGGCCGCCTGTGGCTTTAACCTGACCACGGCTGCTGAACAGAGTCATTCGTTGGCTTCGTTTCATAGAGCTGGACCGATCGGCTCACAATCACTCGCTGTTGCCTTGCATCTTACACGACTTGGGCAGCCGAGAAGGTCTTCCATCACCTTCGCGGAGACGTTGGAACGAGTTCGATTAAACTGGTCAGGCCTGTAGTGAGGGCGAAAACCTGAATCATTCTCAGGCGACGACTATCGTTATATCCCGACATCGTTTGGGAGTATTCAGATCTCGCAGAAATGCGAAACTCTTACTGATCCTGATATTTGGGAAGGATGCAAGCGAGACATTACTTAGGGATATGGGCTGTTAATGAAATGCAGAAGAGGGTGCCGCCAGTTCAAATGAACTGGCGGCACCCTCTTCCGTTTGGTTTTACATGTTGCTAGTTGTTTCAGCTCTTCGAGATCAGTCGCTTCATCTCCTCGCTATCGGTTTTAACCAGCTCCCTGACCCCCTCGACATTCACCTGTGCAACGATGATCTCGCCGATCTCGGTACGGATATCGACGTAGAGACCGAGACCTCGCATGCCCTCTGCTTGCCGCAGGTTATCCTCGGTAGGAGTCACATAGTGCACAGCGACAGCCTTGTAGCGGTGGATAAGGAAGAGCGTGATCAGGGTCATCAGGCGCTTCTGGCGGAAATCCTCGCTGAAGGTGTTCTGGTCGCGGATCGACAGCATGCTGCGTTCGCGGCGGTCCTGCAGCACGGCGAAGATGATATTCGCCATCTTGTTGTCTTTGTTGTCAACCAGCGTCAATTCCAGAAGTTCCGAGCCGGCCGTATGCGGTCGGAGGGTGACACGCAACCTGGCGTCCAGTTTGTAGTGCCCTGCCCATTGCTTGAGCCAACCCTCAAGGCGCTTGGGCGGCACTTCGGTTTCGACCATGTGCTGGAACTGGGTCGACCCCTTGCCCATCGCCTTGGTGGTCGCCGTACCACCGGTGACTGCCATAAGTCCGGCATCGGAACGCGGTCCGCCGACGCAGGTCTGGGGTGTCTTATAGGGCGAGTCGATCAGGCGCAGCTTGCGTTGCAGGCGGGCCAGGGCGAGCATGCCGTCTTCTTTGAGGGCCTGGGCAAACTCTTCTCCCGCCAGGCCGTCGACCTGGTGGCCACCGTAGGTGATGAAGTTGAAGACGAAACCCATCTTGCCCAGTTCGGCCGGGAACTGGCGCATCTCGTCCTCGCTCAGGCCGGTGGTGTCCCAGTTGAAAGAGGGTGACAGATTGTAGGCCAGCATCTTGTCCGGGTAGACGGCGTGGATGGCGTCTGCGAAGAGCTTGGCATCGTGCAGGTCCGCAGTTTTGGTCTCCATCCAGATGATGTCTGCAAAGGGCGCCACACCAAGGGACTTGGCGACAGCATACGGGATGCCACCCCTGACCTGGTAATAACCTTCCGGGGTGCGGGCGATATCACAGTTCCAGATGATATTGAAGCCCATGGCGCGGGCCTTCTCACGGGCCTCGACGAAGGAGGCCGTCTCGACGAAGTCGTGCCACTCATCAAGGGTCATGGGTAGCTCGGCTCCTTCGTCAAGATGGAAGGTCATGACGTCGGCGACAGCTTCCCCGTAAGTCTTCAGGCTGGCCTCCATCTGCCACAGATCCAGCAGCCTGGTAGCTGCCTGGTCGAGGGCCGCGTTGATATCAGCCGTGCTGCGGGAGGACATTGCCTTGATTGCGGCGTCGATTTCTGCCGACAGGCCAGTCTTGTCGAGCCATTTGTCTGCCTCTGCATATGCAGCGGCGGAAATGCGGTACATCAGGTGGCCGTTAATCTCCGGGACGCCTTTTTTGCCGAACTGCCGCATGATGGCCAGAAAAGCGGTCTTGTAGTTGGGGATGTTGGTGCTGGTCGCACCAAGAATAAATCGCTGATCACGCTCGTCGCCGCGGCCGTCAAGGAAGGTGGCGGCTTCTGCATCGGTACGGGCAACGATAATCCCCGGCACCTTCATGATGTCAAGCTGGAAGCGCGCCGCGTTAAGGCGCTTGATCTGTTCATCGACCGGAACCAGCACCTTGCCAGCCTGGTGACCGCATTTCTTGACGCCGGGTTTCTGGTCTTCAATATGATAGCCCGGCACCCCGACCTCGACGAAGCGGCGGATCAGGTTACGAACATGGGCGTCGCCTCCGTGACCGGTATCTGCATCGGCGATGATAAAGGGACGGTAATCAATGGCCGGGATCTCCCTGCGGTCCTGTTCACTCATACGCAGACGCAGAAAATACTGGTTGCGGTCTGCGGCCAGCAGCGCCCTGACCAGCGGAGCCGCCTCATCAGGGACCTGGCTCAATGGGTAACTGGCCAGGTCTGGCCCAGGATCTTCATTACCGGACCCTTTGGCCGAGGTGGCCCAGCCCCCCAGGTAGATGCCCTCGATGCCCATGCGCTTGATTGTGACGGCCTGGCCGGGAGAGTAGGGGCCGAAGGTAGTGATCGATCTGCCCTCGGTAAATAACTCCAGCAGGCGGTCGTGAAAAGCCGTCGCCGCATCCCGGGCGATGGTGTAATCGACTGTGATGGTGCCGCGTTGTTCGACAACCTGATCGGCTGTGAACAATCGCAGGAGCCCCTTGAAACGAGGACTTGCAAACCAGTCCCGGGTTGCCTTGACCTGTTCGGTAAATGTACTCATCTTTTCCTCCTAGCGGCCAGCGGCCAGCAACGTGTCCAGATTTTCAGTGATGCGCACGCCTGCTTTTTTGAAGGCCTCCATATATTGCGTGATGCGCTGTTTGGCAATCGTCAGGTCATGATTGTTCAGGTTGATGTTGAGCAGGTCGATGTACCAGGGCGCCTTGACCGGATCGAGCACGTAGGCTTCGACGATAGCACGGGCAATCGGCAGGGTGGTGGCCTTGGAGTTGTCATGCACATCGCGATTGCCGGCGGCCAGCAACTTGGCGTATTCCTCGTTCAGAAGCCTGGCAAAGATCTCCACGCTGAAAACGTCACCGGCTTTCAGCCCGGTCTCCGAATCGTCCTCGGTGAGCGCCGCGCCCTTGTGAATCCATTCCCAAAGGATACTGAGGCGGATCTCGCCGGTGGCCATGTCCTCCATCAGGTAGAGGATGTCGTCGTTGCCGAAGAAATCAGCCGGTTTCAAGGCCGCAGCCTGCAGGCCCTGGCCAAAAGCGTTGCCATACTGCAGCGCTACGCTCAGCAGGTTGCGGGCACCACGCACGGTGCGCGGCGCCGGTTCGAGCAGGGTCAGGCCGGCAGCGTCATCGGCGGTATAGGTCAGGGGCGGGAACTTGCGGCCGCTTTGGTTGGCTTCACCCACCTCCTCCCAGACCGGGCGGATAATGTGCGCCATCTTCCAGTGCGCGATCCATTTGCCGCTGGCGCCCTCCTGCTGCTCACGCACCGCGCCGGCGCGGGCTTTCTTCATGCCGTTGGCAACCCCTTCCGCCGAACCGACCGGGATGTTGGGCTCCATGCCGCCCTGCCACAGCGCATAGTTGCCGTTGGCGTCGGCGGTATTGACGGCGCGCCGCACGCGATCCTCGTAGTTGCGCATGTAACCATAGGTCATGACGATCGATTCGATGTTGGGATTGACGAAATCCGGATCCCAGCAGTTGGCGTCGGAGACGCTGTTGATATAGTCCCAGCGGCCGGTGTTGAAACCGCTGAAATGCAGACCCAGGGCCGCGCGAATCTCCATGAGCTGGAAGGTCGCTTCGAGCTGCTCGACCAGCACGTAAACCTTGACGGTGCCCTCGTCGAGACCCAGATACTTTTCCAGGGCGGTGAGCAGGCGGTTCCAGAACCCGGCCTCTTCGGCGGTCTGAATCTTCGGCAGGTAGAGGACGATGGAAGAACCTGCACCACGCAGCGCCTTGTAGTTGTTGACCACGTAGAGAGTCATGTCGACGATTGAAGCCGAGAGAGACTGGCCGTCGATACGGATGTGGCGGTCGTCGAGGTGCAGGCCGCGGGCGCGGAAGATCTTGGTAGTGAAATCGAGCTGGGAGCGCCACTCGGTAATGATCTCCCGGCCGAAAAAGTCGCGGGCCCAGGCGTTCATCTCTTCCGCAACCGATTCGGCGACTTCGAGAAAGAGTGGATCGCGGGCGATGGCCAACTTGAGGCTGCGCTGGTTGTCCAGCGACATGGTGGTGATCTGGCCGAGCGCATCCTCGCCGTCGAACATCCAGCCGTCAGCGCCGGAGAGCAGGGCGTAGGCGACGTTGCGCAGGTTGGCCTTGACCGGCGAGTTCGGTTTGGCGGCCGGACCGGTGCCCTGCAGCCACTGGCGCTGCAGGTCATGGGGGATGACCGCACCGACGAACTTGCCGTCGCGGGCATCCTGAACACGGATGCCGGCGCCTTTTATTTCGGCCTGCGGGTCGAGGAAAGTTATCGCCCTGCGACCGCTGATGCGCGCGGCGCGGCGCTGGGTGCGCTCACTCATCAGGCGTTTCTGCTCAGCGTTGAATTGTGCCATGTAGGCGAGAGCCGCCAGGGCTTCTGTTGTGTAAATGTCTGCATAATCCTCTGCCAGATGATCACGGATCTGCAAACCTGGTTTTTGGCTGCTTGATGCTGTTGTACTCATTTGCTCCTCCTCCGGCGCGGTGCCAGAATGGTTCCCCGCTGGGATACAGTGGTTGGAAGTATACATGACTAATTTAGTCAATTAAAGCACGAAGGCTTTCAGGTTAATAGCTTTTTTTGCATATGTATGAAATTTTTTCTTCGGTCCCACTGCATTCGAGCTCGACCATCTCTCGATCGAAACAACCATTGAGGTGAAGGCCAGGGGAAATTATGACTTGCAAGTGTATAGAAGCTGACACTGCGACAGTTTATCAGGCACAATCCTTCTATCAAGTCCCCGTTTTGATTGACTCAAAAAATACCTCCAGACCGTCATGAATACGGTTCGACTCATCATTCGACAGAGATGGTTTTTTGAAATGTCGCGAGATGACCGGATAAACAGCAAGGGCGATGCGCTTTCCCGTTGCACAGAATGTCTCAAAGACTATAATACGCAGTGATTTTAGAGAGTCCGGGACTGTTTGTCCGGGAGTTGATCGGGGAAAACCGGGGAGAATTATGGAAATCGAAAGAGGGGCAGGAAAGATCGCCAAGTGTCTGCGCCTGATGCTCTGTGACAAGCCGGGGCATCTGGCAAAAGTGATGACTGCAATTGCAGGGCAGAATGCCAGCGTCGGTGATATCCACCTGGTGAGGTACGGGCGCACACACAACACCCGCGAGATCGTGGTCTATGTCGACACGGACCAGCAGTTTGAAGATGTGGTTGATGCGATTTCCAACCTGCAGGGGATTATCGTTGAGGATGTGATCGACCTGGTCCACAAGATCCACGAGGGCGGCAAGATCGCCACCAAGAGCAGGGTGAGGATTGAGACCATCACCGATGTACGCCAGATTTACACGCCGGGGGTTGCCGCCATCTGCAAGGACATCCAACGCTCCCCGGAACTGGCTTACCAGTACACCTCGATCCCGAACCAGGTCGCTATCGTCACCAACGGCACGGCGATCCTCGGCCTCGGCGACATTGGCGCGGTTGCGGGCATGCCGGTGATGGAGGGCAAGGCCGTGCTCTTCGACCACCTAGTCGGCATCAGCGGAGTACCGATCCTGATCCAGAACCGCGATCCGAGGGTGATTATCGAAACGGTGCGCAACATCGCTCCAACTTTTGGCGCCATCAAGCTTGAAGACATCAAGGCCCCTGAGTGCTTCGAGATAGAAGATACCCTTGATGCCGAACTCGATATCCCCGTCATGCATGATGATCAGCACGGTACCGCGGTTGTGGTGCTGGCGGCCCTGCTCAACGCGACGCGTTTTTCCGGGCTGATGCTGAAGAAATCGGTGGTGGGTGTGATCGGCCTGGGGGCGGCAGGGATGGGAATCAGCAAACTGCTGCTCGCTTACGGGGTCAAAAAAGTAATTGGCACCGACCTGGACCCCGCGGCCTGCGAGCGGCTCGTCGCTGCCGGCGGTGAAGCCAGCACCTTGCCCGATGTCATGAACAAGGCCCATGTTGTCATCGCGACCACCGGCTGCCCCGGCCTGATCAAGCCGGAGATGGTGCGCAAGGGCTCGGTGATCCTCGCCCTCTCTAACCCGCACCCGGAGATCACTCCAGAGCTTGCCGTGCAGGCCGGAGCCTCTTTTGCCGCTGACGGTAAGAGTGTCAACAACGCGCTCGCCTTTCCCGGCCTGTTTCGCGGCGCGTTGAACGTGCGGGCGACCCGGATCAACAACAAGATGAAAATAGCCGCTGCGCAGAGTATCGCCCGGCATGCCGAGGAGAACGAACTGGTGCCGTCACTGCTGCATCCGGAAGTCCATAAAGATGTGACAGCCGCCGTTGAACGTGCCGCCCTGGAGTCGGGAGTGATCAAGCACTGGGATTGATGGTTCAAAAGGTGTTGCCGGGAGACCACACCAGGGGGTGAACTGCTGCACACCTCCCTGGTCAACTGGCAAAGGATAAAGCAGCGCACCAAGGCCCCGGCGAACACCACCCTTCCGGAAATCTTCTCGCCATTGATTTTCCTGTATTCAGTGAGTCTCCCGCCCTTTTTTCACGTACACCCTTCTGGCAACAAAGATTAAGACTAACGGCAAAGATAGCTGATGATCTCGTCGATAAACTCACTCCCGAAGCGCTGCAGCTTGTGCCTGCCAACGCCGTTGATCGCCAGCAGCGCCGCTTGATCGGTCGGCATTTTCGCTGCCATTTCAGCCAGGGTGGCATCGCCAAAGATCACGTAGGGCGGCACTCCTGCAGCATCGGCCAGCTTTTTGCGACGCATACGCAGAACATCGAACAGGTCGTCGTCGTAATCGAAGTCACCGACCTGCGCCCGCCCCTTCTTCTGCAGAGTCTTGACACGAATGCGCGGCTTGGCCATCACCAGCTGTTCCTCGCCCCGCAGCAACGGTCTGGCCGCTTCCGTTAACTTCAGGACAGAATAACTGGCTACATCCTGCACCAGGTAACCACGATGGATCAGTTGCCGGATCAGGCTGTTCCAGGCCTCGGCGACTTTCTCGGCACCGATACCATAGGTAGACAGTTTGTCGTGCTTCAGATCAAGGATGCGTTGCGTTTGCGCACCACGCAGCACATCAACCACGTGACCGACACCGAAGCGCTGCCCGACCCGGAACACGCAGGAGAGTGCCTTCTGCGCGTCCACGGTGGCATCATAGGTTTCCGGTGGATTGAGGCAGACATCACAGTTGCCGCAATCTTTCTCCAGTCTTGCTCCGAAATAACCGAGCAAGACCCGACGACGACAAGTCTGCGCCTCGCCAAAGCCGATCATGGCCTGCAATTTGTGGAGTTCAATACGCTTCTGTTCCGGATTACCACCCTTTTCAATCAGGCCGCGACTGATGGCGATGTCACCGTAGCCAAAAAGAAGCAGCGCCTCGGCTGACAGACCATCACGACCGGAGCGGCCGGTCTCCTGATAATAGCTCTCGATGTTTTTCGGCAAATCGTAATGAACCACAAAACGCACATTGGGCTTATCGATGCCCATGCCGAAGGCAACCGTCGCCACAACGATGTCAATATCGTCGTGCAGGAACATCTCCTGCACCTTTTTACGCTCCTTGTCGCCCAGTCCGGCGTGATAGGCGCGGGCCTTGAATCCGGCCGCCGCCAGGCGATCAGCGACTTCTTCAACCCGCTTTCGCGACAGGGCGTAAATGATCCCCGCTTCCCGCCGATGGTCATCAAGAAACGCCAGCAACTGCTCAAACGGCTTGCGTTTTTCAACCACCGTGTAACGAATATTCGGGCGATCAAAGCCGGTGACAAAGCAGCGGGCCTTTTGCAAACCAAGACGCTGCAGCACATCCTGCCTGGTCTGTGGATCAGCCGTAGCCGTCAGGCCAATCATCGGCACCTCGGGGAAGTGCACATGCAGCTGGCCAAGCTGGACGTATTCGGGACGGAAATCGTGCCCCCATTGCGAGACGCAGTGGGCTTCGTCAATGGCAAACAGAGCGATCGGCAAGCTCTTCAGCTGGTCGAGAAAACCCTCGTTCAACAAACGTTCCGGCGCCACATAAAGCAGGTCAAGTTCACCGGCATGCAGTTCTTCGAGGACACGTCGGGTCTCAGCCGAGTTAAGGGACGAATTGTAGAAGGCTGCTCGCACGCCGTTGGCAACCAGGGCATCGACCTGATCTTTCATCAACGAAATCAGGGGAGAAACCACGATGGCGACGCCATCACGGTGCAGAGCCGGAATCTGATAGCAGAGTGACTTGCCGCCGCCGGTCGGCATCAGCACAAAGGCATCATGACCCGAGATCAGGGTCTCGATAATCTCTTCCTGCTGGGGACGGAACTCGCTGTAGCCAAAAATTTCTAGCAGGGTCTGGCGCGGTTGAATTGATTTGTTCATGGATGAAGCAACTTTCAGAAGGGGGCGTAGAGACGCCGATCACATTACATCAAAGAGTAAAACTAAGGGCGATTCTCACGCCCGTTCGCTAACAATCACTAATAAAAGATCATGGTTATCCAATTGACTCAACTTGATGCTGCCTGGCCAAAAAGCCAAAAGCATTATTTTCAGGGATAGCGGGGATGAATAGGATAGTTCAAAAACAAGCCCCCTGAGTCTTGGAATTTATCCCATGCATCCCCTTTCAATTAATTTTGATTCTAACATGCCTTGCTCGCTACAAAATTCGCATTTTCTGTCTCAATGCCAGATCGAGCAGCACCAGCGCGGCCATTGATTCAACGATCGGGACGGCACGCGGCACCACGCATGGGTCGTGTCGACCCTTGGCTTCCAAAGTCACCGCCTTGCCGTCAAAACCAACGGTCTGCTGAGGCAGACCAATCGTTGCAACCGGTTTGAAGGCCACCCGGAAAAGCACCGGCTCGCCACTGGAGATACCGCCCAGCGTGCCACCGGCGTTATTGGTCACCGTACCGAGGCGTGTACCTTTCTGTACAAAGGGATCGTTGTGCTGCGAACCGCGTAATTGTGTGCCGGAGAAACCGGAGCCAATTTCAAAGCCCTTGGTGGCCGGCAACGATAACATGGCCTGGGCGAGCATGGCGTCAAGTTTGTCGAATACCGGCTCTCCCCAGCCCGCCGGTACGTTGCGACAGACGCAGCTGACCACGCCACCGATCGAATCCTTGGCAGCCAGGACTTCGCGCACCAACGCCTCCATACGTTGTGCGGAAGCTTTGTCTGGACAACGTGACAGGTATGCATCAACCTGCGCCCGGCTGACAGTATCCGGGTCAATATCAGCAGCCTGCTCAGCGCCCACAGAACTGACCCAGGCAACGATCTCCACCCCCCACTCTTCACGCAGGATCTTCTCTGCGATGGCCCCGGCAGCCACTCGGCCAATGGTTTCGCGGGCACTGGAGCGGCCACCGCCGCTGCTGGCGCGGGTCCCGTATTTAGCCTGGTAAGTAAAATCAGCATGGGAGGGGCGCGGCACCTGATCCATTTCGTCGTAGTCGCCAGGGCGCTGGTCCTTGTTATGCACCAGCAGGCCAATCGGCGTACCGAGAGTCAAACCATTTTCCACACCGGAGAGAATCGTGACCTGATCTGCTTCCTCGCGTGGTGTGGTGAGATCGCTCTGCCCCGGGCGACGCCGATCAAGCTGGACCTGAATATCGCCTTCAGAAAGATGCAACCCGGCCGGGCAACCGTCAACCACAGCGCCAACACCCACGCCGTGTGATTCACCAAAAGTGCTTACGCGAAATAATGTGCCGAGAGAACTGGACATCTGCATACTCCATCAAAAGGATTTTATGCATTATATACGATTCGACAATTCAGGGAAGCTTTCAGAAAAAAAGATGCGGGGCGGAGAGATTCGATAAAAGAGGGGGCCTGGGGGTCATGGAGATGGAGACAGAATCCTGGCCATCGATATAACTTTTTTCAAGTTTTTTTCGAGACGCACATTGCGCAGCCATACTCCCTTGCTTCTTCCTTCGTAACCTCTTTTCCCGTAAGCAGAATGACCGGCCTTTATTTTTTCTGTTCTTGTCTTTAACAAACTGCGCTACGTCGTAACCAGTTTTCCCGTGCATCTGATATCTTAAGACATAAATTGACACCATTGACTAAAAACAAAACGGGCGGCTCAAATGAGTCGCCCGTTAACTTTTACACCTACGCCGGAAATCAATGGAGCTTCTTGCTCGCCACCTGAACACGGATCAAAGCCCGCTCCAGAGCACTTTCCATGATTCTAAATTCTTTGTCCTCGCTGGAGAGTTTCTTAAGAGCATCTTCTGCACGAACCTGAGCTGCCTTGGCACGTTCCACGTCGATCTGGTCGGCAGGTTCGGCAGTTTCGACCAACACCGTCATGACGTTATCCTCAACTTCCACATAGCCCCAGTTAACGGCAACCTGAAAGGCCTCATTACCCTTTTTGTAGGTCAATGCGCCGACCTTCAAGGTTGTCAGCAGGGACGTATGGCCGGGCAAGACACCGAATTCGCCGATACTGCCTGGAGCGGTCACTTCATCAACCTCTTCCGACAACACCCGCTTGTAAGGTGTAACCAGTTCCAATTTGAGCTTTTCTGCCATGCCTATTTATTCCTTTATGCCGGAACTTCCTGTTTAAGAAGCCAGTTGCTTGGCTTTTTCCAGGGCCTCTTCCATAGTACCAACCAGGTAGAAAGCCTGCTCCGGGATATCATCGTATTTACCGTCCACCAGATCACGGAAACCCTTGATGGTATCCTTCAGTTCCACGTACTTGCCTGGGGCACCGGTAAAGGTTTCGGCAACAAAGAACGGCTGGGAGAGGAACTTCTGGATCTTACGGGCACGAGAAACGGTCAGCTTGTCATCTTCGGAGAGTTCATCCATACCGAGGATAGCGATAATGTCCTGCAGGTCCTTGTAGCGCTGCAGTACGAACTGTACGTCGCGGGCACACTTGTAATGCTCTGCGCCGACAACCTGCGGATCAAGGATACGGCTGGTTGAGTCGAGCGGGTCAACCGCGGGATAGATACCGAGCTCGGCGATCTGGCGTGAAAGAACCGTGGTCGCATCAAGATGGGCAAAAGCGGTGGCGGGCGCGGGATCGGTCAAGTCGTCGGCAGGCACATAGATGGCCTGAACCGAAGTGATCGAACCTTTGCTGGTTGTGGTAATACGTTCCTGCAGCTCACCCATCTCGGTGGCCAGGGTCGGCTGGTAACCGACCGCTGAAGGGATACGGCCAAGCAGCGCCGAAACCTCGGAACCTGCCTGGGTGAAGCGGAAGATATTATCCACGAAGAGAAGGACATCCTGGCCTTCTTCGTCACGGAAGTATTCAGCAACCGTCAGTGCGGAAAGAGCAACACGAGCACGAGCACCTGGAGGCTCATTCATCTGGCCATAGACCAGGGCGGCTTTATCGAGAACACCGGACTCCTTCATCTCGTGCCAGAGGTCGTTGCCTTCACGGGTACGCTCACCAACACCAGCAAAGACCGAGTAGCCACCGTGCTGTTTGGCAATGTTATTGATCAGTTCCATGATCAAAACCGTCTTGCCAACACCCGCGCCGCCGAACAGACCGATCTTACCGCCACGCGCATAAGGGGCGAGTAAGTCAACGACTTTGATGCCGGTTTCAAAGGCTTCAACCTTGGTTGACTGCTCAATGAATTCCGGAGCAGGGCGGTGGATATTCCATTCCAGTTCGGCGCCGATCGGGCCAGCTTCATCGACCGGCTCACCAATGACGTTCATGATTCGACCAAGGGTTTTGGGACCAACCGGCATAACAATCTGTTTGCCGGTATCGAGCGCGTCCTGACCGCGAACAAGACCGTCTGTAGCGTCCATAGCAATCGTTCGTACGGTATTTTCACCAAGATGCTGAGCAACTTCAAGAACCAGGTTCCACTCCCGATCATCAATCGACGGGTTGGACACCCTAAGCGCGTGGTAGATCTCGGGAAGCTTGCCGGCTTCAAATTCGACGTCGACAACTGCGCCGATGACCTGCGTGATGCGTCCTTTATTCATGATGAACCGTTCCTCCATTCAGCCCACCCGGGTTCCGGATGGGGTGTTTGTTCTTATATTAATTCGTTGGAAGCCTAAGACTTAATTGATTCTGCACCGGAGATAATCTCCAGCAACTCCTTGGTGATAGCAGCCTGACGGGCGCGATTGTATTGCAAGGTCAGTTTGCCAATCATCTCAGATGCATTCTTGCTGGCACTATCCATAGCCGTCATCCTTGCACCGTGCTCCGAAGCAGAGGATTCGAGCAGAGAGCGAAAGATCTGCACTTCGATGTGTTTAGGCAGTATCTCCTCTAAAACATTCTTGGCATTCGGCTCATAGATGTAATCCGTAACCTGCGCCCCTTCATCCACTTTCTTCGGCACGATTGGCAACAGTTGAGTCACAGTTAGAGTCTGGGTCATAACACTCTGGAATGCATTGTATACCAGGAAGACGCCGTCGTATTCACCGCTGCGGTAGAGGTCGATGACTTCCTGACCAAGCAGAGCTCCCGTCGGGTAGCTTACTTGCTTGGTACCGACCAGGTTCTCATACACTTTAGTAATCACCATACCCGAGCGGCGTTTGAGATAATCATTGCCCTTACGACCAACGATCATCAGTTCGTAGCTCTCATAGTCTTGGCCTTTTTCACGTATAAACCGTTCAGCGGCCTTCGAGATATTGACGTTGAAGCCGCCACAGAGGCCACGGTCGCCAGTAATCAGCACAACCAGAGCCTTACCCTTGTCGCGAACAGCCAGTAATGCATTGCTCTCTGCGTCTACACGCAGAGCCAAGCTTGAGAGTACGTCGGCCATTTTGTCCGCGTAGGGACGGGCAGCGACAACAGCCTCCTGAGCACGCCGCAACTTGGACGCCGAAACCATCTTCATGGCCTTGGTGATCTGTTGCGTGCTCTTGACCGAGGATATTCGCTTTTTAATGTCTTTAAGACTTGCCATCTGTATTACCCGATCGGTACGTGATTAAGCGGTAAACTGGCTCTTGAATTCATCGAGAGCAGCCTTGATCTTCGCTTGCAGATCGTCATCGATTGCTTTCTTGTCACGCAATGTATTAATCACGTCAGCGTAGTTACTTTCCATGAAAGAAATCATTTCACTCTCATAACGCTGAACATCTGTCGTGGGATACTCATCCACATAGCCGTTGTTGACAGCAAAGATCGCCAAAACCTGCTTCTCAACCGGCAGGGGCACATATTGGCCCTGCTTGAGGATCTCAACCAGTCGAGCACCACGATTCAGCTGACGTTGGGTCGAGGCATCCAGATCGGAACCGAACTGAGCAAAGGCTGCCATCTCGCGGTACTGGGCCAGGGCCAGGCGCAACGTTCCTGCAACCTGCTTCATTGCCTTGACCTGTGCAGAACCACCAACACGGGAAACCGAGAGACCAACGTTGATTGCCGGACGTACGCCGGAGAAAAACAGGTCCGTCTCGAGGAAGATCTGACCGTCGGTGATCGAGATAACGTTGGTCGGGATATAAGCAGAAACGTCCCCAGCCTGGGTCTCAATGATCGGCAGGGCGGTCAGTGAACCGGCACCTTCCTCATCATTAAGTTTGCAGGCACGTTCGAGCAGACGGCTATGCAAATAGAAAACGTCGCCGGGATAAGCTTCGCGTCCTGGTGGACGACGCAGCAGCAGAGAAAGCTGACGATAAGCAACCGCCTGCTTGGAGAGGTCATCATAAATGATCAGGGCGTGCCGACCGCTGTCACGGAAGAACTCACCCATGGTCACGCCGGTGTAAGGAGAGATGAACTGCATCGGAGCCGGCTCGGAAGCAGAAGCAGAAACGACGATGGTGTAATCCATGGCGCCGGTCTTCTTGAGCCTGTCGACTACCTGTGCTACCGTCGAGCGCTTCTGGCCGATGGCGACATAGATGCAGATCATGTTCTGACCTTTTTGGTTGATGATGGCGTCGATTGCAACCGCAGTCTTGCCGGTCTGACGGTCACCAATGATCAGTTCTCGCTGGCCACGGCCAATCGGAACCATGGAATCAATCGCCTTGAGGCCCGTCTGCATCGGTTCATGAACCGACTTGCGCGCAACGATACCGGGCGCCTTAATTTCAACCTTGCTATAAGTCTCGGTTTTTATCGGTCCCTGGCCATCGATCGGAATGCCGATACCGTTGACCACGCGACCAATCAGGGCCTCGCCAACCGGAACCTGCACGATGCGTTCGGTTCGTTTAACCGTATCGCCTTCCTTGATGTGCTCAGAATCACCGAGGATCGCGGCACCGACATTGTCTTCTTCGAGGTTAAGGACCATGCCCATGGTGTTGCCTGGAAATTCCAGCAATTCACCGGCCATCGCCTTGTCCAAACCATGGATGCGGGCGATACCGTCACCGACCGAAATAATGGTTCCGGTTTCGCTGACCTCGACTTCACGGCCGAAGCTTTCGATTTGCTTCTTGATAATTGCGCTGATTTCTTCTGCTCTGATTTGCATTGTTACGACCTCATCACCCTCTCGTTAAGGATTCTTCGATGCGTTTAAGTTGAGTTTTGACGCTGCCATCAAAGAGACGGCCACCGATTTCAGCCTGTAAGCCGCCAATCAGGCTGGCATCGACTTCAACACTCACGGCAACCTGCTTGCCGGTCTGTTTTTCCAGGCTGAGGGCGATCGCCTGCTGCTGGAGATCATCCAGTTCACTGGCAGAAGTTATTTTTGCTCTCAGGATACCGGACAAATCGTCCGCCTGACGTTGATAACTATCTTCAATCTGTCCAAGGTAGCAGAACCGCTCTTTGCTAAGGAGAAGGCCGAGAAACTTGACCATCCCTTCCGACAACCCGAGCACCTTGCTGAGATCGGCCAACATGGCCTCCTTCTTTGCCTGGACCAGAGTGGGGTTGTCGAGCAACTGGCGCAAAAACTCCTCCTGGGACAGGACTTTCTTGACCTTAGTCAACTCGTCACCGTAGGCCATTACAGCATTCTGTTCGACGCCGAGTTCAACCAATGCCTTGGCGTACCGTCTGGTAAGGGCATTGACGCTCAATGAAGTTCTCCCACTTTCTGCATATATTCATCGACCAAGCGCTTCTGGTCGTCAGCAGAGACCTGCTTTTTGAGCATGTCTTCTGCAAGTTCCACAGCCAGACGTGCAGCCTCTTCACGCAACTCTATGCGTGCTTTGGCAACTACACCGGCGGCCTTGTTGTCTGCCTCCCGCTCTATCTTAACCGCCATCTCTTTGGCAGCAGTAATAATCTTTTCACATTCCAGTTCGCCTTCGCGGTGGATAGAAGCCGTAATATTTGCTATCTCTTCTGTAGCCTTAGCAAGTTTTTCGCTATATTCAAGATATTTGGCTTCTGCAGCATCTTTGGCTACTTCGGCATCGGCAAGCGTCTTCGCTATCTCTTCTGTCCGTGCCTTCAAACCCTTACGAATCGGCTTGGTCACGAAGTAGGCCAACAGACCGACCATCAGAGCAAAGTTGAAGCAGCGATAGAGGAAATCCTTAATGATGACGCCACTATCCGCATGGCCTCCGTCGCCAGAAGCCAAAACTGCCATTGGTGCCAGTATCAAAACGATTAAGGTGCACAGTTTGGCCAGATTACGCAGCCTTTCAGATCGCGTCATCATCAGATCGCCCTCCCAAGAACCTTAACAGCAATATCCTTGGCCAGAGCCTCGGTTTCACTGCGCAGGGCCTGACGGACCACGCTGGCTTCCTTCTGAATCTGCTCTTTAATGGTCTGCAACTTCTCAGCTGACGTCTTATTCGCACCACCAAGAATACGAGCCTCTTCCTCTTGAGCAGTCTTGCGCAAAGTTGCGCGTTCCTGTGCACCCTGTTGACGGGCCTCCTGAAGTTGAGCTTCATAACGGGAAATTTGTGCCCGCACCTGATCGTCGATATCCTGCACCTTCGCCCTGGAAGCTTCAATGGTTTCCTTGCGAGCCTGTAAAGCGGCCCGCAATGGCTTGAAAAGCAGTACATTCAGTACCGCCATCAGAATCATGAAGTTGGCAAACTGCAGGAACAGTGTCCAATTAACCTCGATCACCGTCTTACCTCATTTAGTTCGCGTCACAAGGACACATCGGTATACTGTATACACCCAAAGACGAGCTTAAAGGTCCTCTATCCTGGGCCAAAGCGGAAGATAACTACCATAACACATACGGCATGTCAAGGCTCTTTTCTCAAAGATTAGCCACACAAAGACGTCCCTTAATCCTCTTCGAAAACCTCTTTAAACCGAGCCGATTACTTTCTATTGCCAACCTCTACTGTCGTGACACTACTTGCGTCTTCACCACTGTTCATGGTGATCGTACCGTTCAGGGTAACACCCTCTTCTACGGATAGAGATGGCGCCTCGATGGTGCCGTCCACATGAGCCGGAGTCCGCAATTCTACACGCGACTTGGCCTTAATATTCCCCTTGAAACGACCACTTAAAATCAAGGTGCCAACCTGAACATCAGCCTGAATGTCTGCACTCTCGCCAACGATCAGGGTATCATGTGACGTTATTTCACCACGAAAAGTTCCATCCAGACGAACGATTTCATTGAACACCAGCTTGCCTTCAAATTGACTGCCGGGTCCCAGAAAAGCCTTGATTTCACTCTTTTCAATCGGAGTTTCTTTGCGCATATGGCCTTTTTCCTTCTTGCTAAACATAGGTTTACGTTCCTATTTATTCACAGTTAACCTGTTAATAATTATTAGCTTTATCTTATTACCCTGCAAAAATTTACCCTGCAAACATCTCGAGCAGACGCTCGAGCTCCTCCGCTGAATAATAACTGATTTCTATTTTGCCGCCCTTGCCGCCACGGGCTTGTGGATGAATACTCACCTTGGTACCGAGACAACGTTGCAAGCGCGCAACCAGATCCACCAACTCAGGGTCAAGATGTGTTTTTCGTTGCACTGTCTTGCCTTGGCTCCCTTTGAGCTTTTTGACCAAGGCTTCTGTCTGGCGTACGGAAAATTGCTTTTTAACAACCTGATCCCGGGCATCTTTAATGCGCGCAGCACTTTCCAGCGCCAATAAGGCCCTTGCATGTCCCATGGTGAGCTGACCGGTGACCACATCCTGCTGAATCGTCGTTGGCAGTCGCAGAAGGCGCAGGGCATTGGCAACTGTCGGCCGTTCCCTGCCGACCCGCCGGGCGACCTCATCCTGGGACAGGTCAAACGTACTCATCAGATAACGGTAAGCCTCGGCCTCTTCGATCGGATTAAGATCTTCACGCTGGATATTCTCAATCAGGGCCATCTCCAGAGCCCAGTCTTCAGAAACATCCTGAATAACAACCGGAACTTCTTTGAGGCCAGCCTTCTGTGCCGCACGCCAACGTCGTTCTCCGGCGATAATCTGATAATGATCACCCGTGTGTCGAACAACCAGAGGCTGTATCACTCCCTTTTCACGGATCGATGCGACCAGTTCTGCCATTTTGGCATCATTAAACGTTTTGCGCGGTTGCTGGTGATTCGGCTTGAGTTCTTCGACTGGACAGACGAAATACTTATGACGACCATCCTGTGAAGCTGAGGTCAGAAGGGCGCCGATACCCTTGCCTAGTGCGGGACGCTTGGACATTCTTATTGCAACTCCATGCGAATGATCTCGCTCGCCAAATCCAGATAAGCTGTGGCACCCCGTGAAGAGATATCGTAGAGCAGGGCTGGCAGACCATGGCTGGGTGCTTCGGAAAGACGCACATTGCGAGGAATCATGGTTTCATAAACCTGGGTAGTGAAATGTTTGCGAATTTCATCTCTGACTTGGTGGGACAGCTTGTTGCGTGAGTCAAACATCGTCAGTAGGATCCCGTGAATCATCAAACCTGGATTTAATTCCCGCTGGATCAGGCGTACCGTGTTGATTAACTGACTCAACCCTTCCATGGCGTAGTACTCGCACTGTAAAGGAATCAGTACGCTATTAGCAGCCGTCAGGGCATTAATTGTCAGTAGGCCGAGTGACGGGGGACAGTCAATCAGAATGTAGTCATACTCTTCAGCGACTTCAGATAAGGCGGTTTTTAACTTGTTCTCACGCGCCAAAGCCGAGATCAACTCTACTTCGGCACCGATAAGATCGGGATTTGCAGGCAAGAGGTGAAGCGGTTCGAGACTTGTTGTTTGACGCACAGCGCTAACCGGAGCCGTACCAAGCAAGGTATGGTACACCGTCTGCTTCATGCGGTTGGGATCAACACCGACACCACTTGTAGAGTTGGCCTGGGGATCTAAATCCACCAGCAAAGTTCGCTTTTCGGCAACCGCCAGAGACGCAGCAAGATTCACAGCAGTCGTGGTCTTGCCGACGCCACCTTTTTGATTGGCGATCGCGATTACTCTGGCCATACCCCTTAATTTCTCCTTGAGGTGAAGTTTTTCGAGTCGCTCAGACTAACATAAGGCCCTGGATCTGCAAAGAAAATTTGCCGGCCAAAGAGAAACCACCAGATGTTGCGTCTACTCAAAAAACAACCACCATATATGCGAAAACACGTACAAAAAGAACCCCGTCTTTAACCTAAACTTTGAGTCATCAAGCGGAAACATGTTATCGATCAGGTTGAATGGGGGCCGCTTACATCCTGCCTCTTCCAAGCGGGTCACTGTTGAGGATAGAATTCTTTGACCATTCAATAAGTTACGCTGTTCGCAAGCGGCGGTTTAAGGTGTCAGAATTAATTCAACAAGGCAACGCTCCGCCCCGGAAGCGGGCAATTGCAGTCTATGCAAAAGAACCGTCCATCCCACCTGTTCCAAGAGGCCGCGCTGCGCGGTAAATTCATGGACACCCTCAGGACCCTTCATGGCAACCAACCGCCCGCCCGGGGCTAAAAATGGCCCGGCAAGGGAAACCAACCCCTCAAGAGAGCAAAGCGCCCGGGCCGTCACCAGATCGAAACCGGCCCTATAATCCGTCAACATCTCGACACGCTCATGAAGTACCTTAAAACCTTCCAGGCCAAGAATCCGCACAACATGACGCTGAAAATCAACCTTTTTACCCACGGCCTCAACAGAAACAACCTCGAGGTCCGGACAGGCGATCTTCAGTGGTAACGAGGGGAATCCGGCACCGGATCCAACATCAAGAAGCCGGGTCGCCTGCCGGACAAAAGGCAGCAGTGTCAAAGAGTCGACCAGATGCTTCTCAAAAACTTCTTCAAGCCCAGTAATTGCAGTCAGATTGCGGCGGGCATTCCAGCGCAACAGTTCCTCGGCCAACCTCTCTAAGGGGGGAATCGTCTCCTCGGAAACCATCAGGTCGAGGCTACTCAACAAGTCTGCCAACGCCATATGATCGCCCTTTAACGACGCAGAAGAACCGACAGAATAGCAATTGCCGCCGGGGTGACTCCGGGGATTCTCCCGGCCTGACCCAGGGTGCGGGGCTTCACCATTTTGAGCTTTTCGTGAACCTCCGCAGAGAGCCCCTTGACTGCGTCATAATCAAAATTGGGGGGTATTGCGAGGCCTTCAAGACGTCTGGAACGTTCAATCTGTTCCTGTTGGCGAGAAATGTAACCTGCGTATTTAACTTCTGTTTCCAGCTCGACACACACCTCATCGGACAAACCGGCCAACTCCTCATCAAGAAAACCCAGGGCGTCTATACCAATCTCTGGTCTGCGAAGCAGCTCTTCCAACGAAGCACCATTTTTGAGATCGATCAATCCCAGACGACTGATCGCCGCCAGGTTGCTTGGAGACAGGCGAACATCTCTCAAGCGCACCCTTCCCCGCTCAAGGGCAGCAAGCTTGCCCTCGAAGTTTTTCCATCTTTCATCTGTTAAAAGGCCGACCTCTCGGCCAAGGGGGCTGAGTCGCTGGTCTGCATTATCTTCACGCAGTAGCAGGCGATACTCTGCTCGGGATGTAAACATTCGGTAGGGTTCTTTCGCCCCAAGATTGACAAGGTCATCAACCAAAACACCAAGATAACCCTGGTCTCGCCCAACAATCACAGGCTCGCGACCCTTGACCCGCAGCGCAGCATTTATACCCGCCAGGAGTCCTTGTGCTGCGGCCTCCTCGTAACCAGAGGTGCCGTTGATCTGGCCGGCATGATAGAGACCTCTCAATCTCTTCGTTTCCAGGGTTGGATGCAATTGAATCGGATCAACATAATCATATTCAATTGCATAGCCGGGTCGCATGATCTCAACGTTCTCGAGGCCTTTCATGGTCCTCAGGTAAGCCAACTGCACATCGACCGGCAACGAGGTGGAGACTCCGTTCGGGTAGATCTCACCGCTTCTGAGCCCTTCCGGTTCCAGGAATATCTGATGATGATCCTTTTCTGGAAAACGCACCACCTTGTCTTCTATCGAGGGACAGTAGCGCGGGCCGACGCCCTCTATAACACCAGAATAAAGAGGTGAACGGTCCAGACCACCGCGGATCACCTCGTGAGTGCGCTCGTTGGTGTAAGTGATGTGGCAAGGGACCTGTGGACGATCAATGCTTAACGTGTCGGCGGAAAAGGGTTTTGGACAGGGGTCTCCTGGCTGTTCTTCGAGGCCGGAAAAATCTATCGATGCCGCAGAGAGCCGTGGCGGCGTTCCGGTTTTCAGGCGGCCAACAGAAAAACCAAGCGCGCGCAAATGATCGGAAAGCCCCTCGGAAGACGTCTCTCCGGCGCGACCACCTGGGTAATTAACAAGACCAACGTGTATCAAGCCTCGCATAAAGGTGCCGGTCGTCAAAATAACGGCTGGCGCCATAAAACGCAGTCCGTCGCGGACTTCGACACCAAGGACCTGATCACCATCAACCAACAGACGGACAACCTGGCCCTGTTTGAGATCAAGCCCTGGCTGGACCTCGATGACCTGCTTCATGCGGGCACGGTAGAGATCGCGATCTGCCTGTGCACGCGAAGCCCTCACTGCCGGACCCTTTTTGGTGTTAAGAACACGAAACTGTATGCCGGTAGCGTCAATGTTGCGTGCCATCTCGCCACCCAGCGCGTCTATCTCCCTGACCAGGTGTCCCTTGGCTAAACCACCAATAGCCGGATTGCATGACATCTGGGCGACAGCATCAAGGTTCAGTGTCAAGAGAAGAGCGTGGCAACCCATGCGGGCCGCCGCCAACGCAGCCTCGCAACCGGCATGGCCAGCACCAACGACTATAACATCATAGTGTTCCGACATAAAACACCTTCACAGAAAGCCAGAAACCTGCTTGATATGTTTCACGTGAAACAATCAACCGATGCTCCGGCAATGTTCCACGTGGAACAGACCGCTACTTACCGATACAGAATCGGCTGAATATCCGTTCGAGGATTTCATCCGGTGTGGTCTCACCGGTGATCTGACCGAGGGCCGACAGACACTCACGCAATTCCAATGCCAGGCACTCAAGAGGCGCAGACCTGTCAATCGATGTCAAGAATTCATCCAGCGCGTAAAGAGCCTGCAGAAGTGCATCCCGATGGCGTCGTTCGGTAATCACTATGCCTTCACTTTCCGATAAAGACGTGTCACCTGTCAACCGGGCGACAATAGCCTGCCGCAACCCATTCAACCCGTAACCGTGTTTGGCAGAGACCGAAACCTGACTTGACAGCGCCGCTAACCTGTCAATATTACACGCTTGTGCCTGGTCGCTCTTGTTGACTACCAAAATGGTTTTATCAGGCCGGCAGAGCTCATACGCCAAATAGTCCTGTTCGGTCAAAAGACAGGAACCATCAACCACCAGCAGGATCAGGTCGGCCACCAGGGCCTTTTGACGGGCCCGGCGCACCCCCTCCTGTTCGACTGAATCTCCGGTATCCCTTACTCCCGCCGCATCAATCAAACGAACAGGAAAACCGGCCAGAACCAACCGCTCTTCCAGGGTGTCGCGGGTAGTGCCTGCAACCTCGGCAACAATTGCCCTTGATTCACCAAGCATGGCGTTCATCAAAGAACTTTTGCCGACATTGGGACGGCCAAGGATCAACACGTTGAGACCGTCCCGCAGAACGCGACCGGCATCGAAACTGCCCGCCAGAGCTGACATCTGCACTGAAATCTCGCGCACAGGAGCAAGCAGGGCGGGGATATCGAGACGGCCGACCTCATCATCAGGAAAGTCAATGTGGGCTTCCAGAAGGGCAAGGACGTCCCTGAGCTGGTTGGAGAACTGGTAAATCATACGGGAGAGGTGCCCGTCGAGATGATCCAGAGCAACACGGCAGGCACGCTCTGACCGCGCATTTATCACATCAACAACAGCTTCAGCCTGAGCGAGGTCCAGGCGACCGTTCAGAAAAGCGCGCTGGGTAAATTCACCGGGCTTTGCCATACGGGCACCAACGTCCAGGAAGAGATCCAAGACGCAACGCATAATTTGGGTGCCTCCGTGGCAATGAACCTCAACCACGTCCTCGCCGGTATAAGATCTGGGAGCACGCATGACGACAGCAAGGACCTCGTCAATGCGCTCTTTGGCACGGTTTAACAGGCGTCCATAGTAGAGGTGATGCGACTCCATCTCGACAGAGGGACGTTTGCCATGAAAAACGTTTCCCAGCAAAGAAACCGCTTTCGGGCCTGAGAGGCGAACAATAGCGACGCCACCCTCGCCGGGAGGAGTTGCCGGGGCAACTATGGTATCAACAGGGGACATCATCGACGCATCCGAAGAATAATAATTTTATGGTCCCCTTCGTGATTCTTTGAATAAGACTCACATTCCGCTTCCTGCTTGAAAACCTCATGTAGAATACGGCGATCACCAAGGACCAGGGGAGGAGTGGAGACCGGTTTGCCGGATTGACGCGCCTTCTGGCAAAGACGTCTGGCCAAACGGTCGAGAGAAACAGCACACCGACCCCGGTAACCATTGATATTGAAAAGGATGGGTCGGCGATCTGTGGTCAGACGATCGGTTATAAGGCCAACCAAGGTCTGTAAAGCATCCAGAGTCTGCCCGTGTCGACCAATCAGGCGGCTCGGATTCGCTGCCGTCAGACTGAGTTCAACCTGGTTTGTGGAAGAAATCAGCTTTATGTTAGCGTCAAGTTCGCTCAACCGCAACAAACGACCGGCACCCTGATCTTCTGCAGCAACTTCGACAGGCAGAAACTGTTGTTTCATGGCCTGCGATTAACCGGCCTTTCGATGGATGAAGTATTGCTGCAATATTGTTAAAAGGTTGTTGACCAACCAGTAGATAACCAGACCAGACGGAAAATTCAGGAACATGAAAGTGAAGATGACCGGCATCATCATAAAGATTTTGGCTTGCATCGGATCTGCCGTTGTCGGCGTCATCTTCTGTTGCACAAACATACTTGCTCCCATCAACAGGGGAGTAATGTAATAAGGGTCCTTGGCGGACAGATCCGTCAACCAGAAAGCAAAAGGCGCATGTCGCAAAGCGATCGAATTGAGAAGAACCTGGTAGAGGGCAAAGAAAACAGGGATTTGCACCAACATTGGCAAACAACCACCCAACGGGTTGACGCGGTGCGTCTTATACAGCGTCATCATCTCCTTGTTCAGATTTTCCTTATCATTCTTGTGCTTGTCGCGGAGTTTTTGCATCTCCGGTTGCAGCTTCTGCATCGACTTCATCGAAGAGTAGCTTTTGTGAGTCAACGGCCAGAAAATGATCTTGATCAAAACAGTAAGGAGGATAATGGCCACACCATAATTCTTAAAAAAGCCATAAAAAAAGGTCAAAACCACAAAAAGGGGCTGGGCAAGCAGGTTAAAGAAACCAAAACTTACCACCTTGTCCAAGTGATGGCCAGCAGCTTTGAGTGGTGCTGGCTCCTTGGGGCCGATATAAACCAGATAATCGAGATGACGGCTTTGTCCTCCCTCAAGCGTAAAGTACGGGGTTTCCAATAGATTTTCTATGGCGTCTCCGGTTTGAGAAACCAGAATTCTCTCGATCTCTTTTTCTCCAGGAACCACGACGGAGAGAAAGTACTTGGTCTGAAAAGAAGTCCAGACAAAGTCCTGGCTGTAAGAAACAGACCCTTCTTTAAGCTTATCAACCTTAACTTCCTCAATTTTGTCCTTTACCAGCGTGGCTGGACCGGTGAATGAATAGCTGTCCGCTTCATGAGAATCATCCCAGCGCTGCAACAGAGCAAGGCCAACGGTGCCACGTAGAGCGAGGGGAGAGGTGTTGAGTAGCTCAAATGCCGTATCAATAATGTACTCATCGCCGTGAACCAGGAAGGTCTTCACATATTGCATGCCATTGGCAGCAACATGCTGAAAGCGAATCTTGACCTGTTCGTTGCCCGAAACCTCAACGATCTCACCCGCCGACGTTTCGAAAAGAGCGTCCTCACTTAAAACAAAGCCCTCCGTAGCGGTCGTTCGCAGGGTCGAATAACGCAGCGGTCCGGGTTCTATCATCTGAACAGGAGGAGCGGTCTTCCCTGCCGAAGCCCGGTAATCCTTAAGTTTAAAAGAAACCAGGCGTGCTCCTGAAGTGGTAAAGACAGCCTGGTACTTATCTGTTTCAACAACAATCTCTCGTGGTGGAACAATCGCTGTGGAAGGCATGAGATCATTTGTGACAACAACAGCGTCGCTCCTTATATCGATCTTCTCCGGAGCGGGAGGGGCCTGCTCCTGAACCTCTCTAACAATCTGTTTTTCAACGGATTTTTCGACTTGTTGCTGTGGGGTTTTCGACGCGGGGGGGAAAAAGAAGGAAAAGCCCAACCAGACAGCAAGCATCAGGACCATGGCAAGGACAAGGTTTTTATTCTCGGTTGAATTCATGATTTTAAAAAAACTCCCAGGTAGAAAACGGGTACTAGTCGAGGGGGTCAAAACCGCCAGGATTCCAGGGGTGACAACGGGCCAGGCGCTTCATCCCCAACCAGAGACCACCTATAACGCCATAGCGGTTGACGGCATCCAGCGCGTACATAGAGCAGGAAGGATAAAAGCGACAGGTTGGTGGCTTTAATGGGGAAAGAAAGGTTCTATAAAAACGAATGCCCGCTATGGCTAACCGTTTAAACATGATCATCGGTCTCCAGGCGGGCAAAAACAGTTAGGAGTTCCTGGACCACCTGCCGATAACTGAGTGGTCCAGATTGGCGCCTTGCTATGATCGAGATATCCACTGCCTGACTGAACAGTCTATAATTGTTTCTGAAATATTCCCGAAGCCACCGTTTGAGGCGATTTCGGTAAACAGCATTGCCAACCTTGCGACTCACTGTTAATCCCAGTCGAGAACAATTCTGGCCAAAATTCACTATCACAATAAAATGATTTGTGTGATAACGTTTTCCTTCAAGGTTGGTTCGTTTATAATCGCTCGAACGGCGTATGCGACGAAACCTTTCGAGGGTATGTTCGCCCTTCACCCGTTGGCTTGGTATTACTTGGTCGGAATAGTTGAGGACAACAACTTGCGCCCTCTGGCACGCCGACGCTTGATAACATTGATACCACCCTTGCTACGCATGCGCTTGCGGAAACCATGGGTACGTTTCCGACTCACTTTGCTGGGCTGATAAGTACGTTTCATAACTGTCATATCTCCTATTTATCTTAAGCGTTGGTAATTATTAGTAGGGATTTTTGTAAAAGGGATTTTTAAACATAACTACAAATTAAAGTCAAGAACGAAGTGAAAATATCTGATTTGAGCATTCTTTTTAACATACTTTTTTCTTGCAAAAAAAAACTCTCTCTGCTAGTGTGAATCTTCAACTTTTCCACTAGTTTATTTTGTTCTAACCCCCTGTATTTATATGCTTTGTTATGTTATCCACAGTTGTTTAAAAGTTTGTGGATAAATCTGCTAGTTATCGTGCCTGTTTTGAAAATCGAGATGCAATAGATGCCGGTATGAACAAACTCTGGGATGACACCCTCACACATCTGGAACTGAATCTCAGTCCTCAGCACTTTTCAACATGGATTAAACCTTTGGTGCTCGTGAAAATCGAGCAGAACATGGTTTATCTGGAAGTTCCAAACCGCTTTGTTCTAGATTGGGTTAAAGAAAACTACAGCAAGCTCATACAGAAAATTCTCTCTGAACTCTCTGCTGTTAACTACAATATTCAATTCAATGTTTCAGGTCTGGCCAGAGACACTCTGCCGATAAAGCCTGTTCATCAAGAGCAGAAAACAAACCACCGGTCCAACACAGAAAAAAATCCAAGAAAGAATAATTCTACGGATATAAACCTGAATCGTAAATATACCTTTGAGGAGTTTGTCTCTGGTTCGTCAAACCAGTTTGCCTATGCAGCCGCCATGGCAGTTGCTAACAATCCAGCAACAACCTACAATCCTCTTTTTATCTACGGCGCTGTCGGTTTAGGTAAAACTCATCTTGTGAACGCTATCGGCAATGCAATTCTCAAAAAATCGCCGCAGATGCGTATATGTTATTACACTTCAGAAAAATTCGTGAACGAGCTTATTAATTCCTTGCGTTATAATCGTATGGACGAATTTCGCAATAAGTTTCGTTCTATGGATGTCATCCTGATCGACGATGTCCAATTTATTGCTGGCAAAGAACGTACCCAGGAAGAGTTTTTTCACACTTTCAATGCTCTCTATGAATCTCACAAACAGATCATAGTTACATCGGATAAATTTCCTAAAGATATTCCCGGACTTGAAGAACGCTTGCGTTCTCGATTTGAGTGGGGATTGATTGCTGATATACAACCCCCGGATGTAGAAACAAAACTAGCAATATTGAAAATGAAAGCTGAGCAGAACAGTATAAATCTGCCGGAAGATGTTGCTCTCTTTCTGGCAAAATCTGTCTGTAGTAATGTCAGGGAATTAGAAGGATATCTGATTAGAATAGGGGCTTATGCAAGCCTGACCGCTATTCCTGTTTCTCTGGAAATGGCCCGTACCGTTCTCAAGGATATACTTATTGAACGCAATCGTGAGTTGACCGTAGATGAAATAGTTAAAAGAGTCAGTAGTCACTTCAATATAAAAGTATCGGATATTAAATCTCCTAAAAGACTAAAGGCCGTTGTTCTGCCGAGACAGATAGCCATGTATATTTCGCGTCAACTGACTTCATCCTCTTACCCTGAGATCGGTGATCGCTTCGGTGGTAAAGATCATTCAACAATAATTCACGCCATTCGAAAAATAGAAAAACTCATGGAAGAGGATTTTCAACTAAGGAACACAATAGAAAATTTAAAGAAGGAAATGACTCATGGATAAGTTGTTAATAGAGGCGTTGACAACCTTATTATTATAATATTTTAATATAAAAATATTTATTATCACCAATTGACCAACATATTTTACATTACTTTTTGAACGGCGTAAATTTCTGAAATTAAAGTAAAAAAAAGGCTTTTCAACATATTAACTTATCCTATTACTACTACTATTTTTTTATATTATTAAGTTATTAATTAATAAGAATAACCTGTTAATTAGGAGGCCAGCATGAACTTCACCATTGAAAAAGAGGTTTTTCTAAAAGGACTCGCCAGAGTGCAGGGGATTGTAGAGAAACGTAATACCATACCCATACTTTCTAATGTTCATCTGGAAGGTGTCGATGGTGAACTTCGTATAACAGCAACGGATCTTGAGGTTGGCATGCAGTCAAAGTATCCAGCTAATATACGCAAGCCAGGCAAAATAACAGTCTCCGCCAAAAAACTTTATGAAATAATAAAAGAACTTCCTGAAAATGAAATTAGCTTCAATGCCAAGGAAAATTGCTGGATAGAAGTGGAATGTGGAAAAGCTCTTTTTAATATCGTTGGCTTGTCAGCAGATGAATTCCCTAATTTTCCATCACCTGAAAAGCATAACTTTATATCGCTGGCCAGTCCATTATGCAAAGAGATGATAGAAAAAACATTTTTTGCAGTTTCTCTGGACGAAAGTAAATACAATTTGAATGGAATTTTTTTTCAGGTACAAGGAGAAACCAGCGAACTACGCCTGGTGGCAACTGATGGTCACCGACTTTCCATGATAGACAAAAAAATTGAGACCGTGGAAAGTTTAGAATTATCGAGAGGGGTTATATTGCCTCGTAAAGGCATTCTCGAATTAAAAAAACTCGCCGAAGAAGGTGAAGGAAATTTGCAAATAGGTTTTATGGAGAACAATGCTGTAATCAGCAAAAATAAGACTGTGCTGATTATGCGTTTAGTTGATGGAGATTTTCCAGACTACAATCGTGTTATACCCAGAGCAAATGAGCAGAGGGCTTTAATAGCTGTTGATCCTTTTTTACACGCCCTACGTCGTATGATTGTTTTATCCAGTGAAAAATCGAGAGGGGTGAAGATGAATTTCAAGACTAATAATCTTGAGGTTTCGTCATCCAATCCGGAATTGGGAGATGCACGCGAAGAACTGGATATAGAATACCAGGGGCCAGAAATTTCGGTTGGATTTAATGCCCGTTATATACTGGACATACTGCAGGTACAGAATCAGGATCAAATATGTCTGGTTCTTAAGGATAACCTGTCACCAGGATTAATTAAGCCGGTAGAAGAAGATGGATATCTCGCTGTTATCATGCCAATGCGCCTCTAAATAATAATTTAACAAAAAGCCTTTGAAATTGAGGCTTTTTTCTTGATGCATGTATGATTTTAGAAATTCTGAAGCTGCGCTATTATCGCAACCTGATAGGAGTAGACCTGACTTGGAATGAGCATTTTAATGTTATTTATGGATACAATGCCCAAGGTAAAACCAATCTTCTCGAAGCCATCTACCTTTTTGGACATTTGAAAAGTTTTCGTGGTGTTCGAGGCCAGGATCTGATCAACCACAGTGCCGAAACAGCTTGGGTTGGTGCTATTGTCAGTAAGGGCCGGGTCAAACATAACCTGGAGATTGGATTACAGAAGAATGGACGTAATCCCCGTGTTGACGGAAAAACAGTTCAGAAACTCAGTCACTTTCTCGGTTATTTGCGAACGGTCATATTTACTCCGGAAGAGTTGACGAATATTAAGGGTTTTCCTGCTGGACGTCGTGCGCTGCTTGATCGGGCTATTCTGCAGACAGAACCTACCTACCTCGACCGGGTTCAGGAATATGAAAGAGTTCTGCGTCAGCGCAATCAATTGTTAAAGAAACAGGCCGATCAGAAAGAATTGGCGCCATGGACGGATGCCCTGGTTCGAACTGGCAGCAGAATTCGTCATGAGCGGCACATTTATCTGGAGAGATTTCAACCTCTTCTTAGTCAGGTTTATGGCGAAATTACAGGTGGTGCAGAACATGCCAGTCTGAATTATTCGATAGAGAAAAAAACACAGGAAGAATTGTCTTCTGATCTTTTTGTCACTTTGCAACGACTGGCACCCCGCGAAAGAATGACGGGCATGTCTCTGGCTGGACCTCATCGTGATGATTTGGATTTCATGGTTGATGGACAATCGTTGCGTTCCTTCGGGTCGCAGGGTCAACAAAGGTCGTTTTTACTGGCCTTTAAGGCCGCTCAGGTTATGGATTTGGAAGTGCAACTCAAGGAACCGCCCGTGCTGCTGCTCGATGATCTGGCCAGCGAACTGGACAGTCGCCGCCAGGAAGGTTTCTTCAATTTTCTCTTGAATCGTCGCGGCCAAGTCTTCCTGACCTCAGCACAACAGCCGTTATTGGCTGATTCATTGCGGCTCACAGCAAGTTTCTTCAAGGTTGACCAGGGTTTGGTCACTGCTACAACCCCAGAATGAGGGTGATATGACACAAATACAGGAAAAAAAATACGACGCAGGAAGTATCACAGTATTAGAAGGTCTATCGGCTGTTAGAAAACGGCCGGCGATGTATATCGGCTCCACCTCCGTGCAGGGTTTACACCACCTGGTTTATGAAGTGGTAGATAACTCGATTGACGAAGCTCTGGCCGGTCATTGTGATGATATAAAAGTGGTTATCCATGTTGATAGTTCCATAACAGTGACAGATAACGGACGGGGGATTCCGGTCGACATGCACCCCACCCAGAAAAAATCTGCCGCCGAAGTTGTTATGACGGTGTTGCACGCCGGTGGCAAGTTCAATAGCGATACCTACAAGGTGTCCGGAGGTCTGCACGGCGTCGGTGTTTCGGTTGTCAATGCTTTGTCAAGCCGTCTGGAACTCGAAATTCGCCGCGACGGTAAAGTGTACCGGCAAAATTATGAGCGTGGTGTTCCGACCGGAGACCTGATCGAGGACGGAGTCACCAAAAAAAGAGGGACCAGAATTTTATTCTGGCCCGACCCAGAGATTTTTGAAACAACGGACTTCTCCTTTGAAACCCTGTCCCAGCGGATTCGGGAAATGGCTTTCCTTAACGCCGGGGTGAAGATTGAGATCATTGATGAGCGCACCGACAAAAGCCACGTCTTTCACTATGAAGGCGGCATCGTCTCTTTTGTAGAATATCTCAATCGCGCCAAAACACCTGTGCACCCAAAGCCGATCTACTTTAGCGGAACCCGTGAGGACGTCGAAATTGAGATAGCGATTCAATATAATGACGCTTATGACGAGAAAATTTTCTCTTTTGCCAACAACATCAATACTCACGAAGGTGGAACACATCTGAGTGGTTTCAAAGCAGCGCTGACGCGCACCATGAACAGCTATGCAGCAACCAATAATCTACTGAAAAACATGAAAACCACGATCTCTGGAGAAGATCTCCGTGAGGGGATGGCCGCAGTTCTTTCCGTTAAAGTTCCCGAACCTCAATTTGAAGGCCAAACCAAAACCAAGTTGGGCAATTCTGAGATTAAAGGGTATGTTGAAACATTAATGAACGAAAAACTGGCGGAATATCTCGAAGAGAACCCGTCGGTGGCTCGCAAGATTCTAGAGAAGGGCATTGATGCTGCCCGTGCCCGCGAAGCAGCTCGAAAAGCACGTGATCTGACTCGCCGTAAGGGTGCTCTGGATGGTCTGGCCTTGCCGGGCAAGCTGGCTGATTGTCAGGAGAAGGATCCAGCTCTTTGCGAACTCTATCTGGTCGAGGGCGACTCCGCAGGTGGTAGTGCCAAACAGGGGCGCGAACGGCGCTACCAGGCAATTCTTCCGCTTAAGGGCAAGATCCTCAATGTTGAGAAGGCGCGCTTCGACAAGATGATCACCTCCAACGAGATCCGCACTCTGATCACGGCGATGGGCACCAGTATAGGCAAAGATGATTTTGATGTGAGCAAGCTACGCTACCATCGGATTATTATCATGACAGACGCCGACGTCGATGGTTCGCATATCCGGACTCTGCTCTTAACATTCTTTTTCAGACATATGCTGGAACTGGTTGAACGAGGTCATCTTTATATCGCTCAACCACCGCTCTACAAGGCTAAGCGTGGCAAGAAAGAACTCTACCTCAAGAACGAGGATGCTTTGCGGGAATACCTGCTTGATGAAGGTGTCGAGGGGATGACCGTGAAGATGGAGAAGAGTGGCAAGTTGTTGCGTGGCAAGCAGATCATCCCGTCTTTGCGCAACATCCTTGAGTACAACGAGCATTTCAACAAGATGGTACACAAGGGAATAAACACAGAAGTTCTTAAAGTCTTTGTGCGCGGCAAACTGCAGAACGGTTTCGCCGACCTGATAGACCTCGAACCTTTGGCCGCCAAGTTGCGTGAGATTGCACCCGAGGTCGAGTTTCAAGTGTTTGACGACCCACCACGAATTCTCTACAATAATGGAAACTTACGTTCCTATATTGACCAGAAAGTGCTCGAGAGCCTGTCGATGTACGAGTACAAACTGTTGTTGCAGTCATACAAGCAGGTCGAGGAAATCTGTTTGAATGAGAATGCGCTTATTAGTAAAGAAGGACAGGAGGAAACCGTGGTTAGCGACCGTCAGGCGCTGCTTGAACATTTTTTCGCCCGGGCCAAGAAGGGTCAATATATCCAACGCTACAAAGGTTTGGGTGAGATGAACCCGAGCCAGCTCTGGGAGACAACCATGGACCCGGAAAAACGGGTGCTGCTGCAGGTCAAGGTCGCTGACATCATCGAAGCGGAACAGATCTTTTCCGTGTTGATGGGCGACCAAGTCGAGCCGCGCCGAGAATTCATCGAAAACAACGCCCTGAACGTATCAAACCTGGATGTTTAAGGTTCAAGGTTAAGGGTAAATGGTCAAGGGACAAGCTTTTCCTTGAGCCTTTATCCTTGAACCCTGAACCGATTTTCCGGAGGAAAATCAAGAATGCTTTCCGAACAAAACAAAGTCAGCGTCAATATTGAAGACGAAATGCGCAAGTCCTACATGGACTATGCGATGAGCGTGATCGTCGGCCGGGCTCTGCCGGATGTACGTGACGGACTCAAACCAGTCCATCGACGGGTACTCTTCGCCATGAACGAGCTGAGTAACGATTACAACAAGCCATACAAAAAATCGGCTCGCGTGGTCGGTGACGTCATAGGTAAGTACCATCCCCATGGCGACTCGGCTGTTTACGATACGATCGTGCGTATGGCCCAGGACTTCTCCATGCGCTACCCTCTGGTAGACGGTCAGGGCAACTTCGGCTCTGTCGATGGTGACTCGGCCGCTGCGATGCGTTATACCGAAGTCCGTATGGATCGTCTGGCCCATGAGCTACTCAATGATATCGACAAGGAGACGGTCGAGTTTGGCCCTAACTATGACGATTCTCTCGAAGAACCGCTGGTCTTGCCATGTAAATTCCCCAACCTGCTGGTCAACGGTTCTGAGGGGATTGCTGTCGGTATGGCGACCAAGATTCCGCCCCATAATCTCGGCGAGGTGATCGACGGTCTGGTGGCGATGATCGACGATCCGAAGATTAACTACGAAGCTTTGATGAAATTCATTCCCGGCCCGGATTTTCCGACCAGCGGTTTCATTCTCGGCCGTGAAGGCATCCGCGAAGCCTACCGCTGCGGTCGCGGTATCATCCAGATGCGTGCCCGGGCGATGGTTGAACAAAACCGGCGCACCGGTCGTGAAAGCGTTGTGGTCACCGAGATTCCGTTTCAGGTCAACAAGGCCCGTCTGATTGAAAAAATCGCTGACCTTGTCAAGGAAAAAAGGATCGAGGGGATTTCCGATCTGCGTGATGAGTCGGATCGGGACGGCATGCGCATCGTCATTGAGATTAAGAAGGATTCGATGCCCCAGGTCATCATCAACCAGCTTTACAAGATGACACCGATGCAGTCTTCTTTCGGTATCATCATGCTGGCGATTGTTGGTGGTCAGCCGAAGATCCTTGCTTTGCGTGAGGTGCTAGGGCATTTCATCGAGCACCGCAAGGAGATCGTTACCCGTAGAACCATTTTTGAACTTAAAAAGGCTGAAGCCCGCGCCCATATTCTCGAAGGGCTCAAAATTGCTCTGGACAACCTCGATGAGGTGATCCAGGTGATCAAGAGCAGCGCCAACCCAGCGGAAGCAAAAGAGCGTTTGATGGCACGTTTTGAGCTCTCCGAGATTCAGGCCCAGGCGATCCTCGACATGCGTCTGCACCGCTTGACCGGACTTGAACGCGACAAGATCGTTGAGGAATACAACCAGATGTTGGCCCTGATCATGCGTCTTAAGGTGATCCTTGCCAGCGAAATGGAAATCCTCAAGATCATCAAGGAAGAGTTGCTCGAAATCCGCGAGCGCTACAACAATCCCCGCCGCACCGAAATCATAGAAATGACAGCCGACCTCTCCATAGAGGACATGATCGTAGAAGAGGATATGGTTGTCACTGTATCTCATTCCGGCTACATCAAGCGCAACGCGGTTTCGCTCTATCGAGCGCAAAGGCGCGGCGGCAAAGGTGCGACCGGCATGCGCCCCAAGGATGAGGACTTTGTAGAAAACCTCTTTATTGCATCAACCCACAGCTATGTGCTGATCTTTACCAGTAAAGGCAAGGTCTATTGGCTAAAGGTCCATGAAATCCCGCAGGGCGGTCGCGCGGCGCGTGGCAAGGCAGTTGTCAATCTGTTGAACCTTGCTGAAGATGAAAGCGTACGGACGATCCTGCCAGTCAAGGAATTCATCGAGGGCCGTTTTATCATCACAGCGACCCAAAAAGGGACCGTCAAGAAAACCGACTTGATGGCATACTCCCATCCGCGCCAGGGCGGCATCATCGCCTTGACTATAGACGAGGATGACAGCCTGATTGCGGCACGTTTGACCGATGGATCCATGGATATCCTGATGGCCAGTCATAACGGAAAATCGATCCGCTTTAACGAATCCGATGCCCGACCAATGGGTCGCACGACCCGCGGTGTGCGAGGTATGATGCTCGAAGAAGGCGATGAGATTATAGGTATGGAAGTTGTTTCGAATGCGACGGCAGCAACTCTGGTGTCGGTAACGGAGACCGGTTACGGCAAACGCACCAGCCTCAATGAGTATCGTGTCCAGAGTCGCGGCGGGAAAGGAATTATCACGATCAAGACCGGTGGCCGCAACGGCCAGGTCGTTGATGTCAAGCTGGTGGATAATGAATCCGACCTGATGTTTATTACCGATCGTGGCAAGGTGCTGCGTACCCGTGTCAGTGCGCTTTCGATTATCGGCCGCAACACCATGGGAGTGCGGTTGATGGTGCTGGAAGCAGAGGAACGGATCGTAGCCGTGGCCAAGCTGGCAGAGAAGGAAGAAGATGAAGGAAATCCAGAAATTGAAGAAACAGCTCCTGATGGAGGAGTTGAAGCGCCAGGGGAAGGCGCCTAAAACACGGCTCTGGGTTTTTCTTGGTCTGGCTCTGGTATTGCTGGTTGCAGCCGGAGGGTTCTGGAATAAAGCAACTCTGCAGTCGAGACTCGAAGAGACTTACCAGCAGGGACTCTCTCTCAGACAGGCTGGCAAGTACGCCGAGGCGGTTGAACTCTTCGAACGTCTGCACGAGAAACACACCGATTTTTTTCGAGCCCCGCAAGCCCTTTTTCAAAAGGCGGAAATTCTGGATTTGTATCTGGGTCGCTATTCAGATTCCTTGCTGACCTATCTTTTGCTTGAACGGGATTATCCGGAGACAGAAGAGGTGGTGCTGGCAAGACATCAGATCGCGGTCTTGTACAAGTATCGACTTAACGATTGCGGCCAGGCGATCGCTATTTATCAAAAAATCCTCGATCAGCAAGGCCAGGAAAATGATCAGTTGCAGTACGAGGTGGCGGACTGTTATTTCCGGTTGAACAATTTTGAGCAGGCCAGAATTGAATTTGACAGCTTACGGAAGAATTATCCGGATAGCCCTCTGACTGCCGAGGTGCAGTATCGTGTTGCCATGACCTATGCATTAGAGGGTAAACTACCCGAAGCGGAGGGTGCCTATCGGTTGGTGATAGAGCAATGGCCGGAAAGCAGCTATGCTCTGGAAGCAGGCTTTGGTCTGGCAACGGTTCTGGAAGAGCAGGAAAAGTTACTTGAAGCGCTGAAAATTCTCGAAGAGTTGGCAGGAAGTTACCCTAAAAAAGAAATTCTGGAACGGAAAACAGAGCAGGTGCGTGAACGAATCGATAAGAAGAAGAAGGCCATATAGCAGTCTGTTACAGGACCAATGAACTGGCTGCAGAGGTGTTGCCATGATGAAAATCGGAGTTGTCGGTGCTGGAAGCTGGGGAACAACCCTTGCCAACGTCCTGGCTAAAAAAGGCCACGACGTCACCCTCTGGGTCTACGAAAAGGATCTGGCCACCAGGCTGCCGAAAACGCGCGTCAATGACCTGTATCTGGAAGGGATAACCCTTGCTCCCAACCTGTCATATACCAATGACCTTGCGATTGCTGTTCAAGGTTGTCAGGTTGTGGTTCTTGTGCCGCCTTCGCAGGTCATGCGACATGTTGTTAAACAACTCAAACCACACCTTGCCGAGGATAGCCTGCTGGTTTCGGCAGCCAAGGGAATTGAAAACGACACACTTTTAACCATGTCGGAGGTTCTGCAGGAGATTCTTGGCCAGGATATCAAACAACGTAGCGCCTTTCTCTCCGGGCCTTCTTTTGCCAGAGAGGTTGCCGTAGAACAGCCGACGGCAGTGACCGTGGCATCAGAAAATCTTGATGTTGCACATCGAATTCAGGAGCTGTTCAGTACGGGGTATTTCCGGGTTTATACCAATCAGGATGTCGTCGGCGTGGAAATTGGCGGTGCGATCAAGAACGTGATTGCCATTGCTGCCGGTGTCGGTGACGGACTCGGCTTCAACCACAATGCCCGTGCTGCTCTGATTACGCGCGGCCTGGTTGAAATTGCCCGCCTCGGTGAAGCCAAGGGTGCAAAGGAGGCAACTTTTTCCGGGCTGGCAGGCATGGGCGACCTGGTGCTAACCTGTACCGGAGACTTGTCACGCAATCGTGCGGTTGGTATCGAGTTGGGGCGCGGGCGTAAGCTGGAAGAAATACTTGGTCAGACGCACACGGTTGCCGAAGGCGTCAAAACCACCCTGTCTGCCCACCAGTTGGCGACTAAACTCGGCGTTATCATGCCGATCACCGAACAGATGTACCAGGTTCTCTACCAAGACAAGAATCCCAAACGGGCGGCTGTTGACCTGATGATGCGGGCGTTGTCCGCAGAAGATAATTAAGAAAGGGATTCAAGACGATGCAATTTTTTTTACAGGCAATTCTCTCGGTAACGCTGTTGCTTGCCGTTCCGGCTTTTGCCGCAGACCAGGTTATCATTGAGACCAACTTTGGCGACATGACCGTGGAACTGGACACCGAAAAAGCACCGCTGTCGGTGGCCAATTTCCTGGCTTACGCAGATGCGGGGCATTATACGGACACCATTTTCCACCGGGTCATCAAGGACTTCATGATCCAGGGCGGCAACTTCAATACCGAGATGGTGCCCAAAAAGACCCTTGAACCGATCAAGAATGAGGCCACCAACGGCCTGCGCAATCTGCGTGGCACCCTTGCCATGGCCCGCACCGGGGTCGTTGACAGTGCGACCAGCCAATTTTTTATCAACCTCAAAGATAATGGTTTTCTTGACAACAAGGACACGACCAGCCGAGGTTATGGCTACGCTGTGTTCGGCAAGGTCATTAAGGGCATGGACGTGGTTGATAAGATAGGTGCCAGTCCGACGCACATATATCGTCGATTCAGCGACGTTCCCGTAGAACCGGTCGTCATTCGCAGCGTTAGACGTGTAGAACAGCAATAATTCAGCTGCCACGATTTTCAAGACAGCAGCGGGGTAAAGATGACCACCGCGCGCATCATGACATATAACATTCACCACTTCTGTGGTGGTGACGGTCAGATCAACCCTGACCGCATCCTGAATGTGATCGCGGACGCCGCACCCGATATCGTCGTTCTGCAGGAGCTTGGTGCTGTCCGTGGTGCCGACATCCTGCCCTATCTGTCGGAGCGCCTCGGCCTGGATGCTTTTCGTGACCCGGGCGGCGGACCACTTGCCTACCTTTCATATTTTCCACTCAAGGCGGTGCAGAAGTTCGATCTCGGTTATGGTGGTTGCTGCCTGCGTGCTGACGTGGAGCTTGGCGGCAAGCGCCTGCATCTTCTCAATGTCTGCCTCGACAGTTTTCCGCGCTTTCGCAATCACCAGGTGGCTCATCTGCTTGGCCCTGAATTGCTCGACAATCCCTCCCTGGTTTGTCCAACCCTGATTCTGGGTGATTTCGCCGATTACTTCTGGGGGGCCGGTAACCTGGAGCTGGCCTCGACCCTGCGGCGGGCTCGTCGCCCACTCTGGCGGGGCACTTATCCGGCCCGCTTGCCGGTTTTTGGACGTGATCGCGCCTATTTGCGAGGCGGGGTGCGAGTCCTTGATGCATCAATCAACCGAAGTTTTCTGGCCCGTCAGGCCTCCTGTCATTTACCCTTGACTCTGACGGTACAGATAACCGATATGCGTCAATCTGTACGATTGAGGCAGTTGGCTGCTGGTCGCATGGAAACGGCTCCCGGCTAGGAGGCTGTCGGGCTGTGGATATCCTTGTGGATAAGGTTGATAACTGAAGCCGAACCCGTGGGCACGACATGAAAAGATGACCCGCCCCCGAATTACAGCGACCCACGCACAAATCACACTGGATCGCCTGGAAGCGGCTTACCCGGCGGCTCATTGCGCCCTTATCCACACCAGCCCGTGGCAATTACTGGTTGCAACGATCCTCTCTGCGCAGTGTACTGATGCACGTGTGAATCTGGTGACCCCGCAACTTTTTCAACGTTTTCCAAGCCCGGCATGCCTGGCAAGGGCTGGTCTGGCCGAACTCGAAGAACTGATTCGGTCCACCGGATTCTTTCGCAACAAAGCTAAAAATCTGATTGGTTGCGCGACCGAACTTGTTCGCACTCACGGAGGAGAGGTTCCGCAGCAAATGGCGGCGCTGGTTGCCCTGCCTGGGGTCGGCCGTAAAACAGCAAACGTGCTGCTTGGCAATGCCTTTGGAATACCGGGAATGGTTGTGGACACTCATGTTGGACGCATCGCCGGTCGCCTGGGCTGGACGAAGGCCCGTACGCCAGAGGGGATCGAAGCACAGCTTTGCAAGCTTTTGCCAGCCGAACGCTGGACACAGACGGCCCATGTGCTCATATTTCATGGTCGGCAATGTTGTCGGGCGCAAACGGCCTGGTGTTCGTCATGTCCGGTAGTTGATCGATGTCCGCAGGTTGGTGTCGGTCGGCAGAAGTAAAGAGAGGGTCTTAATGGCAGGCGATCCAAAAAAAAGACATCAAGGATCATTCATATCCAGGCGGAAAAAATCTTTGGCCTGGGGAGTCTTTTCTTCAATTGCATAGCGGACCGGGGCCGTGTTGGGGGCAAAAGCCTCAATAATGATGTCCGGGCTGTCCTCTGGAGCCAGCAAGCCGGTGAGAGGGTCGATAGGCCGGAACTCGATGCTGTCCGGAACCGGGAACTGCTCAACCGGCAGGTCTTTGGTGGCCTCCTCCATGAACGCAACCCAGGCTGGAGCCGCCGCCTGGGAGCCAGTTTCGTTCTTGCCCAAAGGGCGTTCCTGATCATAGCCGATCCAGGTGACGGCCAGAAGTTGTTGGACATAGCCGATAAACCAGGCGTCTTTGAGATCGTTGGTGGTGCCGGTTTTTCCAGCGACCGGACGGTTTAACGATCTGGCGCGCCATCCTGTGCCGTTCTGCACCACACTTTCCAGAAGGTTGGTTGTAAGATAGGCGGTCTCCGCACTGATGACCCGGTTGCGTGACTGACCGATCAATTTTTGGCCCGTCTCTGGTCCTTCGGGGAAATCGGCCGGATCATTCGATTCGATGATCTTGCCGTCGCGATCGAAAATCGTGTTGATATAAGTTGGCATGACCTTTACGCCGCCGTTGGCCAGCACTGCATAGCTACGCGCCAGCTCCATTGGAGTCAGTGCGGAAGAGCCGAGACCGAGGGTCAAATCCTCATCAAGGTGTGATTCGATGCCAAGCTTGCGGGCATAGTTGGCAGCATAGCGGACGCCGATGTCTTCGAGAATCTTGATTGTAATCACATTGTATGATTTGGCCAGAGCCGTGCGAAACAGAACGGGACCGTAGAAGCGCTTGGAGTAGTTTTTCGGTTTCCATTCCTTGATTTCGCCACTTTCCAGCCGCTCCTTGAAGATCAGCGGTGTGTCGAGAATCACCGTGGCCGGGGTGTAGCCTTTATCGAGAGCCGCGGCGTAGATGAGTGGTTTCATGGCCGAGCCTGGCAGTCGACGAGCCTGGAGCACCCGGTTGAACTGGCTGGTGCGGAAATCGTAACCGCCAACCATCACCTTGATCTGACCGTTGTGCGGATCCATGGCCAGCAACGCCCCCTGCGCCTCCGGTTCCTGCTCAAGGGTCAGTAGCCACGGCCCACGCTCAGGCATTTCCTTGATTAGGGCCAAGACTTTGGCTCCGAGTGGCAGGCGGGTGGTCCCTTCTGTTGCGTTGCCGCTCGCTGTGCCAGTGCGTGTGACCAGCTCAGGCCGCCCGGCCCACTTAGCCGATGTCAACGCGATGAGCCCATCCTGGCCTGCGATGCGCAATTGCAGGTTCTTCTGGTCGGCGCCACTGATCACGGCTTCTATAACATCGCCAAGCTGTGGCTGTTTTTTAGAGAAGGCCTCGGCTTGCAGGCGCAGGAATTCGGCTTCCTCTTCGATGCTCAGTACAGCAAGAGGACCCCGGTAGCCGTGGCGCTTGTCGTGATCGTGCAGATTGGCCCGGACCGCTGCCTGGGCCGCCAACTGCATGGCGAGGTTCATGCTGGTATGGACTTCGAGACCACCACGGTACAGAAGCTCTTCGCCGTAAGTGTCTTCCAGGTAGCGGCGCACCTGTTCGGTGAAGTAAGCCGCAGCGGTGATGTGCTGATTGACGCGCGGTTGAATCTGCAGCGTTTCCGCTTTGGCAAGATCGGCCTCTTCCTGGGTAATGAAGCCTTCATTGACCATGCGGCCGAGAACATAGACCTGGCGGTCCTTGGCACGCTCAAAGTGTCGGTAAGGTGAGTAGCGGCTGGGTGCTTTCGGCAGCCCCGCCAGAATACTGCATTCAGCGAGAGTCAGGTTCTCAACATCTTTATCAAAATAGTTCTCGGCGGCGGCCTGAACGCCATAGGCACCGTGACCGAGGAAGATCTGGTTGAGATAAAGGTAGAGGATCTCTTCCTTTGAGAGGTGTTTTTCCATGCGGTAGGCTAGAATGGCCTCTTTAAACTTACGCTTGAATTTGCGCTCCGGGGTTAAAAGAAGACTTTTGGCGACCTGCTGGGTAATGGTGCTGCCGCCCTGAACAATGCCGCCGGCTTCGATGTTTTTGATGGCGGCCCTCAGGATTGAGACGATGTCGACTCCCCGATGTTTGAAGAAGTTCGAATCTTCGGCTGCAACGAACGCCTGAACAAGTTGCTCGGGCATTCGTGAGACCGGGACGATAATGCGGCGTTCTTCAAAAAGTTCAGCAATGACAGCCCCGTCATCGCTTAAGACCCTGGTGATAATGGGTGGCCTGTAATCATCGAGAGTGTCGACACGGGGAAGTGATTCAGCTACGTAAAAATAGGCACCAACCGGCACGATGATGGCGAGCAGCAAGCCAAGCAGGCACAAGCCCATCAGGATGCGGAGCAGAATGGCCAGGAAAGATTTTTTTGGTCGGGCGGTCTGTTTCGGCATAAGACCCTCAATTGAACGGACACTTCTACCACAGCCCTTCCCCCTTCGGCAACAGTTTTGCCAGTTTAATCAGTGTCTGCGCTATGCTATAGTTAGTCACCTGGTTGTAAAAATACAGGCATGCAATTTCCCACGGAAAGAAGGAACCTCTATTGTCCCCCACAAATTTCCGCCGCAATAAAATTGTTGCCACGGTTGGCCCGGCCAGCTCCTCGCGGGAGATGTTGTTAGCCCTGATGGAGGCCGGTGCCGATGTTTTTCGCCTCAATTTTTCTCATGGTCAGCATGCAGAGCTGGCAGAAACGGTCGACTTGATCAGGGAACTTTCCCGGAATCGTCGCCAGGCGGTCGCTATCCTCGGTGACCTGCAAGGCCCGAAAATTCGCACCGGCCTGATGCGTGGAGATGCCATGACCTTGACCGCCGGCCAATCCGTGGTGATCACTACGGCCGATGTGCCTGGCGAGAACGGAGTGATCCCGACCAACTATGAGGCCTTGCCACAGGACGTGCATGATGGTGATCGTATTCTCCTCGATGATGGCCTGCTCGAACTCCAGGTCGAGAAGATCCAGGACAAAAACGTGCATTGCCGGGTTGTGGTCGGCGGCGTTCTGAAGAGTCGAAAAGGCATGAACCTGCCTGGTGTGGCAGTCTCTGCGCCGGCTCTCACGGAGAAAGACTTAAACGACCTTGACTTCTGTCTGGCACAGGAACTTGACTACCTGGCCCTGTCTTTTGTGCGATCGGCCGAGGATGTCTTGCAGCTCAAAGCCCTGCTCTCAGGACGCCAGGCAAGAATCCAGGTCATTGCAAAGATTGAAAAGCCGCAGGCGGTAGAGGCTTTCGCGGAGATCCTCAAGGTGGCCGACGGCATCATGGTGGCGCGTGGCGATCTCGGTGTGGAAATGAATTCGGAAAAGGTGCCATTGATCCAGAAGCATATCATCAGGCAGTGCAACCTTGCGGGCAAACCGGTCATCACAGCGACCCAGATGCTGGAGAGCATGGTGCATAATCCGCGCCCTACCCGTGCCGAGACCTCGGATGTGGCAAACGCCATTCTCGATGGTACCGATGCTGTCATGCTGTCGGCAGAAACCGCTTCCGGTAAATACCCGTGCGAAGCTGTCGCGATGATGGTGCGAGTCGCAATGGACGTTGAGCGTGACCCGCAACTCAAGGAGCAGTTTTTCCACCCCCTCTCCGAGCAGAGTGGCAGTTGCAGCCAGCCGGAAGCGATCGGTCGGGCTGCCTGTCGGGTTGCCGAGAGTGTCGGCGCTGCGGCCATTCTCGCTTTCACCCAGACCGGCAGCACCGCCGCCCTGGTCGCCAAGTACCGGCCACCGATGCCGGTTTATGCGGTCACTCCATCTCAGGCTGTGCGGCGGCGTATGGCTCTTTATGCCGGGGTACGCTCGATCCGCGTTGATATCGAGGGAGATACGGAAGCGCAAATCCGTTCGGTGGATGCCGCTGTGCTTGAGGCCGGGGTCCTTAAAAAAGGCGACATCGTGGTGATCACCATGGGGAGCCCGCTTTCCGACCCAGGCACGACCAATCTACTCAAGGTTCATCAACTGGGGACAGGCCCTTTCAAGGCCCGTGACGGGGAGCAGGGGAAATGAGTAAGAAAGCGGTAGTTCTCTATAGCGGCGGACTTGATTCAACGACCTGCATGGCAATTGCCAGGGCCGATGGTTTCGAGGCCCACGCCATGAGTTTCGCTTATGGTCAGAGGCACTCCGTAGAACTCGACAAGGCTCGCGAATATGCCGTCAGGATCGGTGCGGCGAGTCACCGGGTGGTGCAGATTGACCTGCGCCAGTTTGGCGGCAGCGCCTTGACGGACGACTTCGACGTACCGAAAGACCAGTCGTCGGAGGATGAAATCCCGATCACATATGTGCCGGCGCGCAATACGATTTTTTTAAGTTTCGCACTAGGCTGGGCGGAGGTGCTCGGCGCTTTCGATATTTTTATAGGCGTTAATGCTTTGGACTATTCCGGCTATCCGGATTGCCGACCGGAATATATCAGCGCATTTGAAAATTTGGCCAACCTTGCCACCCGGGCAGGAGTTGAAGGGGATCACCCTTACACCATCCACTCGCCGTTGATCCAGCTCAGCAAGGCGGAAATCATTCGCACCGGTCTGGATCTTGGAGTCGATTACAGCCTGACGCACTCCTGTTACGATCCGACGCCGGCCGGTGTTTCCTGCGGCCGCTGCGCTTCCTGTCGCCTGCGTTTAAAGGGCTTCAGGGAGGCTGGCGTCAAAGATCCGATAATATATGTGACGCAGAACGCGTAGCACACAACAACCAACGATAGAAACAGAGCTGCTTTTATGACTGATGGCACCAATGATAAGGGTTTCATGCGTCCCTCCGGCGAAGCCGGCGGCATGCCCGATATGCAGAAAGCCAGCGACGATCGCAACATCGCCATCGACAAGGTCGGTGTCAAAGATATCCACTATCCGATCGTGGTGATGGACAAGAGCAAAGAGCGGCAGCAGACGGTGGCGCGCATCAACATGTATGTCGATCTGCCCCATCATTTCAAGGGCACGCACATGAGCCGCTTTATCGAGATTCTTAACCAGTACCATGGTCAGATCAGTATCGAGCGCATGAACGCGATGCTGCTCAACATGAAGGAGCACCTTGAGGCCAGCTGTGCTCATCTGGAACTGGAGTTTCCTTACTTCATCGAGAAACAGGCGCCGGTTTCGGGGGCACGCAGCCTGATGGAGTATCAGTGTCGCATGGCGGGAAGCCTTGGTGAAAGTTATGATTTTGTGCTCGGTGTCACCGTGCCGATGACGTCTCTCTGTCCCTGCTCGCGCGAAATCAGTGACCGGGGAGCACACAACCAGCGCAGTGCTGTGAAAGTGGAGATCCGCTATACGGACCATATCTGGCTGGAAGACCTGATTACCTGGGTTGAGGAATGTGGTAGCGCACCGGTCTTTGCCCTCTTGAAACGCGAGGACGAAAAGGCTCTGACGGAACAGGCCTACGATAACCCGATGTTTGTCGAGGACGTGGTCCGGGCGGTGACCCAACGCCTGCTCAAGGTTCCTGAGGTCAGCTGGTTTCGGGTCGCATGCGAAAATTTTGAGTCGATCCATAATCATTCCGCCTATGCCATGGTCGAAGGGACGGGCACTGCCAGCCGTGGATAACCCTGTTGATAAGGTGGATAACTCCTCAAACAAGCGCAAATTTAATCATCCAGAACCTGTTGTTGGCTTGTTTGCCAGGCAACCGGTGCCAGGTCAGGTTAAAACTCGGCTGACGCCTCCCCTGTCGGCGGATCAGGCTTGCCGGTTGTACCATGTCTCTTTACAGGAGACGGTACAACGCCTGCTGGCAACGGGAATCCCCCTGGCAATCTGTTATGCTGGCCGGCATGACTGGTTCTGCGAGGCTTTCCCCGGTGTGCCCTTATTTGCCCAGGCGGGCGCTGATCTCGGTGAGCGTATGGGCAACGCGGTGCAGGCGCTTTTTGCTGCCGGCGCCGGTCCGGTTCTGCTGGCCGGTACCGATAGTCCGGATCTGCCCATTCCGTTGCTGTACCAGATCCTTTTGCAGTTGAAAAATACTGATGTTGCCTTTGTCCCGTGCCAGGATGGCGGCTACGCTGTGGTCGGCATGCGCCGGCCAACCACGCAACTGTTTGCCGGAATCCCCTGGAGCACCTCCGGGGTGATGGTGGCAAGCCGTCAGCGCTGCCAGCAGCTCGGATTGTCCTATTATGAAAGCGAAAGCTGGTATGATCTTGACGAACCGGCCGATTTGCAGCAGCTGGTGATGCGTTCACCCGAATCACAGACGGCTCGTCACCTGGTCAGTGTCTTGAGCGAACTGCTTAGTTAATATTACGGCCGGACTGGTTGACTTGCCGGCAGCGCTGCCTGATAATCAACCGGTTGAATACAGAAGGGTCCGCTGGCAGCAGCGGCCCGATACCCCGCTGTTTAAGGAGAATGCTCTTGGAACTTGTGCTCAATGCCGGCCCTGTTGTCAAACTGGTCCTATTGATTCTGGTTTATTTTTCCGTGGTCTCGTGGGCCATTATTTTTTTCAAACAGCTGGTCATTCACCGCGCAATTCGCGATTCGGACCAATTCCTCGAGTTTTTCTGGTCGAAGAAAAGCTTTGATGCCATCAGCCAGGGACTGGATAATTATCGCCATTCGCCACTGACGATCCTGTTTCGTGAAGTGTTCCGTGAGTTGGCCCAGAACCGGCGCCAGGTTGAAGGCGATGAAAAGGGCAACCTTGTGGCCGACCTCGGCGAGCAGGAGCGCGTCGCGCGTGTCCTGCGCCGCTCGACGACTTCGGAGAGTCATCGTCTCGAGAAGTACCTCTCTTTTCTGGCCACTACCGGCTCGGCGGCGCCGTTCATCGGTCTGTTCGGTACCGTCTGGGGGATCATGAACGCCTTCCACGGCATCGGCACCAGCGGCAGCGCTTCTCTGGCCGTGGTTGCACCGGGTATTTCCGAAGCCCTGGTGGCGACGGCCATCGGCCTGGTGGCGGCGATCCCCGCGGTGATTGGCTACAACCATTTTGTTAATAAAATTAACGTGTTGACTGGCGAGATGGATAACTTCAGCCAGGAGATACTGAACATCGTCCAGCGCATGAGCCGAGGCAACTAAGATGGAAATCGGCCAGAACAGCAACCGCCGCCGCACCGTGCTGGCGCAGATCAACGTGACGCCTTTTGTTGACGTCATGCTGGTGCTGCTGATCATCTTTATGATTACTGCGCCGATGATGGAAAAAGGTGTGGATGTTGCTCTGCCGGAGATTGAGAATGCGCCGAATCTCTCCTCTATCAAAGAGCCCCTGGTGATCACGGTCAACCGCAAGGGGCAGATCCTGGTCGGCAGCAACCGCGTTGAAAACGCTGCCAAGCTGACCCCGGTCCTGCAGCAGATCCTGAGCGAGCGTGAAGACAAAACGGTCTATCTTGAAGCAGACAAAGCGGTTCCCTATGGCGATGTCGTCCAGGTCATGGCGGCCGTCAAGAAGGCCGGAGTCGTCAAGCTTGGCATGGTGGCCCAGGAGCCGCAGAAGTGAACGAGCGAGCAGTCTGATGTCAGTTGTGCCTTTAAGGCAGAGCCAATCCTTCCACCACGATCCGAAGTTCGGTCGCCTGCTGCTGGTATCGCTGATTGCCCACGGTCTGATCTGGGCAGCGTTCAGTTTTGACCTGTTCGGGACCAGCATCCGGCCCAGGCCGCCAGTTTATTATGTCGACCTGATTTACAAGCCGGTCCTCAACCCCCAGGCTGGTCGCCCGGACCCGCGTCCAGCCAGTGTGCCGAAAGCGGTGCCGGAAAAAGTCACGGTGCAGAAAGCAACCCCACCGACCCTGAAGGAACCCGTCAAGCCTGCTGTGAAGCCCCTGGTCAAGCCCGTGCAGGTCAAACCAACCCGAAAGGCCGAGCCAACGCCTGAACCGAAACCAGCCGCAAAAGTCGAGTCGCGCCCGGAGCAGAAAGTGCAGAGCGCCCTGGACGAGATTCGTGAACGTCAGGCACGCCAGGCGGAACGCGATGCCCTGGTCGAAAAACTGGCCAGATTGCGTGACTCCACGGCTGTGGCAGCAGCGCTGCCGACCGATGTTCCCGTCGGTATGCCGGATGGCCGTGGCAATGAAGTTGGTGTCGCTGTTATTGCCTTCGTTGAGGCTTTTATCAAACAGAACTGGGCGCTGTCGCCATATCTGATTGAACAGTCCCGTATCGCTAATATTGAAGCCAAGGCGGCCTTGGCCTACTCGATGACGGGGAAATTGATCCGCTTCCGCATCGATGTTCCGTCAGGAAACCAGCAGTTCGACGATTCTTTGAAACGGGCTATTATAAAATCGGAACAGCTGCCGCAAGCGTTGCCGCAAGATCTCGAACTGAACGTAACTTTTAACTTGAAAGATATCGCTGCGGCGAGGAGATAAATATGTTGTGGCGTTGCTACGTGGTGGTTTTGCTCTGCCTGTTATTGCCGTGCTCGGCCCTTGCCGCCACGGAGATAGAAATCACGTCTCCCGGCGAGCAATCGATCCCGCTGGCCTTGACCAGGTTTTTACAGGACAAGGGTCAGCAATCGAACCCGGTGACCGAAGAACTTCATGAAGTTCTCATGGCCGACCTCGACCTTTCCGGGCTGTTTCGATTTATTGACCAGAAGGCTTTTCTTGATGATGCTGACCAGGTCGGGCTGTTCAGCACCCAGGTCAACTTTCCGCAATGGCGCCTGCTTGGTGCTGAAACGCTGATCAAGGGCACCTATTCCCTGCAAGGGGATAAGTTGATCGTTGAGGCGCGGCTCTTTGATGTCGCCAACCGGCGCCTCCTGACCGGGCGTCGATATGTCGGAGAACCCGGTGATGTGCGGCGTATGGCGCATGCCTTTGCTGACCTGGTGCTCAAGGAATTGACCGGCGAAGAAGGGCCTTTCAGCGCCCGTATCGCTTATATCTCTGACCAGAGCGGGTACAAGGAGCTGTGGCTGATGGACGTCGACGGCAAACGGCCGTTGCGCCTGACCGCGCATAAATCCATCGTACTCAATCCGGACTTCTCGCCGCGTGGCAAAGAGATACTCTTTACTTCTTACCGGGCCAACAATCCGGATCTCTATCGCAAAGAGATCTACACGGGCCAGGAAGCCAGGATTTCCAACAAGCCGGGGCTTAACGTGGCCGGTCGCATGGCTCCGAATGAACGTGAGATTGCCCTGACCCTTTCCAAAGATGGCAATCCGGAAATCTACCTGATAGGCACCGGCGGCGAAGTGCGCAAACGCGTGACCGACAGCTGGGGCATTGATAGCGACCCCAGCTGGAGTCCGGACGGCAACCGTCTGGCTTTTGTATCCAATCGCCAGGGCAACCCGCACATCTTTATCATTGACATCTTCACCGGCGCGACCACCCGTCTGACCACCCGGGGTAATTATAACGCCACACCGGCCTGGAGCCCGAAGAATGACCGGATCGCCTTTACCCGTCAGGAAGGTGGGCAATTCGATATCTACACCATCAATATTGATGGCAGCGATGAGCGCCGTCTGAGCTTTGGCCCGGGCAACAGTGAGCATCCACGCTGGAGCCCGGATGGCCGTTTTATCGTCTATTCGTCAGGCAAGGGCGGTAAACGGGCGATCTATGTCATGCGTGCTGATGGCACCGGCGCCAGGCGATTGACGACGCCGGGAAGTGACAACCGGCATCCGGCCTGGTCGCCCCGCTGGTAGTTTCCATTAAGAACACCAGCAAGTAGTTGTTATTTGCATAGCAGGTCGTTATAATGCGGGTCTTAATAAATTTAGTCAGCCTCTCTGTCATGTCGCTGAGAGGTTATGAACCTCTGTCTTATCCTAAGGAGTCTACAATGAAAGCAATGCAAATGCTCAAGGTTTCCCTGATTGTTCTCTTTATCTTCGGTGGCCTGGTTGGTTGTGCCTCGACCAAGTCCTCCTCTCTGGCCGATGATCAGGCCAAGATGGGCCAGTCAGATATGAGTCAACAAGAGAAGGCCCAAGGCGCTGACGATAAGCCGATGCAGGGTGAAGCTGTTATGAGCCATGAAGCGATGGCCGGTATGGGGATGATCCATTTCGATTTTGACCAGTTCACACTCTCTGACGAGGCCCGCCGTATTCTCGGTGATAATGCCAAGTATCTGGCCGCCAACAATACCGTCCAGGTGGCTATCGAGGGTCACTGCGACGAGCGCGGGTCTGATGAATACAACCTGGCCCTCGGTGAAAGCCGCGCCCTGGCAGCAAGGAACTATCTGGTTTCACTCGGGATCAGTGCAAGTCGTCTCTCGGTCATCTCCTACGGTGAAGAGAAGCCCCTGGTTAAAGCTTCTGACGAAGCCGCCTGGGCCCAGAATCGCCGCGCAGAATTCAAAGCAGTGCGCTAACAAATTGATTGCAACGACGCGTGCCGTGTCGTTTTGGGAGTAAGTTCATGTTTCATGTGCGTTTCCTGTCTATCCTGCTCGTCAGTTTGCTGCTGAGCAGTTGCGTGGTCACAGAGCAGGACCTGCAGCAGCAGCGAGACCTGTTGGAAATGAAGCGTCGGCTCAGTGACGCCGAACGGACACTTAAGGAGCTGCAGGACGACACTACCGGTGGCGTCAGGGCGCATGTTGAGACGCTGGCCCGCAACCAGGCCGACTTCCGGGCAGAGCTCGACGGTGTGCGCGTTGATATGCAGTCGATGCAGGGGCGTGCCGGTGATCAGCAACGGACCAATGATGATCTGCGTCAGGATCTGGTCCTTTTACGTGATGAATTGAACCTGCAGGTTGCCGATCATGAGCGGCGCCTTGCCCAACTTGAAGCTGGAACCGCCACCGAGAAAGTGGTCACGGTTCCGTCGGGCACGGGAGTCAGTCCTGCAACAGTCTCTTCTCCTGCTTCCCCCGCAACGCTCACCCAGCCGACTCCGACTGGCGAAAGCGCACCGGAGCTCTACGAGCGAGCCCTTAAAAAGATTCGCGAAGACCGGGATTTTGCCGCAGGTCGGGAGTTGATGGCGATCTTCCTCAATCGCTACCCGCAGGATGCCCTGGCGGTTAACGCCGCTTACTGGACAGGTGAAACCTATTATGCGGAAAAGTCCTACGAAAAGGCGATCCTGTCGTTTGAAGATGTTATTCAGAAGTATGGTGAACACCCGAAAGTTGCCTCAGCAATGCTCAAGCAGGCGCTGTCCTTCGACGCCACAGGCGATAAAGCAACCAGTCGTCTGCTGCTGCAACGGGTGATCGAACGCTTCCCGCTCTCCGGGGAGGCTGTTAAAGCCAAGGAAATGTTGTCAGGAAAGTAACCCAGGCCGAAACGCATGGCCTGCAAAAAAGAGTTGACAATAGAGAAGGGTAAAGCTTATAAAACGCGTTCCGTGAGCCGGTAGCTCAGTTGGTAGAGCATCTGACTTTTAATCAGATGGTCGTGGGTTCGATCCCCCCCCGGCTCACCATTTTTCATACGGCGTACATCGCAGGACCTTTTCCTGCTAGGTGCTTGAAGTTTTAAGTCCCTATCGTCTAGCCTGGCCCAGGACACCGCCCTTTCACGGCGGCGACGGGGGTTCGAATCCCCCTGGGGACGCCAAAAAGTTTAAGGGTCATCTTCTGTTAAATGGAAGGTGGCCCTTTTCCTTTTTTGGTGAGTGAAAAAGTCTGTTTGCAAGAAATTTGGCAGCTCGTAAAAGCGCTCATCTTTACCGGGCCGAACAGCGTCTCGTCTCATGCCTTGTCCCAGCAGTTGCCGCGACGGCTCATCTTTAATATCGCGCAACAACTCTTTTCATTACAAAGCGACTACTTTTGTAGATAACGGCTTTGGAAATGCTAAATGATTGCGTTAAACTATCATTCGACTTGGGCCTTTTAGTCAGATGCAGAGGCCTTTGATATTCACGTTTTCACTAAAGTAAAATCTTGCGTAGAACTATTTCAGGGGAATTGACTTATATGGGATTAATACAAACCTGCAAATTCGAGTGGCTCTCATATATCAGATTGGCCGTTATTGCCACCTCGGTCTTGCTGGGCCTGTCCGTGGACCTGTCCGTTGCGCAGCCCCCCACGGAGGAGAAAACGTCAACAGTCGTTTCACAAAGCACTCCTGACGAACCGAAACTTTCCGAGATCATTCCATTGGCTGCAGAACTTTCATCGCGTTTATCCAAACTCGAAAATATAAAGTTGGGTCTCCCTGATTTGGTCACGATCAGAAATGATTATTCCGAAATAGACGCGCGTATTAATGCTGTTTCGAAAAATCTTGAGGACTTAAGGGCAATGCGAGCAGGCCAAAGCGTCAGAGATATTAGTCTCAATTTGAGCGCTGCATATGAAAAGGTACGTCTCAAGAAGATCAACCTGCCTCTTGAGATGGCAATCGAACAACTTGATGCATGGGACAGAGAATGGCAGGCGGAAAAACAACGCTGGAAGGATTGGCAATCTTCATTATTCAAGGATCGTTCCTACAGTCAAATCAGGGCTACTTTTGATGGAGCGAATTCGACCATAGATTCCGCCCTCGGGTATATTTCGCGGCAGTTGGAACCGCTGTTGGCCGTTCAGTCGATTGGCGCCAGGCTCAATGCGAAAATCGACGGCCTGGATGCAGAAATGACTTCCCTCCAAGTAGAAACTTTCCGGAGGGAACCTCTGCTTGGCAAGGCTCCACCGATGTACTCACCGGATTATTATGCTCAATTCAATAGGGATTTGTGGGGTGTCGCCTGGGGAAACCTGAAGTACATACCTCGACCGGGAGAAGAGTTTATTATACTGCATGCTCTGGAACTCGGAGTTCTTGTCTTCATCCTGATAGTGACCTTCACTGTGATCTATCGTAAACGCGAGGCCCTCGCAGCAACAGAAAACTGGTCTTTCGTGGCGGATCGCCCTATCGCGACAGTCTTATTCATAACGGCCCTGGTTGCCACAGTCCAGATGCAATTCTGGGTAGCTCAATCGAACATGGTGAACACGTTCATCTTGGTCACCGGCAGCATGTCCTGCCTTCGTCTGCTGGTTAAAGTGCTGCAGAGTCGCTGGGCAAAGAAGGTTGCTTGTGGTGTCATGTCCCTATTTGCCATCACTGTGACCTTGATTACGTTGGGCCCACCTTCTCCGATTTTCAATCTCTTCATCTTTGTGAACTCAGCAGTGATCCTGGCATTCGCCCTCAAATTGGCAAAGGAATGCCGTCTTTCGAAGAGTGGCCCTTATCCTCTCTGGGGATCGCGGATGCTCGCCTTGTGGTTTGCCGTCATCCTGATTGCGCAGATTCTGGGTGATGCCGGATTCGCATACTCAATGTTCGTCAATTCGGTGATAAGCATGGCGGTTACTGCACTCTTCGTCTTGTTTATCTACCTGCTCCGCGGAGGCATTCATTGGGTCTTTTTTTCGTCCCCTCTTTGGCAAGTCAAACTATTACGCAGCGATGCGCAGAAGAATGAACGCAAAGTCCAGGTCATTGTAGAAACGGTCATTACTCTTTTTCTGATCATGCCAGCAATTCTATACATCTGGAATCTGTTCGACAGCTATCCGGACGCATTGAGCGGACTGTTCTCGCCGGGATTTGATTTGGGCGGGCAAAGGATCACGATCGGCCTGATCATCGCCGCGCTTGCCACCCTGTATGGCTCATTTTATGTCGCCCAAATTGCACCGAAGATATTGCTCGACGAGCAGATCCTGGGACGACAGATGGATCGCGGTGTTAGAGGATCCATCGGCCATTTGATGCGTTATCTCATTATTTTTGTCGGGCTGCTGCTGACGTTTTCGCTGCTCGGCTTCAGCATGACGAACGTCACGATCATCCTGAGTGCGCTCGGTGTCGGTATCGGCTTCGGTTTACAAGGAATCGTCAACAACTTCGTCAGTGGATTGATATTGCTCTTTGAACGACCCATCCGGGAAGGCGATACGATCGCATTGGGCGAGCAATGGGCACGCGTAAAAAAGATCGGCATGCGGGCGACGATCATCGAGACCTTTGATCTGTCGGAAATGGTTATTCCCAATGCAGATATGATTAGCAACCATGTCACGAACTGGACCTTGAGTAATCGCCAGGTGCGTTTGACCGTTCCGGTCGGCGTGGACTACGGTTCCGATGTCCCCCTCGTGGTGGAAACCCTCCTGGCTTGTGCGACTGATAATGGTTCCGTGGTGAAATCACCGACCCCGGAGGTGTTGTTCTTTAACCTTGGCGACAGTTCTCTCGATTTTAAATTGCGTGTCTGGATCCAGGATGCTGATGACCGCTTGACAGTGAAGAGTCAGCTTTATCATGAGATTTTTAAGAGATTCCGCGAGAAAGGAATCGCGATACCGTTTCCGCAGCGAGATCTGCACCTGTATGGAGTGGGTAGTTCAGGGGTCGAGAGTTTAAAACAGACTCTTGGCAAGGAGCTTGCTCCTGAGGGTGACTCCGCTTGAATGATGGGGCTGCGAACGGAACAAAATAAGACCATTGAAACGAGATAGCCCTCCAAGAACAGGTGGACTTGCAAACATATGTTTCGCAAGTTTCCAAGTACTGTGCCTTGTTATTTTTGTAGTTTGCCAATCATGAAACAGTAGTCCCATGATTGGGTGGTTGCCGCAGCATGCTTAATCTCAATATCTTTCTGCCAGAAAAAAATACAGTTCTCCTTCTGTTTTTGCGTTGAACAGGGAAAGAATTTGGAGGCTAATATTTGCCCAATTCACCAAGACAGGGTCATGGCGCGCCATTCTCAATACGTTTACAGGATAAGAGTTGAGGAGCAACACTCTACGGATCAGAAAGCCGGGAGTTCAAATCTTCCGCGGAGCGCCATACCAGTTTTTAACCCGTACGTTGCCGCGCAGACAAAACGCTCCGGATCATTGTTCCGGAGTTTTGCTTTTTGTCCCCGCTTGCGTTGTCTTGGCCGCCTCTTCTGTGCGGAAGATCACGAATTCGCCCTGCGAACCTGAGAAGAGTCCATTCTCAGGACCCTCCTCCCGGTTGTTGCTGACGTCCTATCGACGAAGTATGCCTTGGTCTTGTCACCGTCATCGGCAACGTTGATGGCCCGGTTAACTTGACCGGTAATGGCGATTGTGACCCGCTCCTGCTCCGAGGTGACGACCTTGTCGACAGGGGCCTGTGCAGCCATCCTGACCTCTTCTGCCACCGACTTTGCTTCTTTGGCATCGGTTTGCGCCGCCGTGGCCGTCCTGTTTGAGCTGGGTCATCTCCTGCTGCAAGGCCTCCAGCTGCTTCTGTTGGGCATTGATCAGTTGTTCCAGCCTCTCGACAATATCTCATGCCCCAAAATTCTTCTCTATCTCGATCTTCTTGCCGGCATCTGAGTCGGTCGTGGTGGCCGACTCGCGCCTGGGGGTCTGCCTCCTGGGGGTCTGCCGCCTGGAGGACGCCCCATCCCTGGCGGTCTCTGCCCTGGCGGCGGTTTGTATCCCGGGGGTCTCTGCCCTGGCGGCGGTCTGTATCCCGGGGGTCTCTGCCCTGGCGGCGGCCTGTACCCTGGAGGTCTGGAAGGTCGGTAGTCATGTCTATGATCGACATAAACATTGCTGTATCCCCAACGGGGATAAGGATCATAGTAGCCACCGTAAACGGTCGTGGAGTAAGAGCCTCCTGACCCCGCACAGCCTGATAAAAGCAATATCGCGAGGAGAGTCAAACCACCTATAAGCACCAATCGGATGTTTATCACCATGATTAATTCTCCTGCTCAGAGTCGGGTGCAGTCCAACGCTGGATGATCAGGAGCGCATTCATCGGGTCAGACAGTAAGGCCACGCTGCCACCATCCTCTGTAGGCCGGGGCTCCACCAGGACCTTCCCGCCCAGCTGCTTGGCACGTTCGGCACTCTCATCGGTGTCTGCAACCCTGACAACCGGCACCCAGCGCATCTCAAGTTCACTGTTGTCCAGGTAGCGGATGCCGGCACGCCACTGCTCGTCTTTGGTCAGAATCAGGTAGTCAGCCGGGTCACCTTCAAAATCATATCCGGCAAGTTTCTGGTAAAAATTCAGAGACTCATCGGCTTGATTGCTCCAGAGTTCATGCCAGAGCCATGCACCAATGACCGGTTCCTCATCTTCCGGATCACCATCTGTGGAATACAGAAGCATCAACTGGGCGCCTTGGGGGTCACGGACCAGCGCGCCTCTGCCGCGATTGACCAGCTCGAGAGGCCCTTCGTTGACGATCCCCCCCTCTGCAACGATCAGGGCGACGGCCGTGTCTATATCGGCGACAGAAAGGGTACAAAGCCAACGCGATACACTGGGGTTCTTGGCGTCTCCTTTGACATGGGCTATTCCGCCGATACTTTGGCCATTGTATTTAATCACCGAGTAAATGCCGGAGGTTTCAAAGGTCCAACCGAAAAGCTGGCCGTAGAACTCTTTGGCCGAAGAAACGTTGTCGGTGAGCAGGTCGTTCCAAACGAATTTCCCCGGGTAATGGATTTCCGTGGGGGAGTCGGTTACAGGAACAAGCACAAAGTCGGCAGCCCTGTTACCCGCTGTGCAACCTGAGAGCAGAATCTGGGTCAACAGGACCAGTCCCAGGCCGATGTATAGTCTGACGCCGGTAGAGCTGATTCGCCGCCACCGGCAAGCGACCGGTTTTTTGTCTAGAGTTTTTAGCGCCGTCATAAAATTAATCTCCTTAACTAAAAAGAACAGAAAACTTCATCGCTTCGATCCGCTCAAATGCCGCCTAGGACTTAAGCAGCACATGATCTATCGAGACTGCAAATGTCAGAGGGAAAGCGTTCATCGGTCTTCGCCTCCCGCGGGCACAACCAAATTCTCAGTGACTGATACTATGGAAAAGCGCAACTAATTATATCCGACAAGGGAGAGATGTCAAAGAGGGTTGTCGATTTTACAACGATACAACATGCTGTAATTATAAGATTATTTTCTCTCGGCAAAAGGCCCCAAGGGCCACACAATTAAGGATCATCTTCAGCAGCCTGATGGCGATCATCTTTCTGGGTGAAAGTTTTCTGCGGCGGGAATATACCTGGCGACACATGGCAGGTAAGAACCGGAAGGTTCCGGTGGTGTTATTTGAAAAACCAGGAATCCCACCGCCTAGCAGCGGAGGGACTCCTGTGATCGTTTAAAACTCCAGCTGTTGTGGGGAAGAATAGGCTAATTAGTCAATGTTCAGAGATATGCCACGAGCGCCATGTCGAGGAAAGGTGTCGTCACTATCAAGTTGAAGATCCTCTGGTCTCGATGGCACTCCTGACTTAACTAAACGTATAGACCGCTCAAGCCATAAGATGATAGAAATACGATTGGTAACGGGTATGATATGTTTCCTTCTCATAAAAGATTTAGAGAGATCTCTAGAATTAAGGAGAAAAAACGATGGCCTTGATCACTCGAATTTTAGGGTTGATATTTATTGGACTTACAATGGTTGCCTGCTCCGGCCCCGAGTTGACCGGCTCCTGGAAAAGTTCTGATTTCAAGGGCCCGATCAAGAAAGTCTACATCGTCGGTATTGCCAAAAGTGAAATGAATCGGCGGGTCTTCGAGGACTCCTTCAGCAATCACCTCTTCAGCATGGGGGTGTCGACTGAGGCCAGCTACAGAGATATCTCGACCAGCCAGGAAGTCAACAAAGAAATCCTGGCCAAAAAAATGGCTGAGAAGGGATGCGACTCGGTCCTGCTGACAAGACTGATCGGCCAGCGCAAGGAAACGGTGGTTAACCCCGGGCAGGTTTACGGATACCATCCGGGGCCTTTCTATGGCGGCTATGGCAGCTATGCCCGCCCCGGTTACTACAACAGTTGGGGCAATTATTACGGACAGAGGTATGATGTCATTTATGAGCCGGCAACAACAACTGAGTTCGTCGTCCTGACCGTCGAGTCAGTCATGTACGACTTAAGAACCGAACAGTTGATATGGTCGGCACAGTTTGAAATGGTTCTTGAGGGGGGGCTCGATAAAATGGTGCAGAATTATGTAAACGCCGCAGTCGAAAGATCTTAAAGAGAAGGGGCTTATTTGACTTCTTTCCATTGTAGCGGTTGAACGCTACCGATCAGACTAACGTCACTTCGTAAATTCATGGCCACCAGAGATTGTCCTATGGTGGCCATTTCCTCTTGAGCCGTGTCTTGTGTGTCACCCAGATGGAGTCAAGTGTTGCTGGTCAGGGCATGGTCCAGGATAAGCCTGGCGATCTGCCGACTCTTGATCCTGCCGTTGTTGAAAATTGCGTGATAAAGCAGCGGATCCCGCAGGTCCGAGTCGAGAAGTTTGCGCAGAACCCGGTCCCGCTCCTTCTGCTTATCAATGACGACGAGTTCCGCCTCCTGCTTGGTGATCTTCATACGTCGGGCAATGGAATTCACCTTGAATTCGTGATCCGCAATCAGCCGGTAACGGAAGCAGTTCTTCAAAGATCTTGTGATAAACGGCGCCCCCAGGCCAACGATAACGGCGTTGCCGGCGGTGGCAATCATTGCGACCTGCCTGCAGAGCAGCCGGTAGTAATCCGCGTCGCTTTTCCATTTCGCGGAAAAGGTCGCCATCATGTCATCGACCCAGCGCGGCTTGCTGCCCAGAGAGTGCAAGATCTCTTCAGGGACGTTGTGTTCTTTGGCGACGGCCTCCAGCAGGGATTTGTCGACCAGCAGCCAGGGTTCGCCGGTTTTTTTCTCCGCCAGCCTGACTAGCTCTTCCGAGACCGGATAAGCCTCGCAGCCGAACTCCCGGGACAGGGTAATGGTCGGTTTCAAAGAGGCCGAACCCTCCAACCCCCTGACCCGATGGCTCAGCTCATGATACGCTTTAAGCCGTCGCTCGACTGATGGAAAAAGCTCTCCTGTGGGCATATATCCTCCTTCCCTTGTTGGTGATGTCAATGAATTGGAGTGGCGGTCGGAAGACCTTTCCTATCGGAATTATAACATATTTCCAGCAATTTAAAATCCTCTGCTGGCACTGTTGAGAACAGGTAAGAACAGGTGTCAGGCTTGACTTACTGGCATAATAGGGCGTGACTGAACCAGTTTCATCTTTTCCGTGAGAGCCTTGTTGCACTCCGACCGCTTCAGCAGACGGCTGACACCCTGACTCAAACTGCTGATATCCCCGTTGATGCAATTGTCGAACTTTGTCAGTGAAAGACGTTCACACTCTCGTATCAGCAGGGCAGCCACAGCCCTAGCCTCCAATAATCGCTTTGCCCGGATCTGCTCAATGCGTCATCAGTGAAATCATCGCCCCCTAAGAGTTGCCCTTACTGGCACCTATTATCGATACCTATGAGAAATTATGGCCGACACGGAGGGTTTTTTCAGAAAATATGAGGTATAATGTTTGCCGTCTTTAATCAGTAACGGGTGACTAAAATGACAACTCGCCCTCAAACGCAATACGCAGTCCGCATTAGATTCAAGCTGCCAACATGAAAGGAGATTATTCCATTATGCAAAAAACCAGAAAAACAGTGAAGCAAAACGCACAACTCCGGTTTAGGCGGCCCTTTTGGGCCAGCCTAATAGTGCTCACCCTCTTGACTTTCAGCGTCGCTCCGGCGCTGGCCGACGCTGACGCGCCTGCTGCCGACGCACCAGCGGCAACAGCTGCTGAGCAGGATCCGGAAGCCAAGGCGATCCTCATGAATATGGCCAACTTCATTGCCAGGGCGCCAGCCTTCAGCGTGACGATTCGCAGCGGCTACGACGCGATCCAGGAGGACGGCCAGTACATCGAGTTCGGCGAGAAACGCAACATTCTGCTGCAACGTCCCGACCGGATGCGTGTCGAGGTTGAACGCAGCGACGGCGACCAGGGGCTGATCCTGTTTGACGGCAAACAGATCACCGCGTTCAAGGCCGATGAAAATGTTTTCGCGCGGGTCGAAAAACCAGGCACGGTGGACGACACCCTGGTCTACGTGGTCAGGGACCTGCAGTTTACCCTGCCCATGGCCCGCATGCTTCATACCGGCTTCGCGGAGCAGGTGGAGGAGAAGGATCACGGCGATCAGCTATGTGGAGGAGAATACCCTCTTCGACGTTGTCACCGACCATCTGGCCATCCGCTCGGAAGATGTCGATATGCAGCTGTGGGTTGCGCAAGGCAATGAGCCGCTGCCACGCAGGGTCATTATCACCTACAAGAATGCGCCGGGCCAACCGCAGTTCCGGGGTGACTTCACCGAGTGGTCCCTCGCGCCCAAGGTTGCTGCCGACAGCTTCATCTTTACCCCGCCGGCGGGTGCAGAGCAGGTTCCACTCCTGGCTCCCGTGCGTCAGAAGGGTTCACTCCCCGCGCAGAAAGGAGGCGAATAATGTCTCATAAATCTCCAGTATTCGTACTTTTTATCGGAATAATGTTCCTGCTCGTGACCACCCTTGTCGGTATGGCTGAAGCCCGTGGTGGTGGCCGAGGCGGTGGCGGTGGCGGTGGCGGTGGCGGCGGTGGCGGTGGCGGTGGCTTCTCGCGCAGCAGTGCCGCGAGCGGTGGGGGCTTCTCTTCCCGTTCTGCGTCGCAGCGTCCGACGCAGTCATCAAGCCGTCAGGCGAGCGCATCGCAGCGTCCGGCGCAGTCATCGACCAGGCAGGCAGGAGCTTCCCAGCGCTCGACTCAGGCATCGACACAACGCCAAACGCAGTCAGGAAGTCGCCAGGCAGGTGCTTCTGTGGGTCAGGGTCAGGGCCAGCGCCAGGAGAATGCCGGCGACCGGCAGGGTCAACGCCAGGATAACGCCGGTGACCGGCAGGGAAACCGGGACGAGAACATAGGGGACCGCCAGGATTATCGGAACGATGCTCGTGAAGACTGGCAGGACTTTGCCGAGGACAACCATCATGGCGGTTGGGATGACCACTATTACCATGATGATGCCGCCGCTGCGTTTGTAGTCGGCGCCGCTGTGGGTGTGGCGGTCGGTGCCGCTGCAGCGTCACCGACCTACGTGACGACGCTGCCCTGTACGAGCACGACAATAATCGCCAACGGCTCCACGACCTACTACCAGTGCGGCACCACCTGGTACAGCCGCGGCTACCAGAGCGGCACGGTTGTTTACATTGCCGGTGGTCCGCCACCGGGGTACTGAGGATAATGCGGATCTCGATCAATGCGGTCTGTTGCTACCCAGCTTTTGTGGCTGGGTAGCTCCTTTGCGTTGACAACAATTTTTCAGGATCGATGATTTCTGATCACAACCTAATTTAGGAACAAATATTATGAGAACTTTAGCAATTGGTTTTTTAGGGTTTCTGGGTTTGTTTCTGACACTGTCAAGTGCACAGGCTGGCGGTCTTTACCTTTACGAAATCGGCGGCCCTGATGTTGGTCTCGCCGCGGCTGGCTATGCCGCCCGGGCCCAGGACGCATCGACGGCCTTCACCAACCCGGCGGGGATGACACGGCTAGAGAGGCCTTCCTTGATGCTCGGGGCGCAACCGATGTATATCCACATCGATTTTTCCCCTGATAGCAACACCACGGTGGGGCCGGCCGACAGCGGCGACAGCAACGGCTGGATACCGGCCGGAGGGATGTTCTACGTCCACCCGGTCAACGACAAGCTGGCGCTCGGCCTGGCGATAGGTGGCAACTTCGGTCTCGCCCTCGACTACCAGGATGACTGGGTCGGCCGCTATTACGTGCAGGAAGTGACCTTGCAGGCTGTCTTTATCCAGCCGGCCATTGCCTGGCAGGTCAACGACCAGTTCTCGGTGGGGGCAGGGGTGTCGATGGTCTACGGCATGCTGGAACAGAAGATGGCAATCAACCGTATTGTCGAAGGAGATGACGCTGAGCTCAAACTCAAAGATGAAGACTGGACGGTGCAATTCAACCTTGGCGTGCTGTATGAACCGGTGCCCGGGACACGATTTGGTCTCACCTACCTTTCGGCCGCAGACCTCGATTTCTCGGACAAGGCTGATATCAGCGGTTTCGGCGACAGGCTGACGGAAGCACTCGGCTTTGGGACCCGGACCATCGACCTCGGCATGACCATGCCTCAGGCAGTCATGTTCAGCGTCTACCACGATGTCAACGATCGCTTGGCCCTCATGGCGAATCTCGGCTGGCAGGACTGGTCTGAGTTCGGCAAGGTCGATGTTGACATCAGTGATACCAAGGTTGATCTCACCACCGACCTTGACTACAAAGACACCTGGCACGTCGCCCTCGGCGCCCAGTACCGGGTCACCGAACCCTGGCTGCTGACGGCCGGCATCGCTTATGACAGCGCCATGATCGACGAAAAAGATCTCGGGCCGGCTCTCCCCGTTGGTGAAAGCTGGCGCTTCGGTCTGGGCGGACGTTACGACTGGTCGAAGGATCTGACGCTCAGCGCAGCCTATGAACTGGCCTGGGGCGGTGACCTGGACATGGACATTGAGCGTTCACCACTGGCCGGACGAGTTTCGGGCACCTACGAAAACGCGGCCATCCATTTCGTGAGTCTGAACGCAGAATGGCGCTTTTAGAGGCTTGTTTCAAAACCCGCCGGAGACATTCGGCCGTAATGACAACCTGAGATCAGGAACTCATCTCAGAATTGAGCTAAAGAGATGAAGCTTAAAATAAACAACAACATCATTTTATAAGGGAGTGTCTTATGAGGAAGGTTTTATGGTCCATGGTGTTCGTTCTCTCGGCGGTCTTCGTCTGTTTTGGTGCTGCCCTCGCTGGTCCGATTTTCGATGACATTCTGAAAAAAGGTGAATTAGTGGTTGGCATGACGGGTAATCAGCCGCCTCTGAATGCCATGTCAAAAGAGGCAGAGCTTATCGGCCTCGATGCTGATCTTGCCCGTTCAATTACCCAGAGTATGAATTTGAAAGTCAGCTTCTCCAGGATGCCTTTCGCTGAATTACTCCCGGCGCTGCAATCAGGCAAGATTGATATGATTCTGTCCGGGATGACCATGACCCCCGAGCGCAATACGAAAGTTGCGTTCATCGGACCCTACATTGTTTCAGGGAAAGGGATTCTCCTCAAACTCAAGTCCGTCGAGTTGCTGAAAAAGGAGGGGTTGAACAGCGAAAAATTCAAGGTTGCCACGCTGAAAGGCTCAACAAGTCAGGACGTGGTCGAGAAGATGGCACCAAAAGCCAACCTGACCCTTGCTGATTCATACGACAGCGCAATCGAGATGCTTTTACAGGACAAGGCCGACGCCGTGATTGCGGATTACCCGTTCTGCGCCTACATGGCTGCTAGCTATTCTGAGAAGCAATTGGTTGTGGGTGAAACAAAATTGACTGTCGAACCTCTCGGCATTGCTGTGCGTGAAGACGCCTTGTTGATCAATGCTTTGGAAAATATTATGAAAACACTGATCCTGTCCGGGGAGATGAATTCTCTGCAGGAGAAGTGGTTCCAGAGCCGGTCATGGTTTGAGCAGTTGCCTTGAGCTGTAAAGACGACAACTTTTAAAAGCTATTGATCATAATTGTCAAGCGCCGAGATTCTGGCTACTTGGCTTCTTATGGGCGCCCGTTACTGGGTGCCCTTTCTTTTTATCACGACTCTCCAAATGAATTAATGACCTGCTTGCTTTTCTGCTAATTTTTGTCTGATATAGTTAAAAAATAGCAATTAACTTTTCCAAACGAGTTGCCCAGGCAAAGTAATTGCGGGGCGCGAAAGTTGTAAGAGGGTATTTAAGTCTCTTTAGCTTGAATAATCAATTTCAGGCCACAAAAATTAAGGAGAACGCTCATGTCACAGCTTGAAAAGCTCATGGCCACTGCCGCACAAGCAATGGGAATAGGCATCGACGATCTGCGTGCGATTGTTGAGCAGGGAGAACGAAAAAGCTACGCTGCCGGAGAGTACCTCTTCCATGAATCAACGCCGCGTCTCTGGGTCGGTTGGGTGGAAGAGGGCGAAATCGAGATTGTCTGCGGAGCCCAGGCAAAGGTGACTCACCTTTCGACTCTGGGCCTGGGCGCCATGATTGCCGAAGGAGCACTCATGGATGATACACCACACTCGACCAGCGCCTTCACCCGCAATGGAGTTACAGTCTTGCAGATCCCGCTGGCGGTCTGGCAAGGGGTCCGGGAGACCAAGCCCGACATCTTCTACCGGATCGTTGCCCGGGTCGCGCAGCGCCAATCCGAGCGGCTGCGTTATGCCGCCGACCAGATCTCCGGCAAGGCCGGGCCCGACGTCGCGCTGACGGCTGTCCGTCGTGAGCACGACTCCCTCGGCGAACGGGATGTGCCGCTCTCCGCCTATTATGGCGTGCAGACCCTGCGGGCCAGGGAGAATTTCGACATCTCCGGCTTGCCGCTGATGAATTTCAAGCACTTCGTCGATGCTCTGGCCTTTGTCAAGAAAGGCGCCGCCCAGGCCAACTGTGAACTGGGGGTGCTGGCCAGGGAAAAGATGGTGGCCATCTGCGCCGCCTGCGATGAAATCCTGGCCGGGAAACTCCATGAGCATTTCGTCGTGGACATGATCCAGGGCGGGGCCGGCACCTCGACCAACATGAACGCCAACGAGGTGATCGCCAACCGGGCACTCGAGCTCATGGGGCACAACAAGGGGGAATACCAGTTCCTGCATCCGAACGACGACGTCAACTGCTCCCAATCGACCAACGATGCCTATCCCACAGCGATCAAGCTGGCGGTCTATTTCTCGATTCAGAACACCCTGGGCGCCCTGGGTGAGCTCAAGGCCGCCCTTGAGGCGAAGGAGCAGGAATTCTCCCAGGTTCTCAAGATGGGGCGCACCGAAAACCAGGATGCCGTACCGATGACGCTTGGCCAGGAGTTCGGCGCCTATGCTTACACCATCGGTACGGCCATGCACAGCATGCAGGTTGCCGCCGACGGACTGCTGGAAATCAACATGGGTGCGACCGCCATCGGCACGGGCATCAACAGCCCGCCCGGCTATGCCGAACTGGTCACGGAAAAACTCTCCCAGGTCAGTGGCCTGTCACTGCGCAAAGCCTCCAACATGGTGCAGGGCACCCAGGATGCGGGCGGTTTCGTGCAGATGTCTGCGCAACATGAAACGCGCTGCGGTGCAGCTCTCCAAGATCTGCAACGACCTGCGCTGGCTCTCCTCCGGGCCGCGCTGTGGCCTGTATGAGATCCGCCTGCCGCCGATGCAGCCCGGTTCGTCGATCATGCCAGGCAAGGTCAACCCGGTCATCCCGGAGATGGTCAGCCAGGTCTGCTTCACCATCATCGGCTACGACGTCACCGTCTCCATGGCCGCCGAGGCCGGCGAGCTGGAGCTGAACATGGCCGAGCCGATCATGGCCTATTGCCTGCTGCATGGTCTGATGATCCTGCGCAACGCCGCGATCACCCTGACCAGCCGCTGCATCGTCGGCATCGAGGCCAACGTCGAGCGCTGCCTCGAGTATGTCCAGAACAGCATCGGCCTGGTCACCGCGCTCAACCCGGTGCTCGGTTACGAGAAATCGGCAGCCATCGCCAAGGAAGCCCTGAAGACCGGTGGCAGTGTCTACGACCTGGTCCTGGCAGAAGGGCTGGCTGACCAAGGTGGAGCTGGATGATCTGCTCAAACCGGAGAACATGACTCAGCCCCGGAAATTGAAATAGGCTCGTATCTCTTCTTTTGTGCATCGGGGGGAAGGGGCTCCCCCTGAGGCCCTTTGGCTTGAGGCCGTTCGTACAGTAACTATGAACACGCATCCATGAGGACAAAAGCATGAACGCGACATTTTCAAAAAAACTTTGTCGGAGCATTCTTTTCGTGGTTCTGCTGCTCACAGCCGGTGCCCTGACAGAGGTCCAGGCCGCGGAGGTCGGCGACTTCAAGGGTACCTGGATCGCCAACGGTACCAGAAAACCTTTTGCCTTCAGCGAAGACCGGCAAATCTATACCTTCGAAATTTCCGGTCATGTGAGTCTGCAGACAAACCTTGGAAAGAAGAAAGACTACTGGTCAACGTGTGTCGGCCTCTCTGATTCCGTAACCGGTTCGGTCGCCCGCTGTGTCTGGAAGGATCTTGACGGGCCGGAACTCTACATGACGCTGCAAAGCGATCAACTTCAGTCGAACAGCAAAGTCACCGGCAGTATCGTCGGCGGAACCGAGCACCTTAAGGGGATCAGCGGCGAACTGTCCTTCGTCTGGTCGGCGGTCACCTTCCTGAAGGAAGCCGGGGGAGAATCAGTCACCGGCCAGACCCTCGATCTGAGCGGGACTTACCGGATTCCCTGAGTGATGATTCTCGGTATTGCAGGATGATACCCGAACCTGAATAAGGAGAGTTGACATGTGGATCGTTGAATTGTTGGTCGTGTTGTTTTTTATCTGGCTGGGCGCGCGACTGGGCAGCATCGGCATCGGTTTTGCCGGCGGATTCGGTGTGTTGGTTCTCGGGGTTGTCTTCGGCCTCAAGCCGGGGGCTATACCGGTGGACGTTATCCTTATCATCATGGGGGTGATCGCCGCGATTGCCGCCATGCAGGTGGCTGGCGGACTTGACTACCTGGTGCACATCGCGACGAAAATTCTTAAAAGTAATCCGAAATACATCACCTTCCTGGCCCCGATAGTCACCTATACCATGACCATGTTTGCCGGAACCGGTCACACGGCCTTCTCGACCCTGCCGGTGATTGCGGAAGTGGCCAAGCGCGCCGGGATCAGGCCGTCACGGCCGCTCTCCATCGCCACCGTCGGTGCGCAGATCGGCATCACCGCCTCGCCGATTTCCGCCGCCGTAGTCTTCTTCTCCAGCGAGCTGGAAAAGGTCGGCGTCGATTATGTCCAGCTGTTGATGATCGCCATTCCGAGCAGTTTTCTCGCTGTCATGTTCGGTGCCTTCATCGCCAACTTTTTGGGCAAAGAGTTAAAAGATGATCCCATCTATCAGGATCGCCTGGCGAAGGGTCTGATCAACATGGACGACTCAAGTGACCAGCAGGTGGAGATCACGCCGGAAGCGAAACGGGCGGTCCTGATCTTCGGTGTCAGTATCTTCGCCGTGGTTGCGTATGCCATGGCGATCAGTTCCACTTTCAACCTGATCGAGAACCCGATCCTCAAGCGTGATGATGCGATCATCACTTTCATGCTCGGTGCCGCGACGCTGATCACCTTGTTTTGTAAGATTGATGCCAAGAATATTCTCAACGCAGCGACCTTCAAGTCGGGGATGAGCGCCTGTATCTGTGTGCTCGGCGTTGCCTGGCTCGGCACGACTTTTGTTGCCGCCCATATGGAAGAGATCAATGTTTTTGCCGGCGCACTGCTTACAAAGTACCCGTGGATGCTGGCCGTGGTGCTCTTTTTTGCTGCCATGCTGCTCTACTCGCAGGCAGCCACCACCAAGGCGCTGATGCCGGCCGCGCTGGCGCTCGGCGTCAGTCCGGTAGCGGCCATCGCCGCCTTTGCCTCGGTCAGCGCCCTGTTTATTCTGCCGACCTATCCGACCCTGCTGGCTGCGGTTGAGTTTGACGATACCGGTTCGACCCGGGTCGGCAAATATGTTTTCGACCATCCGTTCCTGATCCCCGGCGTTTGCACCATTGCCTGTGCCGTGGTCCTGGGATTCGTCTTCGGTGGACTGATCCTGTAAGGGAGGGATGTTGCTCTTGAGAATGAACAGGCGTCATCAACGTCAACGGTCGCCTGGCCGTTGCTGGTACTGGCTGGTGTTATTCGCCGTTCTGCTCTGTAGCGCCTGCGAGCGATCGTCGCCTCCGCTACCACAAACCGCTGAGTCCGGCCAGGAACGAGATTTCACCGGGACCTGGACGGCAACCGGGGATCGACAGGCGATGGAGCTCGGGACAGGGCATGTGGCGGCGATCTTCCGCTATTCAGGCTCTCTGCTGCTTAGTGGAGAGCAGCGGGTCAACGCCGGATTCAAAGGGGAGATCCTTGGTTTCGCCGACAGTCAGTCCGGCATGCAGGGGCGGTGTACCTGGACCGATGAGAACGGCGATAAATTATTCAGCGAATTGCACAGCGAGACGATCAATCTTGACCAACCGATCAGCGGGCACTTCATTGGCGGCACCGGGCGCTATGCCGGGGTCACCGGAGAATACACTTTCAAATGGCAGCGCCTGATCGAAACCGAGTACGGTCGTGTGAGCGGGAGGGTCGTTGACCTGAAAGGCTCGGTGCGTATCGATGCCGCTGTAACGGCACCATCGGCGTCGAGAGGTCAACAATGAGTCCGCAGACATCAGGATTGCGACACTACGGAATAACCCTGGCCCCTTTTCTCCTGGCTATTGCCATTTGGTTCATGCCTATTCCCGCAGGCTTGACCCACGAGGCCTGGCAGCTGTTCGCGATCTTCGCGGCAGCGATTTTCGCCGTTATCATCAATGCCTTCCCGCTGCTGACAGCGGCGCTGCTGGCAGGATCGTTTGCCATCCTCAGCGGGACTCTCGACCCGACCAAAGTATTCGGCGGTTTTGGCAATGCCAGCGTTCTGCTGGTCGTCATGGCCTTTCTGGTTGCCCAGGCCGTCGTCAAGTGCGGTCTGGGCAGACGGATCAGCCTGCATGTGGTGAGCCTGTTCGGCAAGTCGACCCTGGGGCTGGCCTACAGTATCTTTATCACCGATGCTCTGATCGCACCGGGTTTCCCGAGCAATACCTCCCGGGGCGGGGTCCTCTATCCGATTATTCTCTCTCTGGCCCAGAGCAGTGGGTCGGAACCGGGTGATGATAGCAAGCGCCGCCTGGGCGGCTACCTGATGTTCTGCGGCATGGCCAGCCTCAGCGTCTCTTCGGCGCTCTGGCTGACCGCGACTTCGGCCAATCCGATCGGCGTCTCCCTGGCCGCAGAGCATGGCCTGAAGATCAGCTTCGGCTTCTGGTTGCTGGTTGCGTCGGTCCCGGCGCTGGTCACCATCGGTCTGCTGCCGATTTTCCTCTACCGGCTGTTTCCGCCGGGGGTGGCTAATACCGGTGACGCTCCACAAGCCGCACGCCAGGCGCTGCAGGCCATGGGCTCTCTGTCGCGTGACGAGAAGATCACCGCACTGGTTTTCGGTCTCATGGTCACCGGCTGGATTTTCGCCGGCCCGCTTAACCTGAACTCCACGGCTGTGGCTATCGCCGGCCTCGGTGCGCTGTTGGCGACCCGGGTGCTGACCCTTGAGGATATCTCCCTGCAAGGCGACACCCTGGCAACCTTTCTCTGGTTGGCGGTGCTGTTTGCGCTCAGCGGCCAGCTCAACGAGCTCGGTTTTATGGGTTATGTGGGCGAACGTCTGGCAACCATGCTCGGCGGCGTCTCCTGGCCGGTTGCCTATGTCGCCCTGTTGCTGATCTATATCCTCATGCACTACATGTTCGTCAGTCAGTCCGCGCAGGTTCTGGCCCTGCTCGGGGTGTTCCTCGATGTCGGCATCAAGACCGGCGTTCCGGTCCACCTGATGGGGTTCGCCCTGCTGTTTGCCAGTAGTTACTTCTCCACTCTGACGCCGCAGGGCGGCAGCCAGAACGTCATTTTCGTTGCCAGTAACTACCTGACCCAGCGTGAGCTGTATCGCCTGGGGTTGTTGACGACGGTGTTCTGCGCCTTGCTGTTCCTGCTCGTCGGCACGCCCTGGATACTGTGGGTCGGCAAGTAATCCTGCCTGCCTTGCGGTTTTCAAATGGAAGAATTTGGATATACTTCCTGGGGAGACAGTCCAAAAACTTTTAAGGAGACCATCATGTCCGATCATCCAAGTTTTATGCACAGTGTCAAAAAGATGTTCGATGCAGCCGTTTCGCGGATGGATCTGTCGCCGGGAATCGCCGAGCTGCTCGGCGAATGCCGCTCGGTCTACCAGGTACGTTTCCAGGTCAAGATCAATGGTGAGCATAAGGTCTTCAAGGGCTGGCGGGCGACGCACAGTGAACACCACCTGCCTGCCAAGGGCGGCATCCGATATGCCCTCGAAGTCAATCAGGATGAGGTGGAAGCTCTGGCGGCCCTGATGACCTTCAAATGCGCGGTGGTCAATATCCCTTTCGGCGGCTCCAAGGGCGGCCTCTGCATCGACCCACGCGCCTATTCACGGGATGATCTCGATCGCATCACCCGGCTCTTCGCGGTGGAGCTTGAGAAGAAAGGTTATCTCAGCCCGGCACTGAACGTGCCGGCGCCGGACATGGGGACCGGCCCCCGCGAGATGGCCCTGATGGCCGACGTCTACCGAACCCTGCACCCCGATGACATCGACGCAGCTGCCTGCATTACCGGCAAACCGCCCGAGATGGGTGGTGTTGATGGCCGCACCGAGGCCACCGGCCGCGGCGTGCAGTATGCCATGCAGGAGTTCTTCCGTCATGCCGAGGATGTCGCCGAAGCGAAGCTGACGCCCGGCCTGGCCGGCAAGCGGGTCGTCGTCCAGGGTCTTGGCAACGTCGGCTATCATGCGGCCAAATTCCTGCAGGAAGAGGACGACTGCCGGATCATCGCCATCATCGAGCGCGACGGTGGCCTGCGCAGCGAACAGGGGCTGAACATCGAGAGCGTCGCCGCTTATCTTCGCGAGAATGGCGGTGTCAAGGGCTATCCTGATGCCGAGTATGTTGAAAATGGCAAGTCATTGCTCGAAGCGGACTGTGAGATCCTGATCCCGGCCGCCATGGAAGCCCAGATCACGGCAGAGAATGCTGACCGCATCAAGGCCCGACTGATCGTCGAAGCCGCCAACGGCCCGGTGACCGCCGAGGCCGACGAGATCCTGCGTAATCGCGGCGTCATCATCATTCCGGACATGTACGCCAACGCCGGTGGGGTGACGGTGTCCTACTTCGAGTGGACCAAGAACCTTGCCCACATGCGCTTCGGCAAGATGGACCGTCGTTTCATGCAGGCCAGGGCGGATTCAACCATCGCTGCCCTTGAGCAGGTCCTGGGTGACAAGTTCCCGGAAAAGATTCGCCAGAAAGGTTTTATAAAGGAAGCCGACGAACTGAACCTGGTACGCTCCGGGCTCGAGGACACCATGTGCGAAGCCTACCAGGAGATTCGCCAGATCTGGCGCTCGAGGGAGGATGTGCCGGATTTGCGGACCGCCGCCTACATTCTGGCAATTGGTCGCGTGGCACATTACTACACGCAATACGCAATCTGATCTCCATCTTTGAATGAAGGTTGACCTCTGCGAAAGAAATGTCTGCCGTAGAGCCACGGAGACACAGAGGAAAGGCTTACTCCTAAAAAGGGGGTCCGTTTTCTCTGTGCCCTCTGTGCCTCTGTGGCAAACCTTTGTCTTGGTTATAGATCGATAAAAAAGGACCAACATGTATCAAAACCTGGCACTTCTGACCGCTTTTGTTTTTCTCTATAGCTTGACCAGCCGCGGTCTCGAACGGACACCTTTTAACGGTGCCATCCTGTTCACGGCCTTCGGACTGGCTTTTGGTCCCATCGGGCTGGGATTTTTGAATCTCGACCTGGACGCTGAAGGGTTCAGCACTCTTGCTGAAATGGCCCTTGCCCTGGTGCTTTTTACGGATGCTGCCAATGCGAATCTCAGTGAGCTCAAACGCTCCTTCCTTATTCCCCAGAGGCTGTTGCTGATCGGTCTGCCGCTGACGATTCTGCTCGGTTTCGTCGCTGGCGTTCTGGTCTTTGATGGCTTGACCCTGCTTGAGATCGCCATTCTTGCGGCTATCCTGGCACCTACTGACGCCGCTCTGGGCAAGGCTGTGGTGACCAACGAAGCCGTCCCGGTCAATATTCGTGAGAGCTTGAATGTAGAAAGTGGCCTGAATGACGGCATCTGCGTGCCGATCCTGTTTATCTTTCTGGCGTTTGCAACCAATAGCGGCGGAGATGGTCGCCCTGTGATGCTTGCATTAAAACTGTTGCTGGAGGCGATCGGCCTGGGTGTCGTCGTGGGCGTGGGATTGACCCTGCTGGGCAGCTGGTTGCTCAAACTGGCGGCAGAGCAGGGGCTGGGTCACTGAGACCTGGCGGCAGCTCCCCGTACCGACCCTGGCTGTGGCCTGCTTTGCCGTGGCGCAGTGGCTGGGGGGAAGCGGCTTCATTGCCGCCTTCGTTGGTGGCCTGTTGTTTGGTGTGCTCGCGAAAAATCATAAGCATCATCTTTTGCTCGCCGCCGAGGGAACCGGGGATACCTTGGCCTTGCTCACCTGGGTGGTGTTCGGCGCCGCCGTGGTGGGCCAGTCTTTCAACGCTTTTAGCTGGCAGGTTGTCGTCTACTCCCTGCTCAGCCTGACCATTATTCGCATGCTGCCGGTCTTCCTGGTGCTGGCGGGTATGAATCTGCGCACCGATGAAAAACTGTTTATCGGCTGGTTTGGTCCGAGGGGGCTGGCCAGTATTGTGTTCGGTGTCATTGTGCTGCACAGTCACCTGCCCGGTGGTGGCCCCATGACCATGACCGTGGTCTGTACCATCCTGCTGAGCATTATTTTGCATGGGCTCAGTGCGAACCCCCTGGTCGCGGCGCTCGGAGCGAGGCTTCGTCTCTTCGAAGAGAAAGACGTTGCGAAGCGATAGGGCTGGAAGACCAGAACAGCGGCGGAATAAACTAATACTGGCATTTGAGTTGATTAATTTGTAATATCAAACTCTCTTAATGCCGTCCATATCACCTGTAAAAGTCGGAAATAGATAAATATCTCGACAGGAGCCTACCGAAATGAAGCAGACAAAAAATCTTTTTAGCCGCAGACCTGTGAAACTCACCCTGGGTTTAGCCGCCCTCGCTGCACTGACTCTGACAGCCTGTAAAAAGGAGGAAGTCAAAGCTCCGCCGGCCCCGGTCGCGGTGAATGTCATCAAGGTGGAACCGCAGACCGTTCCGGTCAAGGTGTCCTTTGTCGCCCAGGTGGAAAGTTCCCACCAGGTTGATATCGTCGCCCGGGTCAACGGCTTTCTTGATAAGATCCAGTATGTTGAAGGCTCTGTAGTCAAGCAGGGCCAGACCCTGTTCCTGATGGACCAGAAGCCGTTTATCGCCCAGGTCGAAGCGGCGCGTGGCGCCCTGGCGAATAACGAGGCACAGCTCTGGACGGCACAGGCCAACCTGAACCGCATCCAGCCGCTGGCTGAACTCGATGCCGCCAGTAAGAGTGATCTTGATAATGCCATCGGTTCGGTCAAGGCGGCCGAAGCGGCTGTGCACTCGGCCCGGGCTCGCCTCGAAGAGGCAGAGCTCAACTTGAGCTACACCGTGATCAAGTCGCCGGTCACCGGCATCAGCGGCGAAGCCCAGGTCCGAGAAGGTGCTTACCTGACAGCCGGCCCGGGTGGTTACCTCAGCTACGTGGCCCAGATCGACCCGGCCTGGGTCAACTTCAGTGTTTCGCAGAACCAATTGATCCAAGAGCCGCGAGGCCATTGCCGCCGGCCAGGTGGTGCCTCCGCCGAACCAGGAATACGGCGTTGACCTTGAGCTCGCCGGAGGCGAGGCCTACCCCAACTCCGGGAAACTCAGCTTTATTGACCAGTCGTTCAACCGCGAGACCGGAACCTTCCTGGTCCGCGCCGAACTGCCCAACCCGGACGCCATGCTGCATCCGGGGATGTTCGTCAAGGCGACCCTCACCGGGGCAACTCGACCGAACACGCTGGTGGTCCCGCAGCGTGCGGTTCAGCAAACCTCCAATGGTCATGTGGTGTTCGTGGCCGGTGCCCAGGGAACCGCCGAGGTTCGCCCGGTCATGGTCGGTGAGTGGGTCGGTCAGGACTGGATCATTGAAAAAGGGCTGAACCCCGGTGAACAGATCATCACCGACGGTTTCCAGCGTCTGGCGCCCGGTGTGCCGGTTACGGTGACCGCTGCTGCACCGACGTCCCAAGAAGCCCAACCTACCAAAACTGCCGCTCCTGCGGCGACCAACTAGAAGAGGCCCATCATGGCAAGTTTTTTTATTGATCGGCCGGTCTTAGCGGCGGTCATCTCGATTATTATCACCCTGGGCGGGTTCGTGGCGATGAAGTCGACCCCGGTCGCCCAGTACCCGGACATCGCGCCACCGACCGTGCAGGTCACCGCCGTGTATCCCGGCGCGACCGCCGAGGTCATCGCCAACACCGTGGCTGCACCGATCGAAGCCCAGGTCAACGGCGTCGATGACATGAGCTATATGCTCTCGACCAGTTCCTCGTCTGGCAACATGAGCCTGACCGTGACCTTCGAGCCCGGGACAGATCCCGACCAGGCCCAGGTCAACGTGCAGAACCGGGTCAGCCAGGCCAGCGCCCAGCTGCCGGAGATCGTCGCCAAGCAGGGTGTCCTCGTGCAGAAGCGCTCCAACGCCTTCATGATGGTCATCAGCTTCTACTCCGAGGATGACCGCTACGATTCAACCTACCTGGGCAACTACGTCAACCTCTACCTGCTCGATGCCATCAAGCGCATCCCCGGCGCCAACCTGTCCGGCATGATGCCGACGCCGGACATCGCCATGCGGATCTGGCTCAAACCCGACCGCCTGGCGCAGATGGGTCTGACCTCCAATGACGTCACCAACGCCATCAAGGGACAGAACCAGGCCTTCGGCGTCGGCCAGATCGGCCAGGTGCCGACCACGGAAGGCACCCAGCAGAGTTTCGTGGTCACCTCCCAGGGGATGCTCACCGACCCCGCTGAATTTGACGAGATCATCCTCCGCACCGACGCTAACGGCGCCGCCATCGTTCGCCTCAAGGATGTCGGACATGCCGAGCTCGGTTCCAAGGATTACTCCCTGCAGTCCAAGATCAACGGCAAAACGTCCGCCAACATGGCCGTCTACCAGCAAGCCGGGGCCAATGCCATCGAGACAGCAAACCGGGTCCGCGCCCTGATCGACGAAATTGAGCCAAGCTTTCCGGATGGCCTTACCTACAAGATCGTGCTCGACACCAGCAAGTTCACCGAGGCCTCGATCGAAAAGGTCGTGCACACCTTCTTCGAGGCGGTCATCCTGGTGGTGCTGGTGGTTTTCCTCTTCCTGCAAAGCTTCCGGGCGACCATCATTCCGATCATAGCCGTGCCGATCTGCATCGTCGGTACCTATATCGGCATCTACATGCTCGGCTTCTCCACCAATATGCTCACCCTGTTTGGCATGATCCTGGCGATCGGCCTGGTGGTCGATGATGCCATTATCGTCGTCGAGAGTGTCGAGCACAGCATGGCAACCCTCGGTATGAATGCGAGGGAAGCCTCGGTGAAGGCGATGGAAGAGTTGGCCGGAGCGCTGATTGCAATCGTGCTGGTGCTGGTCTCGGTTTTTCTGCCGGTTGCCTTCCTCGGCGGTATGACTGGCACCCTCTACAAACAGTTTGCCATTACCATCGCTATCGCTATGGTGATTTCCGGGGTCGTCGCCCTGACTCTCTCGCCGGCCCTGGCGGCGCGTGTTCTCAAGCCGGGACATCATGAGAAAAAGTGGTTTTTCAGGAAGTTTGAAGACGGCTTTACCTGGATTACTAACGGCTATGTAGCCGGCGTACGCTGGCTGCTCAATCACAAGCTGATCGGCATGCTGATGTTCGGCGGCGTGCTGTTTGCAACAGTCACTCTTTTCCGCATTGTACCGGGCAGCTTCGTCCCCGAGGAAGACCAGGGCTATATCTTCGTTGCCAGCATCATGCCCGATGCCGCCAGCATGGAGCGGACCGCGGCCGTCAGCGACGAGGCGGTCAAGATGCTGCTGGAAAACCCGGCGCTGAATGCGATCACGCAAATCGACGGCTACAGCCTCATCGACAGCCAGAATAAGACCAATACGTCATCATTTTTCGCCTCGCTCAAGGATTACGGAGAACGTAAGGGTGAAGCAGGAACAGCCTTTGCCGTGATCGACGATGCGCGCAAGAAGCTGGCCGGTGTCAAGGAGAGCATTCTCATCCCCCTGAACCCGCCATCGATCCCGGGTTTGGGCACCACCGGCGGTTTCGAATTCTACATCCAGAGCATGGGCAGCGGCAGTCCGCAGGACCTGCAGAAGCTGACCAAGCAGTTCGTGGCCAAGGCCCGCGAGGACAAAACCCTGGCCGGAGTCTCCACGACCTTCTCGGCTTCGGAGCAGCAGCTCTATTTCGATCTCGACCGCGCGCGCGCTGAAATTCTCGGCGTCCCGGTTTCTGACGTCTACCAGACCCTGCAGGCTTATTTCGGCTCCTCCTACGTATCGCAATTCGTCGAATTCGGCCGGATCTGGCAGGTCATCATTCAGGCAGAACCTGAATATCGCGATGAGCCTCTGGATTTTGAACAGATTTACGTGCGTTCGAAAAACGGCAGTATGATCCCGCTCTCGGCCCTGGCCACGGTCCGCTACGTCGCCGGTCCTGGGCTGCTGCCGCGCTTCAACGGCTTTCCGGCGGCCAAGCTGACCGGCAGCCAGGCTCCCGGCTACAGCACCGGACAGGCGATCACGGCCATGGAGTCGATCGCCGCCGAAGTGCTCCCTTCCGGCTACGGTTTTGCCTGGGCCGGCCAGGCCTTCGAGGAGAAGAAGTCAGGCGGGACCTCGAGCTCCGCCTTCATCTTCGGCCTGATCATGGTCTTTCTGATCCTGGCGGCCCAGTATGAAAAATGGTCGCTGCCAGTCGGCGTGGTCATGGCTGTCCCCTTCGCCGTCTGCGGCGCCTTGCTGCTGACATGGGGACGAGGGCTGGAAAATGATGTCTATTTCCAGGTCGGCCTGGTCACCCTGGTTGGGCTGGCGGCCAAGAACGCCATTCTGATTATTGAGTTCGCCGTGGAGAACCTGCATAACGGAATGGAAGTCAACGAAGCGGCCATTGAGGCTGCTCGCCTTCGATTAAGACCGATTGTCATGACCTCGCTGGCCTTTATCCTCGGCTGCGTGCCGATGGCGATCGCCACCGGCGCCGGTGCTAATAGTCTACACGCGATCGGCACCGGGGTCATCGGCGGCATGCTCGCCTCCACCTGTGTTGCCTCCTTCTTCGTACCGCTGTTTTTCGTTGTACTCGAGGACGCCACCGGGCTGTTCAGCCGGAAGAAGAAACCTGTTACAGAGGCTGTAGACCAAGGAGGTGACCATCATGCGTAACTCTTTGCTTGCCGGTCTTGTCCTGCTGCTCCTGAGTGCTTGCACCATCGGCCCCGATTACGTAAAGCCAACGGTCGAAACTCCCTCTGCGTGGACGGTCTCCTACGATGCTGCTGCGGACCTGGTCAACACCGCCTGGTGGCAGCAGTTCAATGATCCGGTCCTCGACGAACTGATCACTACGGCGGTAAACGATAACCTGGATATCAAGGCCGCTACGGCCCGGGTCGATCAGTACCTCGGCCAATACCGAACCACAAGGTCGGAGTTTTTCCCGCAGATCGGCGCCTCGGCGAGTGCGTTCCGGCAGAAGGACACGGAAACGGGACTGTTCCCCGGCGATAATGACGATTACAGCACCTACCAGGGAGCGCTCAACGCGACCTGGGAGATCGACCTGTGGGGGCGCATCCGCCGTTTGAATGAAGCGGCCCAGGCGGAACTCCTCGCCAGTGAAGCGGGCCGACGGACGGTCCTGCTGACGCTGGTGAGCAATGTCGCCAGCAGCTACCTGAACCTGCGTGGACTCGACCGCCAGCTTGAGATCGCCCGCGAGACTGAACGGGCCTATGCCGAGTCGCTGCGTATCTTCAACCTGCGGCATGATTATGGCACTGTTTCGCAGGTCGAGGTCAGCCAGGTCGAATCGGAATATGAAAATGCCCGCCAGGCCGTTCCGCAGTTGGAGGGTTTTGTCGCCCAGCAGGAGCACCTGCTCTCCCTGTTGCTCGGACGCAACCCGCAAACCATCGTACGCGGCAAAAGTATTGATGAGCTGACCGTTCCGGAGATTCCCGCCGGGCTGCCGTCGGAATTGCTTGAGCAGCGCCCCGACATCATCCAGGCCGAGCAGGCATTGATTGCTGCCAACGCCCGTATCGGTGTGGCCCGTGCGCTCTACTTTCCGCGCGTAGCGTTGACTGGTGCCTATGGTACGACCAGCATTCACTCCAAGGATCTGTTCGAGGGGCCGTCGGCAATCTGGCAGTTCGGCGGCGACGTTTTGGCGCCTATCTTCACTTTCGGGGCGATCGAAGGCCAGGTCATGACCGCTGAGGCTGCCCAGCGCGAGGCCTTGTACCGCTACCAGCAGTCGATCATTGCCGGTTTCCGTGATGTGGAAGATGCCCTGGTGGCAACCACCAAAGGACGTGAAACCCAGAGCGCCAAGGGCCGCCGGGTGAATGCACTGAAGACCTACGCGCGGCTCGCCGGAAATCAGTACGAAGCAGGCACCACCAGCTACCTGCAGGTGCTCGATGCCAACCGCAGCCTGTTCTCCGGCCAGCTTGACTACGTGCAAACCCAGGCTGCGGTGTTGACCAGCCTGGTCGATATCTACAGAACCATGGGTGGTGGCTGGATCGACGAAGCAGACAAGCAAATAGTGAAGTCGATGTCTCTGCAGTGAAAACAATAGGTTTTTTAAATTATTTAGAATATTCCTTGCGGAGGTGCCAGATTATTCCTCCCCCTTCAGAGTAGAGCCTTAACTCGATGCATCAGATCGCCTGCCACGAATGTGACCTGGTTCACACCCTCCCGCCGATGCCGGCCAGAACTGCAGCGCGTTGCGTCCGTTGCGGCCATATATTATTCCGGACCAAGACCGACAGTGTCAACCACACCATCGCCTGGACGATTGCTGGTCTGATCCTCTATGTTGTTGCGATCACTTTTCCGTTCCTGGCCATGAAAAGCGGCTCGCTTGTCCAACAGACGGGTCTCCTGAGCGGAATTCAGCAATTACTCGAACAGGGCATCTATCTCCTGGCGGTCCTGGTATTCTTGACCTGCGTGCTGATCCCACTGATTCAGATGCTTGGCCTGCTGTATATTTTTGTCCCCCTGAAGCTGAACCTCCGCGTCAAGTTTGCCATTCCCGTCTTTCGCATGTTTCAGCATGTCAAGCCCTGGAGCATGATGGAAATCTATATGCTCGGCATCCTGATAGCCATGGTCAAACTGGGCAAGATGGCAACGATTGTGCCGGGACTGGCCGTAGTAGCCTTCGGTCTGCTGATCTTCGTCCTGAACCTTGCGATTTCCTGTGTAGATGCACATCTGGTCTGGGAACGGCTGGGAGGTGAATCGTGAAAGCAGCTTTCAGCTCAGCGAGACGACTCGGTCTGGTCAGTTGTCACGATTGTCACCTGCTCAGCAAAATGCCGAAAATCTCTGCGTTTCAAGTTGCTCAATGCCCGCGCTGCGGGAGCACACTGCATCAGCGTAAGCCGAACAGCATCATGCGAACCTGGGCCCTGGTGATCACTGCGTTGATCTTCTATGTCCCGGCCAATGTTCTGCCAATGACGATCACATCGGCGCTTGGAAGCACCCAGGCGGATACCATCATGAGTGGCGTAATTTATTTCATTCACAGCGGTTCATGGGAGATCGCCCTGGTGATTTTTGTCGCGAGTATTTTCGTGCCCTTCCTGAAGTTTATCATCCTTATTTATCTCTTGTTATCCGTACAGTTCAAGTCGATCAAGCGGCCCAAGGACCGCACCCTTCTTTATCGAATCACGGAGGCCGTGGGGCGTTGGTCGATGGTCGATATTTACGTGGTCACTATTCTCATTGCCCTGGTCAAACTCGGTATTCTGGCCAATATTGAGGCCGGGCCAGCGGCCCTGTATTTTGCTGCCATGGTCACTATCACCATGGTTGCCGCAGAGAGCTTTGATCCGCGTTTGATCTGGGATGTCGTGGAGGAGAACCATGATAGAAGGGAATTCTGAGATGAAGCATGTCGAGCAGGCTCCGGAAGCGCAGATACAAACCAGGCGTAGTTTCTCGATCATCTGGATCGTGCCGATTGTGGCCCTGCTCATAGGTGGCTGGCTGGCCTTCAAGGCCTGGTCAGAAAAAGGGCCCGAGATAACGATCACCTTCGAGTCGGCCGATGGTCTCGAAGCCAACAAGACCAAGATCAAGTTCAAGGATGTCGACATCGGTACGGTGACAGAAATCAGGCTTATCGATAACCTCTCCGGAGTCAAGGTTACAGCGGAGATGTCAACGGGTGCAGAGGGGTACCTGACTGAAGAGACCCAGTTCTGGGTGGTTCGGGCCCGGGTCGCTGCCGGCGAAGTCAGCGGTCTCGGCACCTTGTTTTCAGGGGCCTACATCGGCTGTAGTCCATCGAAGGAAGGCAAGTCGGCTCGCCAATTCAAAGGCCTGGAAAAACCCCCGGTTGTGACGGCAGGGCTGCCTGGTCGCCATTTCATCCTTGAATCCGAAACACTCGGTTCTTTGGACATCGGGTCTCCTGTCTACTATCGAGGAATCAAGGTTGGCCAGGTGATCGACTATGATTTCGATGCAGCGGCCGAGTCCGTGAACCTCCGTGTGTTTGTGAACGCGCCATACCATGAGAAGGTGATGCAGGGCACCCGTTTCTGGAATGCCAGCGGGATTGATGTCACCCTGAATACGGAAGGGGTCAAAATCGACACCCAGTCGATGGTCTCGATCATGCTCGGCGGGGTGGCTTTCGATCTGCCAAAACATCTCGCATCTGGCGACCATGCCGAAGAAGACAGAGTTTTCAAGCTTTACGAAGCTCGCGAGAACATCAAGGAAAAAACCTACACAGTCAAGCGCTACTTTATGATGTATTTTGACCAGAACGTACGCGGCCTGGTGTCTGGGGCTCCTGTTGAGTTAAAAGGCATCAAACTCGGCGAGGTTGTCGATGTCAAGCTCGAGTTGAATTCGGATGACCTTACCGCCCGTATTGCTGTGCTGGTCATGATCGAGCCAGGACGCATCGATACGTTGATCGAAGACCATATTGCAACAACCGGCGCAGAGAACATAAGCGATAAAAAGGAATCGATAGAGAATATTAAGAGGCTTGTTGCCAAGGGGTTGAGGGCGCAACTCAAGACTGGCAACCTGTTGACCGGACAGCTGTATGTCGATCTCGATTTTTATGCGGAGGCCGCCCCTGCCGAGATCACAACCGTAGGTGATTACATGGTCTTTCCGACCATGCCGACGCCACTCGAACAGATCGTACAACGTGTCGACAATATCCTTGGAGAGTTCGAAAAGGTGCCTTTCGCAAAAATCGGCAATGAGCTGCAGTGGCGCCGTTGCTGCCCTGAAAGTAACCCTCGAAGAGATCAAGACGATGTCAGGCAACGTCAACAAAGAGACGATACCCAGGATCAACGATGCCCTGGATGATCTGCAGGGAACTCTGCAAGGGGTTGACGCGACTTTTGGCGCGGACTCAGCACTCAATTACAATGCCCGCATGATCATGGAGGAGCTCACGGTGACTATCCGTTCTCTTCGCTCGTTGCTGGGCTACCTGGAGAGTCACCCCCAGGCCCTTATCTTTGGTAAAGAGGGAGAAAAACCATGATCAGAACTCCACTAAGGACCGTCATCAAAGGGTTCATCCTGTTGTCGATTTGTACTCTTTTCACGGGCTGCCTCGGCAAAACTTCTCCGGAAGTGACCTATTACAGCCTGCTTTCGATGGAACAGATGGGAGCAACGGTTGCTGCACCGACCGGGTCTGACCTCCGCATCGGTATCGGGCCGGTCACCATTCCGGACTCCTTAATGCGGACGCAGCTTGTGACCCGTGACGCGCAAAGCGTCTACCGTTTTGATGAATTCAATCGTTGGGCCGGTGTCCTGGAAAAGGACATTGCCTATGTTTTGGGAGATAATCTGGGGGATTTGCTCGGTGTTAACAATAATCGCCTTTTTCCCCTGGATGCGCCCTTTCTCGCCAACCCATCAAGTCTCCATCGACATCATACAGTTTGACGGGGAGCTCTCCGGAGAGGCAATCCTGAGCGCCCGTTGGTCGATCGCCGATGCGGAGAAGGAAATCACCCTGGCCGGCGGCAAGAATATTTATCGGCAGCCTGTCGAGGGTGGTGATTATGCCGGCCTCGTCAAGGCGGAGAGCCTGCTCCTGGCAGAGTTGAGCAAGGAGATTGCAAAGACGATGAAAGCCCTGGCGGGTCAGAATTAACAGGGAGGAAGAGAGGTTCTCTTTTTTACTTCCCCGAAAGGTCTTCCCAAAGCGTGCGATAAAACTCATACGCCCACATGCCATTAGCCTCGCTTTGCGAGGCAAGGGTGTCAATGCGGAGGAACTCCAGCAGCAGCGGGAAGTCGGGCGAGACCAGGTAAGCTCGTTGTTTGTTGGTGAGGCCCTCGGCAGATTTCAACTGCCATGAATGATGAAAGATATGATGGCGGATGGCCCAGACGATGCGGCAGCGACGTTCGTCAGGCATGCCGAGCCGCGTAAGGATTTTCTCGGCGAGTTCTGCGCCGAGCTTGGCGTGACCATGAGCCGTGGTGAGGCCGTCTTCATTTTGTTCCGTGGTCGCCGGCTTGCCGATATCGTGGAGCAGGGCCACCCAGAGCAGGTCGGGGTCGCACTCGGGGGGACAGATTTTGATCGCCAGGCGCGTGTGAATGGCAACATCGCCTTCGGCATGATATTCCGGTGGTTGCGGGGTGTTCGCTAGAGGGACCAATTCCGGGATTGTTTTGCAGAGGCGTGACCACCAACCGGCTTCCCGTCTCCTTAGCTCATTGTCGAGCCGATCCAGCAAATTCATATCAAAGTCTTCTCTTGAGGCGGAACAAGCTGATCGATGGTCATTTCCAGGTTTCTCTCCCAGCGGCTACAGGCAATAATGATCCGTTGCCAGCCACTCGGGATGATTGCCTGGGTGTGAGCCAGATTGTTGCGTAACGTCTCAAACTCCTTGACCGCATTGCGACTCTCCCTGCGAGACTTATGCCCCAGGGCTTTCCTGATCTCTTCATCGTAGGTGATGATCCAGCCCTTGTCACCAAACTGCAGACAGTCGATGAGTTCGACCTGTTGCCCGCGGCGGTTCCTTTCGTCCTGGAGTTTCTTTGCCAGAGCTATCCGCTTGTCTGAAAGTAATTCCTGCCAGGAGTCATCGGCATAACGTTTTCGCAAAATCTCCGTTATGGTCATTTCGATTATTGTGATCATGCCAAACAAAAACATGCGCATCGGTGGTTTTTCAAGGTCGGTCAGGGTGACAATGGCGCCGACCCGATCAAGTATGGTGACAAAACATTGTTGATTGATCGCCAGTGACTTGACCACGTCGATCAGATTGGCGGTATCCGGAACCAGGTCATCGTTGGGGGTGAAGGGCCGCATGTGTTTCTGGCACGATCCTTCTGTCATCTCTTCGCGTCGGACATAACCGTTGACCAAACCGTTCTGGCGGATACCGACCAGGTCAAAGTTGTTCTCGTCCATGAAATTCCGGACGGTCAGGGTGTCAGCATCGGAATCAAATGAGACCAATGGTTCGGCGATGTCCATTGCCGAGAATCCTTCAAGAAAAAGGCGGCGCAAACGGGAACTCTGGGTCTCTCTCCAAGGCATGGGGGCTCCATTTCAGGTTTCAGGGGAGGGTTGCAGGTTACCTTTAAAAGCGTTATACATTTAATACCTTGTCGGCCAAAGTTGTGCAAGTCACAGGTATGACAATAAGTTTAGCAGCATTGCTCATATGCCAAACTTGTAATTACACCTTGCTAATAGTAAATTCTGAATTATGGTGCGTTGTTCACACTTTTTGGCCAAAGCAGTGATCGAGTAGTTCTTTGTTGGCGAACAACTTCTACAATAAGTCCGGTCTCGGCTTCGCCGAACTTGCCTGGGAAGTTCTGGAAAGCAAAGAAGGGCAGAAACCTGCATGAAAATTCATGTTCCCGGTGTCACAACATTCATCTTTGGGCGCTACGGCAGCCTGCTGATTGCCCTGATCCTGCTAATGCTACTGCAGCCGTTGGCCGAGACTGTTGCTGGCAAATATTTGCTCGAGGTATTGTTCATCGTCATCCTGTTTGCCGGGCTGAGGGCGATTGAAATAAAAAGGGGGCTGCTCCGCTTTGAGATCATGCTGCTTCTGCTCAGCCTGGTGTTGAATGTTATCGGGATCCTGGCCGGCAACGAAGGGCTTTTTTTCCTCGGTATCGCCGGACGTTCGCTGTTCATGCTGCTGGTGGCACTGACCATCCTGTTCGACCTGTTCCGTGGCAGCAAGGTGAGCGGCGACACCCTGGCAGGTGCGGTCTGTGTCTACCTCTTGATTGCCTTGATCTGGGGCAGCTTTTTCCTTTTGATCGAATTCATGTTGCCCGGATCCTTCTCGTTTACCCAGGGGGAGACCCGTCTGCAGCTCTGGATTTCCAGAGAGTTTTACTCGTTTTTCTACTTCAGCATGGTGACCATGACCACGGTCGGTTACGGCGATATGGTGCCGGTGAGTACTCTGGCACGGACTTTTGCAACCATGGAGGCAATTATCGGGCAGATTTACCTGGCCATCCTGGTCGCCCGACTTGTTGGCATGCACCTTGTGTCGCAGCAGAAAGGGGGACATTATCAAGATTGAGGCAGCATCAGGTCAAATATAATCCAGATTATAACCAAAACCAGAGGCCTTGCCACAGAGACACAGAGGACACAGACAAAACCGAAAAAAATCAAGGAGACGGAGGATTATTGACAGCATCGATGGCGGCCCCGCTGCTGACTGCTGCGGTCATTGTCCGGGCGAGATATCGCCCCCCTATCCAAGCTTTTTACAATGAATTAGGTAGACTAGGACCAAAATTATAGAGATAATGTTCATTAATGTTTGAAAAAGGGTAATGATATCTGTGACATTCAAACTTATCATCAAGTCGTTTATTTCTGCCGCCTGAATACGGGGTTTTGGGACAAACAGCTAAACTAATGTAATCGGAGAAGGAGGAGACATGTTGAAACGACTCAATAGAAAAATTTCTACTTGCGCGTGCCTGCTGTTGTTCAGCAGTGGCCTGGCGGTTGCTTATGATTATCCGTTTGCAGACCGTTATGTGGCGACGGTGGTCGGCACCCCGGCTGAGTATGCCGAGGTGCTGCCGAAGGAAGTGCCCTACAAGTTTGAGATGATCAACATGTTTCCCGACCGGGAAGTGCCGGACATCCTCTGGAACTTTGCCGAGATGCCTTATTCCTACCTGCAACAGAAGGGCCCGGCGCCCCTGATCTTCCTGGTCGCTGGAACCGGGTCGAGTTTCCATAGCGCCAATATGCAGGTGATGCAAAAGGCCTTCTACCGGGCTGGCTACCATGTTATCTCGCTCTCCTCGCCGACCCACCCGAGTTTTATGGTTGCGGCTTCAACCAGCGGCGTGCCTGGCCACTTGACCGAAGACGCGGCCGACCTTTACCGGGTCATGCAGACGATCTGGAAAAAGCGCAGAAGACGATGGAGGTGACGGATTTCTTCCTCGACCGGCTACAGTCTCGGTGCCGCCCAGTCGGCGTTCATCGCCAAACTTGATGAGCAGGAGAAAGCCTTCAACTTCCGCAAGGTGCTGCTGATCAACCCGCCGGTCAGTCTTTACAACTCGGTCTTGATCCTCGATGAGATGCTGGCCATGAATATTCCCGGCGGCCTGGATAATTTCAACGCATTTTATGGCAATATGATCAAGGCCTTTTCCGAGGTCTACAAGAATGGGGACGAGGTTGAATTCAACGACCAGTTCCTGTACAAGGCTTACAAATACAAAAAGCCAACCAGCGATGATCCGCTTGAAGCCCTGATTGGCCTCGCCTTCAGGATAGCTTCCGAGAACATGGTCTTTACCAGCGACGTTCTGACCCAGGCTGGCTACGTGGTCCCCAAGGGGCTGGCGCTCAGCCGACATGACAATCGATCCGACTACATCAAGGTCCTTGGACGTCTCTCGTTCCTTGATTACTTCAGGGGGCTTTTCCTGCCGTACTTCCAGTCCAAGGATCCGACGGTCACCGAAGCTGGCCTGATCCGGCAGATGAGTCTGCGCTATATCGAGGATTACCTGCGCTCCTCTCCCAAGTTCGGCCTGATCGGTAATGAAGATGACATTATCCTTCTCCCTGGCGAGATCGACTACCTGCGTGATCTGTTTGGCGAGCGGGCGCACGATTTACCCGCATGGCGGCCATCTTGGCAACATGGCCTATCCCGACAATGTCAAAGCCATGGTCGATTTTTTCCAAACAGCTAAAATGAATTGAGGGAGGGAACAATGATGACAACAGCTGACAATAAAATGTTGCGCTTGAGCCTGTTGGCGCTGACACTCCTGTGCGTCCTGTTTGCTTCAGGCTGCAGCACGACTCCGAAACCGACTGTCGGCCTGGAACCGCCACTGCACAAGGCAGAAGATACCATCAAAGAATCTGTGGTGTATGCGATGGATGTCTATGACCCGCTTGAAGCCTTTAACCGGCGGGTCTATGCCTTCAATTTTTACTTCGACCAATTTCTCTTCCTGCCCGTGGTCAGAACCTACGAATTCATCACGCCGGACTACGTGGAAAACCGGGTTTCCAACTTTGTCGACAACGTCTACGAATTCAACAATTTTACCAATAACCTGCTGCAGTTGAAATTCAAGCAGACCGGCATCACCCTGGCGCGCTTTGTGGTCAACAGCACGGCGGGCATTGCCGGGCTATGGGACCCGGCCACGCATTGGGGCATGCGACGCCAGCCCGAAGATTTCGGACAGACCCTGGGCCACTACGGCTTCGGCGACGGGCCGTATATCGTCCTGCCGATTCTTGGCCCGTCGAATCTGCGTGACACGACAGGGTTAGTGGCGGATACAATGGCTTTCGGTGCCGCTGTCAACAGTGTTCAGTCGGACTGGATGGAGGATAATGACGTCAGCATGATCTTCAGCGGCGTGGCGGCGGTCGACGCGCGTCATCGGCAGTCTTTCCGTTATTTCCAGAGCGGGTCGCCTTTCGAATACGAATTGATCCGTATGCTGTATAAAGCGAAGCGGGAAATTGAGATCGAAAGATAACTGTTTTACTTTGCCTGCAACTCAATAGCTTCATATAAGGTACCGTCTGAATGGTCAAAGCCACTCAAAACGGAAGGCTCCCAACCAGAATCCGTGCCTTCTTTGGGGGTGGGATTTTTGCCCCTGGAGGTCTAATCCCCATCCGCTGGTGGTGTTGGTCAGATCGAGTTCCCCGTGTGAGACCCCGCCGCTTGCGGCGGGGTCATTTGTTTGCCTGTCTCCTGGTTTGCCTGTCGGTGATGCTCGCCCCGGCCCATGCCCAACTCCCTGGCCAACTTCCGGGGCAGGCCTCCGCAACGCAAGCTGCTCCCCAATCCACCTCAAATCCCGCCAGTGATACCGGACAGCTGCGGGAAACCATCAGCCAGAGACTCAATGATGCGCGGATTCGTTACCAGGAAGTACGTACCGAGCTGACGGCGAAAACTCCACCATCCTACGCCAGCTTCGATGAGCTCTCTGCACAGCAGATACAACTTTTCACGACACGAACGGTGCTGGGGTCCTGGCTGACCTATATTGACAATCTCAAGGAGATTCAACAGGCTGAGCTCGATCTGGAAAACGAAATTCAGAGCTGGTCGGGCCTCGGCATTGACGAACCCTTTCCCTTGAGTCTTGCCGATCAACTAGCTGCGGAAACACGCTCCAAGCGCCTGGAAAGGCAGACCGAGCAGGTGCGTGCCACGCTGGAGGAAGGCCAGGTTGACGGTTACCGCAAAGCGTTGGAACAGGCCGGCCCGAAAGTTCGCAAGGCTGCCGAAGCTCTTGAGAATGCCCGGGAGAAAAATACAGACCGCCTGCGCTGGCTGCTGGCGTCGGCCAGGGATGGGGAGGAGATGGCTGAAGCCCGGCTTCAGTCGGTTCTTGCCAAACTGGAGCTCAATAAGCGGCGGATTGCCCTGCTCAATCGCGAACTTGATTTCCTCGAACAGAAACTGCAGCAAACCCATGGCAAAACAGCCTTCTCCCGGGGAAATCTTGACGACCGGCTGAAAGACATTGCCAATCATCGCGGCCTGCTGCAAAAACGCCTCGCCGAGGTAGAACGTCAGAACAGCCTGGCCCGGGAGCAGGAAGCGAACGCCCGTACCCGCCTGGAGAAAGAGCTTGCGCGCGAAGGGTCCGACCAGGCTCGCTTCAGGCAACTCTTCGAGTTGCGCCAGATCGAGGCGGAGACAACGACGCAACAGGAAGAAACCCTCAAGCTGCTCCTGGTCATCAACGGTCTGGAGACCATCCTCTGGCAGGAGCGGTTTCGAACTTACCAGGGGTTCAAAGAGAGCCAGGATCTTTCTAAAGCCATTCAAAATCTCGACGTTTGGCAGAAAAAGGCTCGTGAATTCGGCAATTACATCAATGCCAAGGCTCTTTTAGCCCGGACCTTGATTCAGGCCCAGACGGAAACACTGAATAACTGGCCGGAAAAACGGCCGGGGAAACAGATCGAACAGGCCAAAAAGGCTGCCTACCAGGAGCGTTTGAGCGATCTGGAACAATTGACCTCCAGTCTCGAGACAATTGGTTTCCTGATCGACCGTCTCAGGACCGAAACATCTGCCGCAAAGGACACTAGGTCTTTTCTCGAACGTTTGCGGATCTCGCTGGCAGGAGGTGAGCGCACCATCTCGTTGATCTGGAACTATGAAATTTTCTCCGTCGATGACACGATCATTGTCGAGGGCAAAGTCTTAAGCGGCAGCCGACCGGTCACCCTGAAAAAGGTCATTTATGGCTTGCTGCTGCTGACAGTCGGCATTTGGCTAGCCGGCAAGGTGTCGAAGGTTTTGAGTCGTCTTGCTCAGCAACACTTGAAGGTTGAGCGGAGCCTGATCCTGCTGTACGAAAAAATTGGTCAATACCTTGCTGTTATTATCGCCATCGTGGCGGCCCTCGGCCTGGTTCAAATCCCATTCACCGCGTTTGCCTTTCTCGGCGGAGCGCTGGCCATCGGGGTCGGCTTCGGAGGACAGAACCTGATCAACAATTTCATGAGCAGTTTGATTTTGCTGATCGAAAAACCGATCAAGGTTGGAGATATGGTGGAAATCGAAAGCGTGCTTGGCCGGGTTACAGCCATCGGCGGCCGCTGTTCGACCATCCGCCGCTTCGATGGGGTCGACCTGCTGGTTCCAAACAGTCATCTGCTTGAAAAAACAGTCGTCAATCGAACCCACGACGACAAACTCGTGCGCTATTCGATCATGGTTGGCGTCGCTTACGGCTCGCCAACCCGGGATGTTTTTCGTATCCTCGAGCAGGTTTTGGATGAACATGGTCTGGTCCTCAATGATCCCAAGCCCGTGGTCTTGCTCGAAGATTTTGCTGCTGATGCGCTGTTGTTTGGCCTTTATTACTGGATTGAAGTCAACGAGAGGACCGATGCCCGGGTTACCGCCAGCGATCTACGGCATCGTATCGACCGACTGTTCCGTGATGCCGGAATCAGCATCGCCTTCCCGCAGCGTGATGTCCACCTTGATGCAGATAATCCGCTTAAGGTTCAGTTGATTTCTGAACAGCAGCCCAAAGACGAAGCCGCCAAAACGGAACTGCCGACGGCGGCTCAGGAAAAACCCCGCCTTCCGGGATAATCCGTGTTGTTTCCGAAGCCGCTGAGGCTCAAACTTAAATCTGTGAAGGTAATATAATGAAAAAACGTATCGTGTTGGTTGCCCTGCTTGTCGTGTCTCTGGTGATCCCCGTGTTTGCCGCAGAAGATTCGCTCCTGACGGGAGCACAGGCAGCTTTGGATACCTTCAGCAAGGGGTGCCAGCAGGAACTTACCACCTTCTGCAAGGATGTCACTCCAGGGGAAGGGCGCTTGCTCGATTGTCTCGGCAAGAACGAGGAGAAAGTCAGCAGCCGCTGCAACAATGCGCTGAAGGATGTAGGTTACAAGAAATGAATGGCGGCCTGGAGTTTGGCCGTTGGCGATGAAGCTGTTGAAATCTTGGGCTCTGATCGCTTGCGAAAACGATAAAATCCTTTACCCTTATAGTGCCTGACAGTTGATGGGATCTGGTTGGTTTTCTTCATTTCAAGGAGACTTGTATTATGTCGATGGTCAAGGAATTCAAAGAGTTTGCTGTGAAGGGCAACGTCGTCGATATGGCGGTGGGTATCATCATCGGCGGTGCGTTTGGCACGATTGTTAAATCGTTGGTCGCTGATGTGATCATGCCTCCGATTGGCCTGATGCTTGGCAATGTTGATTTTTCGCAACTTTTTCTGGTTCTCAATAATGGCAGCGGTCCTGGCCCCTATGCCACCCTTGCCGAGGCTCAGGCGGCGGGCGCCGTGACCATCAATTACGGAATTTTCGTCAATTCCGTGATCAGTTTCGTGATCGTCGCTTTTGCTGTTTTCATGCTGATCAAGTCAATCAACAAACTGAAGCGTGAGGAGGAAGCACCGGCGGCGGAACCAACGACCCGTGACTGTCCACACTGTTTCTCGACGATTTCCTTGAAGGCCACCCGTTGTCCGCAATGTACCTCGGAAATCAATCCCTAGCTTGATCCAGGACGCCGGCCCCTCAGGTTGGTGACGGGGTTTTGCCCCATTCAAAAAATCAAAGCCCTTCTGCTGTAAAGCGGTGGGGCTTTTGTTATTACAGGCAATTCGTAGTAGAGTCTCCAGCCAGGGGAAACCAGCCATTAAGCGCTTTGCACACAATTTGAGCATATTGTTTTTTGCTTGATTGCAAAACAATAATTCGGTATAAAATGGCAACTGTTTAATATTTACGCACTTAAGTGCACAAAAAGGAGGCATTATGGCAAATCACTTGGACGAGAAGGTTGCACCGATTTTTCAAGAAGTCCTGGCACGCAATCCTGGCGAAATCGAATTCCATCAGGCTGCCCGTGAAGTTCTCGAATCTCTTGGACCGGTCTTGGTCAAGCATCCCGAGTTCGCACAGCACAAGATTATTGAACGCATCTGCGAGCCGGAGCGACAGATCATCTTCCGGGTTCCCTGGCGGGACGACACGGGCGAGGTGCAGATCAACCGTGGCTTCCGCGTTGAATTCAACAGCGCTCTTGGCCCCTACAAAGGCGGGTTGCGCTTCCATCCCTCGGTCTATCTCGGCATCATCAAGTTCCTCGGTTTTGAGCAGATCTTCAAGAACGCCCTGACCGGCCTGCCGATCGGTGGTGGCAAGGGCGGTTCGGACTTCGATCCCAAAGGTAAGTCCGACGATGAGATCATGAGCTTCTGCCAGAGCTTTATGACTGAGCTCTATCGTCATCTCGGCGAGCATACAGACGTGCCCGCTGGTGACATCGGTGTTGGCGGCCGCGAGATTGGCTACATGTTCGGCCAGTACAAGCGCATCACCAATCGCTGGGAAGCAGGTGTGCTCACCGGAAAGGGACTCGACTGGGGTGGTTCCCTGGTGCGCACCGAAGCGACCGGCTATGGTGCGACCTTCTTTGTCGACGAAATGCTTAAAGCCCGCAAAGATACGTTTGATGGCAAGACCTGTTCGGTATCAGGGTCTGGCAATGTCGCTATCTATACCGTTGAGAAGATTCACCAACTCGGTGGCAAGGTCGTAACCTGCTCCGACTCCAACGGCTACATCTACGACGAGAAAGGGATCGACCTGGCGCTGCTGCAGCAACTCAAGGAAGTCGAGCGCCGGCGCATCAAAGATTACACTCAATATCGCAAGCACGCCAAATACGTGGCCAAAGGCAATATCTGGGAAGTCCCCTGCCAGGTGGCCATGCCGTCGGCGACCCAGAACGAGATCAACGGTGCCGATGCCGCGATGCTGGTCAAGAACGGTTGCATCGCTGTTGGCGAAGGCGCCAACATGCCGACCACGCCGGAAGGTGTCAAAGTTTTCCTCGATGCACAGATCGCTTATGGTCCGGGCAAGGCGGCCAATGCTGGTGGTGTTGCGACTTCAGCGCTTGAGATGCAGCAGAATGCCCAGCGCGATTCCTGGACTTTTGAATACACAGAGAAGCGTCTGCAGGAAATCATGCGGAATATCCATGAACTCTGCTACGAAACATCGATTGAATACGGTACCCCTGGCAACTATGTCAACGGTGCCAACATCGCTGGCTTTATTCGGGTCGCCAAGGCCATGGTGGCATTCGGCGTAGTTTGATCTAAAGCAACATGCTTGACGCAGGGTCGGCGAACTTTTTGCCGGCCCTGTAATTATTTGAGAGGCAGTTAAACCATGCCTTTTATACAGGAGGCAAAAAGTATAATATGGAGATCGGTGAGATTCCTCTTACGGGAGAACCTGCATTCTTGAGTTTTACCGACAGGTGTTCCACGTAAATTTTTTTAAATCTGAAAAAGGGAAGATCATGACCGACAGGCGGGTGACAACCGGATTCAGCGGCCTTGACGAAATTCTTGATGGCTTGCGTCTCGGTGATAATGTCGTCTGGAAAGTCGACAATATTGATGATTACCGCTATTTCGTTGAACCCTATGTCAAGCAGGCCCTGGCCGAGAAACGCGCAAGTCATCTATTTCCGGTTTGGTCAGCACCCTGCCGTCGTCGACCCGGAGCTGCCGGTCGAAATTCATGTGCTTGACCCCCGCGAGGGCTTCGAACCCTTTGCCTGTGCTATTCATGCCGTTGCCACCGAGAAAGGCATTGGCGCTTTTTACGTGTTTGATTGTCTCTCCGACCTTTTGTCAGCCTGGGTCACCGATCACATGATCGCCAACTTTTTCCAGGTGACCTGCCCTTACCTGTTCCGGCTCGATACCGTGGCATACTTTGCCCTGCTGCGTAACCGCCATGCCCACAAGACCATCGCCAGGATTCGTGAAACGACCCAGATTCTGCTGGAACTGCATAATCGTGAGGGACAGCGCTTTGTCCATCCGCTCAAGGTCTGGGAGCGGCATTCTCCGACCATGTTCCTGCCGCACCGTCAGTCCGGCAACAGTTTCATCCCTCTGGCCAACAGCCTTGAAGCCACCGAACTCCTGGCCAACGCGTATCGCCAGGTTCAGGACGCGGGCAGTCGTCGCCTCGACCACTGGCATCGCCTCTTTCTGCAGGCCGAGGAACTGAACTCCGAGGAAGTTTCGCCAGAAGAAAAGCAGAAGATGGTCGACCACCTCTGCCGTCACCTGATCGGCCGGGAAGAAAATATCCTCAATCTGGCAAGACGCTACTTTTCGCTCAATGACCTGCTCTCTTACAAGACGCGCATGATCGGTACCGGCTTTATCGGTGGCAAGGCCGTCGGCATGCTGCTGGCGCGACGCATCCTTGAAGCGCAGCCGGATGCTGAGCTGGACCGAACGGCTGGAGCAGCACGACTCGTTCTTTGTCGGCTCGAATGTCTACTACTCTTACATTGTCAACAACGGCTGGTGGGAACTCTACGCGGCTCAGAAGACCCCGGAAGGCTATTTCGAAGCCGGAGCCGAACTGCATCAGAAAATGTTGACCGGCACCTTCCCGGAACAGTTGCGCGAAGACTTCCAGAGCATGCTCGATTATTACGGCCAGTACCCGATCATTGTTCGTTCGAGTTCATTGCTGGAAGACAGCTTTGGCAGCGCCTTTGCCGGCAAGTACGACAGCTTCTTCTGTGCCAACCAGGGCTCGCCGGAAGATCGTTACAACGCTCTTCGAAGATGCCGTTCGCAAAGTCTTTGCCAGCACCATGAGTGAAGACGCCCTGACTTACCGCAAGCAGCGCGGCCTCGATCAACAGGTGGAGCAGATGGGGCTGCTGGTGCAGCGCGTTTCCGGTTCCTACCACAAGCAGTATTACTTTCCGGAGCTGGCTGGCGTCGGCATCTCCTACAACACCTTTGTCTGGGACAAGCAGATGGATCCGAAAGCCGGCATGCTGCGCCTGGTGCTCGGCCTTGGCACGCGTGCGGTTGACCGCGTCGAAGGCGATTATCCGCGGATTGTCGCGCTCGACGAACCGATGAAGCTGCCTCTCAAAGGCTATGAAGACATTCGCCGCTTCTCCCAGAAAGACGTTGATCTGGTCAATATCAGCGACAACGAACTGCAGTCGCGGCCTCTGTTCCACCTGGTCAGCGAGGGCATTGACCTGAATCTGGAGCGTTATGGTGTTCCTGACCAGGAGACCATGTCAAGGTTGCGGGAACGTGGCAAACCGGAGCAGAAAGTCTGGATACTGACCTTCGAACATCTGCTGACCAAAACGGACTTCCCGGCAAGGATGCAGAAGCTGCTCAAGACCCTTGAAAAGGCTTACCAGTATCCGGTTGATATCGAATTCACAGTCAACAACAACGCCGAAGGTATCGCTAAAATCAACCTGCTGCAATGTCGGCCACTGCAGACCAAAGGGCTGAAAAAGCGTATCAGTATGCCGGGCAAGGTGCCTGCAGATAAAGTTTTCTTCTGTGCCGAGGGCGGTTTTATGGGTGGCAACACCGCCCTGCCGATCAAGCGGATAATCTGGGTCGATGCCAGGCATTATTCTCAATTATCGCTCTCCGACAAGCACGAAGTAGCCCGTCTGATCGGTCGACTGAACCGCCGCATCAAGAGTCGTGATCAGCAACCGACCCTGTTGCTCGGTCCGGGGCGCTGGGGAACCTCGACCCCCTCGTTGGGGGTCCCGGTCAAGTTTTCGGAAATCAACAACATGGCGGCCATCGGCGAAGTTGCCTTTCCGGAGAGTGACCTGATGCCGGAACTCTCGTTCGGCTCGCATTTCTTCCAGGATCTGGTTGAGGCAGACATCTTCTACCTGGCCCTGTTCCCGGAGACTTTCCCCTGCACCTTGAACAGTGACTGGATCTACCAGCGGACCAATCTTCTGGAAGGCCTTATGGCAAGCAGCAGTCGCTTCGAACCTGTGGTCAAGGTAATCGATGTTAAACCGCAGAATCTGTTGATGCTGGCGGATGTTGTGACCCAGCAATTGATGTGCTACTGGGTTGATCAACTCTGAATCTGCGTAAATTTTAATGTGTATACATTTTCTTGAGGGCTGATTTAGATTGTATGGCTGTGCTAGGATGCTCGGGTTGTTGACTTTTTTATGTTTGCCATGAGCCTCATGACCAGACTTGAACGCGTTGAAATCTTTTCCGATGGAGCTTGCTCCGGCAACCCGGGGCCGGGGGGCTGGGGAACAATCTTGCGTTTCGGGAGCCATGAAAAACAACTCTCGGGTTATGAAATTGAGACCACCAACAATCGTATGGAGCTGATCGGTGCGATCGCCGGACTCGAGGAGTTGAAACGACCTTGCCGGGTCAGCCTGACGACGGATTCGCAATATGTCAAAAAAGGTATGACCGAGTGGATCGACGACTGGGTCAAACGCGGCTGGAAAAATTCCCAGAAGAAACCGGTGGCGAATCGCGACCTCTGGGAACGCTTGCTGGAACTGGCCAAAGTGCATCAGATTGAGTGGCACTGGGTGCGCGGTCACGACGGCCACGCTGAAAATGAACGTTGCGATACTTTGGCCCGGGCGGCCATCGAGGCGGGGAGAGCCGACAAATGATGCTCTTCGGGCGGTGGACTTGGCCGGGTTTTATGCTAGGATGCTTCGGTACTTTCGAACCGCAGAAAACTGGACCGGCTTGATATTACAGGAAGAGCATTTACTTGGTTATGTCCTCTGTGAGCACCTCCGCACAACTGATTGCGACGCCGCCTGATTTCGAGTCATACCTGGCCCTGGGAATCTACAGCGGAATTGCGATTTTCCTGATTGCCGTTCTGTTGCTGCTCTCCTGGGGGCTTGGCCAGAAGACCCGCTCCCGGCAGAAACAGGAGCCTTACGAATCAGGCATCTATCCCCTCGACAACGCCCGTCTCAAGGGGCCGGTGCCTTTCTACCTGGTGGCCATCTTCTTCATCATCTTCGATGTCGAGGTCATTTTTGTCGCCTCCTGGGCCGTTGCTGCCGATCGGCTCGGCTGGCCCGGCTTTGCCCACGTCTGTTTCTTCATCTTCATTCTCTTTCTCGGTCTGGTTCACCTCTGGAAAACCGGTGGCCTCGATTGGGGTCCACGGGCGCAACGTAAAGGCCACAAGCCGGAACGGAGCGTGACGTGAACGAACAGCTGCCGCCCAACGTTATCCTGACCACCCTGGACGACGCCATCAACTGGGGTCGCAAGAACAGTCTCTGGCCGATGTTCTTCGGCCTGTCGTGCTGTTTCGTCGAAATGATGACCAGTATGACGCCACGTTTTGATATTGCCCGTTTCGGCGCCGAGGTGTTGCGCAGCACGCCGCGCGAAGCAGATCTGATGATCATTTCCGGCACGCCTTTCAAGAAGATGGCGGCGAGCATGTTGCGTGTCTACGAGCAGATGGCGAATCCCAAGTGGGTCATGGCGATGGGCAGCTGCGCCAACTCCGGTGGCATGTACGACGTCTACAGTGTCATACAGGGGGTCAACCAGGTGCTGCCGGTTGATGTTTACGTGCCCGGTTGTCCACCTCGTCCGGAAGCTGTTCTGCAGGGCTTGATCCTCCTGCAGGAGAAGATCGCCAATGAAGAGCGGCCGGCCCGCAAGGTGCTCGGCATGGCCGGCGGCAGTGAGGGAACGACCCTGCCATTGCTGGTTGACGGTGTCAGCAAGAGCCGCGACACGCGCGGTCCCGGTTTCGGCAACAGTCCGAATCGAGGCACCTCAACACAAGCCCCGCATTTTTGGGGCAATCGTGCCGCGCAGTTGTGGCGTCCAGAGCAGCCGCGCGTCGAGTTTGTCGCTTCGACGCCTGATCTGCGCAAAACCCTGCATGAACACTTTGGTGACCGGGTCCGTGAAGACGCCAAAGGGGTCGACATGCCGACCTTCTGGACCGATTCGGAAACGGCTCCGGAACTGTTGCGCTTTCTCAAGGAGCGGGCGCCCACCAAGTACCGTCGCCTTGAGGATCTGACTGCTATCGACGAGCGTGCCCGGCAGAAGCACTCCGACCACGATTTCACCCTCGTTTACCATCTGTTGTCCTATGATGACCCCGGGTACCTGCGGATCAAGGTTCCCCTGCACGGTGAGATGCCTTCCGCGCCGACGGTCACCGGCGTCTGGGAGACCGCCAACTGGTACGAGCGCGAAGTGTTCGACATGTTCGGCATCGATTTCAAGGGCCACCCTGATCTGCGCCGCATTCTCATGGCCCACGACTGGCAGGGACATCCTCTGCGCAAGGAGCATGTCAGCCGCGCCACCGAGATGGAGCCTTTTACGCCGCAAGCGGCCATGAAGATGGTGCCACGCGATGCCGAAAGCTTTTTTGGCAGCAGGGAGATGGAACGGATCGACGACGAGACCATGATTCTTAACCTCGGCCCGCATCACCCAGGTACCCATGGTGTGTTGCGCCTGGTTGCCAAGCTTAACGGCGAGGAGGTCGTGGATGTTGATGTCGATCTCGGTTATCACCATCGCGGCGCCGAAAAGATTGCCGAACGCCAGCACTGGAACCAGTTTATCCCTTACACCGATCGTATCGATTACCTCTCCGGCGTGCAGAACAACCTGGCTTACCTGTTGCCGCTGGAGACCATGCTCGGTGTCGAGGTGCCGCAGCGCGCCCAGGTCATCAGGGTCATGCTCTGCGAGCTGTTCAGGATCGCCAACCACCTGGTCTGGCTGGGGACCTTCGCCCATGATGTCGGGGCCATGACCCCTGTTTTCTACGCCTTCGAATCGCGCGAAAAGATTTTTGACATCATTGAACAGATTACCGGCGGGCGCATGCACCCGGCCTGGTTCCGCATCGGCGGACTGGCGATGGATCTTCCGGAGGGCTGGAAAGACACGGTTGATATCTTTACCCGTGACTTCGACAAACGCATTGACGAATTTGACCGCATGCTCACCGATGGCCCGATCTTCAGGGCGCGCACCGAGGGTATTGGTGTCACCACTCTCGACGAGGCGATCGATTGGGGTATGTCCGGAGCCAACTTGCGGGCTTGCGGGATCGATTGGGATCTGCGTAAAAAGATGCCCTACTCAGGTTATGAGCGTTTCGATTTCGACATTCCAACCGACACTGGCGGCTGCAGTTTTGCCCGCTACCTGGTGCGCCTCGGTGAGATGCGCCAGAGTCTGCGTATCGTCAAGCAGGCCGCCGCTGACATGCCGGATGGCCTCTACGTGACCAGCGATAATCGCTATGCTTATCCGGAGCGAAACGCGGGTAAAAAAGATATCGAGACGCAGATTCACCATTTTATGAATGTAAGCCGAGGGTTGACGCCGCCGCGTGGCGAATGCTACCGCGGCATCGAATCAAGCAAAGGTGAGTGTGGTTACTACGTGGTTAGCGATGGCGGCAACACCCCGTATCGCCTGCGCATCCGCACCCCGAGCTTTGCGCATATGCAGGTTTTCCCGAAGATGGCAAAAGGCTGGATGATCGCTGACCTGATCATGGTGCTGGGGGCAATTGATTTTATCCTGGCGGATTTGGATAGATAACAAGTTTTTGCCACAGAGACACGGAGACACAGAGGTAAATCAAAAACTAGAAGATGCCATGGATGAAGAAGGACCCAACAATCAAGAGTCTTAGAGATAACAAAGGATAGTCAACGCTGAGGAAAGGCTACGAAGGAACAATCCAGAGCCCTGACGAAAAGATTCTTTCTTAAATTTGAAGGTTTTCTCCGTGTCTCTGTGCCTCCGTGGCGAACGATTTTATGAAAGAGCTTCTACCCCAAAATCAGATCGACAGCTTCAGAGCCAAAGCGGCGGCGATTGCTCATCCCCATGAGCTGATCATTGATCTGCTGCGGGCGATTCAGGCGCATTACGGATGGGTGCCCGACGATGGCGTGTTGTTGACGGCTGCGACCTTGAAGGTTCTGCCGATAGAAGTCGAAGAAGTGGCCACTTTCTATGACAAGATTTTCCGTCGCGAAGTGGGCCGACGGGTGATTCACATCTGTGATTCAATCTGCTGCTGGTCAACCGGGGTGGAAATGATTGCCGGGCATTTGCAGAAAACCCTCGACATCAGCCTGGGGGAAACCACGTCAGACGGGGCCTTTACCCTGTTGCCGAGTTGCTGTCTCGGGGCCTGTGGCGATGCTCCGGCCATGATGATCGGCCTGACCACGCACGGCCGGTTGACCCCTCAGAAAATAGACGCAATCCTTCTTGAGGAGCGTGCCGCAATCGCGGCCGATAATTAACGAATGAACGCGTATCCGCAGGTTTTGTTCAAAAACCGCCGACCGGGCGAGACGGTCCTGCTGCCCGGGTATGAAAAGACCGGCGGCTACCAGGGCCTGCGCGAGGCGTTGAAGATGTCACCTGCGGAAGTCTGCGAACTGATTAAAGGCTCTGGTCTGCGCGGGCGCGGCGGAGCAGGCTTCCCGACCGGGATCAAGTGGTCTTTTTTCCCTGCCGAGCAGCCGGGCGACAAGTACCTGGTCTGCAACGGAGACGAGATGGAGCCGGGCACCTACAAGGATCGCCAGCTGCTGCTGGCTGATCCTCACCAACTGGTGGAAGGGATGGTGATCGCCGCCTACGCCTTGCAGACCCCGATCGGTTATATTTTTCTGCGCTACGCATATGAAGATTGCTCGCAGAGGGTCGAGCGGGCTATTGAAGAAGCCATCGCCGCCGGCTACGTGGGGGAAAACATTCTCGGCTCCGGATTCGATCTTGAACTGCACGTGCATCGCAGCGCCGGTCGCTACATCCTCGGTGAAGAAACCTCCCTGCTCAACGGTCTTGAGGGGCGACGGCCCAATCCTCGTTCCAAGCCACCCTTTCCTGCTCAGCGCGGTCTGTTCGGACGGCCGACCAACGTCAACAACGTTGAGACTCTGGCCACCGTGCCGCATATTCTTACGCACGGCAATTTGTGGTTCCATGATCTGGCGCTGAATCCCGAAAGTGCCGGCACCAAGCTGTTCGGCCTGTCTGGTCATCTCAACCGGACCGAATGTTTCGAGCTGCCGCTGGGCATCACCCTGCGTGAAGTGGTGGAAGACTTCGGCGGCGGCGTGCGTGGCGGCAAAAAATTCAAGGCCTGTCTCCCCGGCGGGGCGTCGACCCCCTACCTGACCGCGGAGCATCTTGACCTGATGATGGATTTCAACCCGCTTGAAGACGTCGGCAGTCGCCTCGGCACGGCCGGGGTCACCGTATTCGATGAGCAGACCTGTATGGTGGCGGTAACGCGCAACCTCAACCAGTTTTTCGCCCGGGAGAGTTGCGGTTGGTGCACGCCGTGCCGCGACGGTCTGGCGACAATTTCCTGGCTGCTCGATCGCATCGAGTGCGGCCAGGGAACGGAAAACGATCTGGCCATGCTCAAGGACCAGGTCCGCAATATCAAGGGACGCTCCTTCTGTGCTCTGGCTGAAGGGGCCATGGGCCCGGTGGAGGCGCTGCTGCGGCTCTTTGAAGACGAAATCAGGGATCACATCAAGCAGGGTGGATGTCCTTTTGCTTGACAATCTTATAGCCACAGAGACACTGAGACACAGAGAAATTCAAAATCTCAATGTCTTGACTGATCGGATCATTGGCTGTGCAATTGAGGTCCACAAGACTCTCGGTCCGGGGCTTCTTGAATCGATTTATGAAAAGGCTCTTTGTTACGAGCTGGGGTTAAAAGGAATCGGTCACGTTCAGCAAGCACCGATCCCTATTCAATATAAGGGACAATCTTTAGGCGATTTGCGGATTGATCTTATTATAGAAGAGGCTGTGATAGTCGAACTTAAAGCTGTTGATCGCATGGATTCTGTATTTCAGGCACAGTTGTTGAGTTATCTGAAATTAACCGGCAAACGACTGGGATTACTGATTAATTTCAACGTTCCGGTTCTTAAGGACGGAATAAAAAGGATTGCCTTGTAAATGATAGATCCAGAGCAAGAGGGTGGGCTTTGGTTCTCTCTGTGTCTCCGTGTCTCCGTGGCCAATAAGAGTTAAAATGCCTAAACTGACCATCGACAATCTGGAAGTGACCGTAGCCGAGGGCACCAATGTCCTCGAGGCGGCGCGCGCCCTCGATATCGTCATCCCGCACTTCTGCTATCACGAAGCGCTGGGAGCGGTCGGTTCCTGTCGCCTCTGTGCCATGACGTTCGTCGAGGGTCCGGTCAAGGGGCTGCGCATGGCCTGCATGATCACGGCGGCGGACGGCATGGTGGTCTCATCAACCGCTCCCGATGCGGTGGAGCTGCGCAAACATGTTATCGAATGGGCGATGATCAGCCATCCGCATGACTGCCCGGTGTGCGATGAAGGTGGCGAATGTCAGCTACAGGAAATGACAGTTGCCGGTGGCCATGGCACGCGGCGTTATACCGGCAAGAAGTGCACTTTCAATAACCAGGATCTTGGCCCGTTCGTGCAGCAGGAGATGAACCGCTGCATCACCTGTTACCGTTGCGTGCGCACCTATCGCGACTATTGCGGCGGGACTGACTACGGGACCTTCGGTTCACGCAACCGGATTCAGTATGGCCGTTTTCAGGAGGGTGCGCTGGAAAGCCCCTTTTCCGGCAATATCATTGACGCCTGTCCGACCGGAGTCCTCACCAGTAAGCCGTTCCGTTTCAAGACGCGGCTCTGGGATCTGCAGGAGGCGCCTTCGATCTGCCCGCACTGCAGCCTTGGCTGCGCGACCGTCCCCGGCGGGCGCTATCGTGAAGTGCAGCGGGTCAGGGCCGGCATCAACCGCGAGACCAACGGCTTCTTTATCTGTGATCGTGGTCGCTTTGGATACGATCATGTCAATCATCCGCAGCGGCCGCGCCAGCCGCGTGTCGATGGTCAGCCGGTTGCGATCGAGATCGCGCTGGCAGCGGCCCGCAAGCGCGTTGCCGAGATGGCCAGTAAGCACGGCCCGAACAGCGTCGCTTTCCTGGGCTCGTCGCGGGCCAGTTTTGAAGCCAACGCCCTGTTGCGGGATTGGGCGGTTGCAACCGGCTCGACGCAACTGGTCTACGAAGTCGCACCAGCGGCGCGATCGTGCCGCCCGGACCCTCGTCGCCCGTCTCGGTGACCACGCCCGCAGCCTGGAAGATGTCCGGCAGAGTGATCTGGTCATTCTGATTGGAGCGGATCCGCTGGCGGAAGGTCCGATGCTGGCCCTGGCCATACGCCAGGCCGTGCGCAATGGTGGCAAAGTCGTGGTGATCGATCCCCGGCCGGTGCAGTTGCCCTGCGCGGCCACTCATCTGCCGTTAGGTCCGGAGCGTTTGCCCGTGGTCCTCAAGGCGCTTGGTGAGGGCGACCTGGGTTCACTGCCCGCTCACGAGCAGGAGCTGTTGGCGGGTCTGCTGGAGCAACTCAACTCGGCCCAACGTCCGGTCCTGGTCGGCGGCGCCGATCTGCTCGGCGGCAAGGGCGTCGATGCCCTCTGCTCCGCGGCCGTCGCGCTGTCAACCGCGGCTCGCCGCGTCGGCGTGATGGTCCTGCTGGACGGGCCGAACAGCTTTGGCGGCGCCCTGCTGGCGGGTGACGGTCCCGGTTTTAACCCGATTCTCGATGCGATCCAGGAAGGCACGGTGCGTGCGCTGGTCTGCCTGGAGAGCGATCCTTTCTGTGAGGCAATGGATCCGGCACGTGCCCAGGCGGCCCTTGGTCATCTGGATCTGCTGGTGAGCATTGATGCCACGCCGAGCCTGGCGGCTCAACGGGCCGATATCTTCCTGCCCGCTCGTGCCAACGCCGAGATGGCCGGCAGCTATATTAATAACGAAGGCCGACTGCAGGCGTTCCTGCCGGTGATTGATCCGGGTCTGCCGATCCGTGACACGGGAGCCGGTAATCACCCGCCGCGCGAATTTTTCCAGGAAACGCCGGGTTCTGCTCCCGAAGCAGACTGGTGGCTTTTGGCCCGGCTGCTTGACCGCGACGCCGACTCTTGCCGATGTGCGCAAGTCGATAGAACAGAACGATGACCGGTTCGCCGGACTTTCGTCCATTGTTGCCGAGACCACGGGATTACGCCTCTCTGCCATGGGCGTCTTGCCGCCAGCGGCAGAGAAAGAATTGCCTCTTGCCGCAGCCGCTGAAACTCTGACGTTGCTGGCGATAGCCGCGCCGGTCGGTTCTCACTGGCTGGCGCACCTGTCGTCGCCCCTGGCGGCTACGGAGCCGCAGCCTTATCTTTATCTGCATCCCGAGCAGGCCGAACAGCTCGGCCTGATGACTGGTGACCGTGCTCGTCTGACCACCCGTTTTGGCCATTGTCATGTCGTGATCCGAATCGAGCGCAGATGGTGAAAGGCCTGGTGCTGGCGCCGCAACTCTGGGACACCGCCCTTGAAGGGATGGTGCCGGGCAGCATGCTCGACTGCCAGCTTGAGAAGGAGGACAAGGCATGAACGATCTGCTGATCAGCCTGCTTCTCATTCTGGTCAAGCTCGGCCTGATCTTCGGCGTGGTCCTCTCCATGGCCGCCTACCTGGTGTTGGCCGAGCGTAAAATTCTCGGTCGCATGCAGATGCGCTACGGTCCGAACCGGGTCGGTCCCGGTGGTATGATCCAGCCGCTGTGCGACGTTATCAAGCTGATCACCAAGGAGGACTTTGTCCCCGACCGGGCCGACAAGTGGCTGTTTCCTCTTCGCCCCCGGCCTAACTGCCCTGACCGCCCTGCTCAGCTTTGCCGTGGTGCCCTTTGCGCCGCCGCTGACGCTGTTCGGCCGCGAGATCCCGATGGTGGTCTGCGATCTGAATATCGGCCTGCTCTATCTTTTCGGTCTTTCTTCGCTGGCCGTCTACGGCGTGGTCCTCGGCGGCTGGGCCTCCAACTCGAAATATTCCCTGCTTGGCGCCATCCGCAGCCTGGCGCAGCTGCTCTCTTACGAACTCTCGCTCGGCCTGGCCCTGGTGCCGGTGGTGATGACCGCCAAGTCTTTCTCGCTCACCGAAATCGTTATGGCCCAGGCGGACTGGCCGAATCTGCTGCGTCATCCTCTGGCTTTCGTCATCTTCATGATCAGCATAGCGGCCGAATCGAAACGCACCCCTTTCGATATGCCGGAAGCAGAGAATGAGATCGTTGGCGGTTTCCACACCGAGTATTCCGGCATGCGTTTCGGTCTGTTCTTTGTCGGTGAATATATCAACCTGATCGTGATCGGTGCCATGACCACCGTCTTCTTCCTCGGTGGCTGGCACGGCCCCTTTCTGCCGCCGGTGGTCTGGTTTGTCGGCAAGGTGCTGTTTGTGGCTTTCCTGTTTATCTGGGCGCGCGGCAGTATGCCGCGGCCGCGTTACGATCAGCTGATGCATTTCGGCTGGAAAGTGTTGATTCCCCTGGCGCTGCTGAATGTAGTGGTGTCGGGAGCAGTCTCCCTGGCAATGAACTAATCCGGGAAAAGCCTTTGCCACGGAGACACAAAGACACGGAGAAAATCTAAATCAATTTGTTGTGTCTAATTAATAGCTTTTCCTCCGTGTCTCCGTGCCTCTGTGGCCTGATTGCTGTTTTTAGGATTATTGTGACGGATCAGAAATGATAGGCAACGAATCAAAATGAATCTTTGGCGTGACATAAAAGGCACCTTTGCAACCGTTCTGGATTACCCTGGGCTATCTTTTCAAGAAGCCGGTGACCATCCAGTATCCGGAGGAGAAGCGGATACCGCCGCCGCGCTACCGTGCGCGCATCGTGCTGACCCGTAATCCCGATGGCAGCGAGCGCTGTGTCGCCTGTCAGCTGTGCAGTGCCGCCTGTCCGGTCGACTGTATCTCGATGCAGGCCGCCGAAGATGCCGATGGCCGCCGCTATGCAGCCTGGTTCCGCATCAATTTCGCGCGCTGCATCTTCTGTGGCCTCTGCACCGAGGCCTGTCCGACCATGGCGATCCAGACCACGCCGGATTACGAGATCTGCAACCGCGACGTGCTCAAGCTGGTGCACGAAAAAGAAGACCTGCTGATCGACGGCTGCGGCAAGGACACGGAATACAATTTTTACGAACACTCGGGAATCGGTGTGGTCAACGAGCGTGGCGGCAACGAGGATGAATACGGTCCGGTGGACCCGAAAAGCCTTTTGCCTTAGCCACGGAGACACAGAGACACGAAGAAAAAGCATGAATAACAGAGTTCCTGACAAGAAAGATCTCCTCTGTGTCTCAGTGCCTCTGTGGCAAAAAGGGTTTTAAATGGCGTCATTTCTTTTCTACATACTCGGCTTCACCATGCTCGCGGCGACGCTGCTCTGCATCACGCGGCGCAACCCGGTGCATGCGGTGATCTACCTGGTGGCGGGTCTCTTTGCCCTGGCGCTGATGTTCTACCTGCTCGGCGCACCGCTGGTGGCGGCCTGGGAGGTGATCGTCTATGCCGGTGCGATCATGGTGCTGTTTCTCTTCATCATCATGATGCTTGGCCTGGCGCCGCAGGAAACTCCCGAAGGGCCGGGCTGGCAGCGTTGGGTACCGCTGGTGCTGTTGTCTGCCAGCCTGATGGTCTGCACCCTGCTGCTGATCTTCCAGGATCCGGCGGCAGGCAAGGAGATCGGTGAGTTCTACCTGGCGCCGCAGGCACTCGGCGAAGCTCTCTTCAGTCGCTATGCCCTGGCCGTCGAGATCGTCTCCTTTCAGTTGCTGTTTGCCACCATCGGTGCCTACCTGCTTGGCCGGCCCTTGCCGAAGGGGGATGACCAATGATGATTCCCTTTGGACATGCCCTGGCTTTTGCTGGCGCACTCTTTGTGCTTGGCCTGACCTGTGTGCTGTTGCACCGCCAGATCATGATGATCCTGATCGGCGTGGAGATCATGCTCAACGCTGCCTCGCTGGTCTTTGTGGCGGCCTCGGCCTACTGGCAGCAGGCCGATGGCCAGGTCTTTGTCATTCTTCTCATGGCGATCACCGCCGCCGAAGTCGCTGTCGCCCTGGCCATGGTGGTTTATTTGTGGCGGCGCAAGCGCACGCTGGTCGCCGATGAATTCAACGGGATGCGCGGATGAACGAGAGCCTGCTCTTCCTCATACTCCTGCTGCCGCTCTTTTGTGCAGTGATCAACATGCTCTTCGGCATGCGCCTGCCGCGCCTGTTTGCCGAGGTCATGGCGGTCATCGGCGTGGCCGGTGCTTTTGTGCTGACAGTGCTCTTCTGGGGCTACGCCGCAGGTGAAGGAACCCGCGCGGTCCTCTTTACCTGGCTCAACAGCGGCACGTGTCGATATCTCCTTTGCCCTCAACTTTCGATCGCCTGGCGGCTCCGATGACGCTGATGGTGACCGGGGTGGCGACGCTGATCCATCTCTACGCCGTCGGCTACATGCACAAAGAGGACGATTACGCGCGCTTCTTCAGCCTGCTCAACCTGTTTGTCTTCGCCATGCTGGCGATTGTCCTGGCCGACAACATGCTGGTCCTTTTCCTCGGCTGGGAGGGCGTGGGTCTATGTTCGTACGGCCTGATCGGCTTCTGGTATCGCAAGCTGGAGAACGCCAAGGCCGGCACCAAGGCCTTTCTGGTGACCCGCGTCGGCGATGTCTTTCTCGGCATTGCCATGCTCTGGCTCTTTACCCTGACCGGCACCCTGTCGATCAGCGAGATCAACGCCCAGGCGGCCTCGATCTCGCCGGGTGTGGTCATCGCCCTGAGCCTGTTGCTGCTGCTCGGTGCCTGCGGCAAGTCGGCGCAGCTGCCGCTGATGACCTGGCTGGCCGATGCCATGGCCGGGCCGACACCGGTCTCGGCGCTGATTCATGCCGCGACCATGGTCACCGCCGGGGTTTACCTGCTCTGCCGCTTCTTCCCGCTGGTCTCCCTCTCGGCGGTCGCCATGACCGCGATCACGGCGATCGGCGCGTTGACGGCAATTTACGCGGCAAGCTGTGCCATGGCCCAGCGCGAGATCAAACGGGTGCTGGCCTATTCGACCATGAGCCAGGTCGGCTACATGTTCATGGCGGTTGGTGCCGGCACCGTCGCCGGAGCCATGTTCCATCTGCTGACCCACGCGTTCTTCAAGGCCGTGCTCTTTATGGCCGCCGGCTGCGTTATTCACCTGGCCGGTGATGAAAACGACATCTTCAAGATGGGCGGCCTGGCCCGTCGCGGTCCGGTTGAACTCTTCTGGGTCTTTCTGGCCGGCGCGGTTTGCCTGGCCGGACTGCCGTCTGACCGGCGGCTTCTTCTCCAAAGACGGCATCCTGCTGGCGCTCTTCACCCATCCGGACCCGTCTTACAAGATGTTCTGGCTGATCGGGATTGTGACCGCCCTGTTGACGGCGTTCTACACCTTCCGCCTGGTTTACCTGGTCTTTGCCGGCGAGTATCGCGGCACGGGTCACCCGCACACGCTTCCATTGCTGATGCGCTGGCCGCTCTGGCCGCTGGCCCTGTTCGGTTTGGCCGGTGGCCTGCTCAACCTGCCGGCCTTTGTCGGCGGCGGTGAGAGCGCTGCATCATTGGTATGGCGACCTGGCCGGACGAGCCGTGACTGTCAGTCATGATGTGGAATGGATGCTGGTCGGTTCTGGCCGTCGCGATCGCTGCTCTCGGCTGGTTTGCCGCCCATCGACGTTATCGCAACTATCAGGCCCCTCTGGATAACGTCGTCAGCCGGTTCCTGTTGAATGGCTGGTATGCGGATGCGCTGGTCGATCGACTCTTTGTCCGTCCCTTTACGGCCATGGCCCGCTTCTGTTCCTCCGGCTGTGACCGTACTCTCTTTGACGGCAGCATCAATGGCCTGGCGCGCCTGGCCACCGGTTGGGGCGCCTCGCTTGTGCAGCTGGCCACCGGACGCCTGACCACCTACCTGTCTGCCTTTGCCTGGGGTTTCCTGATTCTGCTCGGCTGGTTCCTGTTGAAACTGGTCAATGGGGGAGGGCACTGATGATCAGCGTTGACAAGCCTTCCGCAATTTCCCTGGTTGACCCTGCTGGTCGTGTTGCCGCTGGTCGGTGCGCTGCTCTGCCTGCTGCACAAAGATCGCCCCGCAGAATGTCGCTGGCTGGCGCTGGCCACGTCGCTGGCCGTCTTCGCCGTAGCCGTTTACCTGTTTGTCTGTCACGGTCAGGGCTGACGGTCGCTGGCTGCTTTACGAAGATGTTGCCTGGATCGAGCGCTACGGTATCCGCTATGTGCTGGCGATGGACGGCATCGCCCTGCTGATGGTTCTGCTCACGGCCTTCATGCAAATTGCCGCCGTGCTGCTCGCCTGGCGGGTCGAGCGCCACGTCGCCAGCTTCTTTGCGCTGCTGCTCTTGCTGGAAGCCGGTCTGATGGGGATTTTCCTCGCCTACGACCTGGTGCTTTTCTACCTCTTCTGGGAAGTGGCGCTGATTCCGATGTTCTTCCTGATCAGTGTCTGGGGCGGCGTCAACCGTCGTCAGGCGGCGCTCAAGTTTTTCCTCTACACCCTGGTCGGCAGCCTCTGCATGCTGATCGCCATGATCGCGCTCTACCAGATTCATGGCGCGCAGAGCGGTGTTTATACCTTTGTCATCGGCGAGCTGATGCAGACGCAGTTGAGCGCTGCCCAGGAAGGCTGGCTGTTTGCCGGGTTCATGGCGGCCTTCATCGTCAAGTCGCCGCTGGTGCCGTTTCACACCTGGCTGACCGATGCCCTGACCGAAGCCCCGGCCGCCGGCTCTCTCGATCTGACCGGCCTGTTGCTGAAGACCGGTATCTACGGCCTGATTCGCGTCGCTTTCCCGCTCTTCCCCAATGCCACCGCGAGCTTCCTGCCGATCCTTGGTGTGCTGGCCCTGGTCGGACTCTTTCACGCCGCCTGGAGTGCCTATCATCAGGATGACATCAAGCGCCTGCTCGCCTATTCGTCGATTTCCCACCTCGGTCTGGTGGTGCTCGGCCTGGCGGCCTGGCAGTTGACGGCCTGGGAGGGCAGCATTCTGCTGATGGTGACCCACGGCATTACCACGGGCGCGCTCTTTGTCCTGGTCACCCTGATTCGCGAGCGGACCGGCACGCGCAGCATGCAGGAACTTGGCGGACTCTGGGGGCAGGTGCCCTGTCTGGCCTTTTTCTTCCTGCTCTTTTCTCTGGCGTCTCTCGGCTTGCCTGGCCTGGCCAACTTTGCCGGTGAGATCCTGGTCCTGCTCGGCACCTTCCAGCAGCATCCGCTCTGGGCTGTCGTTGCCCTGCTGGGGGTGGTTTTTGCGGCAGCCTATATGCTGCGCCTGGTTCAGGGTGTCCTCTGGGGGCCGCCTCAGTCGGAACGCGAGCAATGCCTGATCTGACCGCGCGCGAATGGCTGATCCTGCTGCCGATGGCGATCCTGGTGGTCTGGCTCGGCGCTCTATCCTGAACCGTTCCTGGCGCCGCTGCACGGCACCGTTGCAACCCTGTTGGCGGGAGGTCTGCCATGAGTCTGCTTGACCTGCTCGCCTTGTTGCCGATCCTGATCCTTGTCTTTGGCGGGACGAGCTATCCTGATGGCCGGCGCCTGGTATCGCGAACCGCGCCCGCTGCTTGCCGGCGGGATTGCAACCGCCCTGCTGGCGGCCGTTGCTGCCGGCCTGGTGCCACCGCCGGCCGCTGAAATTGCCGGCCTCTTCAGTGCCGGCGGTTACGCGCGTTTCTTTACCATTCTCTGGTCATTGCTGGCCGCGGCCGGATTGATGATTGCTGCCCGCTATATCATTGAAAAGAAAATTGGCGCCGGTGAATATGTGTCGCTGGTGCTCTATGCCGCTGCAGGCATGGCTCTGCTCTCGTCGGCGACGCACCTGCTCGGCCTGTTCCTCGCCCTCGAAACCTTTACCCTGGCGTTCTACATCCTGATTGCCTGCAACCGGCGCTGCGAACTGGCCGCCGAAGCCGGTCTCAAGTATCTGCTGATGGGCGCGGTGGCCACCGGTTTCATGGCCTTCGGTATTGCCTTGATCTATGCCTCGTCCGGCACCCTGGCCCTGCCTGAGGCGGTGGTCCAGCTCTACGACAGCGACGGGCGAACTGCACGCCTGGGGTCTGCTCGGCTGGGGTATGGTGTTGATTGCGGTTGGTTTCAAGATTTCACTGGCGCCCTTCCATCTGTGGACACCCGATGTTTACCAGGGCGCTCCTGCGCCGGTTGGCGGCTTGCTGGCCACCGGTTCCAAGGGTGCGGTGGTCGCTGCCCTGGTCGGCCTGCTGGCGATGGCCGGGCCGGTCTGGCATGACCTGATCGACCTGCTCTGGCTGCTGGCGGCGTTGACCATGCTGGTTGGTGCTTTCAGCGCCCTCGGCCAGAAGAACCTGAAACGCCTGCTTGCCTACTCATCTGTGACGCACATGGGAACGCTTCTGGTCGGTCTGCTCTGCCAGACCTCAGAGGGCCTGGCCGCGACGACCTTCTACGTGGTGATTTACGTGATCACCAGCTTTGGCGCTTTTGCCGTGATTGCCTCTCTCGCCGACGAACGTGGCGAACCGATGGAGTTTGATCAGTGGCGCGGTCTTGGCCACCGGCATCCGGTGCGCTGCGGCGTGCTTGACCCTGCTGCTGCTGTCGCTGGCCGGCCTGCCCGCCACGGCCGGTTTCATGGCCAAATTCGCAGTTTTTGACGCCGCGCTGCAGTCCGGCTATCTGGGCCTGGTCCTGATCGGTGTCCTGGCCTCGGTGATCTCCTTCGCCTTCTATCTGCGCGTGACCATCCTGCTCTTCCAGTCCGATGAGTCTGCCAGCACGTTGGCATGCCGGCACAGCTATCGAGCATGCGGTCCTCGCTGTCTGTACCTCGTGCCGTGCTTCTGTTCGGCCTCTTTCCCGGTCTCCTGTTTGATCTGATCCACCGCATCTTACCCTGAAAAAGCCACTTGGGTTAGAATAGGCGGGAGATACTTGAAGCATATAAGGAGCTTTCCCATGACTATTTCCGAACGCATCGACACTTTTCTCGGCGCAGAGGCTTTTGGTGTCGTTGGCGCTTCATCCAAACCCCACAAGTATGGCAACAAGGTGCTGCGTTGCTACCAGCAGAATCAGCGTATTGTTGTGCCGGTGAACCCGGTGGAAAAGCAGATTGAAGGTCTGGTCTGCGTGGCTTCGGTCAGTGATCTGCCAGACCATGTCAGCAGCATCTCAATTATCACGCCGCCGCAGGTGACGGAAAAGGTGGTCGAGCAGGCGATTGCCAGGGGGATCAGGAATATCTGGATGCAGCCCGGCGCCGAAAGTGCTCTGGCCGTGTCAGCCTGTGAAGAGGCCGGTATCAACGTCATTGCAGACGGCAGCTGTGTGCTGGTGGTGATGGGTTATCATGAGCATTGAGGCGGCAAGGTCATCCGCCGGCAGGAAACAACGACGGCTTGTGCTACTGCACACCATGACCGGTCAGCATGCAGCCAGATCCGGCAGGGCCGGATCTGTTAGCTCAAGGGTCGTGGACGGCCGTGACACGTTGCGTCTGGCCGTGACAGGTTGTGGTGCGGATTCCGCTTACGCGGCAAAAGAGTAATCATCACCTTCGACGCATTCGGTGAGAGCCTCGAGAAAGGAGGCCTGCTGCGTATCCTTGACGACTTCAGTCAGCCCGTGGTTGACGGACCAGCTGCTGCCACAGACGGCGCATTCGAACAGGTCTTCGTAAAAACCATCGACATGCAGATCGATTTCACTGTTTTTAAAGCTTTTGCAAATGGGGCATTTCATGGCTTTTTCCTTTGTCCAGATATGGTTAAAATTAACTGATAGCGCCTACGTGAGACAAAGATAGAGCATAATAATCCGTCTGGCAAGGGGTATTTTTTTAAAATATCAAATTAAAACAGCATGTTATGAATCTCTGTGTTTTGCAGGGTAGACCGGTGGTTTAAATTCTGTTCATTGGCTATGTTTGAACAGACCCAGGGCGCCGACTTTTGCCGTATAATCATCATAACCTGCCGTAGTTAATAGGTTTTGATAGCGCAACCACGATTTTGTTAATGGCGCTGCCTGGTGCGACCGCAATCAATAAAAAAAAGAGGCAAAATAAAATTTTTTTCTGGTTGGTCTGTTTTCAACCAATGTTTCTTGGCTGTTTTTGTTGATCTGTAACCCTGCGAGAGGTCTGTGTGAAAAAAACAATTGTCTTCTGCAACTGCCCGTTTCCTGTTCTGAATATCCTCAACCTGACCGTCCCTACTCTTCTCGTGGCGTTGGTTTTATGAAGCCTGACGAATCAGACCGGCCCTGGACCTTGCTCGACACGGCCCAGATACCCGGGAATGGCGGTGATCTGCAACTTCATCAGCGCGATTCCGAATTTTCAATCAGTATTGTCGGGGGTGGGGTGTTGATGAACAGTTGGGCCCATGAGTCCGAAGATGCGTTGGCCGGCCTGACCTGCAGCAAAATTGCCGGCCGCCCCCAGCCCCGTGTCCTGATCGGCGGATTGGGTATGGGTTTTACACTCGCCGCCGCGCTGCGGCACCTTGGCGACAATGCCGAGGTGGTGGTCGCCGAGCTGGTGCCTGCGGTGGTGGCTTGGAACCGCGGCCCTCTCGGTGCTTATGCGGGCCACCCGTTGCAGGATAAACGCACCACGGTTCGGGAAGGTGATGTTGCCAAGGTTTTAAAGGCCGAGCGGCAAGCTTTCGACGCCATCCTGCTCGATGTCGATAACGGCCCCCAGGGCTTGACCCGTACAAAAAATAATTGGCTCTACAGTATGGATGGGCTGATTGTCTCCTACGCGGCCTTGCGGCCGGAAGGTTTGCTGGCAGTATGGTCGGCCGCCCCGGACCGAAACTTCACGGAGCGCTTGCGCAAGACAGGCTTCAACGTCAGGCAAACCAGGGTGTATGAGCACGCTAACAAAGGCGATCTGCATACCATCTGGCTGGCGGAACGCGGCCCGGAATAAAAAAACCCTGAGCCGAACCTGAACCTGTAATTCTTCGCTTCGGCCTGTATGGTCCAACAGGCCGCTAGTCTGGTATCCACCCGGAAACTCCGGATGGATACAGTGTCAGTTTCTGATTTGGAAACCAGCAATTTTTCGCAAGGTCAAGGAAACCAAGCCTTTGAGCGGAGGCGTAGTATTTTACGCCGCACAAACAAATGCACAGGTTGACGCCGAGATAGCGGAAAAGGGCGGTTTCCAAACAGAAACTAGTCGAGGACAACCACGGATTCGATGACCACCGGCACCTGCGGCACATCGTCGTACCCGGCGGTGCTGGTGGTTGCCTGCTGCTCGATGGTGTAGACCACATCCATGCCGTCGACGACCTGGCCAAACACGGCGTAACCGTACATCTCAGGCTTCAACCCGCCATGGTCGAGGTCTTTGTTGTTTTCGGTGTTGATGTAGAACTGGGCGGTCGCGCTGTTGATTTCGCCGGTGCGGCCCATGGCGACCGTGCCGATTTTGTTCTTCAGCTTGTTGGTCGCTTCGTTGATGATCGGCTCACGGGTCGGCTTCTCCTGCATGTCCGGAGTCAGGCCGCCGCCCTGGATCATGAAGCCCTTGATGACGCGGTGGAAGATGGTGCCGTCATAGTGGCCGGCCTTGGCATAGGCGATGAAGTTCTCGACGCTGACCGGAGCCTTGTCGCGGTCGAGCTCCAGAAAGATTTCGCCGTGGCTGGTTTCAATCTGGATCAGGGGTTTGTCACTCATGGCAGTTACCTCGTACCTTAAGGATTTGTTGAAATAGTGGTTATCGACGAGAACAAAAACGCTTACAAGAATTGGCAGGTTTACATGATTCTCTGTTCGGATGATTCTCTGTACACTGGCATTACCACCGATGTCGAGCGACGTTTTGCCCAGCACGCGGCCGGAACAGGCGCCAAATACTTTCACGGCCGTCTGCCACGCCAGCTCGTCTACCTGGAAAGTGGCCACGATCGCAGCAGCGCCAGCCGCCGCGAGAGGGAGATCAAGAAACTGCGTTCGGTCGACAAGCGGCGGCTGATTGCGTCGCCAGGCAATCAGCCCGGGTTAAAGGACGGTGCTTAGTAGCCGAGCACACCTTTCAGCTTGTCACCAACCTTTTCGTCGAGCTTCCCCGTTTCGGCTTCCAGCCGCTTGTTGACTTCGCCTTCGAGCTGCGCCTTGTATTGATCGATGCCTTTCTTCTTGACCGCAATCAGAGCCCGTTCAGTCAGCACTTTAAGCAACTGATCGGCGATTTGCGTCGGCGTTGCACCGTTTTTGCCGCCTAGATTCTTGAGCTCTACGGGTGGTAGCTTCAGTTCGTAATTTTTGTCCAACGGAACCACGCTGGCGTGGATGTTGCCGTTAGTAATGAGAAGTTTGCGGATGATCAGTTTTGGTTCCGCTCCACCATCCTTGCCGGAAGAGGGGGGCTTGCCCTCGGCTGTTGCCGCCGTCCTGGACGAAAGGTTCTGTTTGAGATTTTCGAGATTGTTCGTGCCCGACGCATTCAGCTCGAAAAAAACTTCCGGTGCCTGGATGGTGATGTTTTCAATGATGAATATCTCTGCCGAGAGAGACTTGAGATCGATCTTGGTTGCGATCTCGCCGAAAGAAAAAGCCTGTTTTGCAGCAAATCCTTGCGGGTTACCGACCGTGAGACCGCGGATTGCTCCAGAGCCGTTTTTCAGCCCGAGCTCAACCTTCTCTACGCTTACGACCGTCTGCGTCGCCTCCGACCCGTACTTTTCTATGGCCGTTTTGACCATGCCGTCAAGGTTGGACAACAGCAAGTAAACGGTCAATCCAAGGGTAAGCAGTAGAACCAGAACTGCTCCCAAAACAATTTTTTTCATCGTGCGCCTCGCTTGTTTTGAACCCGGGTCTATTTGCACCAGGTTTATTGGTTTTCGAATGTATCATTTTTCATGGTCTTTGTTGAACCATGAAAATTGAACCTGGAAACCGTAGCTGGATAGAGGCTGGAGCCGTCGAAGCACATAACCTGGTAAGTTGTTGTAGATTGTTAATCTTTAGTATATTCTGGCACTTCTGATGATGTCATTGGTTTGCCGGAGCAACGACAAAGGCAAATTGATGTTGGTTTTAAAGGGAGGGTGTCGCGCTTGGCGTGGTGCCCTTGTTTTGTCTGGGGGGACAAAATGAGTAAAGATGGTTTGTGGCCCAGAGAGAAACCGCGTCCCACCGTTTCTGATGCGGAAACCGAAATTCCGGGGCTAGCTGATTTATTTATAATTAATAATTAAGTGAGGTGTCCCTGGAACTCCTAGGCTTAACCTCCAAAGCTTAGGGTTGGCTTAATCAGCATTCATCAGATTTGATCAGCGTCCAATTGCTGTTTTGCTTTCAAGTTTGGTTTTGTAATCAAAATCAAGACCGGCAGTTCTCGTACTGCCAGACGACATTCTTTTTTCAACGCTAAAAAAGGATGCAAAAAAGCTGATTCTCCTGGCGGAGGGCATGATTTGCTCCAGGTGACGGTGTTACTAAATGGCTGAGTCGCAGGATATGCGACGGGCTACCGATCTCCCGCAGGAACCGAGGCCCTTGAGGTCCTCTCCCTCAGCAATACATTAAATAATCGGTGTTGTTACTCTTCTCGCTACAAGAAAGCACAGGAGAGAGGCCCCCTGAACAGGGCCGGATACCCTATTTAGCCCTCCATAGAAACCAAGGAAACCATGCAAAGGAATATGCCCTCCGCCAGGAGAACGGCACTTTTGCTTACTCTTGCTGCCGGGCAAAAGTACGTCGGCTGGCGGGCCGAGCCCCGCCGGTTGTGGTCAGTGGGGGTTGTGTGCGTCAAGTTGTGCAAAAAGGTTTTCATGGTGTCGGCTGTTTTTAAGCTGCCACTCTTAATAGCTCTTTTTGTGCTACCAGTGGAGTCGGGGACACTCGAGATACCACCCCCCTCTTTGAGTCGGGGACACTCAAGATAGAGTGTCCCTTTTGAGTGTCCCTTTTGAGTGTCCCCGGAGCCTTGCCGAATCATCATCCCCGGAGCCCGCATGCCTATCTCAGAGCAATCCCTGCACAAGGTCGTTTCAGCGATCCTCAGCGCTGCCGGTAGCGCCAAAGAAGAGGTCTGCATTGTCGCCGATCATCTGGTCCGCGCCAACCTCACCGGCCATGACAGCCACGGCGCCGGGATGGTGCCGACCTATGTTAAATCGATCAAGGCCGGGCTCCTCAAGCCGAACACACCGGTCGGGCAGGTCAGCGATTCCGGACCTATCATGGTGTTTGACGGCCAGCGCGGTTTTGGCCAGAGGGTGGCCCGCGAAGCTATGGACCAGGCGATCGGGCGTTGTCGTGAGACCGGCCTGGTCCTGATGGCGCTGCGCAATACTCACCACATCGGCAGGGTCGGCAGCTACGGCGAGCAGGCGATTGCCGCCGGTCTGATCTCGCTGCATTTTGTCAACGTCACCGACCACCCGCCGCTGGTGACTGCCTACAACGGCGCCGAAGCCCGCTTGCTGACCAACCCGATCTGCTTCGCCATGCCGGCCACCGGACAGCACCCCGCCGCCATGCTCGACATGGCCACCAGCAAGATCGCGCTCGGCAAGGCGCGCGTCGCCCTCTACGCAGGCCAGCCGGTCGACGAAGGTTGTCTGCTCGATGCGAAAGGCCAGCCGACCACCGATCCGCGCGTATTGCTCGCCGAACCGCGCGGCGCCCTGACCCCGTTTGGCGACTACAAGGGGTTCGGGATAGCTTTTTTCTGCGAAATGCTGGCCGGTGCCCTGACCGGAGGCGGCACCATCCAGCCGGGCAATACGGCCCACGGCAGCATCATCAACAACATGCTTACCTTCATCGTCGACCCCGCCCGGTTGGTCGATGTCGATTGGATGAAGCGGGAGATCGATGCCCTGACCGACTACGTCCTCAGTTCGTCGACGGTTGCAGCTGCAAAAGCTCCAGTCATGATCGCCGGCACGCCGGAGCGACTGGCCATGGCGCAGCGTCAGCAGACCGGCATCCCGATCGACGCCAACAGCTGGCAGGAGCTCATGGACACAGCGCGGGCCGTTGGCCTCGATCCGCAGGATTTTCCTCAACCCTCTGACTCTTCATCCTGGAATTCGGGGGACACCTCACTTAATTGCAAGTGACGCCTGGGAGCCATAGACACTTAAAATCAAGATATTCTTTGGGATTTATTATGCTTTAACTCAAGCTCTCCTGGTGCCAAAATGGCACTTTGTGGTTGCCAAAATGGCACCACTTTGGTAACATCTTCGTAAACAACACACAGGGAGGTGTGAGATGAGCGCTACAGCCCTAAAAAAACCCTTTGACGTAAAAGATCCTAGAATCACAACACGTGTCACAGAAGACATGCATGCTCTTTTGTCTGAAGCAGCAGCTCTCGTTGGCTCTACAATTAACCAATTTGTTGTTCAGTCTTCTTACGAAAAAGCAAAGAAGATAATTGAGGAAGATAGGTTTGTCTTTTTGTCCTCACAGGCGTCTAAAAAGTTTATTGAAGCTTTAGACAATCCACCTGAGGCAAACGATAAACTGAAAGATGCTTTTCAAGCGCACAAGGAGAACTTTTGATGCGCGAGATTGTGCCTCTAGACAAAGGCCACGACAGGACAGGTTTCAATTGTGGCGAAGAGGCATTAAATAAATATCTTCAAGAAACTGCAAGGCAGCATATCGACAAGGGAATTTCTAAAACTTTTGTCTGTGTTGACACGAATAGCCCAGAAAAAATTCTGGGCTATTTTACATTGGCAATTTGTGAGGTTGTAACGGCAGGGGTGCCTAATAAGTATGCTAAAAGATTGCCCGGTAAAGTTCCTGCTGCAAAATTGGGGAGATTAGCCGTTTCTGTTGAATGCCAAGGCCAGAGACTCGGTGGAATGTTGATGGCAGATGCAATGAAGCGCACTATAGCATTAGCCGATAATTTTGGAATTGTGGGGTTTTTTGTAGATGCAAAAAATGATCGAGCGAAAAGATTCTATGAAGGCTATGGTTTCATAGCGTTGCAAAACAATCCGCTTACTCTGTTCCTTCCAATCGCGACGCTTGTTGAGGCATCAAACAGCTAGCCTTCCTCGAGTTGGGAACACTCCCCGGGGAGTGTCCCCGTATACAAAATTCCCCTGCTTAATCCTGAAATACAAACCAGCCGCCCGCAGCTGGTATAATGTTTTTTTCAAACCTGTTCATCACCATCAGGAGGCCTTGATGACGACCAGAGAGATCAAACGCGTATCGACCAGCATGCCAACTATGGAGGGCGCCGGGGTTCACCTGCACCGGGCGTTTGGCAACAATGACGTGCTGTTGTTTGACCCCTTCCTGCTACTCGATGATTTCCGTTCCGACTCGCCGGAGCATTTCATAAAAGGCTTCCCATGGCACCCGCATCGCGGCATCGAGACTATCACCTACGTGCTCAAGGGCGACGTGGAACATGGTGACAGCCTCGGCAACAGCGGCGATATCCGCGGCGGCGATGTGCAGTGGATGACGGCCGGCAGCGGCATCATTCACCAGGAGATGCCGAAAGGCGATGTTGAAGGAAGGATGGAAGGGTTTCAGCTCTGGGCTAACCTGCGGGCAGCCGACAAGATGATGCACCCGCGCTATCGCGATATCGGCGCCGCACAGATCCCGACCGTGACTCTCGACAGCGGGGCCACGATCAATGTGCTTTGCGGGCAGTTAGGCGGGGTGCGAGGTCCGGTGCAGGATGTGATGATCGAGCCGCAATACCTCGATGTGACCTTGCCTCCCCGCGCGCTCTTTATTCACCCCACCGCGCAGGATCATACCGTGTTTGCCTATGTGCATGGCGGCAAGGGCCTGTTTGATGAAACGTCTGATGATTTGCTGGGCAACCGGTCGCTGGTGTTGTTTGACAAGGGCGAGCAGGTCGTGATCACCGCCGGTGAAGAGGGCCTGAGCTTTCTGCTGGTGGGCGGCAAGCCGCTGGGTGAACCGATCGCCTGGGGTGGGCCGATCGTCATGAATACCCGGGCAGAGCTGCAGCAGGCTTTCGATGAGCTTAAGAATAACAGCTTCATCAAGCACGGCTGAAGATTGGCGGCGGTTCTCAAATTGTACAGAATTCGGGGGGCATAAGGGAGTTGGGGATAAGGCAACTTCAGATTATAAGCACCTTTAATTATCGTTCTTGATTACCATACAATCGTATGGTACGCCCATCGGGGTCGGACCAACTTGTCTAACTGAAATCACACAAATCCTCCCCTCATTTTACCCCAAAAAGCCCACTATGGGTCGATTTTTGACACCAATAACAAGCCTATAGTCTTTTAATCGGGGATACCGAGAACAAGGGCCGGATCCAGCAGCCGTTGCTGGAATACGTGCGTAATTTTGTGGAGATGATTTGATCCTGAGTTTCGAGCCATATATCAGATACTTGCTAAGCTGGATGCTTCAACATGGAATTTTGTTGAAAATCCAGTAAATGTCATTTATAGTGCGTATAACGCGAACTAGGAGATTCAATGACGTATCAATATGAGCAGTTTGACACTGCCTTGCGATTATTGAATGGACGCTTGAATATCGCAGCAGCTCCAAATTTCAATCTGGTGGTTTGTGGAGGAACCGCCTTGGTCGCAACTAAGCTGGTCATGCGAGCCACCAGGGATGTTGACATCGTGGCGATGGCGGATGAAGAAGGCCAACTGGTTGATCCGGCGCCACTTCCGGAAGCATTGGCAACCGCTGCCCTCGAAGTGGCAGAGGATCTGGGGCTTCCGAAAGATTGGTTAAATAATGGTCCCAGCAGTGGCGAAGGCGGGCTTTATCGTCTTGGTCTCCCTGGTGGATTTTCTGATCGTTTGAGCTGGGAGAGCTTTGGTGAAAAGCTGACGGTTGCGTTCATTGACCGAATCGACCAGATCTACTTCAAGCTTTATGCTGCCGTCGACCAATTCGGCAGTTATCATGCAACTGACCTTCAAGAGTTAGACCCGACCGATGATGAGTTGCTGGGAGCCGTTGCGTGGTCACGAACCCATGATTCGTCCGATGGTTACCTGGAAAATATAAAAATGTTTTTCGGAAAGTTTGGCTATGAACACCTCCTTGAGCGAATTTAAAAAGACAATTCTCGAAAGTCTTCTGGATCTCCTGTGGCGGCAATGGTCAGCTATCGGTGTCTCAGGGTATAGCCGTTCCGATGAATCGAAGGTGGTTGACCCGGAAGCTCTTCTTCTGCTGACGTTGACCGTTGCACGTTACGATGCGCGTCTTTTTGACGAGGTCATGGATTGGCTGGAGGTCAACGGGGATTACCTGAATGTTCAGCGACTTCATAATCTGGTGAAACATTTTGATTTCCAGGCCAAGGCCGAACTGAGCGCCGTTGCCGAGCTGCTTGGCCAAAAATCGGCTGTAGCTCTTAAATGGAAAAAGCTGGCGACAAAATACTTTCAGGACAACGAAACGCCTCTCTTCTATATGAAGGATGGGCGACCGATGCCGTCGCCAAATGATTGTGATGAGATTTTTCAGCGACATGGGTTGCTGCGCCCGCCCGTCAAAAAAAGGAACCTTTCTCAACCGTTCCCAAGTGAAGGCATGCCAACCCTTTTGCTGCGATTGAGAGCTCTGTTGGGCGTAAATGTCCGTTGTGAAATCCTCTGCCTCCTCGGCTCCTGCGATGAAATCCATCCATCACTTATAGCCAAGTTGATTGGGCAGAACCCACGCTCAACCCAGAATGTGCTGGCGGAAATGGTACGTTCTGGAGTTGTCCAAGTGCGAACCAGTGCTCGCGAAAAAAGATACTCCCTCGCCATGGGGACCCTTGATGCGTTACTACGCCCGGTTGGATTGACCCCCTGGGTGAATTCAGTTCCGTTGTTCCGTGCACTTGAGATCCTTTGGCTTGGCGTGTCAGATCCTAAACGACAAACACTCGATGCTTTGTTACTGGCTTCGGAGTGGCGTCGCCTGGCTGGGAAAATCGGAGTATTACTTGGGAATGCCGGAATGGGGCAGCCTTTAAGGGAGAGCAGATCTTTTGCTGGCGAGAAATATTATGAAGTTTTCCAAGATGATGTTAGGCAGGTTTTAGAACGATTGTAAATGTAGGTGGGGACACTCCCCGGGGAGTGTCCCCAACTGCTCGACTGATTGGTGACGTCGTCGCTCAGCGGCTGCCCTCTCCTGCCAATTCATCCTTGCACGTAGCATCTTCCCCGGTTGGGCTGAACTACTTTGATCGTTTGAGTCGGTCCTCCAGTGCAGCGAAGGGCGAGTGGGCAAGGGAAGGTTTTTCCTGTCGAACGGTAGAGTTGTCCGTGCTGCGCTGTTCCTGAACCCCGCGGGTATGCTCGTGATCGTGGCAGTAGAGGCACAGAAGTTCCCAGTTGCCGCCGTCGGCGGGATTGTTGTCGTGGTTGTGGTCTTTATGATGCACTGTCAACTCGCGGAGTTTTTTGCCCTCGAACTCCCGGGTGCAACGACCGCAGACATGGGGGAAGAGTTTCAGAGCCTTTTCCCGGTATCCAGCCTGGCGAGACTGCTCTTCTTTGCGCATTTCCGCGATGAGATGATTGTATTGTTCGGAATCAGCCATGAGACCTCCAGTTGGTCCAGTATATATCAGAATCCGGGCTGAGCCACGATAATGTGAAGATGAAAAAATATCTGTTCTGCCGATTAAAAATTGCGACGACCGGTTGGTTCTTAAGAACTTATGGTCGACATGGCCTTTTGATTTTACGGTTTTATCAATCGAATTGACCGGTCCCCTTTTAATTTTCAAGTTTTTTTGTTAGGGTTCCAATGGACTAAAACAGCGTTCTTCTCAGAGAAGATATTATCGGAAGACTTTGCGGGACAGGACATGACGAAGCCATACGAAAAGATTCGACATGTGTTCAATAGTCTCTTTCTGTTGGGCCTCCTGATGCTTCCAGCCTGTGGCCTTTCCGGTCTGCAGGATGGCTTGTCCCAGGCGATCATGAATCAGCCTGATCCGGAGACGGTGCGCGAGGCTCTGCCGACTTTACTCATCGCCGCCGATGCGATGATCGAGGCTGATCCGGAAAATGTTGACCGCCTCAGCACCGGGGCCGATCTCTACAGCTCCTTTGCCGGGCTGTTCCAACATGAGCCGGAGCGGGCCAGTCTGCTGGCTGAGCGGGCGCGCACCTACGGCGAGAAAGCCTTCTGCCTCTCCGCCGGTATTGATGGTGAGCTCGCAAAGCTCGATTTCAAGAAGTTTTTAGAGCTGCTGGAAAAATTTGATGCCGACGAGGTGCCGATCCTGCTCAGTTATGCGAACGGTTGGCTGGCCTGGGCCAATGCCAATCGTGACAACTGGTTGGTCGCTGCCGAGCTGCCAAAGATCGAAGCGGTCCTGGAGCGTATCGTCGTACTGCGGGAAGATTTTCGTTATGGGACCGCACATGTTTACCTCGGAATTCTGAAGACGCTACGGCCACCGTCACTTGGAGGTAAGCCGGAAGAGGCCAGGGCGCATTTCGAGAGAGCACTCGAATTATCCGCTGGCCGCAACCTGTCAGCCCGGACTGATTTCGCCGAGTACTATGCTCGTCTGATCTATGATCGTGAACTGCATGATCGCCTGCTGGGTGAGGTTCTGCAAATGCCGGTCGATGCCCCCGGCCTGACCTTGATGAACAGTTTGGCAAAACGCCGGGCCAGGGTCCTTCTGGATAGCGCCGGGGATTACTTTTGAGCCGAAGAGGACAACAGCGATGAAAGTCAGGCAATGGTTCCCTCTGCTTCTGCTGGGCCTGCTGCTTCCGGCGACCCTTTCCGCGACCACCTTCAAGATCGCAACCGCCGCACCGGAAGGTTCTGGCTGGATGCGTGAAATGCGGGCTGGCGCGACCGAGATCGGGCAGCGCACCGACGGCAGGGTAACAATCAAGTTTTTCGCCGGCGGCGTGATGGGCAATGACAAGAGCGTGCTTCGCAAGATGCGGGTCGGGCAGTTGCAGGGTGGAGCTTTTATCTCTGGAGCCCTCAATGATATATCACCCGATATCAACCTGTACGGTTTGCCGTTGATCTTTCGCTCTTACGATGAAGTTGATTACGTCCGCAGCCGTATGGACACCGACCTCAAAAAGACGATCGAGGAGGAAGGCTTTGTCTGTTTCGGTTTCGCCGAAGGTGGTTTTGCTCTGCTGATGTCGGGAGAACCGGTCAGAATCATCGACGATGTAAGGGGACGAAAAATCTGGGTGCCGGAGGGGGACGTCGTCAGCTACCGGGCGATGGAGGCCCTCGGGTTGGCACCGGTCACCCTGCCGATCACTGATACTATGACCGGCCTGCAGGCTGGACTGGTTGAAGTGATCGCTGCGTCGCCGATTGGCGCCCTGGCCTTTCAGTGGCACACGAGGATCAAGTACGTGACCAATACGCTGCTCTCCTACCTTTACGCAACCATGATTATCGACAAGAAAGCCTTCTCAGGCATCTCTGTCGCTGACCAACAGGACGTGCGTGAAGTGATGGAGAGTATCTATACCCGGATCAATCGATCCAACCGCATTGACAACCAAGCGGCGATTCAGGCTATGGCTGACACGGGAATAGAATTCGTCGATTCGCCGCCGGAAGAGATTGCGATATGGCACGGCATTGCCAGCGAGCTGGTTGCCAGGATGCGTCAGGAAGGGGCCTTCTCTGCTGAGCTGTATGACAGGATGCAGGCGTTGCTTGATCAGTATCGCAACGGCAAGGTCAACCTCCAGCAATGAGTTCCTCTTTTCGACATTTCGTGCAGCGCTTGCGCTCAATCTGCACGGTCTGTGAAGATAGTTTCCTTACTTTGATCCTGGTCGCCATGATCGGGTTTGGCACTCTGCAGATTGTGCAACGAAATTTTTTCGGCAGCAGCTTTGTCTGGACTGATGAGCTGCTCCGTCTGCTTGTCCTGTGGATAGCTATGGCCGGTGCCGTTGCTGCCAGCCGCGACGACCGACATATTGTCATCGATCTGCTCTCCAGAGTTCTCAACGACAGGCACGCGCTGTCGGTTCGTGCTATCCTCGACCTCTTTACCGTTGCGGTCTGTGCCCTGCTCGCCTGGCACTCCGCCTGTTTTGTCTATGGTGAATGGGAGTATGGCGCAACCCTCTTTGATGGTTGGCCAGCCTGGCCGTTTCAGGTGGTGATCCCGCTCGCCTTTGCCATCATCGCCTACCGTTACACCCTTTTTCTCTATGTGCATGCCCGTCAGGCGATTGACTTGTGGAGGGCGGCATGATCTTCGGAATAATCCTGCTGCTCTTTGCCCTATCTGGCGCGCCACTCTTTGCCATCATTGCCGCCAGCACCATGTGGGGCTTTCATGAGTCCGATATTGATCTGTCGGTGATGGCGATTGAGGTCTTTCGGATTGCCGAAATACCAATCCTGCTGGCGATCCCGCTCTTTACCTTTGTCGGTTACCTGCTCAGCGAAAGCGGTGCGCCGGGCCGACTGGTCCGGTTGACCCGAGCCTTTATCGGCTGGATTCCGGGCGGTCTGGCAATCGTGGCGCTGGTCGCCTGCGCTTTTTTTACCGCCTTTACCGGCGCCTCCGGAGTGACGATAATCGCCCTGGGCGCGCTGCTCTATCCGGCTTTGCTCGAAGATGGCTATGGAGAAAGCTTCAGCCTGGGACTGGTGACCACTTCCGGCAGTCTCGGTCTGTTGTTTGCCCCTTCTTTGCCGCTTATTCTTTACGGCATCGTTGCCCAGCAGGCCACAGTCGGCGCCGAGGTGTCGATCGATCGTCTGTTTGCCGCTGGCCTGCTGCCGGGACTTTTGATGCTGGTTCTGCTTGGCGTCTGGACCCTCTGGCGCAACCGCAAGAACCGGGTGCCGATCGAGAGTTTTTCAGGACGGCAGCTATTCGCCGCGATCCGGGAATCGATCTGGGAGATCCCGCTGCCGATTTTGGTTCTTGGCGGTATCTACAGCGGTTACTTTGCTGTTTCCGAGGCGGCGACGGTCTCAGCCGTCTATGTGCTGGTTGTCGAGGTATTTATCCTGCGGGAGATTTCGTGGCGGCAGCTGCCGACTATTGTTCATAAATCAATGGGCCTGGTGGGCGGCATCATGCTGATTCTCGGCTTGTCTCTGGCCTCGACCACCTTCATGATCGATGCTGGCGTGCCCGGCCAACTTTTTGCCTTGGTCAAGGAGCATGTCAGCAGCCCACTCTCTTTCTTACTGCTGCTCAACCTCTTTTTACTGGTCCTTGGCGCGATTCTCGATATCTTCTCAGCCTTGGTGCTGGTGGTACCGCTGATCCTGCCGGTGGCGATCGGCTTCGGCATCGATCCTCTCCATCTCGGTATCATCTTTCTGGCTAACATGCAACTCGGCTACCTGACCCCGCCGATCGGCCTTAACCTGTTTATCTCCAGTTATCGTTTCGATCAGCCGATTATCACCATTTATAAAGCGACAGTTCCTTTCTTTATCGTTCTGCTGATCTCGGTTCTGATGATCACTTATTGGCCGGCACTGTCGCTCTGGCTGCCTGGTTTCTAGGAAGTTGTCAAGCGACTCGAATCCCCCTCTCTAGCCACTTACCAGCACCACGACTGAATGCTCCTGCACCAGGTAATGACGCTGGTTATCTAGCGCCGGTTCCTGACCCGGAACTGCGCTGACCGATCTCCCGGTCAAGGCGGTGTCAATGAAAAGACGCCAGGGGCCCTGCTTCGTCCGGGGAGGCAGAGCGAAGTCTGCGGCCTCGTCTGCAGCATGAGCCACCAGGTAGATCTCCGCCTCATGAGCCTGGCCCTGCAGGTGCATACCCAACGAATGAGAAGTCTCTGCCCAGTCGGGCCGGTTCAATTCAAAGCCGTGCCAGGTCAGGCGCCGTTCGCCACTCTCCTCACCTTCAAAATGACGTGGTCGCAACAGGGCATGGTGCTGACGGAAAGCAATCAGGTTGCAAAAAAAGCTGTACAGGTCGCGGTTCTGTTCGAGACTGGTCCAGTCGAGCCAGCTGATAACGTTGTCCTGGCACCAGGCGTTATTGTTGCCGCCCTGGCTACGTCCCATTTCGTCGCCAGCAAGCAGCATCGGCACACCGTGGGCGAGAATCAGCAGGGTTGCGAAGTTGCGTATCTGCTTTGCACGCAACGCACGGATGACCGGATCGTCGCAGGGCCCTTCGACACCATGATTGGCGCTGAAATTATTGTTGTCGCCGTCGGCATTATATTCGCCGTTGGCCTGGTTGTGCTTGTCCTCGTAGCTGACCAGGTCGGCAAGGGTAAAGCCGTCGTGGCTGGTCACGAAGTTGATACTGTGATAGGGGGCGCGTCCGTCATCCTGGTAGAGGTCGGAGCTGCCGGCCAGGCGGGTGGCCAGAAATGGCACCATCCCCTGATCGCCGCGCACGAAGCGGCGGAGGTCATCGCGGAATTTACCGTTCCATTCGGCCCAGCGACCAAAGTTGGGAAAGGTGCCGACCTGGTAAAGACCGGCGGCGTCCCAAGCCTCGGCGATCAGCTTGGTATTGGCCAGTACCGGGTTGCCGGCAATCCGTTCCAACAGTGGCGGGTTGGTCAGCACTTCACCGTTGGAGCCGCGGCCGAGGATCGAGGCCAAATCGAAACGAAAACCGTCGACGTGCATCTCGGTGACCCAGTAGCACAAGGCATCGATGATCAGGTCGCGGACCACCGGGTGATTGCAGTTGACGGTGTTGCCGCAGCCGGAGTAGTTGGCATAGTCACCGCTCTCAGGGTCGACGATATAGTAGACGCTGTTGTCGAGGCCGCGCAGGGAGAGGGTGCGCCCTTCTTCATTGCCTTCGCCGGTGTGGTTGAACACCATGTCGAGGATCACTTCAATTCCAGCCGCATGCAGCGCCTTGACCATCTCCTTGAACTCGCGCACCTGGGCATCGGCGCTCATGTCGACGGCGTAAGCGGCCTTGGGCGCAAAAAAACTGATCGGGTGGTAGCCCCAGAAGTTATGCAACGCTTCGCCGGTGAGAGGGTTTTTGCGGTAATTGTCGGCTTCGTCGAATTCTGTGACCGGCAACAGCTCAACGGCAGTGATCCCCAACCCCTGGAGGTAGGGAATCTTTTCGACGACACCACGGAAACTGCCCGGGTTGGCGACAGCCGCAGAGTCGTGGCGGGTGAAGCCGCGCACATGCATTTCGTAGATCACCGAGTCGGCCAGGTGACGATTGAGCGGTTGGTCAAACTGCCAGTCAAACGTATCCTCCACCAGTATGCCGCGCCAGCTGCCGGCCTGGGATGCTTTGCGGGTTGCCTCCCTCCATAGAGATGGCCCGGACAAGGCCCTGACGTAGGGGTCGAGCAAAACCTGCCGATCATCAAAACGGTGCACCGGGGAGTCCTTGCCGTTGTCTCGCGCAACCCGGTAGCCATATTCAAAGCCGGGCACCAGCCCCTGCAGGCAGATATGCCAGACATCCCCGGTGCGATTGATCTTCGGGTCCAGAGGAAACTCAAGCAGCGGCTCAAGATCTCCCGGTCGAAACAGAACCAGACTGAGCGCCGTGGCATTACGGGAGAAGACCGCAAAATTGACGCCGCTGGCCAGGATGCTGACACCGAACGGTTGAGGATGACCGCGTAGCACCGCAAAATCTGTTGTCACGGCATCAAGCAGGCGTTTATGATGGTCGGTGCGGGTCATATGGTCCGTTCCAGGTAGTGTAGAATGTAAACATGCGGTCAGTTTACCAGAGTATCAGCCGTCGTTCATGCCTGGTCGGCATGATGTGATCCGATGGACTGGTGAGTGGCTTGCTATGAGGTATAGTAATAACAGCGAATTTGTTGACGAGTAAAGGATCTACCATGTTTTTTGAGACATTCCTGGGTAGCATAGAGCTGGACATTACCGCTCAAGCTGTTGTTGGCCGCACTGAGCGGCGGCCTGGTCGGGCTTGAACGCGAAAAGCACGGTCGGCCCGCAGGGTTGAGAACCAATCTGCTGGTTGCTGTCGGCTCCTGTGTCATGGTGTTAGTTTCGGAAGCATTTTACCTCAAGTACAGCATGTTTGGTGCCGAAAGTGCGTTGCGCCTTGACCCTTCGCGGGTTGCCGCCCAGATTGTCACCGGCATCGGTTTCATCGGCGCAGGGGTCATTCTCAAGGAAGGGGCCTCGGTGCGCGGTTTGACCACGGCCGCCAGTCTCTGGACGGTTGCCGGCCTGGGTATGGCTTTCGGCATGGGCTTCTACAGCCTCGGCGCGATCGCCACCCTGCTGGTGCTGGTCAGCCTGAGTTTTCTGAAAAAACTCGATCCGATTATTAAAAAGGACCGCTTCCTGACCCTAGCGGTGACTGCAGTCAATCGCGATGGATTGCTCGAAGAGCTACAGGAAATTTTTTCCGTCCGTAATCTCCTGATCTCGGATCTTATTTCCAACGTCGACCTGGTCGCAGACGAACTCTTTTTCCAGGTGGTCATCACCCAGCAGCAGAAGCGGATCGGTCACGAGTTGACGCAAGCAATAAAGCAGCTCGAGGGGATCAGGAAGATTCATTACCACTAGGACCGGGAGGCCTTCTTGAGTGAGCAGAAAGACAGGGACCTTGCTTCCCTCAGGCCGGGGCTGGCAAAGGTTCGCAACCGCCGCTGGATCTTGTGGGCAACCATCCTGATCTACATACCCGGTCTGATCATCGCTCTTGAGATGCAGGCTTCGGGCGGCACCATGGGCAAGCTGTTTACTGCCTGGATTGTTCTCCTTTGTATTGCCGTCGGTCTGGCGACGGTTGTCAAGTGTCCCTCCTGCGGTAACACCTTCCACACCAATGGCCCGACCTTTCTGCCGGTTCGCAAATGTGTGCATTGCGGGTTGGCCGTCAATGCAGACAAAAAGAATTAGCTTGTTAAAAGGAATATGAAGAAACCTATTCTTTTGACCTCCGCACTCTTCTGAGCTAATTTTGGACTGATTTCGTAATGGTTCATTTCTCCAGGTTTCGCTGTTTGCTGATGAGACTATCATGACTAAGGGTCTAGTCCGTGTCATTCTAATCGCCCTTGCCATCTCCCTGTGGAGTTGCCAAACGGGCCTTTGTGCCCCGATTCAATTGAGCCCGGCCGAACAGGCCTGGCTTAAGCAACATCCGCAAGTTCATGTACGGGTTTCATCGGCTTATCCCCCCTTCGAATTTTTCGACAAAGGGTCTTATCAAGGTCTGGCTTACGACTACCTCATGCTGGTCGGGCAACGTTTGGGAATTGAGTTTGTTCCGGTTCCGGACCTGACCTGGTCACAATCGCTCGAAAGCATTCGCAACAGGGAGCAGGTCGAACTCATCCTGCTTATTACGCGAACGCAGGAAAGAGAGCAGTTCCTGAATTTCACTCATGACTATATAAGTTTCCCCTGGGTCATCTTCTCAAGGAGAGACAGTGGCTTTATCGGACAAATCTCTGACCTGAGTGGAAAGACGGTTGCGGTCGAGCAGGGGTTTATCACCGCTGACTGGCTGAAGCGAGACGTCAAAACGGTTCGCTTGAAAGAGTACCCCGATTCGGAATCAGCTATCGAGGCTGTTACTTTGAACAGTGCGGATGCGTACGTAGGCAATTTGGCTATCGGCACCTATTTGATTGAAAAAAATGGCCTGACCAACCTGAAGGTCGCTGGTCCGACCCCTTACGGGGATGACCCCCTGGCGATGGGCGTGCGCAAAGACTGGCCTGAACTTGCGGGCATGATTGACAGGGTTCTGCTTAACCTTACAGAGGAAGAGCACCAGACCATTCGGCAGAGATGGCTATCCCTGAGGGTCGAATACGGGTTACGCACACTCGACATTGTGAAATGGGTTCTGGCTGTGTTGGCGATTGCTTCGATCTGGGTAATAAACCTGCGCTGGACGGTCAAACGACGTACGGCGGAATTGCAGAAAGAAGTCAAACTACGTCAAGACAAAGAACTTGCCTTGGCAACCCAGTCAGCCCAGATGACGTCAATATTCGACTCTCTTGAAGCTGTTGTCTACGTTGCGGACATGGAAACGCTGCAAATCCTTTATCTCAACAAGTATGGCTGTCTCCAGTTTGGAGAGGATTGGCAGGGGCATTCCTGTTTTGAGTTTTTTCATATTGACCAAACCTCAGCTTGCTCCTTCTGTAACAATGACGAGCTGGTCGTTAATGGTGCTCCCGGCCCTCCGATTACGTACGAACAACATAATGAAAAAACCAACCGCTGGTACCAATGCATCGGTCGAGCAATCTATTGGCCTGACGATCGTCTGGTCAGGATAGAGATAGCCGTTGATATCTCGGAGCGCTTGGAAATGGACCGCATGAAAGATGAGATGATCAGTGCCCTGGGGCATGAAGTCCGCACCCCTCTCACGGCCATGATAGGTTATGCTGAATTGATGATTGATCTGGACTTGCCGGCAGCACAGCGGAGGGAATATCTCGGTATCATCTGCCAGGAAAGCGGGCGTCTGGCTGAATTGTTTGACAATTTCTTAAATCTTCAAACCATCAAAATCGGCAAGGGCGTCAAAAATTTCCAGTCAGTCAATGTTGAGTCCATTCTAAATCAGGCTATCGACCTTTTCAAAGGAGCTTCCCGCAAGCATCTGTTGAAACTTGATTGCCAGGCCGATCTGCCTGAGATCAACGGTGATGCAGACCTGTTACACAGGGCTTTTCTCAACCTGATTTCCAACGCCATTAAATATTCGCCAGATGGCGGTTCAGTGGCAGTTGCCGCTTATCGATCCGATGACTCATTAGTTGTCAAGGTCTCGGATGAAGGGTTAGGCATAGACTCGTCTGCATACAAAAGAATCTTTGAATCATTTTATAGAATCGACAACAGCAATAATCGCCGCATTGGCGGAACGGGATTGGGCCTGCCGCTTGTCAAGGAAACAGTGAGCCTGCACGGAGGAGAGGTGTGGGTGGAAAGCCAGGTCGGCAAAGGATCTTCTTTCTATGTGTCATTGCCGTTTTAAGATCCATGAGAACTCGAGGGCCTCTCTCCAAAGCCACGACTACTGAGTCAAAAACAAGGGGTGTCATTGAGAGACCTCTTCAAGCGCCCCTTTCATGCACAAGTTTTTGGCTACCAGGGCTGCTCACCGAGCGGCCATTATTATCCTCAATTTTCTGCTGTTTTTCCATGACTGCAAGCCCGCGGAAGGATGATATACTTGCCTACCAAACAACCACTATTTACCAGGAGATCATATGTCAGAGACCATCAAAACCGAGTGTAAAGACCCTGCAGGGCACTGGTTGCACATCTGTGAATTAAGAAAACAAGGACAACAAAAACAAGTGGCAGACCTCATGGATGATCCCGGCCATACCTGCCACAATTGCAACGCCGTCGCCAAACACGCTAAAAATCTCTGCAACCCGAGTCCGTTTGCCAAAATATAATGTCCGGGACACTCCTGAAGGAGTGCCCCGGCACTCACACAGGTTAAAAGACAGACTCAAACGGCCAACTCACCAGGGCACCGGCATCCCCATTTTCTGCAGCTTCTCTTTAAACTCAGAAGCCTCTCGCGACTCCTTGATGACCGATTCTTTGTCCTGCAGCCACCTCATCTCATAAAGCAATTGGTTGGCATCTGCTTTCTTGCCCTGTCCAAGCAGCGCCAGAATTCTGGTTTCGGAGTCAGACAGGTAAAGGCCATTCAAGCGATATTCGAGAAAAGCCTCCCATGTGTACGGAACCCATTTACTGACCATTTCCCGACCGATAAGCTGAGCATATTTGCGGATCTCGTACTGGGCATGGGAATCCATGCGCAGAGACAAAAAGTGCAGCAGGTTATGCAGGTCAATCTTCCAGTAGGCCTCTGTGTAGGTCGAGAGCGGCAGATCCTTGCGGGCCTGCTCGCGTGCCACCCCGCACTCGAGGCGGTCTGCATAGAGCTGCTTACTGAGGGCATGAAATTCGGCTTCAGATTTGCTCAACTTGTCGCCGAGTTCGGCACTGATCGCCTCGCCGCTGCCCTGCTTGTTGACAGCCGATTGCGAGCGCCACTCATCCGGCCGAGTGCTGCGGCAGGCATCGACGGCCACTGAATAACGCGTCGAGTATTCGTTGACGCTGGCCGTCCTGTGCCGGATCCATTGCCGCCAGCAGTCCATCGGCACCCGCACGTGCAGCTTGAGTTCACACATTTCAAAAGGGGTTGTGTGCCTGTGGCGCAGCAGGTAGCGGATCAGGTTGCGATCTTCACTGACTTGCTTGGTGCCGACCCCGTAAGAGACGCGCGCGGCCTGCACGATGGAAGCATCGGTCCCCATGTAATCGATGACGCGAACAAATCCGTCATCCAGGACCGGGAATTTAACACCGAGGATAGTCGTCAAGGTCGGCGCTGACGCGGCCGGGACGAAACAGCGTCCTGATTTTTCATAGATTGCTCCTGCATTACCTTTAATATTGAGAAAAAAACAGCCGATATTCAGGCTGAAGAGACAAGCTGCCCGGGTCATGGTTTGGCGTTTGGCTGCCGGGAAGATGCTTCCAGCAGTGGCTTCAGAAAACGTTCAAAAGTGACCTGTTGCCTGGCTGTCAGCAAATCGACATCGCCACAGTTGTCGAGCAGGAAGGTGCCGACACCGATAACTGTTCTGGCCAGGTAGCCGGACCCGGCAACAATCGTTTCAATTTCATCGGTTCGTTTGTTGAGCAGGTTGCGCAGCGTGCCCAGATCGATTTCCATGTCATCTCCAGCAGAGCTATTTGAGATACTTTGCAACTTAAAACTGTTCGTGAGTATAAAAGATCGCGTGCATGCGCACAACAACAGAAACAACACCATGAAGGGCTTGTTACGACAGTTTGCCGAGCAGCCTGACAAAGTCCTCCGGTATGCCGGTGTCAAAAGTCATTGGTCTGCCATTGAAGGGATGGAGAAAGCGGATTGATCTGGCATGGAGGGCGAGTCGATTCGAAACAGCGCCGCCATCGCCGTACTTTTTGTCGCCCGCAACCGGGTGGCCCAGCCCGGCGAGATGCACGCGGATCTGGTGTTTGCGGCCGGTGAGGAGATGAATATCCAGCAGGCTGAAACCTCTGGCTTCCTGCAACACTTTGTATTCCGTATGCGAGAGCTTGCCCCTGGCGGTGTTCAGGGTCGAATAGACCTTCTGGGCAGAGTTCTCTGCCAGATAGGTCGATATCCTGCCCTCTTTGGACGTCAGCCGCCCACAGACGATAGCCAGGTAGTGCTTGTCGGTCTGCTCCCAATGCTCCTGCAGAAACTCTCTGTTCTTCAAACAGGACTCGCTGCCGCGGTACCACGCGCCGGGATGTGGCCCTGGAACGGGCCCGTTCCGAGGCGGTTCCTCTGGTACTGGGGTCCGCGACGCCGTCGCTGGAGAGCTGGGTGATGGCCCAATCCGGCCAGGCACATTTGCTTTCCATGCCGCAACGCATCCTCGATTTGCCCATGCCGGATGTGGTCATCGTCGATCTGCGACACGAGTTTCAGCCACGATTTCAACGCGGGCCGCTCAGCCGCCGACTGCTGCAGGCGATGAAGCAGGCGATCGGGAATGGCGAACAGGTGATCCTGCTCCTGAATCGCCGTGGTTTTTCGACTCATATCCAGTGTCCCGCCTGTGGGCACGTGGTGAAATGTCCGGAGTGCGAACTCGCACTAACCCATCATCGGGAAGGGGAACGGGCGATTTGTCACTACTGCGATTTCACCGTTCCCGCGCCCCGGTCTGCCCGCAGTGTCGGCTTTGAGGGGATCCGCTACGGCGGATTGGGGACGCAACGTTTGGAAGCCGGCGGTGCGGCCCGTTTTCCCGAAGCGACCGTCCTCCGCATGGATTCCGACACGATGCGCCGACCCGGGAGCCACGAAGAATCCTTGGCGCGGTTCCGCAGCGGCGCCGTCCAGGTGCTGGTCGGGACGCAGATGATTGCCAAGGGGCTGGACTTTCCCAATGTCACGGTAGTGGGCGTCATCAATGCCGATACCGCGCTGCATTTGCCCGACTTTCGTGCCGCCGAACGGACCTTCCAACTCGTGACTCAGGTCGCGGGTCGAACCGGTCGCGGACTGAAAGGCGGTCGGGTCTTCGTGCAGACCTACAACCCGGATCATCCCGCCATCCAAGCGGCCGAACGGCATGATTATCTCCGGTTCGCGGGCCACGAGTTGCCGATTCGGCAGCAGTTTGGGTATCCGCCCTACGGCGCGATGATTCGCTTGATCTTCCGAGGAACGAGTGAGACGGCAGTCGCCGAACTTGCGGATGAACTTGGTCGGCGATTGAAACCGCTCGCAACCACCTACCCAGGTTGTCGTGTGTTGGGACCGGCTCCGGCCCCAATCGAGAAGTTGCGTGGCAAGTATCGATATCATCTGATTCTGCAAGCGTCCGAGCTGAGACCGATCCGCGACGTTCTGCTGCAGGCCCAGCACGAGCTTAAGAATACCGATCAGCTGCAGTGGCAAGTGGATGTCGATCCGCTCGATATGCTTTGAAGCCGATGGGAGGACTTGCCCGCGGCGGTCCGCACCACACGCGGGATCGGGGCGGCGACGTCGTCGGGTGCACGTCAGCAATTGTAGTCAGGCGGCGGTCGCCTGGGAGGATCGGCGGTAATGTTGGCATCCTCGGCGGCCGGCGAGGTATTGGGCTAAACGCGGAGTATCGCAGAGGGCGGCAGCGCGGACCTGGAGGATGGCCTCGGCTCCGTCTGGATTGTTCCAGAACATCTCGCTCCCCTTGACTCGCCAATTGATTTCTTTGATCAGCGATTCAGCGAGTGCACTGGTCACCGGCAAGCCCTGGCGGCGGTACTCAGGGTAGTTCATGCGAGTTTGGTTGTTCCTGAGGTAGCGGCGAGCGTTGGCAACGCGATGGCGGGGATCTTCTTCAGGAAGGTCCTCGTGCCAACCGTTGGCCTCCAACCACGTGTCAAACTCGGTGATGACTTGTGCCACCTGGCCTTGCCAACAGGATTCAGCCAATCGCAAATACTGCTGCCAGCCGAGAGTCGCTTCGGCAGCCATCCCCATCCCGGCCGGATACAAGTATTCCAGCACATGGACGAAGTCCAAGATGGGAACGTAATCGCGAAAGTGCTGCTGCTGAATCGACCAATTGTAAGGCAGCCCGTCGCCAAGATAGGCCTTGCGCTGGGCCTGATCAAAACCGCGGTGCAAGGCTTCGCGATGGATCTGACCACCGAACTCTTCCGAACAGACCAAGCTGGAGAGACACGTTCGCACCAGTCGTTTCGGCCGGTAGTCTTCGGTCTCCGTTGGATCCCGAGAAGGCATCGCTTCAACCTCGTCTGGAGCTGCAATTCCAGCAATTTGCTGCCACATGTTGCGCATCTTGAAAGGCGCGAGGGAGTGCGGGATGAGGATCCCTGGAATGGCAGGAACTGGCCATCCGCACCAAGCACGCATTCTTGCTTTCCCGCCACACGGCGTCGTGGACTCCCGGACCGCATTCGGATTGGCGAACTCGGATCCGCCCCCCGTCGACTTGAATGACCGCCAGTTGCGGAGGCTCGGTAGGCCGCTTCTCCGAAGGCCAATTCTGCTCGCGTTCGGTGGCCAGTTCCTGACCCACTTCGTGAGCCACACGTTCGATGGTCTTTGCAGACACTCGGCAGTCGGCAACTTCCCGCAAGACAACGGCAGCACGCTTGAACGACCTGGCTTCGGCGGCTGCAAACACAATCCGCTTACTCAGCTGAGGCGTCAGCTCGCGGCTATCGAAACCCAACTCAGTCCGCTGAGGGAAAAAAAGACCGACGACAACGCCGGCATTCCCCGAATACCTCGTCCAGCTGAAGAGGACCATCGATCCCCTTCATCGTGCGACGGCCTGTTTTCAGGCGGCAGCTCCTGCCACACGTTGGGCAAGGGGCTTCATCCGAAGCGCTGCTGGCCACCTCCCGAGCCGATTGCTCCTGAACCTGCCGACTCAACGCCTGCCCTAGCTGATGGGCTGCCTCCTCGATCGTGCTGAAGTGCGGCGTGCTATCAAACGTCCCCGTCTCGCGGAACTCCTCCAGCTGCAGCTCCGCCAGCTCACTCAACAATTTCAGCCTTTTTCGCTCCCGAGCCTCCTGCTTGGCCTCCATGCCAATCCCCTTCAAAACAGACCCTCCTTTACCCAAACACCGAACGCCTCAGCAGTTTAACAAACAAACGCCAAATCCTGCCATTGACATCTCCGCGTTTCAAACCGCACCTGCAAAAGCTGACGTGCACCCGACGTCGTCGGGTGCGCGAATCCTCTCTGGCTTCGTGTTCGCATCCCCCCTAAAATATCGAGCGGTCGGTCCATTTCCTCGTGATTCCGCCGGTGCAGGCAATGCGCGGAGGGGTTTCCAGGACCGAGACCGTTCGGCCCATGATGTGTGTCTTTCGGCGTCGCTCCGGCGGCTCGCTTTCGATTACCTGCGGCGTGTTCCCGGCTTATGTCCTATCGCTCCTTCAAACGTGTACTGGGTGAGACCAATCTGGAGCGGAAGTGTCTGATTCTGTTCGCGGCCTGCCTGTTTCTGTTGATCACGGGGGCTTTTTGGTACGCCGAACGGAATGCGGAACGTCTGGTCGAGGAAAAGACGCGAGCCACGGGGGAGAGTTACGTCAACTTCAGCCTGCTCAAGCACCACAACCCTCAGTATCAAGGCACGGAGAAGCCGCCCGAGTGGGAGATGTTGCAGGAAATGGATCGGGATCTCTCCACGCAGAACTACGAATGGGAGATCCTCGTGCCGGAGGGGAGCAAGACGATCGAAAAGGACTTTCGCATCACGTGCCCGCCGCGCAACGACCGCGAACGCGAGATCATGGCGGACTTGCAGCGCCGCTTGGAAGAGCAAATCCTCAGTCTCCCGCCCCTCCCTCCCGAAAACGCCCTCCGCGAAAATCGACCCGTGCGAAATCTCGACGATGCCGCCGCGGCGCCGGCCAGCGAGGTGGCGATGGAACCGGACGAGGCGGTCGACGCTCGGCCCGACGAAGCCGCCCTCGCGTCCAGCTCGCCCCTGGAGCCGGTTTCGCAACTGGAATCACGCAAGGATCGCTACGACTACTACCAGCCCGTCTACTGGACGGAGAACTGCGTGCTCTGCCACCTCTCCAGCGGAGCGGCGATTGCCCCCTTTCTGCAGGATGGCCGCCCGGAGCTGCGGGGACCGTTGCGGGTTGTCAAAGTGACGATCCCCAGCAAGGAAGCTCAGTTGGCGATCACCAAGAGCCGGGCGATCCTCCTGGCCACGGCCATCACCACGGTGTTTCTGGCCGTCATCACGTTGTACCTCGTCGTCCGTTATGTGATCGTCAAGCCGCTCAATCACCTGCGGTATGTCAGCGACGAGATCAGCCGGGGCAATACGACGTTGCGAGCTGACATTCAGACGAACGACGAATTCGAAGACTTGGCGGCGTCGTTCAATCGCATGCTACGACACCTGATTGATACGCAGGAAGAGTTGCGCAAGGTCAACACGGACCTGGATGGCAAGCTCGATCAGTTGGCGCAGGCCAACATGCAATTACATGAAATGAATCGACTGAAGAGCGATTTTCTCGCCAACATGAGCCACGAGCTACGGACGCCACTCAATAGTATCATCGGCTTCTCCGACGTCTTGAAGGGCATCGATGCCCTGAACGACAAACAGCAGCGTTATGTCGACAATATCGGCAAGTCAGGACGCGTGCTGTTGGAGATGATCAACGACATTCTCGATCTCGCCAAGATGGAGAGTGGCAAGATGGATGTGCGGCTGACCGAGTTCTCGATTGAGTCGGTCGTCAACGCCCAGTGTGATCTGGTGCGTGCCCTGTCGGAAGAAAAGAACATCGATCTCGTGGTCCATGTTGCCGCGGACCTGCCACCGATGTTTCAAGATCAAGGCAAAGTCCAGCAGATTCTGACGAACCTGTTGTCCAACGCGATCAAGTTTACGCCGGAAGGAGGTCGCATCGTCGTGTCGGCCGATCGGGATCCCGGGGATAGGTTGCGGTTGACGGTGGAGGATACCGGCGTAGGGATTGCCGAGGACGATCGGCAAATCATATTCGAGAAATTCCGGCAGGGGAGCTCCGTACTCGGCAGCGACAACCTCACACGCAAGTTTTCGGGCACGGGACTCGGGCTATCGATTGTCAAGGAGCTCTGCCGCTTGCTCGGCGGCGAAATCCACTTCGAAAGCGAGTTGGGGAAAGGAAGTTCATTTACGGCGGAGCTGCCGTGGCGACGTAAAGAAGTGGCGCAGGCCCAGTCCTCCCTCTCGGCGCGTTTGGACGAAATGACGAAGACACAACGTGCCGACCTGTTGCGGTGCGGCTCAGACGATTCCGAGTCGGGCGAGCACACGGCCGTAGATCGAGTGGTGCCCCATTCGTAAGCCCGGGAGAGGCGTTTCAGTTCCCACAAGCCCAGAAGGCAGGTCATGACGGAGCGAGTCAAGGTAGCAGTGCAGGTGCATCTGTTTACCGACGGAGCGTGTAGTGGAAATCCCGGGCCGGGAGGTTGGGCTTTTATTCTGCGCCATTTGTCGACCGGCAAAGAGCTGGAGGCTTCCGGGGCCGAAGCCGAAACAACCAACAACCGGATGGAATTGACCGCCGTGGTGCGCGGATTGGAAGCGTTAAAACGCCCTTGTCGCGTCGAATTGTTTACCGACAGCGTGTACGTCGGCAAAGGGATCAGCGAGTGGATGCCGAAGTGGAAGAAGAATGGTTGGAAACGGAAAGAACAAGGCCGACTCAAGCCCGTCAAGAACGAAGATCTATGGCGATTGTTGGACGTCCAGTTGGCGCGGCATCACGTCAGCTACACGCGGGTCGCGGGGCACAGCGGGCATCTGGAGAACGACCGTTGCGACGAACTCGCCGTTCAGGCCTATCAACGTCTTCGGGGTTGAGTCCCCGGGCGGTGGCTGTCCTCCGCGAGTTGGGCGGGCCCTTCCACGCATCGAGGACTCAAGGCGAAATCCGAGTCCTGGCTGGATCGTGATCCTATTGATCCTCTTCTGCCCGCTGCCCGTATCGGCGGCCGATGACCTGCCAACTGCACCGGTGGACGCCGACATCCTCTTGCGGCAGGGCCTGATTCATCGTGGCGACGGCCGTCCGGCCCAAGTCGGCGACTGCGCCATTCGCGGCGATCGGATCGTTGCCGTGGGGCAGTTTCCGATCGGCAAGGTCGGGCAGGATCTGGATTGCCGGGGGTTGGTCGTCTGTCCGGGCTTCATCGACCTGCATAACCATAGTGACGAAGCCTTGCTGCAGACGCACACGCGGGCTGTCAGCAACTACGTGACGCAGGGGTGTACGACGATCGTGACGGGAAACTGCGGGTTCGGCCCGGTCGATGTGGCGGCCTACTACGCATCACTGGATGCCCACGGGATCGGCGTCAACGTCGTGCACCTCGTGCCACAGGGATCGCTACGCCAGCAGGTCATGGGCGACGAGTTGCGGGCCCCCTCGGATCGTGAACTACGGGCGATGCGCCAAGTTTGCCATCAGGCCATGTTGGACGGTGCCTGGGGGATGTCGAGCGGCTTGATTTACGTTCCCAGTTCCTACGCCGATCTCGACGAACTTGCCAGCCTAGCGCACAGTATCGGGACGCATGGCGGCATCTACGCCAGCCACATTCGCAACGAAAACGTCGAGCTCCTGGCCGCCGTCGAGGAAGCCCTCGAGATCGGCCGACGTGGCAAGCTACCGGTCCACATCTCGCATTTCAAATCGTCCGGCCAGAATTCGTGGGGCCTGGTTCGCGTGGCCGCGCAAGCCATCCAGCAAGCGCGGGCCAGTGGTCAGTCGGTCACGGCCGACCAGTACCCGTACGCGGCATCCAGTACATCGCTCGAGGCGACCTTGATTCCCCCGTGGGCCCGGGCGGGAGGCCGCGAAGCCATGCTAGCGCGTTTCGATGATCCGATCGATGGCCGCCGCATCCGCGAGGCAATCGGGCAGAAGCTACGAGAGCTGGACGACGGTCAACGCCTGCAACTCGCCCGGTATGCCGCCGAACCCACTTGGAGCGGACAACGGATCTCCGCAGTCGCCGAGGCGTCAGGCGAGAGTGTGTTGGAGACCGCCATGCAGATTCTGCGCAATGGCGGAGCATCCGTCGTCAACCACAGCATCGACGAACAGGATGTCCGGTTCGTGATGACGATGCCCTGGGTGGCCACGGCCTCGGACGGCAGTGCGCAGTCCCCTCCGCCGCGGTTCCACATCCGCGCAGCTATGGGACTTTTCCTCGAAAAATCGGCTACTATGCCCTCCACGAGAACGCACTGGGATTGGCCGAGGCGATTCGCAGCTCGACCGGCTTGCCGGCGGATATCCTCGGTTTACAGGATCGAGGCTACTTGCGGCCCGGACTCTTCGCCGACGTGGCGGTCTTTGATCCGGCCACGTTTTGTGACCGGGCCACGTTTCGCGATCCCCATCAATATGCCAGCGGCCTGAGGCTCGTCCTCGTCAACGGCCAAGCGGCCGTGCATGGCGGCACTCCCACCGGCGATCTCGCGGGGACGTACGCTCCGGCACCGGTCCCAGTTGAGTCTCCCCGCGGCCGTCGAATCGGCGGTGGACGAGTTGTTTGGACCGTGGAACCGTCCTCAGGTCCCGGGCTGTGTCGTGGGCATTGTTCGCGGCGGGCAATTAATCTACGAACGCGGATTCGGCAGCGCCAACCTCGATCAACAGGTCCCGCTGACGCCGCATTCCAAGTTCTACCTGGCATCGGTATCCAAACAGTTTGTGGCGACGGCTATCGGACTCCTCGTCCTCGACCAGCAGATCCGCCTCGAAGACGACATTCGGACCTACGTGCCTGAACTGCCGGAATACGACCAGTCGATCACGATCGAGCACCTGATTCACCATACCAACGGCTTGCGAGACTACCTGTCGTTGATGGAAATGGCAGGGCTGCCCTTTGGCGATCAGCACTCACGCGCAGAGCTGTTGGATTTGATTGCCCGGCAGCGTGAGCTGGAGTTTCCGCCCGGTCAACGCTACGCGTACAGCAACACGGGTTACTTTCTCCTGGCTGAGATCGTTCAGCGCGTGAGCCAGAAATCACTCCGCCAGTTCACGCAAGAACGAATCTTCGAGCCGCTGGGGATGCAGCATACGTTTTTTCACGACGATCGTCATGCGGTCGTCGAAGGTCGTGTGACCAGCTATTGTCAGTCAACGCAAGGTGCGAGAATAGCCTACCTGGCGAATTGGGATCAGGTCGGATCGGGTGGGTTGCTTTCATCGCTGAGAGATCTCGCGGTTTGGATCTGCAATTTCGACGAGCTGCGTGTCGGCGGACCTGACTTGGCAAAGCTGCTACTGCAACGGGGCAAGCTGAACGACGGTCGCGAGATCCCCTACGCCTTTGGCCTCATGCACGGCGAGTGGCGGGGCTTGGCCACCGTCGGGCACAGTGGTTCCTTCATGGGATTTCGCACTGCCTTGCTTCGCGTTCCGAGCGAGCGTTTTGCCGTCATCGTTTTGGCCAACGAGCAGAACCTGAATGCGGAAGAATTGGCCAGGCAAATCCTGGATATCTGCCTGGCGGAGCCATGCAAGTAGCGCCTCCTTCCCTACGCAGGGACCTATCGCAGCGAGGAGCTCTTGACCGAGATGACGATCTCCGTCAAAGGAAGTGACCTGATGCTCACTGGCGGTGAGCAGAACGTGCCGCTCCTGCCGACCCCACACACGGGAACATATCGCTGGGGCGAGAGGTCGGTTGTGTTCGAACGTCAAGGAGGGCAGATCACCGCCTGCCGAGTGGGTGGCGGCGAGGGTCTGGTGGGCGTGCGGTTTGTGCGGACCGGTGACGCAGGTTGAGGTCGGCCGGGAGGACCCCGTCCGTCTGGCCTCCGAAAAGGACTCTGGCGGAGTTCCGCGCGGTCCCTTGCCGCTGGTCGAAGACCTCTGTCATGCTGCTAAAATCGACGTATGAACGATTCCTATACTGCGTCCATCGCCGCGCTCCGGACGGCTGTCCAATTCGTGAAGGGAGTGGGACCCGACCGTGCGCGGATCCTGGAACGATTAGGGCTGCGGACCGTGAGGGATCTGCTGTTTTGTTTCCCCCGGGATTATGTTGATCTGTCCGAGCGGCGGACGATCGAACGCCTGGAGGAAGGGGTTCCCGTGAGCGTGGTGGTCGAAGTGGAGGATTTCGAGCAACGGAACCTGGCCAACGGGCGGTCGATGCTGGGAGTCCTGCTGCGGCAAGATCAGGCTCATTGTCGCGCCGTCTGGTTCAACCAGCCGTACATGCTGCAGCGATTCCGACGAGGGCAATCGTTGATCGTGTCCGGCACGCCTCAGCAGCGGGGGCTCCGCTGGGAATTCGTTCACCCTCGGATTACCTGGATCGACGGAGCCTCCGATGCGACCGGGGAAATCCTGCCGATTTACCCGCTGACAGAAGGTTTGAAGCAGCACCAGATGCGCAAGATCCTGCAGCATACGGTGGCCGAATACGCCCGGCACGTTCCGGAGGTCTTCCCTGCCGATTTTCTCGCGGCCCAGCAGTTGTGTTCGATCCAGACTGCCCTGCGTGAAGTTCATGGTCCATCCTGCAACTGCGCGGCTGGCGGAGGCCCGTTACCGTCTTGTCTATCAGGAGCTGCTGATCATGCAGCTCGCGCTGGCCCTTCGGCAACGGCAGCTACTGGCGCGAAGTCGTGCCGTGGCGCTCCAGAGCGATGCCCGCATCGACGCCCGCATTCGCCGCCTGTTTCCCTTTGAGTTGACCGAGGACCAGAATCAGGCCATTCGTGAGATTTCGGCGGATTTGGCCCGGCCGGTTCCGATGAATCGTCTCCTTCAAGGGGACGTGGGAACGGGCAAGACCGCGGTGGCCGCCTATGCCATGTTGCTGGCTGTCGCCCATGGTTCTCAAGCCGTCTTGATGGCCCCGACCGAGGTGCTCGCGCGTCAGCATTTTCAGACGCTGACGGAATTGCTCAAGGAAAGTCAGGTTCGACTACGCTATCTGTCGGGAGCGACGCCGGCCAAGCAGAAGACAGCCGTATGCGAAGCCTTCGCGGCGGGAGAAGCGGACCTGCTGGTCGGCACGCAGTCGGTCATCCAGCAAGACTTGCGTTTTCGGCAACTCAGTCTCGTGATTATTGACGAACAGCACAAGTTTGGCGTGATGCAGCGGGCGACATTACGGCAAGCCGAGACGGATCCGCATTATCTGGTTATGACCGCCACCCCGATTCCCCGTACGATCGCGATGACGTTGTTTGGCGATCTGGAGGTCTCCTGCTTACGGACGAGCCCACCCGGCAGGCAGCCGGTACACACCTACTTGGGTGACGATGATCAACGCGCACGCTGGTGGGAGTTTTTTCGCCGTAAGCTCCGCGAAGGGCAGCAGGGATTCGTGATTTCGCCGGTAGTCGATGACCAGGGAGACGAGACGACGAGCGCCGAGACGGCTCTCGAGAATCTGGCGAATGGCGAGCTCGCGGATTTCCGCATTGACCTGCTCCATGGGCGCATGAAGCCCGACGAGAAGCTGCGGGTGATGGATCAGTTTGCCGGCGGTCAGACGCAAGTTCTCGTCGCGACATCGGTCGTGGAGGTGGGAATCGACGTCCCCAATGCGAATCTGATGACGATCGAGCATGGCGAACGTTTCGGCTTGTCGCAGCTGCACCAATTGCGGGGCCGCGTCGGTCGGGGACTGTTTCCCGGCTACGTCTGTGTCTTCGCCGAGCCCTCAACCGAAGAGGGCCAGAAGCGTCTGTCCGCATTCGCTCGCATCAACGACGGCTTCGAGTTGGCTGAGGTCGACTTTCAGTTGCGGGGACCGGGTGAGCTTTTTGGCACCCGACAACACGGCTTGCCTCCGTTGATGGTCGCAGATTTGCGTCGCGATATGGATGTCTTGCAGCGTGCCCGCCGTGACGCGCGTGAGCTGATCCAGCGTGATCCCGGTCTGGCCGATCCGGCTTGGCTGCGCATTCGAAAAATGGTGCTTTCCCGCTACGGTCACTCGTTGCAGTTGGCGGACGTCGCTTGACTTCGCCGGCGCGAGCTCGTGCGAGGCGGACTCGGTTCGCAACGCTGCTACTCGTGACGCAGAGCTTCAATGGGGTCCATCATCGCCGCCTTTCGAGCCGGATACACGCCGAATAAGAGGCCGACGCCGACCGAGATGAACAGCGCCAATCCGATCGACCAGGGGGCAATCCGGGGTTCCAAGCTCTGGACGGTTGAGGGTAGCAAGTCCGTCGAGATCGAGGTGACAAACGCCCGGAAGCTGCGAAACAGGGGGCCACACATCAATCCCGCCAGAACCCCCAAGAGTCCTCCCGTTGCGGTCAGCACGACAGTCTCGATCAGGAACTGTTGAATAATGTGTCGACGCGTCGCACCCAGGGCTCGTCGAATGCCGATCTCACGCGTCCGTTCGGTAACGGTCGCCAGCATGATATTCATGATCCCGATGCCGCCAACGAGCAGCGAGATGCCGGCGATCACGACCAGGAGTGCATTGAACATCGCACGGGTCCGTTCCGCCTGGCGAAGCAATTCCTTGGGTACCACTACCGCGTAGTCGTCTTGGTCGTGAAACTGTTTCAGCATCGTCTCAATCAACGCTGCGGTTTCGTCGACGTCCAGAATGTCATCGACCGTAACGGTGATTTGACTCAACTCCACAATCTCGCCTTCGATACCGCCGGGGATCCGCCACATCACAAAGTCACCGACACGCCTACGCCAGGTGGGAAGAGGGATATAGGCATCCATGTTGTAGTCCCGAGCCTCCAGGCTGCCGCCGATGGCCGCGGTAGGAACACGGGATTTCGTTTGTCCGATCACGGTGTAAACGTCCACGGCCGAGACCGTAGGCATGCGGACCGTCTTGCCGATCGGATTCTCGTAGGGGAACAGTCGCTTGGCCGTGTCGTCTGCCAGGACGATCACGTTTTCACCATGATCATTTTCGTGGAACCATCGTCCGCTCGCGATCTCCAACTGGTTCAGTTCCCGATAGTCCTCCGAGCAGCCAACGAGCTTGGCGTCGGCGTTGCGGTCTTTGACACGCAGCTCAAATCGGACTTCGCGCAAGGGTACCGCCCGGCGGACGGTCGGAATATTGGAGAGGATGCGACGATAGTCGTCTCGTAGGAGGCCGTAGGCCGTGACGCGGTCATCTCCGGGCCGGTTCCCGGAGGAATCGCCACTCGTATTTGGCTTGATACTCCGCACGATGATGTTCGTCGCACCAAGATTCTTGATTTGTTCCCTCGCCTGATAGCTGACTCCTTCGCCCATCGCGACCAGCCAGATGACCGTGGTCGTCCCGATGAAGATTCCCAAGGCGGCGAGCCCCGTGCGGAGCTTCTGGACCAGCAAGCTTCGCAACCCCAACTGAATCGTCTGAGAAAGCGTCCCTTTCACCTACTTGGCCTCGCCCAGTTTCGGCTGACGCGGTGGACCGGGATTCGATTTGATTCCACTGAATGGTCTCAATGCCTCCGCCTGGGCCTCGCCGAGATAGGCCAGGGGGTTAAGCACGACTTGGTCTCCCTCCTTCACGCCGTCCTGCACGACGAGGAACTGGTCATCGCTGTCCCCCAGCTTCAATTCGCGTCGCTGCGCAGCGGCGGCTGTCTTCACCCAACAGAAGAATTGTCCTCCCTGCTCGACGACGGCCGAGACGGGAATCGTGAGGACGTCGTCGTACTCCGCAAGAAAGATCTCCACGTCGGCGCTCATCCCCGGCTTGACGTCCGACTGCGTGTCGATTTGGACGATCGTCTCGTATTTGACCATGTTTCCATTCCACCAGCCCGCCGGCGCCGCCATGGAAGCGACTGACAGGACTTTGCCTTCGCACATTCGGTCCTGTAACTCGACGCGAGCCCGCAGGTCCGGTCGAATGCGGTCGATTTTGGCCTCGTGGATGCCGACCTTCACTTGCATTTGACTGAGATCGGGAATCAGCAACAGCACCTGGTCTTCGCGGACCGTCGCCCCTTCGCGGATATCGGGTCGATCTTCCCACTTCTGACTCCCACCATAGATCGCCATGCCGCTGGTTTGGGCACGAATCACGCAGTTCTCCAGTTGCTGCTCTTCGCGTTCCAGTTTGGCCCGCTCCAGATCGAGTGCGGCCGTATCGGAGGCCAACTTGGCCTCCTTCGCCTTGAGAATTCCCTCCAAGTCCTGGATTTGCTTCGCTCGCGTATAACGCTTCAGTACATCCAATTCCGTTTCTTTGACTTCCAACTCCAGTTGGGCTTCCTGCAGTGAAAACTCGCTGCTTTCGACCTCTAACTTGCTGATATAGCCCTTTCGGAAAGTCTTGCGCGAAAACTCATGCATGTTCTCGGCCGCAACCAGATTGGCCTTGGCAATCGCTACGTCCTTTTCCTTGGTCTTCAGCTCCGAACGGTAAGTCCCCTCGAGGTATTCCGTAATGTTGATCTTGGCCACGGCGACGTCGCTTTCCGATTGAGCGTAGGTCGCCAAGGCCGCCTGATAGGCGATCTTCTGCGTGTTGATGTTGTCCTCGATCGTCGAGGTGTCCAGGCGGACGAGGACATCGCCCGGCTGAACTTTCGTGCCGTTGTCGACGATCCACACGATCGTGCTATTGGCGCCCTTGACTTTGCAACGGACTTCCGTGTTGTTTGAACTCTCCAGCGTGCCCTCGGCGCGGACCTTAACAGCGAGATTACGACGAGCCAACGTATGGACCAGTCGAGGCTGAGTAGTCTCCGGGGACGCAGCGCCCAACGTCAATGTGACTGCGATCGCCACCGCACCAACAACCGCTGCCACCACGACGGCGCGAAACCAGCTCGCTCCGCGGGGAGCTGGATTGTGCCGATCCTCGCGGCGGACGGACCTAGGGCTCGCCAAGGAATGGTGACGCGTTGACGTCACTTGTTCTGACTTTACATTCACCGCCATGGCTGTTCTCGCTTCAACGCCCGGAACGATATCACCAGACCACTTTGCCTGAATCCCATCTCCCGCCTGACGAGGCTGTCGCGGACATCAGCCGAATGACCCTTCGTCGGACTGGGCCTCGGATTCGCGGCACAGAACGTCCTGCATTATACGAAGTTGAACCGGTCAGCGGCGTTTCGACGCGTATCGGCGTGTAACCGTTTGTATCTGTCCACGTGAATGCGATTCAGTCATGCCGTTTGCAGCGTAACGGATTTCTTGCATTTGCTGCACCTGTGTCGGTCAGTGAGAAGCGGTATCGAGCTCCCGCGGCGTAGGAGGGACCCGTCGGCGTGGCGTCTTCGCGACCTGAGCCGAACCGCACGTTGGGGCACAGCGATTCGCTTGCCGTGTACGCCAGGAGTCATCCCCTGGTGACGCCTGAACGCGTTGATGAATGACGTGGGCGAATCCCAGTCCGAGGAAGACATTCACACCTTGCCCCGCCGGATCGCCCGAAAAGACTGGCTCGGCCCCCGCGGGAAGCTGCACCTTCCACGAACGCTTGGTCGTGAACACGCCTGCGCGCCGCGTCGTCCAAGTAAGGCGTGTCAACGCCGAGGAAAACGGATCGCTGGCCGATTGTCGCAAGTCCAGCAACTCTTCCTGTCCTGCCGGGCGTCAGGGTGTCCATCGGCACAGGACGCGAGCGGACCCTAAGGACTCATGCCTGTTCGGTGGTCTCCGAGTGATTGGCCGAGACACGACATGATTTCACGATTTCGCAGAATCCAAGGCGGGGCCAAACGCCGTACAAGACTTCTTTCCGTATGTCATCTCGCGGTCTTCGGAGACGCATTCGGCCAAATGGTTCGGATACAGCAACCGCCCAGCGGGCTGTTCAGGGCGACAACAGAGCCACCGTGCTGTGTGACGACCCTCTTCACGAGCGCCAGGCCAAGCCCGACTCCGCGTGCATCGGCGTCGGCAGAGCTGTTCAACCGCACGAAGGGCTCGAACACACGTTGGCGATCGGCCACGGGAATTCCGCCTCCATCATCATCTACATCGATCGTCACGTTCTCCTCGGTCGTCTGAGCTCTAATTCGGACATTCTCTTTCGCAAACCTGCAGGCGTTGCTCAGCAGATTGCTCATCGCCCGTTGGAACGACACGGGGTCGGCCCACAAGCCGTCGGTGTCAGAGGTAAGTCCACTGACTTCGAAGCGAATGGATGGATAAAGTGACCCGAACCTGTCAGTCAATTGATGCAATGACTCGTTCAAGGCAATCGATTCGCGATTCAGCACTACCTCCGTTGTTTCCGATCGCACGTAGGCCAGGAGCTCTCCCACGAGTGCGTCGAGTTCCTCCGTGGCGTCATCAAGTGATCGGAGTCGCTGTTGACGCTCAATATCGTTCTGGGCGGTTGAGATCAAGTCAACGGCGAATCGCATCCTCGCCAGGGGAGTTCGCAGTTCGTGCGACACGGCCTGCAGGAGTTCGCGTTGGGTGCGTACCAAAGATTCAGTACGGGCGGCCATGTGGTTGAAGGATTGGGCCAGGGATCGCGTCGAGCTCACGCGGCGCTCGTCAACACGTGCGCTCAGGTCACCACTGGCTATGGCCTTGGCGGTCCGCTCGACGTAACGAAGTTGTCGTGCAACCGGTCGCAACAAGAGGGCGATTGCCGCGGCCGCCGGAAGCAGGACGATCGCCAGCGTGGTGGTCGCGGCCTTGTGTTCCGTCTCATCAAAGCGAGGGAAGGGACCGAAGACCACGACTTCGTCCTCTTGCTGAAATGGAATTGCGGCAAAGCTATCTTCTCCCGCCACCGAATAAAACACGACATCCTCACCGGCCGCGAATTCGCTCCCGCGACCGTTCTGGCAAGTCCTCTGCGCTTGGCAGGAGTGCGATGGGAAAGGCGAATTCTTCGGCCAGTTGGTCGAGCACCGCCTCTCGATCCGCCGGCGGCGCTGACTCGACGGTCGCGGCCGTCAGCCGCATCCAGCCGCCCAGGGATTCTTCAATCTCCCGCAGTCGATAGCTGGGGAAGGGGCCCAGGCGGACGACTTCCTGTCGCGTCGTCAGGGGGACCACCACGGCGGAGGTGTTGCGGTCCTCGTCCGGGGCGTCGAAGAATACCTCACCGCCTTGCGAAATCTGTCGCTGGAGCGACGCGGGCAGGGCACTCACGGGCAGGATCTCCAGAGGATAGTCAAACCGCTGCCGCAGCTCCTCCAGTTTCGCCTGTCGCTTCTCGGTCGGCGCACCGTCTAAGTGGCTTGCCACGAGCAACGCACCACCGCGATGCGCTGCGACGACGACGCGGCGCCCATTCGGCCTCCGTCCGGCGTTCCAACACACCGCCGTTGATATACCACGCTAGAAACAAGACCGCTAAAACGCCCAGGTAGAAACGGATGAATAGCCCGGTCATGATTCAGCAGCCAGCATATAGCCGACCCCTCGGACCGACTTGATTCGCTGTGGTTCTGGCTGGATCGTCCGCCAACTTCTTCCGCAGACGTGAAATGCAAGATCGATTCGATGGTCCAGCCCATCAAAGGGCAGGCGTACAGGTGGCGAGAACTGTCTTTAGACGTTGGTGAAGTGTTGAGCGAGCTCGACCGCGTGGCGGTGAGAGCAGGGAAGCAGGTCGAGATCGTCCAGCGGTCTGCTGTCGATCCAGCGGCAGGCCATCGTCGTCGCCGTTCGCTCGATTCGTCCACGATCAGCGCGGCCGACTTCAATCGGCTGGCTCCGCGTCTCGGGATCATTCAGCGGTGTTCGCGGCGCATGGGTCCGTAGGCGGGCGAGCAGGACGCGGGTCGCACGGGCTCGGCCATGTAGTCATCGGCACCGACCTCAAGCCCGACCACCTCGTCGACTTCCTCGCCCCGCGGGTCAGCATGATGATCGCACCGCGATACTGCGCCGCGTACCGCGGCTCGACAAACTCCAAATCCGTCCAAGCCTGGCAGGTTGATATCCAGCAGCACCGCGATCGGGGTTTTCCTCAATGATCCGCTGCGGTGCTGTGTCTCCACGTCCTACAACGGAAACGTGAAATCCGTGCGGGGCGAGAAAATCGGCCACCATTTCGGCTAGCGACGCGTCGTCTTCGACAAGCAGGATGCGTTGACTGGAGGGAATTGGGTTCATCGCTGTCCTTGGGGTGGGATCGCCTCTGACTTCGAGTCTAAGGAGTTCGCGAACGACCATCAAGGTTGAGCACAGATACGCGGAAAGCTGGATACCGAATCGTTACATTCCGTCGATTTTTTGTGTTCGCTTGGGGAATGCACCAGCCCGTGTCTGCAACAACCGCATTTTCGGCTCATCAAGTCCGTGACTTGACGGCGCAGGCAACGTGTCATTTACCGGGGTCCGCCCAGTTCGGGTTCCTTCTCGGCCAGTTGTTGGAAGGGCGAGACGATCCGGTTTGAGTCCTATCTGCGACGGCCAGGCGAGGAAGCGATCGGGAATCTTGAATCGCGGTAGCCGCTCGCTGAGGGCCGCACGAGACGTCGGTGTGCGTGATCGCCATCGATATACGCAACCGGTCTTTGTCCATATTGTTGGCTCGCAATTGGCACGACCAGGGCCTGCCGCACGCCGGGCAAGTCCAGCAGCACGAGCTCAATCTCCTCGGGATAAATGTTCTCTCCACCGGAGATAAACAGGTTGTCGCGCCGGCCGATTACGATCAATCGCCCGGCGGCGTCCCAACACCCCAGATCGCCCGTGTGAAACCATCCGTCGGCGTCACTGGGCCGAGTCATGTCGCGTTGCTGAACGTATCCGCGAAAAAGAGTCTCGCCCCGCACCAGGATCTCACGATCGTCGCCGATCTTCAGCTCTCGGCCCGCGAGTACGTGGCCTGCCGTGCGAAGTTCGTCGTCGCCTGCTCCGGCTGCGGTCGTTGTCACTTGTGACGCCATCTCGGAGAGCCCGTACGTCGTGGCCAAGGGCCAGCCGGCGGCACTGGCCCGCCGGATCAGATCCGATGGCAGGGGGCCGCCGCCCAACAAGACGGCGCGCAGCGACGCTGGGGGTTGTGCTTGCTGATCCATCAATCGGCTCAATTGGGTCGGGACCAAGGAAAGATGAGTCGGCTGGTGCTGCTGGATTTGCGCCCGCAGCGACAGCTCTTGCGACGGGATTGCGACCGTGGCTCCTGCCATGGCACAGCGAAAAAGGATGCCGATTCCCGAGACATGGAACAAGGGCAAGGAGAGCAGCCAGCGGTCGCCCGGTCGCAGAGGCAGGTTTTGGTTCGAACCGCGCTGGCCAGATGGGACGACAGTTCGTGGGCGATCGCCTTGGGGGTCCCCGTGCTGCCGGAACTGAAGACGATCGTGGCGGGCGAGGCCTTGATCGAGCGGCTCTCGGCCGCGGCGTCCAGGGCGTTCGTCGGCCCAATGCCGCCAGCTGGACCAATCCTCTGCCGCCAGCAGGCGATCGATGGCGGCAACGCAGACTGCCTCGTCGACGGCCGCAGCTGGCCAACGCGGATTGAGAGGGCATACCGTCGCTCCCTTTCTCAATAACGTCCAGAACGCAATGACGCAGCCCACGTCGGTTTGGGTCAACAAGCCGACACGGTCGCCGACGTCCACTTCGATACGTCGCCACATCTCGCTCGGCCGTCCGACCATGCGATCAAGCGCTCTGTAACTCAATTGGCCGCCGCTCCATGCCAGAGCGGCTTGATCCGGGAGACGATCGGCCGCGAGGCCCACGGGGCAGGGGAGGGGCGTTAACACGTCAATTCCTCCAGGCATGTGTCATCGATTTGCCAAGCCGAGGGAACCTCGATCGATCCGTCGGGAGATTGGAAACGTGGGACCACCGTATCTCGTGTCAGCCAGCGAAATGTGTCCAGGCCGACGGGGACCTGGGGTGCGAACAGGGCAGCCGCGCGGGCAATGTTGTACAGGCCGACGCCGCTCTCGAATGCGGAGGAAAACACGAGCGGTCGAGAGTCTGCCGCAAGTCGTGCGATTGTGTCGCGCCCGCCCTGCAAAGTCGGCTTGACAATAAGAGCCGCCGCCTGTGGGAAACGGTGCAGATCGGTCGTTTCCCGGAGCGTCTCATCCAGGGCGTACGGGACGCCCGAAAGCTCGAGCAGACGCTCGAAATCCTTCGGCTCACGCGTCGGTTCTTCGATGTACTCGATCTGGCTGCTTCCAATCGCCCGGGCGAAGCTCAAGGCCTGCCGGTAGTCCCAACCGCGGTTGGCGTCCAGCCGCAGCCGCTGGTCGGGTGCAGGGCCTGCTTGAGGGCCAACACCAAATCGATTTCCTCTTCCAGCCGAATCCCGCGAGCGACTTTGAGTTTCAGAATCGGATGAGGGAGGTCTCGGATTCGGCGAACAGCCCGCCAAAGCTCGCTTCGCTCACCCATCAATAATGCGCTGATCGCGACCCGTACGGCGACGGGTGGAAATTCCAGCGAGTCATAAGCGAACTGCAGACTGGGATAGCGGCCCCACGCCTGCTGTCGAGCTGCATCGATGACCTGCGGCAAGGTCTCGCTGCTGAATCCCGGCAGCGGCGCCGCTTCCCCCCATGATAACGCGCACCCGGCCTCGTGCCGAAGCAGCAGCCCCTCCCGCATTTCGATTCGCACGTTGCCCAATTGAATCGGCGCCGTCAGCGGAATCTGGTAACGAAACAGTCGCATGCGGGCACCACGTCGGATACTAGCCGCTCGGACGGGCGGTCAGAAGGCACACCAGGGAGAAGATCAAGGTGAAGAGGACCAAGAGCCCCCCTGTCTTGCCCAGCAAGGGATTGAGCGAGGGGCCTTCGGACGTCCAAATCTGCCGGATCAACGCCAACCCGGGCAAGAGAGCCAGGGAGGCCGCAACAATCGCGGGCGGCAATGCGAATTGCGACCACAACAGCGGCGGTACCAATGCGGCGCCCAGCAGGCAGAGCGTGCTATCCCACCGCGCAAAGGGTCGGCCCCCAGCGGACGGCCAAGGTTCGCTTTTCGGCTTGGGCATCCTCCTGGATGTCGCGCAAGTTATTGACCACGAGGATGCCGACCGAAATCAGCCCGGGGGCGATACCCGCTACGGCGGCGCCTGAGGGAAAAACGAAGGGCCTGAACGTAGAACGTGCCGGCGACGGCCACGGGACCGAAGAACACCAGCACGAACAGATCGCCTAGGCCCAAGTAGGCCAAGGAGAAACGGGTTGCCGTATACCAGACTCCGCACAAGATGCTGATCGCTCCCAAAACGGCCAACGGCCAACCGGCCCGAGCCACCAGGTAAAGGCAGACCGCTGCCGTGATGGAAAATGCCGCGAGCGTGGCGGCCAGCATCATTGCGGGCGAGACGAGTCCGGCGGCCACGGCTCGTGTTGGCCCCTTTCGGTCACCCGTGTCGGCCCCTTGCCGAAAATCGAAATAGTCATTGCAGAAATTTGTGCCGATCTGAATCGACAGGGCCCCCAGCAGGGCGGCAAGGGCGGCGACCGGATTTGCCAGCCCTTCACGCTCGGCGAGGGCCGTGCCGAGGACCACAGGACAGATCCCGGCAAACAGGGTCTTCGGTCGTGCGGCCAAGAACCAGGTTTGCCACATGATTTTGTCTGCTCTGCCGACTTTCATCGGACGGCGGAATCCCAACTCGCTGTTTGGCCCGGATGGGCGGCTGGCCAGCCCCAATTGCCTACCCACGTCGCGGGAACCGATGGAAATCTGGAGGGCGCTTTTGGACGAAGGCATTCCGTCCTTCCTGCCCCTCCTCGGTCATATAGAACAGCATCGTGGCGTTACCCGCCAGTTCCTGTAGCCCCGCCTGGCCGTCGCAATCCGCATTCAACGCGGCCTTCAGGCAGCGGATCGCAATCGGCGATTTGCTGAGGATCTCTCGGCACCAACGAACGGTTTCCGCTTCTAACTCGCTATAAGGCACGACCATATTGACCAGTCCCATGGCGAGTGCTTCCTGGGCATTGTATTGGCGGCAAAGAAACCAAATCTCCCGCGCCTTCTTTTGTCCCACGATCCGCGCCAGATAGCTCGACCCGTAACCTCCGTCGAAGCTTCCGACCTTCGGTCCGGTTTGGCCGAAGATCGCATTCTCGGCGGCGATCGTTAGATCACACATCACATGCAGCACATGGCCGCCGCCGATGGCGTAGCCGGCGACCATCGCGATGACCGGTTTGGGACAGCTGCGAATCTCACGCTGAAAATCCAACACATTGAGATGCTCGGTACCCGATTCGTCTCGATAACCCGCCTCGCCGCGAATCTTCTGGTCGCCCCCCGAACAGAACGCCTTCTCCCCTTCGCCGGTCAGCACGATCACACCGATCGTCGGGTCCATCCTTGCGTGTTGCAGTGCGTCCCGCATCTCGATCACCGTTGCCGGGCGGAACGCATTGCGGACCTCCGGCCGATTGATCGTGATCTTGGCGATCCCCTCGAAGTGCTCGTAGCGGATATCCGTGTACGACTTGGCCGTTTGCCAAGCATAATCACTCATCTTGGTCTCCTCCAGTTTCTCTCTCGGAAATCGAAGCGCAAAACGTTGTCAACAGGTTCGCCACGGCCCCCGGCCGTTCCCGGTGCACGGCGTGGCCCGATGCGGGGACGACCGAAACTTGTATTCGCGGGCGCACTGTTGTATTGCCTGCGCGATCGCCATGTACTTGGGGTCCCGCTCGCCCACAATCACCAGCGTGGGAAACGGCAGACCGTTCAGCTGTGGCCAGTAGTTCGGTTGATTGGCAATGGAATAGCAGCGTAGCAAGTTGGCCTGATAGGGTCGATCGAGGGCTGCCTTTTGCCGGATCCAAGTGGCGCGTGCCTGCTGGTCGACGGACGCGAATACGTCTTGTTGGTACCAATCCCGAAGAAATTCGGGCCAGGCCTGACTTTCGATGCGAAGGGCCACGCCGCGGTCATGGTCGAACCGCTTTGCACACTGGTCTGGCGGCAAGCCGGGATTGCCGGAAACCAGGCACAGACCCCGGATACGAACCGGATCTGCCAGGGCGACACCCAAGGCGACTCTCGCTCCCAGACTGTAACCGACTAGGACACATTGCTCGGGGAGTTCCGCGCCGATTCGCCGAACACCAGCGGACCAATCAGCGGCCAAGGGCAGCTGGATGGCGGACGTCAGTTGCTGGGGGGACGAGCGCGTCAAGCACAGGTCGCCACTCGGCCGGCGTGCCCAAAAATCCGTGCAAGAAGACGAGCGGCGTCATGCAGTCGCCTCTCTGACTGCCGCTTCGATTTGTACGATACAGCTCGCGGGTTTGCTGGCGATCGGTCTGGATTTCAATAAGGCTGGAATGGGGCGCCGTGCAGGCCTGACGGTACATATCTCGAAGCTCGGACGGCGACCGGGGCAGTGCATAGTCGAGCCCAAACATTCGTGCGGCGTCGCCAAAGTTACGGCCGTGCGGCGTGGCAAAAAAACGTTCGAACGATCGTGATTCGACAACCGGCAAGAAGTGAAAAATCCCGCCCCCGTCATTGTTGATTACCACCAGGACGACCGGAGCGGGACTGGCCGCCAATAAGGCCAAGCTGTTCAGATCGTGCAGCGCGGACAGGTCGCCGACCAGGGCGGTGACGGGTCTGTCTCAGGCCGATCGCGAATCCCGTGGCGGTGGCGATTAGCCCGTCGATCCCGCTCGCCCCTCGATTGGCAGCCACGTTTCCCGGCGCCGAGCGGTCGTGCCCTGGTCGGCCAAACGTATCCCATGTTCGAATCGGCAGGCTGTTTCCCAACAGCAGGCCGTTTCCGGCGGGCAACTCCCCCGCCAGTAAGCGGACGATCCCGGGTTCATTCACCGTCGACAGCCCGTCGATCACATCCTCGGCGGCCCGCTCACTCAACCGGCTGCGGCGCAACCAGGCTTCGAGAAACTCCGCGGGTGACGGCGCGTCGCAGCGGGCCCCGTCACACAGCGAGACCAACTCGCCACGGATCACCTGGGTCACGCGGTGTAGCGGATCATGCCGATCGAAGAAGGGCGTCAGGTGCAAAAAGTGCTGCGGTGGGTGGGCAGCGACGAACTGAAGCCATCGTTTAGAAACGATGCGGCCGCCCACATGGATGATCACATCGGCGGCCGGTGCATCGTCTCGCATCAGCAACAGATCGTGGCTCAGCCTGCGCAGGCCGCTGGTAATGTCGGCAAGGAACGGGCACCCGATCCGTTCGGCCAATCGCCGTGCGGCGAGGGCCTCCGCTGGGCGGCAGCCTCCCGCGATCACCAGCGTACGGCCTTCGGGAACTTGCCAGGCAATTTGAGTGTTCAAGCGGATGGAGGGTGGAATTGGTCTCTGCGAGTGCTCACTTGCCGCCAAATCCCGCGTATCAAAGGGCTCGCGGAACATGCAGTTCAACTGCACCGGCCCCTCCGCTGCGCGGTCGACGGCATGTGCCACCGCGGATCGCCAAAAGCGATCCGTCAGTGGCGGACCGGGGCAGGGGAGATCGAAGAACCAACGCGTGAAGTCGGCGAAGACCTTGACTTGATCGATCGTTTGATTCGCACCGGTGTCGCGCAACTCCGGTGGTCGGTCGGCCGTCAGCAGCAACAGAGGGACGTGATCCAGTGAGGCCTCGACAACCGCCGGCGACGCATTTACCACGGCGGTACCGGAGGTGCAGATGAAGGCACCGGGACGCCCCGTTGCCCGAGCGTACCCCACACAGGCGTAAGCCAGCCCGCGTTCATCGAAGTGCTGCACGACTCGGGCTTGCGGACGATCGGCGACCGCCATCGTCAGCGGGGTGCAACGGGAGCCCGGCGCGATGAAGAAATGATCGACGCCCTCTTGCAAACACGCATCGATCAAGAATTCCGCCGTTGCGCGACTGCCGGGTGAGGGTGTCTGGGAATCGACATCCATAGCGCTTGGGTTCGTCAGCGGGACGCCACGTCCACCGCAGCCGCGGCGGGCGTCAACAGTTGCAGAAAATCGCTGATCTTATGCTCAATCTCATCCCACTCCGAGTCGGCCGTCGATCCGGGCACGATCCCGGCGCCCGAGTACAAGGTCAGCCGGTCCTCGTGTATCAACCCCGAGCGGATCGCGACGGCAAATTCCGCCTCGTCGACGCCAATCCAGCCCACCGGCGCGGCGTACCAGCCGCGCTGGAACGGCTCCAGCCGACGGATTTCGTCCAGCGCGTTCTCGGTCGGGGTAGCCGCCGACCGCCGGCGTGGGATGGAGTCGCTCGACCAAGATTCCATCGTTGATACCGTCCAGTAACTCGGCCGATACCCGCGAGAACAGATGTTGCTTCGTCGCGAGTTTCAACAGTGATGCCTTGGCGTCGACGTTGAGACGTTCGACAGAGGAATGCAATCGTTGCCGGATACTCTTGCGGACGATGTCGTGTTCCAACTGGTCCTTGCTGCTCGCCAGCAAGGCCGCTCCGAGTCGTTCGTCTTCCTGCGGCGTACTGCCCCGGGCCCGCGTCCCGGCAACGACCTCGCTGAGTATCGCCCGTCCCCGTCGCCAGAACAACCGCTCGGGGGTGGCCCCCACAAAGCCGTGACGAGGCGCTGTCTGCAGACAGAAGTGATAGCAGGCCGGGGTCGACCTGGCGAGTTGTCGCAGAATGGCCAGCGGACTTAGCGGCCCCTCAAAGGCGAACTCCACCTGTCGAGCCAGGACGATCTTCTCCAGCACCTCGCTGGCAAACATCCCCAGCACGTGTTCGATGCATTGATTCCACTGCGTGCGATCCGGGCGGTCGACGCGACCGGATCCAAGGGGGAATCACGGACTCGGCCCCTTGGATGTCGTTCGTGAGGCGACGTGCGAAACGGATGGCCGCCGGGACGTCCTCTGGTTCGACGATGACCATCTGGAGACGACCGTCCTGGAGCGTGGCACGCGGGAGCCAAAACGTCGCCGCGCCAAAGGGCTGCCAAGGCGAGTTCTGCCAGACGCCGTCCGGACGAAACGCGAAACCGCCATACATCCGCTGCTCCGGCAGCCCTGTCAAGGTTGCCCGGCAGCGGTTGACCGTCATCGTCGCCGATTCGCCGACGCCCGTTGAGACTTGCTTCGCAACGCCCAGTCCCGCGATCACCGTGGTCTTGCCGCGATCGCCCCAGATCAGTTTGAAATCGTCGGTCTGCGACTGCAGCCAATCGTAGGGGTCGCGAGCGATCGTCGCTTCAACGACCGCCGGGAACGTGCGACATGCCTCGATCCGTCGAACGAGATCGGGCACCCACAGATGATGGGCTCGACCAGGGTTGACCGTCGCTTCCAGCATGGTGTGAAACCTTCGTGGCGAAGATAAATGACGCGTCCCTATCGCAGTCGGGGCTTGAGGCCGACGTAGAGCGTCGCAATGCCCAGGGTAAGAGGGTAATAGCGGACGTCCGCTAAGCCGATTTGTTCCATCCGGTCGGCCATCGCCTGACCGAAGGGAAACTGGCCGACGCTATCCGGCAGATAGGCGTACGCCTCTTCCTCGTTTCGGGCCAGCCATTGCCCGAGGCGGGGGAGGACCTGGCGGAAGTACCAGCCGTACAGGGCCTTGAACGGCTGTCGCGTGGGCATCGAAAACTCCAGCACGGCGACCCGGCCTCCGGGGCGGCAGACGCGGCCATCTCGCGAAGTCCCCGGTCGGTGTCGACAACATTTCGCAACCCAAACGCGACGGTCACGATCTGGAACTGGTCATCCGGAAAGGGCAACTCGGTCGTGTCGGCCTCCTGGAACTCCAGGTTCGGCTGGCCCCCGAGCGTTTGATTGGAAGAATGGGAGCGTCTTCTTCTCCTTTTATCCACTCTTTACGTACCAACGACACTTGGAGCTCGTTTCCAAGTGCTCTGCCTATGCCAACGTCGAATCGCTTGGACAGACCTTGGAAGGCCGCGAGATTGATCTCATTACAGTCGGAACTGGAGAACGAGTCTGCTGGATCTTTCATCGACAGCATCCCGGTGAAACCATGGCAGCATGGTTTGCCGAAGGCCTCTTGACGCGACTCCTGGGCTTGAACACCAATGGAGAAGTGGATGGCCTGACGCATCGTCTTCGAAAGCTCTACACATTTTACATTGTCCCCTGCATGTGTCCCGATGGTGTCGTCCGAGGTCATCTGCGTACTAATGGTGTTGGTGCCAACTTGAACCGTGAATGGGGCCCCAGGGGCAAGAAAGGCGATCCAGACTACTACGAAGCGCCAACCTTGGCTCGATCTCCCGAAGTCTACTATGTCTTGAAAAAGATGGACGAGACTGGTGTTGATGTTTCTCTGGATATCCATGGCGACGAGGAACTTCCCTTCAACTTCATTGCGGGAGCTGAAGGTGCTCCCAACTGGGGCCCTCGGTTGAAGAGTCTTCATGGTGCTTTCTTGGCTGCATACGGTCGCGCCAATGCGGACATGCAAGCAGAGATTGGCTACGAACCCGACCCTCCAATGGAAGGGAACTTGGGTATTGCGAAGAATCAAATTGCCTCCCGTTTCGACTGTCTTTCCATGACATTGGAAATGCCATACAAGGATTGCAGGACTGATCCAGATCCGGTTCATGGTTGGAGCCCGCATCGCTCCTACATGCTGGGCGCTTCGTTGCTTGACCCGCTCGCCTACGTCCATCCTTTGCTGCGAGCGGAGGGAGAGTTCTGGACCAAAATGTCGCCCGATGATGCCTATGTCTGCCCAACATGCAACTACAAGTAGACTACATAAGAAAAAGTGCGAGACCGGATGAGGTGGAGATCCAACAGAATAATGTGTCTCCGATTAGATTCCTTACCACGTAGCACTTACTATTTAATGTAGTGGATAATCGTTTGACGTAGGACGGACTGCGTCGAGCTAGTTTTGCGGGGTGAAAGTGCAGATAAGTCAGAGCCCAAAGTACGTTCAAGTCGAATGAACTGTCATGTGTTCACAAGCTCAATTGGAATCACCGACTCTCCCCGGTACTTTTCTTCGTCTTCTTCTGGTCCTGAATGCGCCATTTGAACCTTAGAGACAGACACAAGGTGGATCGATCTCGTTGCCAAGGCCAAGGATGGAGATGTAGCAATGTCTGAAAAAATATCTCAAAATGATATTATTCCTGTTTGGATTCCACGACAGGGTGAACAGCTGTGCAATTTGGTGGGCTCTTGGAGAATCCTTCAACGCGTCGGTTCCCACCGATGGACGACGGATGATTTGGTGACAGCTTGGGTTGCTTCTCAACAACAAGAAGCTGTTGGAGAGCATCATGTTGACTATTTGGATTTGGGAACGGGGAATGCAAGTGTATTGCAAATGGTGACATGGGCACTTTTGAAGAATGGACAAACAGTCAACAAGGCGATTGGAGTCGAAGCACGGTCGGAGGCTGTCGAACTGGCACGGCGCAGCTTATCCTTCAATGTAGGAAGCCGTGTCGATGTACACATTGTTCATGGCGACTTTCGAGACGTGATATCGAAACAAGACTTTGATTTGGTGACGGGGACACCTCCCTACTTTCGAGTGGATTTTACCGTCAACGACGAGGACAAGGTTACGGAGGCTGTCATTCAGCAAGGAGGAATGCCGACGGCCCGGCAGTCAGCTCCGGCACGGTGTGAATTTCGTGGAGGAATTGAAGCTTACTGTGAGGCTGCTGCTCGTGTCTTGAAGCCAAGTACAGGACGATTTGTTGTGTGCGAGAATTGGCTCAATCACAATCGAGTTGTGGCGGCTGCCACAGAAACAGGTTTGCAAATTTTGAAACAAGTAGAAGTGATTGGTCGAGAAGGAAAGCCCACTCTGTTTTGTGTCTACGTTATGAAAAAGGCAGATGGCAGCAACGTAGTAGTGCAGAGGGAGAGCTTGGTTGTTCGAGAACGTAATGGCAACTGGACAGAAAGCTACCGAAAGAGTGTACTCGAATCCATGTCAATTCCATATCCTACTGCATAGATTATAGTTGATGTACAGTATAATGAACTAAGTGATACCGAGCAAATGCAGTTGAAAGTCTACAAATGCAGCAAAGTCGCCACCACTATATTCTAAACTCCAGCGAGGATGGTTCCAGCGCTAACCTTGCTTTCAAGTGCTCTTCATAGTTTGTCATTGAACTGAGATTTTCTCCTTCCAAGAGCCTCGCATGTATCTTGGCTTCGGCCTCTTGAATCGCCTTGGCGTGAGGCAGCAGTTCTTTGAATGTTGCAGACGAAGCCACAATGATTCCGTCATTGTCTCCCACTACAATCTCTCCAGGCTTGATGCGAATTCCTCCACAAACCACCGATGTTTGCATTTGACCTGGTGACAGAGTCGTCCCTGCGTATGGAGTGACGGACGAAGCGTAACATCTCATCCATGTCAGCTGTTGAATGGCCTGTGTATCACGAACAGGACCATCTACAACAATACCACTGAGACCTTTTTGCTCTGCTTGTGTACAAAACAATTCACCTGCTACAGCACGATTGGAATCTGAAGTGTCGACGATGAGTACTTCATTCTCGTCCTGGGCTTCCATGAGACCTCGCAAGACAGCGAGAAAGTCATTGCGTTTGGTGCATTTGATTGTTCGAGCCACACCAACCATCGTAGTACCTCCACAAGAATTAATGGGCCGTATATCACTCGCTAGTAAACGAATCCCTTCCTTGGACTGTACTTGTTTATCTGCGTCACAGATACAAGCGAGCGAGAGCTGTTTCAGGTCCTTGAGCAATAAATCGAGGACGCTGCTGCTATTCGATAGGCTCCTTCGAACAACTGCGCTTTGATAATACAACTGCTGCCTTGCTATCATCATGCTGGAGATGCGAGAGACCCCTTTACATGATGAGACTCAAGAAACAACAGATCTCCCATATGTTGTGATGATCGCGACGTTATATACAAAATTTGAGTCTCGATCCAGTCGAACCTCCCGCTTTGGATCTTTTGAATTTTGATGATTGATGATGAGATGACCATCATGACGGTCGTTTGAACGAATACGACGCTATTTGTATCACAGTAAATGCAATTGATGTCTTATTATTGTTTATTGAGACTGCGTTGGCCACGCACGCCACTTTTCATGCCATTCATGCTTCTTTTCGCTCAAAAAACAGAATATACTTCTTCGACCATTTCGCAATGGCTCGGGATCCCTTGATTGACAATGGATCACTTCCAGAAGGAACAATGCCGTCGGAATCCAAGTCCTTGATGTTGACAAACACTGCTTTTTCAAATTCAAAGTCGGCAAGAGCGTCTCCTGCAGTCGATTCATCCAACTCCGAAAGGCATTCTCCCGTTGCAACATCCCAAATTCGAACCGAATTGTCCTCAAGAACCCGACGCTATCTTTGTGCCGTCGCGAGACCATGACACTGAATTGACCCAACTCGAATGTCCTTCCAACACACTCGTACATTGTCCTGTCGCAGCGTCCCAGATTCGAACCGATTTGTCACAAGAACCCGACGCTATCTTTGTGCCGTCGGGAGACCATGACACTGAATTGACAGAACTCGAATGTCCTTCCAACACACTCGTACATTGTCCTGTCGCAGCGTCCCAGATTCGAACCGAATCTGTCAGAAGAACCCGATGCTAGCTTTGTGCCGTCGTGAGACCATGACACTGAATCTGACACAATCCGAATGTCCTTCCAACACACTCGTACATTGTCCTGTCGCAGCGTCCCAGATTCGAACCGATTTGTCACGAGAACCCGACGCTATCTTTGTGCCGTCGTGAGACCATGACACTGATCTGACAGAATCCGAATGTCCTTCCAACACACTCGTACATTGTCCTGTCGCAGCGTCCCAGATTCGAACCGATTTGTCAGAAGAACCCGACGCTAGCTTTGTGCCGTCGTGAGACCATGACACTGAATTGACACAATCCGAATGTCCTTCCAACACACTCGTACATTGTCCTGTCGCAGCGTCCCAGATTCGAACCGATTTGTCACAAGAACCCGACGCTATCTTTGTGCCGTCGCGAGACCATGACACTGAATTGACATAACTCGAATGTCCTTCCAACACACTCGTACATTGTCCTGTCGCAGCGTCCCAGATTCGAACCGATTTGTCAGAAGAACCCGACGCTATCTTTGTGCCGTCGTGAGACCATGACACTGAATTGACAAAACTCGAATGTCCTTCCAACACACTCGTACATTGTCCTGTCGCAGCGTCCCAGATTCGAACCGATTTGTCAAGAGAACCCGACGCTATCTTTGTGCCGTCGTGAGACCATGACACTGAATTGACATCACTCGAATGTCCTTCCAACACACTCGTACATTGTCCTGTCGCAGCGTCCCAGATTCGAACCGATTTGTCATAAGAACCAGACGCTATCTTTGTGCCGTCGGGAGACCATGACACTGAATTGACATTACTCGAATGTCCTTCCAACACACTCGTACATTGTCCTGTCGCAGCGTCCCAGATTCGAACCGAATTGTCAAAAGAACCAGACGCTATCTTTGTGCCGTCGCGAGACCATGACACTGAATTGACCGAATTCGAATGTCCTTCCAACACACTCGTACATTGTCCTGTCGCAGCGTCCCAGATTCGAACCGAATTGTCACAAGAACCCGACGCTATCTTTGTGCCGTCGCGAGACCATGACACTGAATATGACACAACTCGAATGTCCTTGCAAAACCATCAAGCATGGCGAGTCCGCCTGGTCCCACGACGGATTCATTGGGCACCACCACGGATATCCATAATGCGTCTCTTTCCATTCCAAAAGAAGCTGCTTCAATTCCGATTGGACTTTATTGCTGATCGCTGTACTCTCCAACACACCAAGCAGCCTTCCAATGAGCTGCCCTGGCAGCCGTCGAATATCCTTCGAGACTTCACTCAGCGAAAGCTGTAAAGCCCGGCCAACCAGAGATAACAACTTATCCTCGCCAAGCTGACCCAACGCACTGCAGTCTTCAAAGTGCTCATAGCTATCATCAATCGATGCTCGACCAAGCATAAAATCAATGTTGAGCGCCAATGAACGTGCGATTGCACGCAGTTCCTTTTGCTTTCCTTTCGAGCAACCAAGAAAGTGCTTTAACGCGTACTTGAGCAAATAACATAAAGTAGACGCACCTTCTCGTTCTTTTGAACCCATTGACTGTGACCAGAAAGTTCGGATCACACCGTCTTCCATGTATTTTTCCAATACCTCAAGACACAACTTTGCCATATCATCGCGAGCATCTTGTTCCCTAATGTGATAAACCCCGGCCTTTTTCTTTGGGTCCACAAGCCAGTCGACAAACGACTTATGGTAGAACTCAACTCGGTCATCTCGGACTGGTAATAACATGGACAGGAGTTCTACAGTCGAAAGAAACTCTTCGTCATCATCGCAATCCAATAGCACCTGTAGGAGGTCAAGGGGGAGTGGCTCCATTGCCGCCACCATGAGCCGCAGCACTTTCCGTGCCAATGCATTCCTCCTGCGAGCACTTTCATCCTTCGCGGCTAACAGACGGTGCTGCATCTGCTTCCGGTAGAAATCGTCCATACCATCGGGTAAATCCTCTATGTCATGAAGGCTCAGTTCCGAGTTCTTCTTCACCAAAGAACGAAGAGTGGTCGCTGCGTAGTCCGCGACAATGAAATACCCTTCGCTCTTGCGTATAAGCAGGCCAATTGCGGCTTGAATGTCCACATCGTGTTTGGTCACACCATCCAACAATTCCTTCAGCAGCTTCTCGAAGTATGTGAATAGATCCTTCTTGTTTTCCGACTCCATCGGCTCGACAACAAAAGGATTGAACTTCTTCAAAGGGCCCTCGATGGACAGGGTATCACCGTCCCTGGACACTGTGAGCATCTTTGTTTCAGGTCTTGTTGTTATACATACTTTGAGCCAAGTTGGAAGCTGGTCAAAGTAGTCCACGATGCAAGTCAAAAGCTCGTTCTTACTATCGTCATCATTCGAGACTTCATCCAATGCATCAATCAAAATGACACGACTTTCTCCATTGTAGTCGGCCGCGATCGCCTCGAGAGGCCCCTTCAGAAATTCTACGAATATCGCATCCACGTCGTATTCGTTCTTATTCATCAGTATGGCTCTAGTTAGGTCTATACTCTTTCATATACTCCGTCACTTTGGCCCTGTACTCTGGAAGCTGTCTGGCAGAGCTGACGGACGAGCGAAAAAAGCATTAGCCTTGGGTCTCGATTGCGGCTATTCATGTGCTGACAAAAGTGAAAAGCCGCCACAATGTCCGCACAATTCCGTACGAGCCAACTCATGATTGCCGTCTTGCCCATTCCAGCACCCGCGGCCAACACAAAAACGCGAGAGGAGTCCTTCTCCGCCAGCCACTCATCGAACCGGTCAAAGACCCATTGCCTTGTACCGGCTGCAAACTTTTCAACGTGTTTGTCAATGTCGCCTTCGTTGATGGACAATTTTGGGATCTCATCAATCACAGACTTGTCCTTTTTCTTCCTTGCATTCGCAAACCTCTGAACACTGCTGGGTACATCAAGTCTGCCACCACTTACTGATTCGACGTATTCCATGAGAAAGCCCTCCAGCTGTGCCTCTTTGTCCTCTCCCAGCCTGCCCGGAAACAGCTTGAGCAAGGCAGGCCACAGTTCAGTTGTCAAGAAGGCAGCTGGGTCCAAGCATTTAGCTTCAAGCCAAATATGTTTGTTGAGTGCCGGACAAAATCCGTCCACATTATTGACGGTCCAAAGAACAGGAGCTATGTGAATCTTGTCTCCCTGCTTTTTTCGATGCATGAACGTGTTGAGTTCTTTGACGCAGTATTTGCGGTATCGATACTCCTGCGAAAGCATGAGGAGCGCGTGCGTGCATTCGTAGGCAGGCCCAAGAAGAAATAGATCTTTATCATCTCCCATGAGACTATCTTCATCATCGAGAAACGCTCGAACACCCAATTTCTCTGTCAGAAACCAGTGCGTAGGTCGACTGATATTTTCTCTTACATTGACTCGATCCTGCTGCGTCTGCG
>CAWKAV010000002.1:0-153439 GCA_963847735.1 uncultured delta proteobacterium | reverse complement strand
CTCAATGCGTACGTGCGTGCACCTGTTCTCGCGAGACCTTTTGTGTTTGAACACGACGTCGTGGTGGTCGACGGCGATGCGACTCACCGCAACGCTCACAAGTCACCTTATTCTTCGCAATGGTGGGTATGGTACGAACTGTCATAGTCTTATTGCTGGCCTGTAGCCACCAAGTCTTTTCATTCGCACCTTTTCGTCATGCATTTCAGCTGCCAATACATAAACGTGTTCTTCTCATGAATGCGGACAATGAGCAAGAGATGGAGCGAAAAATGGCCTTAGTACGGTCTCTGCAATCTGCCTATTATCAAAGTAGTACAGTAGAATCGACTGTATTAGAAAGAGACACTGGAATCATGAGAAACTTGCCGCTCTGGCGGGTGCAGTGGACCGAGTTGCTGGGCAGATCTAACGTTTTGAATGTCCACGAAGCCATATACACCAACATGTTTGAGACGATTCTAAGAGCCCCCAAGCCTTGGTATGTAGGTCACTTCATTTCTTCCAGGAGGGTCGAAGAATATAAAGAGTAAGGAGCGACGTTTTCAACTAAAGACATGGGAAACACAAGCGAGCGAAAAGGAAAAGGAAAACGACAAGGAATGTTCTGCGGTTGTTGGCACCCTTCTCAGGATATCAGACTTTCGTAGACTAAAAGATGGTCGTTTGGTTCTTTTGGTACAAGGTTTGGAGAGATTTGTAGTTGTCGATTGTCTGCAGACTCTGCCCTACTCCATTGCAAACGTGCAGATTCTACCTGATTTTGATGTTGCTCCAACAGAGGAGGAAGAAAAGGCACGTCTCGGTACGAGCACGACAAGTGATGGAATCTTTTCGTTTTCACGACTTTGAGTACGATGTAGACTTTGCTTTACCTCTGTCAGAAAGCAAGTACCTCTCCAACACAGATATCTGGGGACCGGACATTATCAAGGTTCTTCCTTTTGTTCCCTACTCGAAATCACTGGATCCTGTCTCAGCTTCAGCCCATAGATTGTGTCGATAGCGGAACAAAGTGAAGACATTGTGATGCTAGAGAGGTCTTCTCTGGAGTCAAGGTTGGTGGAGCGTGGGATACTAAGTCCGCCTGATTTCCTGTCCGAAGAGCGAGCTGACTTGTCGACAATTGAATTGGAGGACCAGCTGTGGACAGCACTTGAGAACTTTTGTCGGACCAGTAGAATTGTCTTGCCAGATGAAGTGCTGTGTCTGTTACCTCCAGGGCGTTCCTGGATCATACCAGCTCCCGTGGAACGCATCTCGTCAGAGTATCCTTCTGAACGAAGGCAACGACGATTGAGCTTTGCTGCTTCGGCATTTCTCGAACAAACCAGAGTCGGTGCGGACATGCGACAGGTATGGTTGGAAACGCCCGGCACAAAAGCACGTTTACGGTAAGTGAACGATGAGAAGTAGTTATGTACTGTGTAACGTGCACGTAATGGTTACTGACTAATCTTTGCCACTCTTTTGACTTCGAGAAGCTCCGTCCTCGAACGCTTCGACATTATCAATAACCTCTTCAAAGGAGATACAATGTAGAGTGAGTTAACCTTTTGATCTTAAACCGATACTTTCTCCTCATTCATGAAGCGCTCAAACGCAGCACTGGCTGTGTCAAAGAGCTTTGGAAAAGGAAACGAAACCTGCAACTCGGGAACCGTGTGTCCATTACGTTGCAGAGACTGTTCAGCGGCCAAGTGCAGATGCTTCCATTCTCTGCCTATTGAGCATATCCTCCATTAATTCCTTGAGATCGTACATCTCTTCGTCAAAACCGATTCTCGCTTCGCTGTCCGCTATTGCCTCGGGATGCGAAAGGGATCGGACAATGCGGTCTACAGTGGACAAAACTCGCTTTTGAAGCATTTCATGGCCAGCACGATGCTCTGCAGCCAGCTGCATTCTCGCAGCTTCCTGCTGCGAGGCAATGTCTGTCGCCACGTTACCCTGGGTTCCAGTCCTCTCCAAGACTGATGTCTTTGGTAGCTGGGTCGCTAGTCCACGGGCAGGCCGCTGCCGATGAGGATGACTGGGCCTCTGTTCTGTTTGCCGCATTGGCGTATTTCGAGTGATGTATGCGTTTGGCCGTGCTCTCTTTGGAGAAGGGGTGCCCCTTCGAATGTCACAGAGTGCCTCTGCCACCTCGACTGAGACAATGATGGTGGCTTGCGCCCGAATATCTGGGCCGTAGTGATGACGATGTCGGACCTGGCAATTTCATCCACCTGGCCTTGCCGCTGTCTGGCCAGCTGCCGCGGGGTCAACTGCAGTGCATAACCGTCGGCGCTCTGGCCGGTTTCACCCAAGTCGATTTTTAGAAAGCCTGCTCCGAGCGATTTCACCTGTTCCGCAACGACCGCCCGGGTGTCAAAGGCCGTCACCCTGGCACCGAGTCGTTTGGCCGTGGCAATGGCCTGCAGGCCGGCGACTCCGGCACCAATCACAAACACCCTGGCCGGTTTAATGGTGCCGGACGGCGTCATCATCATTGGCAGATGCGGTCCAGCCGATTGGCCGCCTGCATGACCATGACGTAACCAGCCAGGCTTGCCTGGGAGCTTAATGCGTCCATTTTCTGCGCACGAGTAGAGCGGGATCATTTCCATACTGATCGCGGTGACCAGACCCTTCCTGAACTCTTCGACAAGATCCGGCATTTCGTCGAACGGGTCGAGGATAGCTCGATATGGATGGAGCCTTTTTTCAGTCTTGCTATCTCATCAGCCTTTGGTTTGTGAATCCGCAGAATGAGATCGGCTTCTGCGAACATTTCCAGTCGTTTGCCGGTCACTCCGGCACCAACCCCTGTGTACTGATCGTCGGCAAACCCGCATCCGGTTCCAAGACCGGCCTCAACCAGCACATCAGCATCCTGGCGCACGAGCTTTCCGGCATTGTCCGGGGTCATTGCGGTTCGTTTATCTCGGTCCCTTGTCTCGTTGGGGATGGCGATCAATGCCATTCTTCGACACTCCGGCTTAGTTCAAAATTTTGTAGCGTGACTACGACAATGTCATTTTGTCCTGCTCGCGCTGAATTTCTTTGCTGTGTTTACATGTTATCGTAAAGTAGATGTAATAGGTGAGTCAATCAGTCATAAATAGAAACCAAACAACTTGCTGCCATCCGCTCAGCCACCACAATGCAGGAACGCGTACATAAATCTGCTTTGCAAAACAAGGTCAATCATTTAGAGTGCCATGACTATCGTTTGTCCCTGACTTGCGGTTAAACAGGATTCAGGCTCCTGCTCTTTATCAGCCACCACTGGCCGAAGCGCCGATGTGCTGGTCAGGTAAATTTCATATCCTGTTTGCAAATATCTGGTGATGTCTTTGTCATTTCTTAGAATAATTCTCTGCAGCTTGACCTGCATGCTGTCGATAGCCCTATCGACAACAGTGTTCGCTTTACCGTCGGCTGTTACGGTGAAGGTCTCCGGGCTGACAGGGCAGGAAAAGCAGAATGTCGAAGCAGCTCTTGTCCTGCCTTCCGGAATCGTACGCAACGGACAGGTCGACCGGCGCTGGCTGCTGCGTTTTGTCGATCAGTCTCCCGGTCTGGTCGAGAAGGCTTTACAGCCTTTCGGTTATTACCGGAGCGGGATCAAAACGAATCTTCGGGAAACTGACGATCTCTACCTTCTCGAAGTTCAGGTCACTCCCGGCGTTCCGGTCAGGGTGCGGCAACTGGTGCTACGCCTGACTGGCGCCGGGGCTGATAACGCTGAAATGAAAGCAGAACGACGCATCTTTCCCCTCAAACAGGGCGATGTCCTTCATCACCAGCTCTATGATGAAGGCAAGAAGGCACTGCTTCTTAAAGCGATCGACCTTGGCTACCTGAAAGCTGAATACACCAGCCACCGTATCACGGTCCAACCCGACGAGGATGCAGCTGATATCGAACTGGAACTGGAAACCGGAGCACGCTTCCGGTTCGGACCCGTCAGCTTTGACGGCGGCATCGATCGCTTTGATGAAACTTTCCTGCGCAGGTTCCTCTCTTTTTCCGAAGGGGACATCTTTTCACACCGTGCTTTACACCGTAGCCGTATCAACTTCTACCAGGCAGATCGTTTTGACGAAGTTCTCATGGTTCCGCGTATGGATCAGATTGAGGATGACCAGGTGCCGATCGATATCAAACTGGTTACCGCTCTGCAGCAGCGCTTGCGTCCGGGGGTCGGGTACGGCACCAACACCGGCGGGCGTGTTTCACTTAACTACCAGAACACCAGTGTCTTTGACCGTCCTGACCTCTATTCGTTCGAGCTGCTGATGGCTGAGAAAACCAGGTTCCTGGAGACCAGCTACTCTATTCCCCAGGCGGGTAGTTCCGATAACAATCTTGTCGCATCAGTCGGGTTTCGTCAGGAGGATCTTAGTGTCTACAAAACCACGGTCGTTTATACCGAGTTGGAGGAGACTTATAAGCTTGGTACCGGCAAAACCGGATCTCTTTTCCTGCGCTATTCACGGGAGAAAAGCTCGGTAGGCAATGACGATAACATCTCTCTCCTGATGATTCCAGGGCTCCGCTACTACCAGCGTTCATTCGATGACCCACTCAATCCGAAGGCCGGTTATCAACTCCGCTTCGAACTGCGTGGCAGTTACGATGGCCCCTTGTCGGACGTCACCCTCTGCCAGGCCTTGGGGGCGGGCAGTTTCATGTGGCCACTCAGTCGCAACTTCACCCTGCATTCCCGGTTTGAGGCTGCAACCACCTTCAAGGACAAGGCTTTTAGTGACATCCCTCCCTCCCTGCGCTTCTTCGTCGGTGGCGACAGCAGCGTGCGCGGCTATGCCTACAAATCGCGCGGGCCTCGAGACGAGCATGACGACGTGATCGGCGGCGACTCCCTGCTGGTCGGCAGTATCGAGGGTGAGTACGCTCTCAACAATAACTGGGGGCTGGCAGTCTTTTACGACATCGGCAGTGCTTTCGATGTCTTACAGAAGATTACTTTCATCAGCGGTGCCGGCATTGGCATCCGTCGCTATACGCCGATCGGGCCAATCAAGATCGATCTGGCAAGCCCGGTCAGCGAGGGTGGCCTTGGCCTGCGCATCCATGTCAGCATAGGGTTTGACATATGAGGCGCTGGATTTTATCAATCTGCCTGCTGCTGGTGCTCTGCGGTTTGATTCTGTTCGGGTTATGCAGTTGGTTTTTGAATTCAACGGCCGGATCTTCCTGGCTGCTGCATACCGTTGCGAACAGGGCCGATGTTCTGTTCACGACCGGGTCGTTAGAGGGCCGTCTGGCTGATGAGTTGATCATCGGGGAGCTGGTCATTGACTGGCCAGGCGGACAGCTGACTGCCCGGAGCCTCCGCTTGAACTGGCAACCTTTCAGTTTGCTGCAGCAAAAGCTGAATATTCATATACTGGAAGCCAATCAACTGGTCATACGCGACATAAACGATTCCGGTGAACCAAAAAACTCGGCGGTTGAAGCCAACGTGTCGCCTTTTGCGGCGAGGGATCTTGCTTTCCTGCCAACCTGGCTGACAGTACAGATCGATCACTTGCAGCTCCAGGACGTCAGCATCCGGGATGATAAAGAGACTGTTCTCATCGCCAATGAAATTTCCGGCAGCTATCTTTGGTCGCAGCGAGAGATCAAGACCTCTTCCTTCAGCTACATCTCTCCTTCTGTCCATTTACAGGGTAACTTCGACTGGGACTTGCAGCTTCCCCATATTGAGATGACGGCTGATGTCCACCTGCCGGACACGCTGGTTGATCCAGAACTGCTTAACAAAATTACCGTGCCGGTTGACTTCCCCAGTCAGATAGCCTTTGACGGCGACTGGAACGGCTTCTCAGGGCCAATTCGTTTCGGTCATGTCACAGACATCGATAACACCGTCTGGTTGACCGCCGAGGCAAAAGGCTCCTGGCAAGGCATCCGATTTGAAAATCTGCAAGGTCGATACCTGAACGGCAGCCTGGCGGGGCATCTGGATCTCGCCTGGATCGATTCTTACCGCATGTCCGGGGAGCTGACCGGCAGCGGTCTGGACCCTGGTGCCCTGATCGAGGAGCTCAATGGACGGGCCAGCTTCGATATCTCCGGTGAGCTGCTGGTCCCCTATGATGAACGGCCCCTGCAAGCCAAAATGAGCGCGGTCATCAAAGAAGGACAGTTGCGTGGGCATGCTATCGCTGGCAACCTGTCTGCTGCCTGGCAGGATGGTGGGTTGTCTCTGCTTGACCTTGATCTGACCGGTGATAGTGCAAAAATCGTCGCACGGGGAAAACCGGACGAACGTCTCGATCTGGACCTCGCTGTCGATGACCTGAGTCCGTACTATCCGGACCTCGCCGGTCAGCTGACGGCATCAGGCTGGCTACGCTGGTCCGATGATTATTTGACCGGGGAAGTGCATGGCTCGACTGCGAATATCGTCTGGCAGGAAACTTCATTTGCCAGCCTTGACTTCAATGGCAAGCATCTGGAACTGAAAGCGCCGCTGGCTCTGCAACTTGACGGCAAAGGCTTTCGGCATGGCGAGTGGCAGGCCGAGCATCTGCAGCTCAATATGAGCGGTATCCTGGAGCATCATGATGTGCAGGTCACGGTGACCGGGCTGGCCGGAGACCTTGATTTACAGCTGACCGGTCAATACCTGGATGGGGTCTGGCAGGCCGGCTTGCAAAAGTTGTCCGTACAGACACCAAAACTCGGCATGTGGAATCTTGAGGCCCCGGCACAAATCGAGTGGCAGAAGGGTGGTGGCAGCCTCAGCGATTTTTCAATGATCAGTCGTCGTGACGAGCGCGTGTCACTCGAAATCTCCGAATGGGGAAGTCCGACGAATTCTCAGCTGAACCTGACCTGGCAGGATCTCGGTCATGACTGGCTCGCTTATCTCCAGCCTTCACATAAAGTCTCGGGTCGCAGCACAGGAACCCTGCAACTGGAGATGTCTGCGCTGCGGCCTGTCTCTCTCAAAGCCCGACTGAGAGCTGATGCTGAACTGCAAGAGGACCTTACGGTGGTGACAGTCCCTGTCCTGACGGCGGAGGCTGTCTGGGAGAAGGATGGCCTTGATCTCAACATAGCTGCCGAGAGTGACAACGGAGAGCATTTCGAGGCGTCGGTCCATTCATCGCAGCCACCGAACTGGCAGTGGCCTCCTGAACAACTTTCTCTTGATATGCTTTGGCAAGGGCTGAACCTGGAGCGAATCAGCCGCTTCAGGGAGGGCCTTGAGGCTAAGGGCCGCAGCGACGGCCACGCGCAGCTTGAAATTCACGGCGGGCAGCTTCAACGAGTCAGCGCCAGGGTCTCGGCCGAAGGGTCCATGCTACAGGATTCGGAGAAGGTCGGGTTTCGATCACTGCTGGCCGAGCTGAACTGGGATGACAAACGCTTCCAATGTGACGCTCAAATCGTAGGGGCTCACGACGGTCTTCTGTCCCTGCATTTAACCTCTGTGGACGACCCCCGCTTTGCATGGCCGAAATCTGGCCAGGTAAGATTCGAAATTGACAGTCTCAAACTGCAGTCGCTCAATCCCTTGTTGCCGGTCGGGATGACTCTCGATGGTGTTCTCCGCGCTAAATCGGAAGGATTGTGGCAGGAAGATGGTCAATTCAACCTGGATGGACAAGTCAATTTTTCAGACAGTGAATTGACGTTGCATAGAGTTGGAGGTCAGGTCGATATCCAGGTGCCGCAGGCCGATGTCGAGTGGCAGTGGCAGGACGAGCATCTTCAAGGTTCACTGTTGGTGCAGTTGGCCAAAGCAGGGGCGTTGCGTGGCAACTGGCAGCTGCCGTTGCCGGCCCGCTGGCCGATAGGTTTCGTAGCCGATGGTTCCGTAAAGGCCTCCCTGCAAGGGCAACTGCATGCCACCGGGATGTTGGCTGCACGTGCCTCTGGTCTGGTTCAAGATCTACATGGCCAGATCGAGAGTGATCTGCAGGTCACCGGCACCTGGCAAAATCCGGTTTTTTCCGGTCAGATGGCGTTGCTTGAAGCCGGGGCATATTTGCCGGCAACCGGCGTCACAATCAATGATTTTGAAGTGCTCACCACCCTGCATGGAACAAGGATAAATATCGAGTCGTTCTCTTTACGCTCCGGGTCGGGAACGCTAATGGGGTCAGGGGTGATAGATCTCGACCGGTGGCGGTTGAAGCACTATCAGCTGGTGACAAAGGGAGATCGTCTGCAGGTCTATAACTTTCCGGAGCTTCAAGTCCTGTGCAGCCCCGAACTGATTCTTGATGGTGATCTTGAAAATCTCAAGGTAAATGGCAGCGTGCTGATTCCGGAGATGAGTCTTTCTGGTTCTGAGACCGAACCAGAGCTCTTGCCCAGTAAAGATGTGATCATTGCCGGCGAAGAGCGCAGCCATCGCAAGACCTTGCCGATCAATGCCGACATCCGGGTCACCGTCAAACTCGGCGACCAGGTCAGGGTTAAGACTTCCGGTGTAGAGACCCGCCTCCAGGGGGGCGGTACGGTCACTCTGAATGAACAGGAACATCTGGCGGTGCATGGTGAGATCAGCCTGTCTGAGGGCACCTATAAGGCTTATGGTGCAAATCTCGCCATCAAGCAGGGGGTTTTGAAATATTCTGGCGGTCCGATCGAGAATCCGAGTCTTAATATCCTCGCCCTCCGGGAAGTGGGGACGGTCCAGGCCGGAGTACAGGTCACGGGAACGGCCGAAGCTCCGGTGGTCACCCTTTATTCACTACCAACCATGCCGGAGCGGGATATCATGGGCTATATCTTTATGGGACGTCCAATGAAAGCCGGTCAGGAAGGTACAGATGCCTTGATGATCGGGGCCGGGGCCATGATGCCCGGTTACGGCGGGACTTTCTCCGATCTCGGTATCAGTGAGATCGATATCCAGGGATTGTTTTCGGGGACCGGAGGCGTGAGCGTACGCAAACGGCTGACCGATAAATGGGAGATCGAATCGACTCTCGGTATCGAAAGCGGGGTCGACCTCTACTACCTGTTTAAATTTGATTAAGCGGTAGCTTCGCAGGGTTTCGTTGAGTTTGATAGCCGCCCCGAGTGAGAGGGCTCCAATCCCTTTTGATGATCAGGATAACCATGAACCACAAAATCACCAATAGCCAGCATATCTCGAAGCACTGCCTCGTTTGTGGAGTTGATAATGAATTTGGTTTGAAAACCCGCTTTTATGAGACAGAGAATAATCAGCTCATTGCCGTATTTACACCCCTGAACGAACATCAGAGCTACCCTGGGGTCATGCATGGCGGGATTTCCGCCACCATTCTCGATGAGGTGATCGGTCGTGCGATCATGATGACCACCGACAGCAGCACTTTCGGGGTGACGGTTGAATTAAAAGTAAGTTACAAGAAACCTGTTCCTCTTGGTACGGAGTTGAAGGCAATCTCCCGCATTACCAATCAGAGAAGCCGGACCTTCGAGGGCACAGGAGAGCTCTATCTGCCCAATGGTGAAATTGCCGTTGAAGCCGAGGGCAAGTACATGAAGCGCCGACTGGATCAGATCACCGATTCGGGTTTTGCCGACAACGAATGGTTCGAGCCGCAAGAGACCCTGCCTGATGAAATATCCCTGGTATAAGGAGTGATGATGATGGAACAGACTCCCGTCGAAGAGCCTTTCCTGCCGAGGTTGCTAGCGAGCAACGCCCTGCGTGCCAATCTGAGCAAGCACATGACGCTTAACCAGATGGCTGATCACAAGGCGTCGATGATCATGACAACTTCTTCCCTGATGCTGACCATCTCTGTGACACAGTATGACAAACTCGACCTGCCTACCTTTCTGGCCCTGATGGTGACTGGCGGGCTTGCAATCCTCTTCTCCATTTTTGCCATTATTCCGACACTGCACGTCAAAGGGGTTTTGAACCTCTTCTATTTCCGGTCCTTTGCACAAGTCAGCGAAGATGAATTCAAGGCAGCATTCAAGGAGACCCTCGCCGATAAGGAGAAACTGTATGACGCCTATCTGCGTGAGATTTACTACCTCGGCAAACACCGGCTTACCCGTAAATACTTCTGGATACGCAATGGTTTGTGGGCACTGTTGCTGGGTCTCGCAGGGGCCGCGTTATTAACAACTTTGCGTTTTTTCTGAGGCTTTGCACTTTTCGTCCTTTCTTCCTGAACAGGCTGTGTATGGCAATGGCATAATCTTTGCTCCTTTGGTCAGTAAAGGTTCAGTTCCATAAGCCACAACCAACGATGGAGGCCTGCATGGATATGACCCATATTGATGTGTCAAAATGTGAACGCGCCGACAAGGAAGTGGTCGAAGGCTTTTGCCTCTCTTTCGACATGGTCAAGGGGCTTTGCCTGGAGACCATGGAGAATTGCAGGGCTGTGCAAAAAAATGAAGAATATCAGGTTGTTGTCACGGCACATGATCAAATCATCCTGGATTGAAACGAGCTTTTGGCAAGGGTTGGCTGAACCGATATCTGCTGTTCGAAGCCTTGCCCTTTTATTTGGCTTGGTTTTTATAATATTCTCCTGTTACCCTCTTCTCTCTGCCTGGCATTTTGTGTCACGATAACAATGCAAAGAATGCACGGCTGTCAGACGTCTTCAACGGAATTGTCTGGAATCTTATATCGTTACCTAAAATGACTCCTGTCGTTCCTCGGGGCATACAAATACAGTTGGTAATGCCATTTCATGGTATTGCCATTAAAGTTGGTTTTTATCATGATGTGTTATCGTGGAATCTATGCAGAAACGATCAGTCTCTGGGGTGAAAAGGCCCAGTATGATCAGACCATCGAAGAGTGTGCCGAACTGATTGCCGCTCTGCAGCATTTTGCCCGTGGTAAAATCAGCAAAGAGGCTGTCATCGATGAGCTTGCTGACGTGTTTCTCATGGTCGGGCAATTGACTTATATGCTCGGAGAAGACCATGTGCATGCGGCAGTAGAGAAAAAGGTGGCCAAGTTGCGGGCCCTGCTTGAAGAGGGCCAGGCTTTTTGACGAAGGAGTTCAGGATGGACCAGGATAACGTGAAAATTCTTCTGGTTGATGATGTCGATTTTTTTCGCGATGTCATGCGCGATTATTTTAAACGGACGCCCGCTACTATTATTACTGCTAAAAGCGGCGAAGAAGCTGTTCACGTGGCGATGCAAGAGTGGCCCAGCCTGATCTACATGGACGTCGCAATGCCGGGCATGAATGGCCTCGAGGCCTGCCGGAAAATCAAGGCGCATCCGAAACTCAAGAAGATTCCGGTCCTGTTGATCTTTACCCCTGACCGGGACGCCACCATCAAGGATGTCGAGGCGTCGGGCTGCGACGGTTATCTGGCGAAACCCTTTGGCAGGGAAGAGTTCCTCAACCTTGGTCATTGCCATCTCTTCAATATTGAACGTCGCGAGAGACGTGTCCCATGTCAGATGACGGTCAACTTTTCCATTAATGGGACAGACTTCTATGGTCTGGGGGTCGATATCAGCCTGCATGGCCTCTATGTCGAGTTCCGTGATGAAATACCTCCCAACAGCCGTATCACAGCGTCTTTTCTGCTGCCCATGATCAGTCCCAAGCCGATCAAGATTTCCGGGCGCATAGCCTGGGTCAACCAGGGCTTTCCTCGACAGAACATGAGCTTGTCTCAGGGCTTCGGTATTGAAATTCAGTCGATAGACATGAGCTCTGTCGATATCATAAGCGAATACATGGAGAGGAATTGACCTTGGAAACAAAAATGCTCCACCTCCTGCGCAAACGTCGCAGTATACGTCAGTTCACCGACCAGGCGATTGAATCCGACAAGATTGATGTGCTCATCGAAGCCGCCGTTCGCACGCCGACCTCACGCGGACGCAATTCCTGGCAGTTTATTGTCGTCACCGAACCGGAGCTTTTAAGGCGACTTGGCACAGCCAAACAACACGGCTCCGAGTTTCTGTCTGCGGCCCCGTTAGCGATCGTGGTTGCTGCCGATGCGACTATAAGTGATGTGTGGACAGAAGATTGTTCGATCGCCGCCATGGTCATACAGCTGGCGGCTGAAGAACTAGGCCTGGGGAGTTGCTGGGTACAGATCCGCTTGCGTCCGCACGACGCTGAATGCAGCGCTGAAGCATATCTTAGGGATTTGCTCGGACTGCAGGATTCTCATGTCGTCGAATGCATCGTTGGCCTCGGCTATCCTGCTGAGCAGAAAGCGGGTCACGCCCTGGAAAGCCTGCCGTTTGATCAAGTTCACTACAATAAGTTTGCTGAATAGGCACAGACACATGACCTCCTTGCCCACAGAGCAGGGCAGGGGCCGTTTGCTGCCTGGAGGGAGCCTCGCCCTCAATGGCCAATTTATTGTTAACAAACAATAACTTGCAGGGATCCTTGACTTTGTGTTAATACACTGTTGGTGACGCGTTTTTTTGTCACCAGGCTGCATATTCAGATCTGTCATCGCGTTCATCTCAAGCCAGGAATTTTGTTTCAGTAACGCACAAGCCTTGCTAACATAATGAATTTATTGTCTCTATCTGCTGGTGGGGTTCCTTCCCAGGTTTTTTTCTTCGCTGGAACCGTTATGGAACAACCTTTGCTAGGTATGATGCTGACAACCCTTTGAAGCCTTGTATTGATTTATTTGCAGGTCTCGCAAAGTCTCTGCAACAGGATAACTCCCATATGCCCCCACAACATATACTGAACCGTCGCCAACTGCTTAAAGCCGGTCTGCTGGCCTCTGCTGTCTGCCTCACTCCCTTGTCCGCCTGGGCCCGTTTTGGCTTTTACGGTGACCAGGAACGTAGCCTGAGCCTACTCAATACCCATACCGGCGAGCGACTGAAAAAATTAGTTTACTGGGAACAGGGCAGTTATCTGCGTGATGCATTGCAGGATATCGACTATTTATTGCGTGACCACCGCACCAACCAAGTTCACAGGATAGACCCAAAGACGCTTGATCTGATGGCTGCTCTCTCGCGTAAAGTTGGCACCAGTCGACCCTTCGAGATTGTCTCCGGCTACCGTTCACCACAAACCAATCAGGAATTGCGTCACAATTCCCGCGGGGTTGCCAAAAACAGTTATCACATGCAAGGTAAAGCCGTTGATTTCAGGATTCCTGATGTTACTTTGAGGAAGGTACGCAAGGCCGCCCTCGATCTGCGCATGGGTGGTGTCGGCTACTATCCGAAATCGAACTTCATCCATGTTGATACCGGAGATGTCAGGTTCTGGTAGTTGAATGCCGTGAATCCTCACCCCCGAAACTGTTCACTTCCAGTTGACCCCCTACTTTAAAAGCTGTAGTCTCTAAGTCGCCCCCGGCCTTGGTCGTCGGGTGGTTTTTTATCGTTTGAAGCGGACTATCTGCTGTGATTTTATCCCTGGGAATGGCAACCAATGAGCAAAAGACCTGATCCGAAGAAGGCGGCTGTAAAGAAAAAGCAGCAGGACAGCGTCTTTCAGGAAGCCTGGGAAAATATGAATCATGACATGTCCAAGGTTATGCCTGACTTCCTGGCGAAAAGGTTACAGGATCGTAAAGGCAAGGTATGGGTGATGGTGATCATCACTCTGGTGGAACTGGTGCTCATCGGTGTCGTCGGTAAGTTCGCCTACGACTGGCTTGTGAAATAACAAGACGATGAACGCGAAAAAAGCTTTGGCTTGTTTGTGGTTAGACGTTTATAGTTAATGGTGATTATAGTTTTACACGTTCGTGGTTTGAGCCGCGTCTCTCGTACCGCGTTCCATGTCACTTGCTTTTAAGGAGTCTCTATGAAAAACGACAATGTCGGCTTGCCGATCAGGATCACTCTTGAGCCTGGCACATACTTTCGCTGCACCTGTGGAAAATCTCAAAACCTGCCTTTTTGTGATGAATCACACAGTGGCAGCGAAAGCTCTCCGATTGAATTCAAAATAAAAAAACGGCAGAAGGTCTTTATCTGTGGCTGTGGTTTGTCCGGCGATGAACCCTATTGCGACGGCAGCTGCGGAGTGTCACTTGCGGATCGCGAATAGCTCCGGAGGTCGGAGCGCAGTTGCTTGCTGGCAAACAGTAGAGCGATAATCACTTTATCTTCAACAACGTTCCAGGAATTTGAGAGGATACGACGGATTAATCACAAGCCATCTGCACGAACGGGGTGGTTTTACTTGTTATTGCAATAAGGAAAGATGTGCAGTTCGTATACATGGATATAACAGCATTTATCTGATATGTATGCTGGAGTGGATCGATGACAAGGCCCTCTGAAAAATTTACAGCGCGTGAGTACGTCTGGGTATATCGAATACGCCAGAGGATAATCTTTGAGCAAATCATTATGATGGTAGGCAACCCCAAGGAAAAGCAAAGGGCCAAGCAGTTTTTGGAGGCAATGGAACAGGCAAACCCGGAACTTTTTGAAGATATCGATCACTACACTCCCGAACTTCTCGAAGATAACGAACAACACACTCCCGAACTGTTCGATGAAAGCGAGTATTCCAAAGCTAAGGGACGCAAGACAGCGTTAAAGTTGCCCAAAGATATACGTTGGGAGGATAGAATCGTTCGGAGGTCCGTCAGGGAGTACAGAGACTTATTCCACCCCTGTGAAAAAATTTTCAACAACGCCATGTTGGGTCTACAGTACTTAAATAATCTCCATCCTGAATTATTCGTCAAAGCCAAGGTTCAGGCCATTGAGCAAAGAGACCAGATCTTGACTTTCGAGATATATTGTAAATGTAACTGCACCACCAAAGAAGACAGCCAACCGGCAGACTCATTCAAAATCACAAACCGAGGCCGTTTTAAGAACGCCTCAAAGCGGATAACCCATGCCAAAAAGATTCTAGAGAGTACTGGTGACAGTAGTCAGAGTGACTGGCAGTTCTTTTTGAACAGGATAAGGGAAGTTGCACCGGAGATGCTGGAGTCGTAGTCAGTGTACTATAAACAGGGTTATTAAGAGTTTCGCATTTCGGCCGATCTGAATGCCTCAAATCAAAGCAAGAGTAATAGTAAGAATATTTAGAGCATTCGCATGCTATGTTTCATTATTGGTATGGTCATCCCTAATTTTGGAGTTATAATGCTCTAATAATCAATGTGGATGTGGGATGCTTCTCACTTTTGTTAGGAGACGTGCATGCCTGATCAGAGAGCCCGACCAAGACGAGTACAACCTCATATTCATGTCATCACAAGAGATGGGTCTTATCAGCATCTGACTCCTTTAGCCCTCGACGTTCTGCTCGAAAACAATCACGTAAAAAGGTTTAAACGATCAAGTGGTTGGGTAACTGTTGGTATTGACCCTATTCGAGTCAAGGATAGACGTGAGGTTTCTCTCCCCTTCAATGGTACTGACAGACGATCTGCCTTCTGAATGCTTTAGCGTCAGGCACAGACGGTTAAATAATGACCAGACTGTTTGCTAATGCAAGAGACCCTGTCGAATACAGACTTGAGTAAAAATTTCATTGGAAAACTGTAAACGGTTTCTTGTTATGGGCCGTTCTTGTTTATTACATTTTTAATAAAAATAGTCCCTCCCTGTTACCTGGGGTGGGGCTTTCCTAAGTTTTCTGTAACTAATTCTTAGATGTTCTCAGGATTTATAGTCCTTGATATTTCAGAGTGATATGGCAAAATGCTTGGCACTCTTTTGTTAAATTAAGCCCACCCAAAAACACCCGTTGCAAGTTTTGAGCAGTCAAGAGACGCAATTACCTGGTGCGATTTGTTTTGAAATACTCTTTTTTGAAAAATTTTTGACAGCAGGTTGCTCTTGTCTGTCGAGAGGATTAGAATGTAAGAAAATACATAACGTTTATTCCTCTTGACTGTACAGGAGGACGCCATGCTGAATATCCCGGTCTTTTCGAGAAACGCTCAACTTCATCTCTGCCTGATCTTTACCAGTCTGTTGCTGATCGTCATTCCGGTCCTGAACAAAACGCCTACTCAACAAGTTGCAGAAAAGTCAGTAAGCGCCGCTGCACATTTCCTTTTCCTGGTTGATACCGAAGAATACGCCAAAAGCTGGGAAGTATCCTCGGGAATCCTGAAGAAGATGCTGACCGTGCAAGCCTGGAATGAGCAGATTGCCAGAATCAGATTCTTGCTCGGTCCGGTCATTGAGCGGATTCACCACGATATCGCCTATACTGATTCGGCCAGCGATGTGCCAACCGGTGAGTATGTGGTGATGACCTTTATTTCGAAGTTTAAGCTCAGGGAACGCGTAATCGAAACCATCACCCTGATGCTTGGAGAAAATGATCAATGGCAGGTGGTCGGGTATTTCTTGCGATAATTCCAGGTTCAGGGTCGAGTGCTTCAAAAGATCTACGTTGACCCGGGTCAGGCCGGACCTGGTGGTCCGGCTGTTTGCCAGCTATTGAAAAAAATCAATGCTTTCTGGCCACGGAGATTGTATAAAGATCATTCATTCTCCACGTAACTCCCTGAGACTTCTCTACAGCAAGGCGCGCGGCTATGAAGGCACAAAATCCACCCCTGATGATCGGTCTGATCTCCCTCAGCATTCTGACCTCTTTCTGGCTGGTCTATTATGGCATGAACATCATCATGTCCGGCAAAGCTCATGAGATTATGATTTTTGCTTATGTCACCACCGCCTACGGTCTTGCCAATATTGCTATCCTGAGTGTCGCCTGGAGCAGTCGCGATGCCTGGGCGAGCGGGGCGAGTAAATTTATCGCGCTCTGCTATCTGGGCGTCTATATCATGGACACCATAAACTCCGGCATGAAGAGCAGCATGGAGGTTTTTGGTGTCCTGATCCTGGCCGTGGTGCTGGGGCTGAACTGGTTTGCTGTCAGGATGGTGATAGAGAGACCTTGATCTCTCCGACCCGGATGTTCACGCTGCCAGGGGAATGACATAAAAGAGTACTGCGAAGAAGTGCAGAATACTGCCGGCCAGGACAAACCCGTGCCAGATGGCGTGATTATAACGCAGGCGCTTCCAGAGATAAAAGCCCACCCCCGAAGTATACGCCAATCCGCCGAGCAGCAGCAGGAGCAGTCCGCCCGGTGCCACTGCATTGAGCATCGGTTTAATGGCGATCACCACCACCCAGCCCATCCCTATGTAGAGTGCCAAAGAAACCCCCTGCCAGCGTCGCAGCAGAGAGACCTGGAAGAGAACACCGACAATAGCCAGAGTCCAGACGATGCTGAAAAGTGTCCAGCCCCATACGCCACGCAGATTGACGAGCATGAAAGGGGTGTAGGTGCCGGCAATCAGAAGGAAGATTGCCGAGTGGTCAAGGATGCGCATGATGCTTTTGGCACGCGGTCGCTGAATGCTGTGGTAAAGCGTCGAGAAAGTGTATTGCATGATCAGGGTTGTGGCAAAAATTGTGCAACTCACAACATGCCAGGGATTGCCCAGACGATTGGCGAATGAAGTTAATACAGCCAACCCGGCAATTGCCAGGATCAGGCCGACACCATGGGTCAGACTGTTGGCCAGTTCTTCACCGGGGCTGTAAGTGGGCGCAATTATTTTAGATGACATCATTCTTCTCCGTAACGAAAGGTAGCAAAAGGCAACAGGCCCTTGAAGTAATTATTTATAGGAAACTGCCGTCATTATGCTCTTATACAAGTCCGAAGAAGGTAAAAGTTTTGTAATGGTTCAGGGTCAGAGTTGGGATATCGAAGAGGCGATCCTTGATTTGTTTCGTGAGGAGGAGGGTTAATGCTGTTGTTGGGCTTTCTCTGCGGCTCCAATCCGTGCCTCGCACTCTTCGATCCATTCGTAAAGCTCGCTTAGCTGGAAAGGTTTGCGAAAGTATTGAATATTCAATTTATTCAGTTCGTTCATGTAGTGAATTGTCAGGTAACCGCTCATGATTGCCACATTGCTGTTTTTTAGAGGTTGGCATCCACTCACCGTGAGCTTTTTATAAAAATCGATCCCGTCCATATTAGGCATGACGATGTCTGCAATCAGGACGTCGGCGCAGTTATTGCCTGGTTCACAGGGACAGTTTTCTCTCATGACGAAAGGGAATTCGGTCGGGTCGGTGAGGGTTTTTACGTCATGTCCTTTGCTACTGAGAGCCGTCTGAAGCAACTCCCGGATTTTGACGTCATCATCCAGGACGAGAATACGAAGTTTCATATCGCCTCACTCGATTTATTCCGCTGATCTTTTGTTACTGGACAAACGCTTGCATGACTCGACGGCAACAAATGCCTGAAACGGGAAAAAATTGCATAACCGCTGCGCGCCGCAAGGTGGATACCCGGTAAACCGACAAAAGTTGACAGCAGTGGATAAAAGGGTGACGGCAGAGCGTTCCATAGTTGGCGAAAGGCTTCGACGCCTGTGAAATATTGACCCTTTGCATCGCTTGCATGCAGCTGCTTCTGAAAATCATCCATGGTCTTGCTGAAAACAGCGGCATCGAAATCAGGATCTGCAATATTGACAAACCGGATGCGCTGATCGGCGATCGAACGATAATAGCTGATCTCTGTGGAACAGACACCGCATGCGCCATCGAAAAAGATTGTGAGCGGGTAGGTGACAGGCATGGAAGTTCCCCTGTGTGCTTTGCAATTGTTTGCTTTTTTCTTGTATGCTTATCCTGTTATTGCCGATGACGATAACGACAACTGCTGCTATTATAGCTGAAAATTGATGGATAAATGCAACTGTACTGAGAGAACAACGATTTTGTGGCAATAACTTTGTTCTTTTCTGAAGCTGTTCCATGTCATCAATTGAAGAGGAACGAATGAATGCCCACAATTATCCCGGGAGTAGCATCATGAAGGCGAGTATCGAATATTGCACCATGTGAGGTTATGAAGTGCGTGCTGTCAGTCTGGCAGCCCTGTTGAGTAAGCGTTGTCACGCTGAGGTGAAGTTAATCAAGTCGAGTGGTGGAGTCTTCGAGGTGGTCGTCGATGGTGAGTTGGCTTACTCAAAAAAAGCGACTGGACAGTTCCCCGACGAAATGCAGCTTTTGCAACAACTGGCCGGCAACTAAAAATGGGGCTGATGTGTTGCGCCCACTCGGATTGCCATTTCAGAAGTTAATTTTAAGCTCTGTTGTTTCTAACGATTTGGCGAATCAAAAAATGAGAAAATCTATCAAGGAGGATCATGCCCATGAGTGTTGGCTACAAGGAACTGGTTGACGAGGCAGAAGAACGGATCGAAAGTATCTCGGCGCAGCAGGCGTTGAACGAGTATTCCTCTGCTGATGTGGTCTTCGTTGACCTGCGCGACGTCCGTGAACTGAAACGTGAGGGCAAAATTCCCGGAGCCTTCCATTGCCCTCGCGGCCTGCTGGAATTCTGGATTGACCCGCAAAGCCCTTATCACAACACTGTTTTTGCTGCAGACAAACGCTTTGTCTTCTATTGCAACCTCGGTTGGCGCTCCGCTCTGGCAGCTGATATTGCACAGAAGATGGGTCTGAAAAATGTCTGCCATGTTGATGGCGGCTTCGAAGCCTGGAAACAGGCGGGTGGGGCTGTAGAAACCAAATAGAGCAGACTTACATAGATCCCACAGAATGGTCTTTCTCCCACCTTCCGTTCTGGCGTCTTTTGGAAGGTCAGTGACTCTAATGACCGGCTGACTGGTCTTCCTGGATATGTTTTCTTTCATACTCCAGGCAGGGAGAACTGTTTGCCCCAACATTCGCAATGCCTGACAGTAAATCAGCAGCGTATACGCCAGCGAACAGGTAGGGAGCGAAAAATAAACTACCATAGGTTGTTATTGCAGTCATCACCGGTATTGCACTTATAGAAGGGTTATTAAGGGGGCCTTTGATGTTTACCGGATCAGCCCTAATAATTAAATTGGACTTTTTCTTTGGCAAAAACACATAGTCGATTTTCTCCCTGGCCAGGTCGATTGTCCCTTCTCCAGTAATTGAAATGGATTTAGTATCAATAAATAGACCTTTTGTGTCCATGATCCCATCCTTTATGCTGTAATCTGCCACGCCACATTCGACATCGACATCGACATCTTTATCACGCGAGACTTTTGAGACAGTCCAGCCGGCGATATCAAGAAAGACCAAATCAAGCAGAGAACGGCGCATTTTGCCATTTTTCATGTTCATATAAATCTCGCCCTGCAGATTAGCCGCCAACTCCTTTTCACTTGATCCCGATGACGTGACCTGCACTTGAATGTCCAGATCCGTGTCAAAATCCTTGCTCGCAGCCGAAGACTTCATATCCAATGCATGCCAGGGGTTCAAGTCTTTTCCATAGGCCTCAAGCTTCACTTTGGGCTGCTCTCTGACGTCCAGTTCAATATCAAAATTGAGTTCTCCCTTCGGGTACACCAACCGTCCAGGCGAAATTTTCATCTCACCGGATTGAACGACAATTTTAAACTGGCCTGATTGAGCGTGAGACCTTTGCTTGTCGAACGAATCAATCTCTAAAGACAAATCCAGATCAGCTTTTTTGAGCCAGTTGAAATTTATTGGATCCGGAGAAAAGATCTTATCTTTGCGGAGCTTCTCACTGCCGATGTCTTTACCCCCGAACTCTTCAAGGCTGGGCAGGTAAAAATTCTGGGCTGTTATCTTGCCGCTGATCTGTGGTGGATTGCTATGAAACAGGCCACTGATCTCGGAGTGAAGTTTCAACTCTCCGGCGGAAAATGTCGTTTGAAACTCCAGGCTTTTGCCTGTTGGTTGTATTTTGCTGTCTAATTGAACTGGTCCGATTTCCGGCCACTGGGCATCGAACAGCGCGCCAATCAGTTGAAGATCTCTGGCTGTCAGGTGTGTGGTTATTGATAAAGTGTCAGGATGCTTGAAATCATCAAAATGACCTGTTGCATCGATGCTGAAAAGATTGTCACCAATGCTCCTGACTTGGAAAGTGTCGATACCAAGTGTCCCGTCACTGTCTGAAATGACGATCTTTCCGGTCAGAGGTTTCATGTCCGGCAACTTAATGTTGTCAGCCAATGCGGCTAAAATATGTCCACCCAGATTCAGTGATACATCAAAATCAACCCCTGCGAAGGCCATCAGGTCATTAATGTGCCCACTCGCATCAAGGCTTGGGTCGGTGGCATCTCCCACAATCATGCTGGCCGATTCCAATATCAACTTGTTGTCTTTCTCTTTAAGCCCGGCATTCGCAGTAACGGTGCCCAGTTCTGGCAAATGGAGGCCCAGCAAATCGAAAAATGAGTGACTGCTGGTAGCGCGGGCCGAAATGCTGAGATTCATCTCTCTGGGATGCCAATCATTCGCAGCGCTGAAGACACCCGGGTCCCCATGGACATCTATAAGCAGAGTATCGTCCTTGCCGGCGGAGACTGCGAAATTGCTGATGGCGAGCTTTCCATGATCTCCGGTTATAACTCCACTTGCCTTGAATGGCCCCATTGCCGGGATTTTTCTTTGCAAGGCGAAGATACTGTTGAGTTGAGCCGTGTCTGCAGCGGTGGCAGCAGCACGTAACTGAATACCCTGGATGCCGGGTTGACCAAAAAAAACGACATGATCTGCAGAACCTTTAATTGAGGCTTGTAGGGGCGATTTTCCACTGCTTAGAAGTTGAAAATTATCGATACGGTGTTTGCCGGAGACTGTATGCACCAGGCCTTGGGCAGCAAGAGGCCCGAACTCAGGCAGAGGTTTGCCCCAAAGTGTTCCCAGCGCATGTGTGTCAGAGCTTGTTACCTGGACACTCAGGTCAACGTTTGTCAGAGGGTCGACCAGAGCCCAATCGCCAAAAAGCAGGCTGCCAGCACTGACAATGTAAATTTCACCCGCCTTGCCGGCCTTGAACTTGATCTTGTTGAGTTGCAGGGCCTGGGTATCTCCTTCAATCTTGAAGGCTATTTGCAGGGGACCTGAGAGGGGCAGGGCTAACCCCAATCGATCCATCATGATTGATGATTGTTTTGACTTCATCGTGACGGCCAGATCATAACCAGTGATAGACTGGCCTGGATTGAGAGGAAAACGATCTATTCTACCCGTCAGACCGACCTCTAACCCTTGTGGATCTCTTGCCAATAGTGAGATCTTCTCAATGCCAGGATCTCCTTTTGACGAACGGATATTCGCTGTACCGGTAATAGGGCCAAACTCCCAGATTTTCTCAAAGAAAAGGAGACGTGCGGTGCGGGTCGTTGGAGCAGAAAACTTCAGCTTGAGATCAATGTTTTCAGGAGTCACCCCGCTCTGTTCATCTCGGGCGAGATAGAATTGTCCGGTCAATGACAGGTCAAGCTCATCCATCGTTTTGGCTCGCAGGCTGAAATCCGCGATTTTGAGTCGCTGGTCTGTGCAGGTTACCAGTGCTGTAATATCAGCACTCTGCAACGGCCCCATGTTTTTCGGCAACACCGGTATTAACCAGGATCCTCCTTCAAGGTGGCTGTCCACTTTCAACTCACATCCGCTCATTTGCATGACATTATCAATCGCGCCATGCACTGTAGCCTCAGATTGCTGCGGACCTTGCCATGTCGCGGATATATCCTTTACCGTAAGTTTCTCGAAGGTGCCTGCAATCGCAGCTTGACCCGCCAATGAACCCTGAACAATGAAATCTCTGAGACCCGTAGAAATATGTTGAAGGTCGGGAGCCTGCAAAAGAACACTCGCCTGGATAGTGGGGGGAGAAGAGCTGAAATCAATATTACCCTTTGTTGACAGCACATTATCGGAACTTTTCGCCGAAGCCACAAAAATCAAATGTCGGCTTTTCAGAACTTCGTGGATTTGTGGGAACTCTGCATTGATATGGACTTTGTCCCCATCCAGGTCAATATCCATAAAGGCAACAAATGTATCAATCTCCTGATCATGAGCCATAGATAGTTCATTGAGGTGGGTTGATAATAAGACAAGATCTTTGCCCTCATGATTCATCGTCAACTTTGAAATCTGGATATCATGGAATATCGGCACAATCGGCAGAGATTCGGGTATTGACAATGTATTGAGCGAATTGCTTCGTTTGCTCTCAATCCTCGTGTCACCTAAAATCAAGACGGGAACGTCGAGTTTGCCTGAGAACAGGCTTAACAGGCTGACCTGTAACTGCAGGGAACTGAACTGAGCAGAAAAACCTTTGTTTTCATCCTCAATGATGAGGTTGGTGGCGTGGAATGAGGGAGATAATGTGCGTGTGATTGCCGCATCATTGTGATAAGTGATGCGTGTTCCCGTGGCTGACTCAAGATAGTTACTCATCAGCGGGACAAGTGTTGCGTCACTCATGAAAAGATAGGCTCCCGCTGCGATTAACACCGGTATGACGAGAAAGATGAGTACGGAGATAATTATTTTTTTTAATATTTTCATGTCGTTACTTTAATCATTGATATGAAGGAAATCAATATTCTCCTCTCAGATACGCTGCAGGCTTCTGCCCCAGGGCCTTCCAGGTGCCGAGCAACCCCAGCAATAAAGTCAGTGCAACCCCGATCAGAATCGTCATAAGGACTGTCCACGGATGCAGGGTAAACGACATCTTCATCAGGCCTTTCGATATGCCCAAGGCCGCAAGGCTGCCTACCAAAGCACTGATAATGCCGGCAATCAGGCCCAGTAATAGGAACTCTGCGGCAAAAGCGCCCAGGATATCGAAGCGGGTCGCCCCGCAGACTTTAAAGATGACCGCATCATGGATGCGCCGATGCTGATCAGAAGAAACGGCCCCAGCCAGAACCAGGAAACCGGTTAATAAAGCGATCGCAGCCATGCTCCGGAAGGCGGTGCCAATCCGGTCCAGGGTGAGGGAGACATTTTTCAGGATCTCCCTGGTGCTGATGACAGAGACATTGGGGAATTGATGGGTGATGGTGGTAAAGGCTGCTTCTTCCTGATCTGGTGGCAGGTGTATGGTCGCGATGTAAGTTTGCGGAGCACTTTCAAGCACGCCAGGCGAGAACAGGATAGCGAAGTTAAGGTCGAGGGTCGACCAGTCGACCTCTCTCAAAGTACTGATTATTGCCGTGACTTTGCGGCCCAGGACATTAACCGTCAGGGTGTCACCGACGACCACTCCAAAGCCTTTGGCAATATCCGCCGTAATCGAAACCAGCGGATCGCCGGCATAATCGTTTGGCCACCATTCACCCGCTACTATGTTTGTGCCCGACGGTTCCTGTGCTGCATAACTCAGAAAACGGTCACCACGCACCGCCCATTGCACCTCCTGGGCAATTTTCGCCTGACTGACAGGGACGCCGGCGATGTCAGTGATGCGGCCACGCAGGGTAGGATAGCGTTCGACTTTACTTACGCCAGGCAAATTTTCTGCAATCTCATCGAATTGGGCAAGTTGGTGGGTTTGCAGGTCGAGAAAAAAGAAGGACGGTGCCTCACCGGGAACCGTTTCGTTGACCATATCATCGAGGTTGGTTTGCACCAGCATGATGACAACCAGAGCTGTCAAACCCAGCCCCAGTGAAAAAAGTGCGCTCCCTGCGGGAGAACCGCGCCGGTGAATGTTGCCGAGTCCAAGGCGTAAGGAGGGATTGCCCGGCCTTGGCAGGAGACGGGCCAGTCTCACGACCGAGGCAGCGGCAAAGCGGAACAGGACGAAACAGAGCGTTGCGCCGCCAACGAACCAGAGTGCCAGTCGTTGGTCGGTGCTGGTCAACACCGCCAGCGCGGCAAGAGCGATGGCTGCTAGCGCAATCGCTACCTGGATCTGTTTGCCGGGGTCTTTGTCAGTGCTGTCACTGTAACCTCGGAACAGCACGCCAGGCGAGATGTTCCTGGCAACCCCCAGCGCCTTGAGTGAAAAAGCCAGCGCAATCAATAAGCCAAACAGGGCGGCTTTCAACAGTACGTGCCAGTGAATTGCCGGCGTCAATGGTATGGGCAGACGCCCGCCTATTAACCAGTTGAGGACAAAGGGCAGGGCGGCACCACAGAAAAGTCCCGCAATTGCTCCCAGTGCCCCGAGCAGGAGGACTTGCAGCAGGTAGGCGGTGAAGATGAGCTTGCCTGGCGCACCCAGACATTTCATTGTCGCAATATTAATGATTTTGCTGGTCAAATATCCACGTACTGCCCCCGAGACGCCGAGTCCGCCGACCAGTAGGGCGCAAAGTCCGATCAACGTCAGGTTCTGGTTCATGCGATCAAGAAAAAACCTCACCCGGGGGGCTGCTTCTCGCCAGGTGCGCAAGCGCCAGCCAGTGTCAGGAAAACGTGATTGCAAATCTTCCTTGAGTTGATCGGCGGTCGTCCGATCTGGTAATCGCAACCGGTAGGCATGGTCAACCAGGCTGCCCGGCTGCAGCAGGCCGGTGGCGGATAATCCGGTCAGGCTGATCATAAAGCGCGGCCCAAGATTGAAGGCCCGCAGGCTACGGTCTGGTTCCCTGGTGATGATGCCGCGGATTCTGAATTCTGCTGAACCGACTTTGACCAGATCACCAATTTTAAGATTGAGCCTCGTCAATAGTGGTTGCTCGACTAATGCGCCAAATTCCTTGTTGTCGTTGAGGCTGTCACGGATCGATTGCTGCGGGTCGATATCAACCTGGCCGAACAGCGGGTAGGCTGCGTCAACAGCTTTTAGCTCGGCAAGAATTCGCTTGTCTCCATGGGCATCAACAATCATGGTCCGTAGTGTCAAGACGTGTGATACGTCGCCGCGCGTGTTGAGGAAATCAATGGCCTGATCAGGCAGTGGCAGGTGGGCGAGATGAACTTCAAAATCACCGCCCAAAAGAGAGCTTGCATCAGCAAGTAACCCGGATTTTGCTGATTCTGTAAAAGAACCGATCGCACTGATCGCGAAAACACCCAGGAAAAGACAGGTCAGAAAGACGCCAAAACCACGCAGGCCACTGCGCAGTTCGCGTCTCATCAATCGTAAAGATTGTCGCAGAAGACGGGGTTCGTTCATGCAACCTCTCCTGTGAGCTCTTTGAATTGACCGTCAATCATCAGCACCGATCGATGGCAGCGCGAAGCAAGCGTTTCATCATGGGTGACCAGAACCAGAGTTGTGCCGTGCTCTTTCTGCAGATCAAAAAGCAGGTTCATGACCATCTGACCCGTTTCACGATCAAGGTTGCCGGTCGGTTCATCGGCGAGCAGCAGTGACGGTTTTGCGACAAAAGCTCTGGCCATGGCAACCCGTTGTTGCTCGCCGCCCGAAAGCTCTCCCGGGAAGTGATTCAATCGATGGCCAAGCCCGGTTTTCTCAAGCGCGGCTTTAGCCTGTTCAGTGGGGTTGCTGATGCCGGCAAATTCGAGAGGCAAGGCGACATTCTCCAAGGCTGTCATGGTCGCCACCAGATGGAACGATTGAAAAATGATGCCGACATGTTCGCGACGGAAGCGGGCCAGGCCATCTTCATTGAGCGAGGTCAGATCGATGCCCGCAACCCTGACCAGGCCAGATGTTGGCTTCTCCAGTCCGGAAAGGGCCATCAGCAGGGTTGTTTTGCCTGCCCCTGACGGACCAATGATACTGATGGTTTCCCCGCGGGCAACTTCCAGGTCAACACCGCGTAGAATGTTGACCGGGCCGGCGCCACCGACTAGACTGAGATGTAGATTCTTGATTTCAACCATAGGCTTTTCCATGCACTTGATAAGATTATGTCTGACTTTGCTTCTCGCTGTTGCTGGCAGTGCTCAACCTGCACTGGCCAATAATACAGCAGAACCGGCGAAACGTCTTCTGGTTCTGGGTGATAGTCTTACGGCAGGTTACGGACTGGTGGAGGAGGAAGCCTTCCCAGTGCAACTTGAAAAGGCCCTGCAACGTTCCGGACATAAAGTTACAGTCATTAATGCCGGTGTTTCCGGTGACACCAGCGCCGGTGGTTTAGCTCGGTTGGAATGGGCGTTGGCGGATGCCCCGGACCTGGTCATCGTCGAACTTGGTGGCAACGACGCTCTGCGTGGCTTGCCTCCCAAAGAGACTTTTACCAACCTGGATGCCATTCTTGAACGACTCAAGGCTGCCGGTATTCTCGTTATTCTGGCTGGTATGAAGGCACCCCGTAATCTTGGTGATGATTACACGACGGCGTTTGATCAGATATATCCTCAGCTTGCCAGCAAGCACAAAGTCAGCTTTTATCCCTTCTTTCTTGATGGTGTTGCCCTTGACCCGGCGCTCAATCAGGCTGATGGTATTCATCCGAGTGCAGCCGGTGTGAGGGTCATCGTCGACCGGATGCTGGCGGTTCTTGGGCCGATGCTGGGCAGCGAATAATCCCTGGAGTTTTTTTCGTTGCTCCCGGCGGACACGTCCGCCATAGCTACAGCGGCGAAAGAACGCGACCCGCCGGTTTCGGCCCTGATTTTAGCACAAAGGTCGATGTATTGACGTCGCTAGCCTACTGTAAATATGCGTATATACAGTAATTCTTAACCATACGATTAGTGTTGAAATAGTAAGCGTTTTTGCCGATGGCGTTCTTCATCAACTTGACCCAGCCTGGCCGATCCTCGTAATAAAGCGGGATGATGATTTCCTTGAGTTTTTTATAAAGATCCGTAACATCCTCGTCGCTATGGTTGACGCTTGTGGTCGTTTCCGTTGATGGCGGGCCGATCGACCAGCCGGTCACCCCTTCGATATGTCCCTCGATCCACCAGCCGTCCAGGACGCTGAAGTTCGGCACACCGTTCAGTGCTGCCTTCATGCCACTGGTCCCGGATGCCTCCAGCGGTCGCAAAGGGTTGTTCAACCAGATATCGACCCCCGGTATAAGTCGACTGGCCACATCCATATTGTAATTCGGCAGATAGACCATTTTCAGCCTGTCGCCAAAGACAGCGCCCTGCTGGCGGATCTGCTGGATCAACTGTTTGCCCTGCTCATCGTTCGGGTGGGCCTTGCCAGCGAAGATCAGCTGCAGCTTGCCGCCACCAATTTCCAGTAATCGTCTCGGATCGGTAAAGATCATGTTGGCCCGTTTGTAGGCAGTTGCCCGCCTGGCAAAGCCGATGGTCAGGATCGCCGGGTCAAACCTTGCGCCGGTGATCTCTTCAATGTACTGAAAAAGGTAGGCCTTGGCACCGTCATGGGCGTCATTAATCTCCTGGTCCGGAACGATATCTACCCTGACCAGAAGTTCGGGCTCGTTTGCCCAGCCGGGCAGGTATTTGTCGTAAAGGGCCGTCATGTATGGTGAGGCCCAGGTAAATGAATGAATGCCGTTGGTGATGGCGTTGATCTTGAATCCGGGGAAGAGCGCCTGCGAGACCTCACCATGTTTCTTGGCAACCCCGTTGACGAAGTGTGAAAGGTTCAAGGCCAGCATGGTCATGTTGAGTTCCTCTTTACCGCCAAGATCTTTTAGTAGATCAATAGGTACGACATCCCCCATGATTCGAGTGACCATATCATACGGGAAGCGGTCGTGCCCGGCCTCCACCGGGGTATGAGTCGTAAAGACGCACTTCTGCTGGACACTGTGTGTGTCCCATGAAGCGAGCCCGTCCCAGTCATCTTCCACCGGGTGGCGGTGATGATTGAGTAACTCCAGGGTCAACAGGCTGGCGTGGCCTTCATTCATATGGTATTTGCGGACCTGAAAGCCGAGGATTTTCAACAGGCGCGCCCCTCCGATACCCAGCACGATCTCCTGCTTGAGTCGATAATCTTTTCCGTCACCGTAGAGTTTGTCGGTAATCTTGCGGTCTTCAGAAAGATTGCCCGGGATGTCGGTGTCAAGGAAGAGGACGGGCAGTTCGCCTCCGGTCGGGCTTTTGACACGATACAGCCATGCCTGCACCTTGACATCACGATTTTCTATGGTGACCAGCGCTTTGCCGGGCAACAGCTCGAGAAAATCCTCCGGCCGCCACTCAACAGCACTCTCCTGCTGCCAGCCTTCAGCGTTGAAGGTCTGCAGAAAGTAGCCCTTGCGGCTGATCAGGGTGACCGCCACCAGAGGCAGCTTCAGGTCTGCGGCGCTCTTGATGGTGTCGCCTGCCAGTACGCCAAGGCCGCCGCTGTAAGTGGGGATTTCTGCCGTCAGGCCTATCTCCATGGAAAAATAGGCGATGCGCGAAATGTCGGTATATTGTCGCCAGTCTCTCATCGTTTGCCTCAAAATCCTGTGGTTCAGGGCCGCTTGCTTGCGGCACAATGCAATTGAAATTTTCCGTTCCTGTCGCCTTCTCCGGCAACTGCCGTGGCAATGTCAGGAGTAACGGCGCTCATTCCAGATCATAACATATTCGTGGACTGATTTCTGGCCCGCACGGCGTCATGAAGGCGGCTTATATTCAAGTAAAAACTTGCATATTTCTATAATTTATGGAAATAAATGTGTTTTCAATCCTCCTGTTTAATGTCGCTTTTCCGAGGCACAGCCGATCAATGTATGAATCTTTTTTCGCTTTAAAAGAAAAACCCTTTACGCTGACACCGAACCCCCGTTTTCTGTTCCTGAGTAAAACCCACAATGAAGTGTACGCCCACCTGCTTTATGGCATCGAAAGCCGGGCAGGTTTTGTTGAGGTGACCGGTGAGGTTGGGACTGGCAAAACCACTATTCTGCGCGCCCAGCTCTCACACCTGGACGAAAACAAGTACCGGGTCGCTTTCATCTTCAATCCCAAGCTGACCGCTTTTGAGCTCCTGCGGAATATAAATCGAGAATTCGGCGTCAACGACGCCGGGCTCAGCAACCCCGACCTGATTCATGCTCTTAACGAATTTCTGCTGGTTGAAAACCAGGCTGGCAGAACCCCGATCCTGGTCGTCGACGAAGCCCAGAACCTGTCCGGAGAAGTCCTTGAACAGATTCGCCTCCTTTCCAACCTCGAAACTGAAGAAGACAAGCTGATTCAGGTTGTCCTGGTCGGACAGCCGGAGTTGCGGCGGCATCTGAGTGACCACAGTCTGCGCCAGCTTAATCAGCGCATCGCGGTTCGTTATCAGTTGCAGCCGTTAAACCGCGATGAGACAACTTCATACATTCTGCACCGCCTGAAAATAGCGGGCCGTCCGGACGGCAACATATTCTCCGCAGCGGCCCTTAAACAGGTCTTTTTCTGTTCCGCAGGCGTGCCGCGCAGAATCAACCTGATCTGTGATCGCGCACTCCTGACGGCATTTTCAGAAGAACGCGGTGTTGTTTCGCGGCGTGATGTCAATCAGGCTGTCGCAGAGCTGGACGGTATGGGCGAAACCGGGCAGGGTGCTCATCAAGTGTCCTGGAAATCGGTTGCGGCAGCACTCGTCCTGTTGCTGGTCCTGTTGCTGGTCCTTCTGGCCGTCTTCCTGTGGATAACCCCGTTCGATCATCGGTCCGTGGATGCGACTGTTGACCAGGTCATCAGCCCCGTGGCAAATGAAGTCCAAAGTTCCATAACAGCCTCGAGCAAGCCTGCGACCGCCGAGCCAGACCCTGCAGCCGCGCCCCAGCCAGACAGTCTGATTGCAAGTTGTAATGCGGTCTTTTCACTCTGGGATGCTTCCCTCCTGAATGAAGCAGACTCTTCCAACGGTTTTGATTTTGATCATGAGTTCAAGCAACGAGGTTTTGATCTTGTCCGGCTTGCCGGCCGTTTTGATGAGCTGAGCAAATTTAACCTGCCTTTCGTGGTGCCTTTAGCCGAGCAGCAAGGGGGTGGTTACCTGGCTGTTCTTGGCCAGGAAGCTGCTGACAGCTGGTCGGTTGCTCCGGCTTACCTTGGCCGCACAACATTGAGCTCAGTCGATCTTAATGCCCTCGATGTCCGTATGGCCTTTGTGCCATGGGTCGATTTTGCCTCCATCGGCCGTGTAGATGTCCCCGGCATGCGGGGTGAAAATGTTCGCAGATTGCAGTTCCTGCTCGGATTGACAGGCTGCGCCAACATCCCGACCAACGGTCGTTTTGACACCGCCAGCATCGAGTGCGTCAAGACTTTCCAGCGTGAACATGGCCTGATCGTCGATGGCATTGTCGGCCCGCGCACCCTGATCCTGCTTTACCAGGTGGCAGGTGCCTACAAGATGCCGCAACTTTTTTGAAAGACCGTGAGGAATTGGCAGCATGAGTTCGATCCTAAAAGCGCTGAGAAAAATTGATGAAGAAAAACGGGAGACCAAGCAGGCGGCTCCTGACCTGAGGATCGATCAGGGTTTTGCTCCTTTTAAAACCTATCCACTGCTACTCGTGTCGGCAGGGGTTGTTGCGGGGGCGGTGCTGGTTGGATTGTTTTTTATCTGGACGTCAGACAAACCTGCCGCTGTTGTCTTCAGCCAGCCCGTACTGAAAACAGAACAAGTTAACTTCCCTCGTCAGTCGCTTCCGGAAACTTCTCCAGTGGTTGAAATACCCATCGTAACCCTGCAGCCGGAGCCGGTCGCCAGAATTGATAAACTCACTGATGCCATTGAACCTTCACCTGTAACAAAAGTAGTTGCGTCCACTCCTGTCGCAGTGCATGTTCCTGATCAATACAAAACATCTCAATCTGCAACCTCGGCTCTTGATCCTTCAAGCATGATTCAGCCTCAGGCAGCACCAGATAAGGAGGCAGTTTCTCCCGTCGTGTCTGCCGAGCTGCCTGATGGCGTTTCTCTGCTGGTGACGGATATCTTTTTCCAGGACGATAGCGCCAATAGTATGGCTGTGGTCAACGATCTTCCCGTAATGGTAGGCACGCATGTCGATTCTGCCGTCGTGACCGAGATTCGACCTGACAGTGTTCTTTTCTCGATTGGTGGCGTGACTTACACCCTCTCCGCGACAACGCCCTGACCCCCTCCCGAATTACCTGCAATTGTTACTATTTGTCTCGCTTGTGCTGTACTTCATAGCGTCGAATAATCCCCATTCTACTGTAGAATATTGTTCAACTTGTCGTGACGAGTATTATTGTTCACTTAAATAAGCTGTGATTACAGGCAGATAGGATAATGGCACGTTCCATGTATGGTTTGATAAAGAATTTTACTTACAAGGATAAACTCATGAATTACAGACTGTTATCGCTGAAGAGTACATTGATTTCCGGGGTCTTCTGGTTCGGTTTGTGTTTATTCAGCAGCCCACTCCAGGCTGAGACTCTGGATCAACTGGTCAATGAGGCTTTGCTCGAACAACCCTGACCTGGCCGCGGCGCACGCCAGCTGGGAACAGGCCGGTTACAAGTCGCCGCAGGTTGGCAGCCTGACGGATCCGGTGCTCTCTTTTGCGCTGTCCAACTATCCGTCTGACACCCTGTCGAGCAATGAAACGGCAATGACCGGGAATGAATTAAAGTTGTCTCAGGCATTTCCTTTCCCTGGCAAACTGGAGAACCGTTCGGCTCTCGCCGAGGAACAGGCACGCTGGTCTGAGGCTGTCTATCAGGATAAACATTATCAGATTGCCCGCAGGGTCAAGGATGCCTGGTACCGGCTCTATTATAATGATCGTGCGACTGTCGTAACCGAACGCAACCTGGCGCTGGTTGACGACGTGATCCGAGCTGACAGAAGTCCGTTATGAGACCGGTTCTGGTCTGCAGCAGGATGTACTCAAGGCGCAGGTGCAAAGATCACGATTCATGGAACGGTTGATGTCTTTGCGTCAACAGCGCTCTGTTAGTCGATGGCTGAGCTCAACCGTCTGCTGAACCGGCCCTCTGGCCAGGCCTACGATGTTCCTGACGAGCTTGAGTTGACTGTCATGGAACAAAGTCTGGAAACATTCCAGAATGCCGCCGCTGAAAAACGTCCCATGAATATCTGCCTACCAGTCATTGATCAAACGTTACCGTTACCAGGGCAAGCTGGCAGAGCTTGACGATTATCCGGACATGACGGTCTTTGCCAGCTGGCGTTTCCGTGACGATGACCTGCCTGATGGCGGCACCGATTTCGTCAGCGCCGGTGTCAGTTTCAACCTGCCGGTTTACCGCGACAGAAGGCGCGCCGCGAAAGCGGAAGCCCTGGCTGCTGTGCGCATGGCTGAACGACAATCGGAAGATTTTCGCAATAGCGTCTCAGAATCGATTCAGAATGCCTATGCCCGCATGGAAGAAACCCGTCAACAGGCCGAACTCTACCAGAAGGGCATCATCCCCCAGACCAGCCAGAGTTTCCAGTCGGCTTTGGGTTCATATCAGGTCGGCAAGCTTGAATTCATCAGCCTGCTTGATGCCTTGATGACAACCTACCAGGCGGAAATGGAATACTACCGCATCAGCTCCGAATATATGCGGAGCCTGGCCTGGCTGGAGGCCGAATCGACCCTGCCGTTAATCGGTCCGCCGCTGCAGATTGTTGAACAGCAAACATCTGACTTTACCAGATAGACGTCTAAACACTGAATTGCTGAGGACACTTATGAGCGCAAAGCAAACGTTCAACTGGATCATCGTCCTGGTCAACATCACCTTTGCCTTTAGGCCTGGCGCTGACAGGTTGCAGCAGCGACAACCCGGTCGCCGGCACAGATCCGGCGACAACAGCAGCGGTCGAGGCAGCCAAGCCTGCGGTACAACAGTATACCTGCGGCATGCACCCAATGATTATCACCGATGAGCCCGGGCTGTGTCCCTATCTGCAGTATGGAGCTGACCCCATTAAAGGCCGCGGGAACTGACGGCTTCAGCCAAGCCGGTCGGTGAGCGCAAGATCAAGTACTGGGCGGCACCGATGGATCCGACCTACATCCGCGACGAGCCTGGTAAGTCGCCGATGGGCATGGACCTCGTGCCGGTCTACGAAGATGAAGCCGCCTAGCGGTTCGATTATCTCCATAGACCCGGTGACCTCGCAGAACATGGGAGTCCGCATGTCACCGGTAACGCGCAAAGATTTGAGCCGCACGATTCGTACGGTTGGCCTGGTCGCTTACGAAGAGTCGAAACAGTTTTCCGTCAACAGTAAAATCGACGGTTGGGTTGAACGCCTCTATGTGAACGAGACCGGTCAGTTTGTTAAAAAAGGTTCGGCTCTGCTGGAAATCTACAGCCCGGCCCTGGTCAGCGCCCAGGAGGAGTTCCTGCTGGCCCGCAACAACAGCGCTCTCTCTTGCCCAGTCACCCTTTCCTTCGATCGCAGATGGAGCCAGTCGTCTGCTTGAGGCTTCGCGCAGGCGTCTCAAACTCTGGGACATCAGTGACCGGCAGATCGCTCGCCTGGAACAGACCGGCGAAGTCGCCAAGAAGCTGACGCTCTATGCTCCTTATGATGGCATCGTGACCACAAAAATGGTCAAGGAAGGGCAATTCATCAAGAGCGGCATGGAAATGTTGATCCTTTCCGACATCTCGACACGTCTGGGTGTACGCCGACATCTATGAATATGAGATGCCCTGGGTCAAGGTCGGCCAGAAGGCCAGGATTATCCTGCCGTATGTCGGAAGCGAAGCCAATCATGAGTGAAGTCAGCTATATCTATCCCTTTGTCGAGCCGAAAACCCGCACCGTCAAAGCCCGTTTCGACATCAAAAACCCCGATTTCACATTGAAGCCAGACATGTATGTGAATGTTCGACTCGAATCTGAGCCGGTGGCAAATGCTCTGACCGTCCCGGTTGAAGCCGTCTTGCATTCCGGCGAAAAGCAGACTGTATTTGTCGCCCTCGGTGACGGCAAGTTTGAGCCTCGTCTGGTCAGAACCGGGGTGGAGAATGAAGCGGGAGATATCGAGATCGTGCAGGGCCTGCTCGAAGGTGAACAGGTCGTCACCAGCGCCCAGTTCATGCTCGATTCGGAGAGCAAGCTGCGTGAGGCGATCGCCAAGATGCTGGAGCCAAAAATGGCTCCGGTGGCAGCGGCCCACGAACACAAGGCCGATGAGAAGATGGCCGATGAAAAGATCGATGGCCTGTTTACTGATGACAAGCCCAAAGACAAGTCCAGGGAAAAGATTGATGATCTGTTCAAGTAAATCGCCAGATGCCGGGACTTTCTCTGTAGACAAGGGGCTGCCATGCTAGAAAAAATTATCGACTGGTCAATCAAGAACAAATTTTTAGTGGTCATGCTGACATTTTTTATTGTCATCGGTGGCACCTATACGATGCTCAATACGCCGATTGATGCGATCCCTGATCTTTCCGATGTGCAGGTGATCATCTTTACCGAGTTTCCGGGACAGGCCCCCCAGGTGGTTGAAGACCAGATCACCTATCCCTTGACGACACAGATGCTGGCGGTTCCCGGAGCCAAGACCGTGCGCGGCTACTCCTTCTTTGGCCTGTCTTTCGTTTATATTATTTTCGATGACGGCACCGACCTCTACTGGGCCCGTTCGCGGGTGCTCGAATACCTCAACTATGCGTCCGGCCGCCTGCCGGCCGGGGTGACGCCGAGCCTGGGTCCGGACGCGACCGGGGTCGGCTGGGTCTATGAGTACGTTCTGGAAAGTGACCAGCACGATCTGCAACAACTTCGTGCCATACAGGACTGGTTCCTGCGCTACGAACTGACCAGCGTCAAGGGCGTTGCCGAAGTCGCCGCCATCGGTGGTTACGTTAAACAGTACCAGGTTGAAGTCGATCCGGACCGGTTGCTGGCCTACCATCTCACCATCCCACAGATCAAGAAAGCCATCCAGCGTTCCAATAACGATGTCGGCGGGCGCCTGGTGGAAATGGCCGAGACCGAATTCATGGTGCGGGGTCTGGGTTATCTGAAATCAATCGCAGGACATCGAGAGCGTCGTCGTCGGTACTGACAGCCGTGGCACGCCGATCCAGGTGCGTGACCTGGCACGGGTCACGATAGGCCCGGAATTGCGGCGCGGCCTGGCCGAACTGGATGGTGAAGGAGAAGTGGTTGGCGGGGTGGTCATCATGCGGGTCGGTGAGAACGCCCTGGACACCATCGCGGCAGTCAAAACCAAACTGGAGCAACTCAAACAGGGACTTCCAGAAGGGGTCAAGATCAAGACAGTCTATGATCGCTCCGGGCTGATCGAAAGGGCGGTTGAGACTCTGAAGGAGAAGCTGATCGAGGAAAGCATCATCGTGGCGATCGTCACGGCGCTGTTCCTGTTCCACTTTTCCAGCGCCCTGGTGGCGATCCTGACGCTGCCGATTGCGATCCTGATGGCGTTCATCGTCATGTATTTCCAGGGCATCAACGCCAACATCATGAGCCTGGGCGGGATTGCCATCGCCATTGGCGCGATGATCGACGCGGCCATCATCATGATCGAGAATGCCCACAAACACCTCGAACGCGACCGTGGCAAGCTGCCACACTGGCAGATTATCGCCAATTCCTCGAAGGAGGTAGGCCCTGCGCTGTTCTATTCACTGCTGGTCATCACCGTCTCGTTCTTCCCGGTCTTTACCCTCGGTGAGCAGTCGGGACGCATGTTCAAGCCGTTGGCCTATACCAAGACCTATGCCATGGCGGGGGCCGCGCTGCTCTCCGTGACCTTGGTGCCGGTGCTGATGGGCTGGTTCATTCGCGGCAAGATTCCGGATGAAGCGAAAAACCCGATCAACCGCATCATGATCCGACTTTATCATCCGGTGGTCGATTTTGTGCTCAGGTGGCGCTGGCCGGTTTTGATTGTTGCCCTGGCCATTACCCTGACCAGCATTATCCCGCTAAAAAAGATGGGCAGCGAATTCATGCCGCCGCTCTACGAGGGCGATCTGCTCTACATGCCGACCACTCTGCCGGGAATATCTATCACCAAGGCGAAGGAGTTGCTGCAGCAGACCGACCGCATCATTGGCCGGTTCCCCGAGGTGCAGCGTGTCTTCGGCAAGGTCGGCCGGGCTGAGACCGCCACCGATCCGGCCCCCTTGTCGATGCTGGAAACAACCATCATGCTCAAACCGGAAGAAGAGTGGCGCACGGTTCCCAGGCAACGTTTCTACAGCAGTTGGTCCGACTCCTGGGAGTTGCCGAAAAAGCCGCTGCGCTGGGTCTGGCCGGAAAAGACAACCATTACCATCGAGGAGCTGAAGACTGAACTGAATGAGGCCATCAAGTTTCCCGGCCTGACCAATGCCTGGACCATGCCGATCAAGACCCGGATTGATATGCTGGCAACCGGCATCAAGACCCCGGTCGGCATCAAGATCATGGGCGACGACCTGGAGGTCCTGTCGGCTCTCGGTGAAGAGATCGAGGCGATTGTCAGGGATATCCCCGGCACGCTGAGCGCCTTTTCCGAGCGGGTGGTCGGCGGCAACTATTTCGATTTTGAGATCGACCGCGAAGCTGTGGCGCGTTATGGACTGACCGTCGGTGATGTTCAGGACATTATCAAGAGCGCCATCGGTGGCATGAACGTCACGCAGACAGTCGAGGGGCTGGAACGCTATTCGGTGAATATCCGCTACCAGCGCGACTTCCGCAATGATCTGCAGTCGCTGCAGCGTGTGTTGGTGCCTATTTCCGACGGCAAACATATCCCGATCTCCCAGGTCGCTAAAATCAGCATCAAGAAAGGGCCGCCCGGGATCAAAAGCGAGAATGCCCGGCGCACTGCCTGGATCTATGTCGACCTCAAGGACATTGATGTCGGCACTTATGTTGCCAACGCCCAGAAAGTTATCGCCGAGAAGGTCACCCTGCCAGCTGGCTACAATATTGTCTGGAGCGGTCAGTACGAATATATGCAGGCCGCGGAAGCCAAGCTGAAGGTGGTCATTCCTCTGACCTTGTTAATCATCCTGGTCATCATCTACTTGAATACCAAGAGCCTGGTCAAGACCGGCATCATCTTCCTCGCTTTGCCGCTCTCGCTGGTCGGCTGCTTCTGGTTTCTCTATTTACTCGGTTACAACACCTCGGTAGCGGTCTGGGTCGGGGTGATCGCCCTGGCCGGGATTTCTGCCGAGACCGGAGTGGTGATGCTGCTCTATCTCGACCTGGCCTACGAGCTCTGGGTAAAAAATGGCCGTATGAAGAACTTCGGTGACCTGGCCCAGGCGATTCACCACGGTGCCGTCAAGCGCATTCGACCCAAGGTCATGACGATCTGCGTCATCATCGCCGGCCTGGTGCCGATCATGTGGAGCCATGGCGCCGGGGCCGATGTCATGAAACGAATCGCTGCGCCGATGGTCGGCGGGGTCGTCACCTCCGGCCTGATGGAGTTGCTGGTTTTTCCGGTCATCTACTTTATGTGGCGTGGCCTGAAACTCGAAAAAACGCTGGTACCTACTGCTGAGACAGATATTCACGAATAGGTGCTCAACCCGAAATTAAGAATCAGCTGTATGCTGATCACTAACCAAACAAGGAGACAACACTATGAAACGTTTTACTAGCGCAATATTGGCCCTGGTCTTCGCAATGGGCATACCAATGATTTCTGCGGCCATGAGCCACGAGGATCACGGCAAGGCAATGGCCGACGACAAGAAACAGCATGGTGGCATGGCCATGGAGCACGGCAAAGCGATGGACCATGGTATGAGCAGCCAGGGCGATGATTTTGTGGAGATCGGCAAAGACACGCAGCAAGGCGTAGTTGCCACGGTCAAGGTTAAGACCTACGACGAAGCAACAAGGGCGACCATGACCAAGATGGGTATGGATGCAACCCATCACGTGATGGTCTTCTTTACCGACGAAAACAGCGGCAAGGAGCTTGCTGGCGGCATGGTGGCGATCAAGGTACAGGGGCAGGAGGCTAAGCCAGTCATGATGATGCTGATGGGCTCTGGCTTCGGGGGTGATGTCTCGTTGCAGGGAGGGATGGCGACCTTCGAGATCGGTACTAAGCTCGAGGATGACCAGAAGCGCCAGTTCTCGGTCATGTTCCACAATATGTAAATGGATCGGAATGAACAGATCGGGGGCTGCAAACGCGGCCCCCGATTTTTTTGCCCGTGGCAAAAAGGGTGGATCATGCTTGACTGGTTGATCGTCCACAGGAAGAACACGCAGCCATTCTGAATAATAAGCCGCGGATTACTCCTCCTGCGATGGCGACCACTATCGTTAAAGATCTCTGCCGGGAAATTATAGAACCAACCTTTTTTTATGCTCTGAATTAGGGTAACCTGTCCGCATCATGCCTTGCAAAGACAGCCCGGAATTCATGTTTCGCTTATCCGCCCCGATCCTCTGGGCCACTCATCATGCTCTGGCTGTCGTTGACCCCTTCACCGCCACAGCTCCCTGGCATTCTGGGTTGGGATAAATTGCTGCACGCAGGAGCCTATGGACTGCTGTCTCTACTCATCCTGCAATTCCTTCACTTCCGGTCTTCCTCTTCGGGCAAAGCCTGGTGGCAGGCCGGGTTGGTCGCTGTCTGTTATGGCGCGCTGCTTGAAATCATGCAGTTTCTGACGCAAACCGGACGCACGGCCGAATGGTGGGACCTGTTCGCTGATGCTGTTGGTGCTTTGCTCTGCTGTGTCATATTCCGGCGCGCGCCTGTTTTAACCTGTGCGCGCCGTGATGAATTGGAACATGATGGGTCAAAAAATGCAGATGGATAAAGTTCTGTATGCAACTGCCAAACAAGGCGGCCTCATCCTGACGGTCAATGATCGCCTGTCCCGATATCTCTCGCAGCAGTACGACAGCGCCCAGCAGCAACTGGGACTTTCGGCTTGGCTGCGCCCCGACATCCTGAGCCTGTCAGCGTGGCTTACCCGGGGTCATCTGCAGCTGCCGGGGTTACCACTGTTCCTTAATAAAGCGCAGCTGCAGCGCGTCTGGGAGGAGATTGTCGAGGCTGATGTCGAGCGCTCCGGCAACCACCTTCTGCAAATTCCACAGACGGCGCGTCGCGCTCTGCAGGCCCACCAGTTGCTGGTCAGGTACTCGGCGGATTTCAGCATGGATGAGGCCGCCGAAGACCATAAAGCATTTCTGCGTTGGCGCAAGTCATGGCAAAGCAGGGCCAATAAGAACAACTGGCATGATCCTGTCGAGACACCCTGGTTGCTTTCCCGGGCGATCGTTACAGATGGTATGTCCTTGCCAGCCAAAGTGGTGCTTGCCGGATTCGATGAAATCACCCCTGATCTGCAGCATCTGTGCAATGCGATGCAAAAAATAGGCACTTCAATCGAGCACTGGCGTCCGCAACCGTGTCAGCATGTTCACCGGCAGCGGGTTTCTGCCGATGACCCTGCCGACGAAGTCAGCCAATGTGCCCGTTGGGCAAGAGCTCTGCTTGTCAATGATCCTGAGGTCAGGATCGGGATTGTTGCGCCGCAACTGGAAATTTATCAACCCCTGATTGAACAGATTTTTACCGCCGAGCTCGACCCGGAGGCGTTACTTGGCGGTGAAGAATCACAGCAGGTATTCAACCTCTCACTGGGGCGAGGTCTCGACAGGGAAGGGGTGATTCATGCGGCTATGCGCCTGTTGCGGCTTGGCAGGCAGGTTGATCACGCTGACGTCAGCTGGCTTTTGCTGACGCCGTATCTCGGCAAAGCTGTCTCCGAAGGGGCGAGCCGGGCTCAGACCGATCGCGAATTGCGTCGTTTAAGGCGCTACGAGTGGTCATTGCCACGTCTTGTGAAGACTTTAAAAAGCCTGCCCATCAAGAACTCTTTCGTCGTGCCGGATTTTGTCCGCTCGATCGAGCTGGTTGAGGGTGAGCTGCGCAAGTCCGCCAGACAGATGCCGGGCACCTGGGCGGAGCATTTTGCAAATTTCCTCCATCGGCTCGGCTGGCCCGGTGAGCGTGGCCTGTCAAGCCGCGAATACCAGGCCGTCGAGCATTTTCGGGACACTCTGGGCGAACTGGCCAGCCTTGATGGCGTCTCGAAGCCAATGGATCGTGCTCAAGCCGTAAAAATCCTGATGCGCATGATCACTGCCCTGCAGTTTCAGCCGGAGGGGGGCGATGCTCCGATCCAGGTGCTCGGTGAATTGGAATCGACCGGCCTGCTGTTTGATCATCTCTGGGTGCTTGGCCTGCATGACACGGCCTTGCCGAGGCCACCCAGCCCGAATCCTTTCATTCCCTTGCCCGTACAGCGCCGTCATGACATGAAACGCTCGGATGCAGAACGTGAGTACGTCTTTGCCGGGCAGGTTGTGGCCCGCCTGTTCTCTGCTGCCCCCGATGTTGTGCTCAGTTGGCCGGTGCAGGAGAAAGGTGCCGAGTTGCGGCCGAGTTCGTTTATCAGGGATGTCGCTAACGGGCAGCCTTTGCTGGCGGCTTCATGCGCACCAGCCAGGTTGTTCTGGCAGGTACGGTCTGCTCTCGAAAAAATATCTGACAGCCAGGCGCCACCGATCTCGACGCGAAAACCATTCACCGGTGGAACCGGCGTCATCAAGGACCAGGCTCTCTGTCCATTTCGCGCTTTTGGCCATCATCGCCTCAGGGCGGAGCGTCTGGATATCCCTGATATCGGCATTGACAACCTGTCGCGCGGCACTCTCGCGCACACGGTCCTCGAGCTGTTCTGGGCCAAGGTTGGCGATCAGGAGACGCTGCTGTCCCTCGATGAAAAGTCCCTCAATAAAACGCTGCATGAAGCTGTTGACGGAGCTCTGGAGCGCCTGGAGAGAGAGCGGCGGCACGATCTGCCGGTTCGACAACGTCAGATCGAACGCCGGCGTTTAATCGATCTGGTACACCAGTGGCTTGAATTTGAGCGACAACGCGACCCGTTTCGTGTCCTGGTTGCAGAGAAGAATCACCAGATCAGGATCGGTGATCTGACTATCCGGACCCGCATTGACCGGATTGATGAACTGGCAGATGGCAGCAACGCCATTATCGATTACAAGACCGGCCGTGCCGATCCTCTGCAGTGGCTGGATGATCGGATTACCGAGCCGCAGTTACCCTCGTACACTCTGGGCTTGCCCCGTGAAAAGGTGGGGGCTGTGATGTTTGCCGTAGTACACAGCAAACAAAACGAGAGCGGGTTTCGTGGCCTGTCTCGCGGCTTTGATGCCTGGCCGGGAGCCAAATCACGCGGTCTGGAGAAGCGGCTTGATGAGAAGGGATGGACTTCTCTGAACGAGGTGCTCGCACACTGGCAGAAAACCTTGTCAGCCCTGGGTAATGCCTTTGCCGGCGGTGATGCAAAAGTCGACCCGGTCAACCCGGACCTTGCCTGTCAATACTGTGATTTAAGAGGTTTATGCAGGATACTGGAGCAGGAGATGGCTTTGCTGGAAGATAATGATGACTGAGCCATACACCACGCAACCGCCGGACCGGCTGGAGCGGCAAAGGGCTGTCGATATTAGCCGTTCATTTATTGTGCAGGCGCCTGCCGGTTCAGGCAAGACCGAACTCCTGGTGCAGCGAATCCTGGCCCTGCTGGCGGTCGCCGATACTCCGGAAGAAATCCTCTCGATCACCTTTACCCGCAAGGCGGCTGGAGAGATGAAGCTGCGCTTGTTGCAGGCACTGGAAAGAGCCTGCGATGATCACCCTCCGCATGAGCCGCACGCTGCTGAAACCTGGCAGAGGGCCCGCGCCGTGCTGGTCAGGGATCGTGTCAAAGGCTGGTCCCTGTTGCACAACCCGACCCGCCTGCAGCTGCTGACAATAGACGGTTTCTGTGCCTTTCTGACCCGCAGGATGCCCTGGATGGCGCGTTTTGGCGATCAACCCGGCGTGACTGAAGATCCTGCCGAGCTGTACCTGCTGGCTGCCGAAGCGCTCCTCTCCAGGCTCGAACAGGGCGGCGCCGGGCAGGACGCTGTTGAAAGGCTGCTGGTTCATCTCGATAATCGTCTTGCCCTTTTGCGCGATCTGCTGGTCTCCATGCTCGGCCGACGTGATCAGTGGCTGCGGCACCTGATGGACAGACGCAGCAAAAACCCGCGCCAGCTACTTGAAACCGGTCTGCAGCTGCACGTGACCAATTGTTTACAGCAGGCCTATGTGAGTGTTGGACGAGACACCTGCACCGAGTTGAGAGCGCTGGTCCGCTTTGCTGCAGGAAACCTGACGCAGACTCAACCGGATCATCCGTTTGTCATTCTGCTGCAGGAGGAAGAAGATAATAATTCAAGCAGGCAATGGCTGGCCCTGGCGCATTTGGTGCTGACAGCCTCGGATACGGTCAGAAAAAGTGTCAATATAAAGACTGGCTTCCCGGCTGACAAGGTTGGTATGGCCCAGGATATGAAGAGCCGTGCCGTGGATCTGCTGGGGCGACTTGCAGAAAACAGCCCTGCCGTACAGGCGCTGCAGGGCATCAGGCGGCTTCCGGCAACCAGTTATTCCACGGATCAGTGGTTCGTTCTGGAAGCGTTGATTGAACTGTTGCCCCTGGCGGTAGTTGAGCTTCAGGACGTTTTCCGTCAAAAGGGGCAGGTCGACTTTGTCGAAATCGCCGGGGCAGCATCTGCCGCCCTCGGCTCGGTCACGGAACCGGAGGAGCTTCTGTTACAGCTGGACAGCCGGGTTCGTCACATCCTGGTGGATGAATTCCAGGATACCTCGTTTGCCCAGTATGATCTCTTGCGTTGTCTGATTGCGGGCTGGGAACCTGGAGACGGGCGTACCCTGTTTGTGGTCGGTGATCCGATGCAGTCGATCTATCGCTTCCGCGAAGCCGAGGTTGGCCTTTACCTGCGCGTCTGCCAGCGTGGCCTGGACAGTTTACCGATGGAACGCATTGTCCTGAATACAAACTTCCGTTCAAGTAAAAATCTGGTTGACTGGACCAATGAAAATTTCAGCCGTCTTTTCCCTGCCGTCGAGGATGAGATTAGGGGGGCCGTCCGCTTCGCCCCTGCCATGGCCTTCGATCAGGGGCTTGATGACAAAGCAATCACAGCTCATTGTTTTGTTGAGCGGCAGGATGATGCCGAGGCGGCGATGGTCGTCGATCTGGTCCAACAGGCAAAAGAGCGTAATGCAGAAGGAACGACGGCCATTCTGGTGCGCTCAAGGAGCCACCTTACGGCCATTGTCAATGCCTTGAAAAAAGCCGGGCTGCGTTTTCAGGCCCAGGACATTGACCCTCTGGTCGATCGTCCTGTCATTCAGGATATTCTGTCCCTGGTTCAAGCCCTGCAGCATCCTGCGGACCGGGTTGCCTGGCTTTCTGTGCTCAGGGCACCCTGGTGTGGATTGACCCTCGCTGATCTTGCGAGCCTGTGTGGCAAGGATGCCCGGGCAACTGTCTGGCAACTGCTGACCCGGCCAGCAGAACAGGCGGACATGTTTGATCAGATCAGCCAGGACGGCAGGCAAAGGTTGGAACGCATCATGCCTGTGCTGGAACGTGCTCTGAAAAACAGGGGTCGATCGAGTCTGCGGCGGCTGGTCGAATCAACCTGGCTGGCATTGAATGGACCGGCTTGTGTCGAAGAAACTGATTTGCTGAATGTTGATCAGGTCTTTGCCTTGCTGGAAGAGTTCGGCAGTGATGAGCCCGTCGATACACTGGCAAGACAGCTTGACAAACTTTTCGCATCTCCAGACCCCCAGGCCGGTCCGGAACTGCAGTTGATGACTATTCATAAAGCCAAGGGACTCGAATTTGACACCGTTATCCTGCCCGGCCTTGGTCGCAGTGTGAGGCCACGCGAACGAGACTTGCTGCGCTGGCTGGAGCACCCCGACTACGAACTTCTCATGGCACCGATTCCACCCTTGCTGAGCGACCAGAATGAACCAACATATCAGGCAATCGGTGACATCCTTCAGGAAAAGGACAATCTCGAGACTTTGCGTCTTCTGTATGTTGCCGTGACCAGAGCAAAATCGTCCCTGCACCTGTTGGGGCATGTAAAACTCAACCGTGATAATGAGATGACTCCGCGTTCTGGGTCGCTTTTGTCCGTTGCCTGGTCGGCCTTTGGTCTTGAGTTTTCCGACAACACTGTTACCGCACCGGGGCAGGATTGCCAGGAAACTCCTGAACTGAAATTGCAGCGCATGACGATGCCATGGTTGCCACCTCAGTTGTCTGGCCGGCCCGCCGTTGTTGAAAGCTCAGTCAGGATCGCTTCAGGAGGAGGTCGTTACGGTGAGGAAACGGTCAGGACCCGCCGCACCGAGGAGGGCAGGGTCATCGGGACTCTGGTGCATTTATGGTTGGAGAGGATTGCCTGCGATGGCCTGAATCGATGGACGGAAGCTGCCATCAATGCCCAACGCGACACGTTTAAAGTTCAATTGAACCTGCACGGTGTGCCTCTTGCGAGGCTCGATACATGTGCGGCGCTGGTTTTGACCTGCCTGCTTAATTCCACAACCAGCAAACGCGGCAGGTGGCTGCTCGATTGTCACGATGAGGCCGCCAGTGAACTGGCTCTGAATGGTATGGTGGACGGGCAGCTGGTACGGACGACGATAGACCGTTGCTTTGTCGACAGTGATGGCGTCCGCTGGGTCGTTGATTTTAAAACAAGCTGTCCGGCGTTCGACCAGAACCCCGATCTTTTTATGGCCAGTGAGGCAGAACGTTATCATAGCCAGTTGCAACTTTACGCGACCCTGACAGCCCAGCTCAGTTCAGGAAAGGACCTGCGGGCAGCGCTCTATTTTCCGATGTTTGATGGTTGGTTCGAAGTGCCTGTTTGAATGGATTCTAGCGAAGACGTCTCTCCGAACCGCAGTAGTTGCCACGAGCCTTAGTGCGAACCGGATCCCGTCCGACCACCGCCCAGCCTTCATTTCTTTTAAAGCTGGTGATGGTCTGCTGGCGGATGAGGACATCAAGTGTGTCGGGCTTGACCATGTCGAATCTGCCGTCACTGTACATAACTCTAATCAGCATGACGCACCTCATTATTAACGACGGGGTTAACTCTAGCATAATTCCCCGTTTTTGAATATCCGGTTATTGCCAAAGAGTACAACAATGGGTTACATTGCATTGATATGAAAATTCCTATGTAAATCTTGTCATCAACAGAGAAAAGGCATCAAGATAATGACTAAAAATAAACGCTGGCTTCAAGTCTTCCTGGTCAGTGTGACATTGCTGCTGGTTGGTTTGATCATCATACCCGCTCCGATGAGCGCCACAATTCCCGATGAAGAGGACAAGAATCGTGCTCGCCTCCTCGCCTATGTCCTGAAACGCCAGGTTGAAAATCATTTCAGTCGCAAGGAGATAGACGATGAACTTTCTGCTGCGGCGTACCACCTTTATATAAAACAGCTGGATTCCCAGAAACGCTTGCTGCTTGCCGCCGAAGTCGAGCAACTGGAAATCTTCAAAGATCGCATTGATGATGAAGTGAAGTCCGGGCGCATCATCCTTGCCCCCATGTCTTTGAACCTCCTCGCCAATGGCGTTGCCCGAGCCGAAAAACTGGTTGAAAAAGCGCTGGAACAGCCGTTTTCATTTGATGTCATCGAAAACTATGAAACGGACCCGGACAAGTTGACCTTCTGCGAAACAGAAGTGGATCTTGCTGAACGCTGGCGCCTCGACCTCAAGTATCGCACCTTGACCCGCTATCTGAATCTTCTGGAAGATGCCGGCAGTCGAGGACCCTCTCAAGGTGTCTGCCGAACAACGCAAGGACACGGAAATCGAGGCGCGGGAAAAGGTGCGCAAACAGTATCGTGAATATTTTGATCGCCTGAAACAAGAGACTCTCACCGATCACTATGATCGTTACCTGAATGCCTTTGCCCGTGCTTTTGATCCTCATACGACCTACATGCCGCCGCAATCGAAGGAAGATTTTGATATCAGCATGCGTGGGTCCCTGGAAGGAATCGGTGCGACCCTGCGTGAGGAGGACGGCTACATCAAAGTCGTCAAAGTCATCCCCGGCAGTGCCGCAGACCGACAGGGCCAGCTGCAGGCAGACGATGTCATCCTTGCTGTCGCACAAGGCAAGGAAGAGCCTGTCGATGTCACTGATATGCGTCTGCGTGATGCCGTGGCTCTGATCCGTGGCAAAAAGGGCACCGAGGTGCGTTTGACTATCAGGCGCCTCGGTCTTAAGCCCTTTGTCGTCCCGATCGTGCGTGATGTTGTGATTATCGAAGAATCTTTTGTCAAGTCAACGATGGTGACTGATCCCGATCCGGGCAAACATTATGGTTATATCAAAATTCCGAGTTTTTATCGGGATTTTGAAACGACCCGCAATGGCGGCGACGGCCGTAACTCGACCGATGATGTCAAGGACGGCACTTGAGAGTCTCGACAGAAAGAGCATCTGGCCGGCGTTGATCCTGGATCTGCGTAACAACGGTGGCGGAGCTTTGACCGATGCTGTCGGTATCGCCGGCCTGTTCCTCGGTGAGGGACCGGTCGTGCAGGTGCGTAACGGTGAAGGTGACGCCAAGGTGTTGTACAGCGACAACCAGAAAATTGCCTACAATGGGCCGATGGTCGTGCTGGTCAACCAGTTTCAGCGCTTCAGCTTCTGAGATTGTTGCCGGAGCCCTGCAGGACTATGGCCGTGCCGTGATTGTCGGCAGTGAACATACCCATGGCAAGGGAACCGTGCAGGTTATTATGGACCTGGACAAGAGTTTGACCTTGAGGAATATGCGCGAGTATATGCCTCTTGGTGCTCTTAAAATGACAACACAGAAATTTTACCGTGTCAGCGGTGATTCGACCCAGTACCGTGGGGTTGTTCCCGGACATTATTCTGCCGGATCGCAGCCGTTACAATGAATATGGCGAGCGCTACCTGGATTACAGCCTTCCCTGGGATCGTATTGAAGCGGTGAGCCATAAGGAATGGCCGACTGTCTGACCGGCCGAGCTTGAATGCTAAAAGTCAGGCCAGAGTCGCCAAGAATGAGGACTTTATCGAGATTCAGCGTGTCGCCGAAGCAATGGGTGAGCGTATCAAGAATACCCGCCAATCCCTGCTGATCGCTGACGTCGTGCGGGAAAGAGATGAACTGCAGGGCATGAGCACAGTCCGCACGGCGCAACTGATGCGAAAAGACGATCCGGAGATGCGAAGAGAGCAACCTGAGGAACAACGGGATGCCACAGAAAAATTAATTGAAAGTGTGCTCAAAGACGCTTATGCCAAAGAATCGATGGCGATTCTTGACGATTTGCTGACACAACAGACAGAAGTCGCCGGCAAGGAGCAAAAATAAGTCATCAGGACCTAAAAATTTCTCGCTAAAATCGATAAGCCGGCGAGCGGCCAGTATGGTCGCTCCCGGTTTTATTTAGTGTCATGTTGCAACCAAGATCATGGATAACAGCCGAGACCACTCAAGCAGCCATTGGTAGGCTGGTAATTCTGCTATTTCTTCGGCAAGCAGTCTTGACTTTCTCTTGTTCTGTGCCGGTGACCTCTGGCAGGACTCCCAGCAAATCGGCAGAGGCCAGGGAAGAGAGCAGGTGAGGGGCTGTCCGTTCTGCTTCGCCGGGATTCTCGGGCATCTGGTTGATGATGAAGCCGCAAACATTCCAGATCCATGGCACGTGCAGCAAAAGTTGTCAAGAGGGTGTGATTCAGGGTCCCGAGCCGTGGGTGAGTGACGACCAGAAGCGGAAGTTCCAATCTGCCTGGCGAGATCTGCCATAATGAAGCCACCACGGATGGGCACCATCAGGCCTCCTGCGCCTTCAACAAGCACAATGTCTTTACCGCAGTCGAAGAGCCTGATAGGCCTCGACAATTTTGTCCGATTCAATCTGGCTCTTTGCGGCTGTTGCGGCCTGGCAGGGTGCCAGTGGCTGTGGAAAACGGTACGGTGAGATCAAGCTCATCTGTCATCTGTTGAATTGGCTGCCCAGCGAAGCAGGGCGGCATCTGAACCCAGCTCGGCAGGGTTCTCTACCCCTGTCTCGATCGGCTTCATGACCCCGACCTTCATGCCCTGTGACGAGAAATGTCGTGCCAGGGCAGCAGCAACAAGTGTTTTTCCGACCCCTGTGTCTGTGCCGGTAATAAATATGGCCGGACACGTTTTCTCAGCAGCCATCAGTTCTTACCTCGATATCGGCAAACATCTGCATATCGATATCACGATCACGACCGGATGTGGTCAGGTAATTGCCAACCATGGTGCCGCTGGCGCCAGCCATGAAAATCCACGATTGCAGCTCACGCAAATTGGTTTCCCGACCACCGCAGACACTGATCGGTTTGTCTGGCAGGAAATAGCGGAACATGGTGATGGCGCGCACACAGTCCATGGGAGTCAGGAACTTGTGGTTTTCCAGTGGCGTGCCTTTGATCGGGTTGAGGAAATTCAGAGGTACGGAATCAACCTCCAGTTCACGCAATGTTTCTGCCAGCTCGACCCGTTGATCGCAAGACTCTCCCAGCCCGAAAATGCCACCACAGCAGACTTTCATTCCTGCCGCCTTGGCCAGCTTGACGGTCTTGACGTCCTCCTCATAATCATGAGTTGTGCAGATATTCGGGAAAAAGGAGCGGGCGGTTTCCAGGTTGTGGTGATAGGTGACACAACCCGCTTCGGCCAGGGCATCTGCCAGTTCTTCCGTCAACAACCCTAATGAAGCAGAAGGTTCGATAGTCAAATCGATTCGCGGATTTCTCGAATGGCGGAAAGAATGGTATCAAATTCCTTGCCTAATGTCGGGCCGTGTCCCGCTTGTCACGATGCCGTAGCAATGTGAACCTTCTGCCTGGGCCCGTCGTGCCCCATCAATAATTTCTTCACGCGATTTTAATGGGTATACAGGCGGCGAAGACTGGTGGTGAGCCGATTGTGCACAGAAAGAACAGTTTTCCTGGCAACGACCGGACTTGGCGTTAATGATCGAACAGAGCTGGACAACGTCGCCAAGGGACTTTTCTTTCAAGATGATGGGCTCCGGCCATATATGCCGTGTATTCAGCGCCACTGGAGCGCAGAATAGTCGACGCCTTGAGCACGGGACGGTGACTGCCCGGCGACGACCAGATCGAACAAGTTGCTTCCACATCCTGCCAGTAATTCATGAATAACTCCTGATGTCTATTGATTTGCGGCTACGAATTATCTGCGATGGTTTGCGAATTGTCAACCTGGTGTTTGTGCATGGTTAACGACCTCACTTTTACTATTTATGTTATTTGTAGTACATATTTAGTTGACATCCAACTTCTGAATGATAGAACGATATTTCATTTTTGATACGAGTGGAGCCTCATTAGACATGGTGAAAAAGATAATCGGAAGAAAACTCAAATCCACAAGATTACGCAATGATATGACAATACAGGAACTAGCCGAGAGCTCCTGTGTGTCTTCAAATATGATTTCCAGAATAGAACGTGGTCTCACAACACCTTCTGTCGAAATCATCGTCAAGCTTGCCAAGGCTTTTGGTATGAGTATCAACTATTTTGTCGAGGAAGCCGAGAAGGGTTCGACCATCATCCACACCAAAAAGGGGCAGGGTGAGCCGATCTTTTTCTTTGAAGACAAACATCAGATTATCAGCTTGACACAAGGTCTTCGCGATCCGAATTTTACGGTTTTTTTCGACACCATTGAAGAAAACTGCAGCAGCGGCGATGGTGGCATGGTCCATACCGGCGAGGAGTTCGCCCTTGTTCTTGAGGGCTCACTGGAATTTGTGATTGATGGAGATCGTTACGAGTTGGAAGAAGGCGATTCCATAGTTTTTAAAGCCTCATTTCCGCATCGCTGGCGAAATCTCCATCGTGGTCAAAACGCATGTTCTCTGGGTTGTTTCTCGCCGCACCTAATTTTAATTAAGACCGTAACTTCCAACATCCATACATCAAAGAGAACGTATTATGAAGCTGAAAAAAATTGTCGGTAAAAAGCTAAAAGCGATACGACTCAAAAGTGACATGACAATTCAGATCTCTGGCAGCACAGTCCAAAGTCTCCTCAAATATGATATCCAGGGTTGAACGCGGTCTGACGATCCCTTCCGTTGAGATCCTGATGAAGCTCGCTGCTGTTTTTGACAAAAGTATCAACTTATTTTGTGGAAGAAGTTTCTACCACCCATGAGATTGTTTTCTCCTGCACCCGGTCAGCGAGACACAACCGTTTACGATGATGAAGACAATATGCACACCGAGTCGTACACATCAGGATTGCGCGATCCGCAGTTTATGTCATTCCTCTGCACCGTTCCCAAAGGTGGAACCAGCGGAATGAAGCACATGCACCATCCGGGTGATGAGCTGATTGTCCTGATTGAAGGTCAGCTCAAGGTCACAATTGCCGGTGAAGAATATTCCCTGTCCTCCGGCGACAGCCTTTCTTTCAAGTCTCATTTACCACATCGTTGGGATAACACCGGAGACCAGGATGCTCGCATTATCTGGACACTGTCTCCTTTTACAACAATCTGAGTCTATGGGCATACTTCTCTTTTTAACTTCACAACCCTCTGGAAATACAGGTTGATGGGCTTGACAGCCCGTCATGACGGAGTATTATAGATAACGTTTGCAGAGCTTTTCTCTCACCGTAGCATCGCAATTCGGGCTCTGATCACGAGTTTAGTTTGTCTCTGGAGGAAAACATGAACAAATCTGAGTTGGTGGAAGCTCTGGCTGCTCGCAATGGCCTCACATATAAAAAATCAGAAGAAATCGTCAATATTGTCTTTGACTCTATGGCGGAAACGCTGACATCCGGCGGCCGCATTGAAATACGTGGCTTTGGCAGTTTTGTAGTCAAGGATTACCAGGCTTACATGGGGCGCAATCCCAAGACCGGCGAAGTTATCAAGGTTCAACCCAAAAGACTACCCTTCTTTAAAGTCGGCAAGGAGTTGCGTGACAAGGTCAATGGCAAGATCTGACCGGATTCCTCTGGCGCTTAAGACCGTATAACAACCGGAGGGCGGCCGGTTTTTCCCGTTTATCAACCGCCCGTTTGCACTCCTCTTTTTAGATTGGCAAAAAGCCGTAAATCCACCCCAAAAAATGAAGATACTCAAAGCGGTAATTTCAATATCGATGTGCTGGTGACGGCACGTCGAGATTTCAACTGCCCCATCGGAGTTGTCTATTTCACTCGAGGTTACTCGTCTATGCTACTTGAATACAAAGGGATTTCTCCGCAAATTGATGCATCTGTTTTTCTTGCCCCGAATGCCTGTGTGATCGGTGATGTTAAGATTGGTGAAAGCTCGAGCCTGTGGTTTAACGTGGTCGTGCGCGGCGATGTTAATTATATTCGCATAGGCTGCAGAACCAATATCCAGGACGGCACCATTGTCCACGTAACCCATGATACGCACCCGACTGTTGTCGGCAATGATGTTACTGTCGGTCATGGCGTGACCTTGCATGGTTGTACTGTTTGCGATGGAAGCCTTGTCGGCATTGGGGCAATTGTCCTCGACGGTGCCGTGGTCGGTGCCTCGTCACTGATCGCCGCCGGCACAGTTGTCGCGCCCGGCACGCAAATACCCCCTTGTTCACTGGTTATGGGTAGCCCGGGCCGTGTCAAAAGGGCGCTGACGGACGATGAGTGTGCGAGACTGGGGTCGGTTGCCGGTGCTTATGTCAAGTACCAGCATACTTATCGTCTCGCTCAGAAAACGGTTGGTTGATTTTGTTGGCCCACAGTGATAAAAAACAGACTTCATCGAATTGACAGAAGTTGACACACTCTCGATCCAACTATCCTGGACAGTCAGGTAGAATTAATGAAAGAGCTTCCCCATGCTTAAAGCAGAAGATTTTTCAGATATTAGAGGGAGCAGTTTGCTTAAGGGTTTTGATAATGAGGCCCTTGGCAAGCTCGCCTCTTATTGCGAAATGCGTGAAATGAGCGAAGGCACCACAATTTTTATTGAAAACATGCCCGGTGAATCGCTGTTTCTGGTCAAGAAAGGCACGATTCGAATCTCCAAGATGTTTGCCGAAGGAGACGAAAAAACTCTTGTCGTCCTCGGCGCTGAAGATATCTTCGGCGAAATGGCTGTTATTGATGGTTTGCCACGATCTGCGACCGCCCGGGTCGCTGAAAACGCTGAATTAATCAGCCTTAAAAAAGTTGACCTGGAACGACTCTGCCGGGATGATGCCGCCCTTGCCCTTAAACTACTCAGCAATATTGTCAAGGTTTTCAGCAAACGTGTGCGCGAGGCAAATGAGGACTACCGCGACATGCTAATCTGGTCGATGCAGAAGGTCTAGTCGCTTATATGCGCCCGCCAGATTTCCCTTTTCGGTTGAATTGCAAATTCTTCCAAAGTATATCTATCCGTCCCCGATCCTGAGGAACGTCCCCATGCTATTAATCCTTTTTGCAGGAGTCAGCAATGTTGGAAATATTACTTAACAAGCAGCTCATCTTTGGTCTGATGGGTGGGCTTGGCATGTTCCTTTTTGGCATGAAGATCATGTCGGAAGGCCTGCAGAAGGTTGCTGGCAGCCGTATGCGAAAAATTCTTGCCGCGCTGACCGACAACCGCTTTGTCGGTACCCTGGTCGGAATCGCAGTCACAGCCATCATTCAGTCTTCAAGTGCCACCACGGTTATGGTGGTCGGCTTCGTTAATGCCGGCTTGATGTCTCTCGTGCAGTCGATTGGAGTCATCCTGGGCGCAAATATAGGCACGACGGTGACTGCCCAATTAATTGCTTTCAAGATAACCAAGTATGCCTTGCCGGCCATTGGTCTGGGGGCCGCCTTCAAGCTCTTTTCTAGTAACAAGAAATGGAGCTACTTCGGCGAGATCCTGCTCGGCTTTGGTCTGCTGTTCTATGGTCTGCACATCATGACCAAAGCGTTCGATCCGGTCAAAACCAGTGAAGAATTCCGCAACATTTTCCTGGTGGTGGGCAATAGCCATTTGATTGGTGTGTTGATCGGCACCATCCTGACCCTGATCGTGCAGAGCAGCAGCGCAACCATAGGTATCACCATTGCCCTTGCCAGCAGCGGACTGATCTCTTTCGAGGCCAGCGTCGCCCTGATCCTCGGCGAGAATATCGGCACCACGATTACCGCCAACCTGGCCGCGATCGGCACCAACCTGGCCGCTCGGCGCACAGCCCTTGCGCACTTCCTTTTTAATTTTCTTGGTGTCTGCTACATGTTGTTATTCTTTCCGTTCCTGCTCGATTTTATTCGAAGCATTACACCAGGGGACGCGGATTTTGTTATACAAACCCAGGATCAGGTGGCCAGGATGGGTGGCGAGATTGGCGACAAGCCGTTTATTGCCCGGCATATCGCCAACACCCACACCATGTTCAACATTATCAATACGATCATCTTCCTGCCTTTGGTCGGCCTCTTGGCCAAATTGAGTACACTTGTCATCCGCGGCCACGATGAAGAGGCTGATTTTCACCTCAAATTTCTCGACAACAGGGTCTTGAATACACCGCCTATTGCGCTTGCCCAGGCCCGCTCCGAAACCCTTCGCATGGCCCAGGTTGCCAAGGACATGGTCGATGAAACCCTGCTTTTCTTGCAGGATAATGACCTGAAAAAGATCCCGGGTTTATTGAAGAAAGAGGATTTGACTGACATCCTGCAGAAAGAGATTATGGATTTTCTGGTCGCCCTGTCACAGCAATCGATCACCCAGGAAGCCTCTGAGGAGGTCGCTTCAATGATGCACATTGTCAACGACCTTGAGCGTGTCGGGGATCACTGTGAAAACCTCTGGAACCTCTGCCAACGCAAGCTCGACCAGAAAATTACCTTTTCCGATGTGGCAATGAGCGAAATCACTGAAATCTCGGAATTGACCAAGGGTTTTCTGGCATCAATCATCAAGGCTCTCGAAACCAAGAACAAAAACATTTATCTGGAAGCTCACCGCGTTGAGGATGCTATAGACGATCTCGAGGAGCAATTGCGCAACAATCATATCAAACGCCTTAATACCGGAGAATGTACGGTGAATTCAGGGCTTATTTTTATCGATATGCTGCATAACTTCGAGAAGATCGGTGACCACACCTACGGCATCGCCAAAGCGGTTGTCGGTAAAAAATAGTGTTAGCGGCGATTGACGCTGGCAGCAATACCCTGCGCTTGCTGGTTGGTAAAGTCGTAGACAACGAGGTTGTGCCAAGTTTTTATCTACGGCGTATTAGTCGTCTGGCCGGTGGTTTTTCTGAACAAGAGGGTTTGTCTCCCGCAGCAATGGAGAGGGCCCTGTTTGTTTTTCAGGAATTTGCCGAAGCCTGTCAACAGGCCGGAGCCAGTCAGGTGAGGGCGGTTGGCACCGCCGCGTTTCGTCAGGCCGTGAACGGCGAGGCATTTGCCTCTGAAATCAACTGGATGACCCGGGTACCGCTTGAAATCATCAGTGGCCAGATGGAGGCCGAATATATGGTGGCCGGCGTTCTGAGTGCCCTTGATCCCGTGCCGGATCAAGTCCTGATCGTCGATATCGGTGGCGGCAGCACAGAGTTTGTACTCTGCTTGCAGCAGAAGATTGTCTGGTCGCGCAGTTTGCCGCTGGGCGTAGTCCGTCTTGCCGAGTGTTGCCCATTGCAAAGGCAGCGCCAGAAATCCATTGATGATGTCCTTGCCGAGCTGGTTGCTGAGCTTGCTGATGTCTGTGACGCGCTCAGCCTGAACCCGGTGGCGCTGACCCTGGTCGGTACGGCAGGCTCGGTTACGACCCTGGCGGCCCTGGACATGCAGATGACCGAGTATGACTGGCGTCAGGTCAACAATTATTCCTTGTCACTGGCACGTCTGCAAGAGTGGTATGGGTTGTTGATACCTCTCTGTTGCTCTGAACGTGAAGCTCTGCCCGGCATGGAAGCCGGACGCGGTGACCTCATCGTTGCCGGTTTGGAGATCGTTCTTGGTCTGATGCAAAGAATTAGGGCGGAATCCTTAACGGTCAGTGATTTCGGTATTCTCGAAGGACTTCTTCTCTCTATGCAAAAACCTCGCTGAATCCGGCCCCATCCGTTGACAACCTGTCTAAATCTCCGCTATGATTCGTTGATTTTTATGACCCAACTTTAAATCCACAAACATCTTGATATCTCTACTCTTTTTGAGGTTTATTTGCAATTACGCCTCTTTCTGAAAGGCAGCGTAAGGACACAATCATGATCTGGAACGACGAGTTTGAAACACTGCCCCGGGAAGCTCTCGAGGCTCTCCAGGTAAAACGCCTGCAGCAAGTTGTCGAGCGCGTTTATGCCACTGTTCCATTTTACAGGCAGCAGCTTGACAAGGCTGGTATCAGGCCGGAGAGCATCAAGTCGCTTGATGACCTGCAGCGCCTGCCGTTTACGGTCAAGCAGGATATGCGTGATAACTATCCCTATGGTCTTTTTGCCAAACCGCTCGATCAGATTGTTCGCATCCATGCTTCGTCGGGCACAACAGGCAAACCAACCGTGGTGGGTTACACGCGTCGTGACATAGCCAACTGGACTGAAATGATGGCCCGCTCCTTTGTGGCCGCCGGCGCCCATAGTGGCGATATTCTGCATAATGCCTACGGCTACGGTCTCTTTACCGGCGGGCTCGGAGCTCATTACGGTGCCGAAAAAATTGGCGCATCGGTCATCCCCATGTCCGGCGGAAATACCAAGAAGCAGTTGATGATCATGCAGGACTTTGGTTCAACGATCCTGACCTGTACTCCATCTTACAGCCTCTACCTTGCCGAAGCAGCGGCAGAGGAGAGGGTTGATATCCGCGATTTCAAGCTGCGCATAGGCATCCTTGGTGCAGAACCCTGGTCCGAGAAGATGCGCGATGAGATCGAAAATAAAGTCGGTATCAAGGCCATTGACATCTATGGCCTGTCAGAAATTCTCGGACCCGGTGTCGGTGTCGAGTGTATCGAGGCGCAGAACGGCCTGCATATCTGGGAGGATCATTTTATCCCGGAGATTATTGATCCAAGCAGCGGAGAGGTCCTTCCGGAAGGCGAACAGGGCGAGCTGGTCATCACGACGATCACCAAGGAGGGCATCCCGCTGCTTCGTTATCGCACCCGCGACATCAGCAGGATCATCGCTGAACCTTGCGTCTGTGGACGGACTCACCGACGTCTTGCGCGGATGTGCGGCCGCTCCGACGACATGCTGATTATCCGCGGCGTGAATGTTTACCCGTCGCAGATCGAAAGCGTGCTCATGAATATCGAAGGCGTAGAGCCTCATTACATGTTGATCGTCAATCGGGAAGGCACCCTCGACACACTGGAAGTTCAGGTTGAAGTCAACGAGCGGACTTTCTCCGATGAAATCAAGGTCTTGCAGGGACTTGCGCGTCGCATTGAAAAAGAGATCAAGGACCTGCTCGGTATCAGTTGCAAGATTCGTCTGGTCGAGCCGAAAACCATTGCCCGCAGTGAAGGCAAAGCACAGCGGGTCATCGATAATCGCCCTAAATGATGACAAGGATGGATACTTATGAAAGTTGAACAGATTTCCATTTTTATCGAAAACAAATCAGGTCGTCTCGCTGAAGTAGCCAGGGTTCTGTGGGAAAAGAACGTGAACATTCGCGCTTTGTCTCTGGCTGATACTTCCGATTTCGGTATCCTGCGATTGCTCGTCGATGATACGGACGTTGCATTTAACGCCTTGAAAGAGAACAGGTTTACTGTCAGCAAGACAGAAGTCGTCGCCGTGGAAGTCCCTGATCAGCCGGGCGGTTTGTGTAAGATCCTGCAGGTGCTTGATGAATCAAAAATCAACGTCGAATACATGTATGCTTTTGCTGAACGCAATGCCGACAACGCGGTCATAATTTTCCGTTTTGATGAGGTTGACTACGCGATCAAGACATTGAGAGAGAAGGGTGTAAGCATTCTCTCAGGTGATCAACTTTACAATCTATAACAGATAGATACGCTGATAAGTTAATATAAACTTTTAACTATATACGGTGCAACTGTGAAACATAATATCTGGGATCCCCTTCATGAGTGCCTGGAGAGAAAGGATCTTGAGCGCCTGCAGCTGGAGCGTTTGCGCACAACGCTTGAGCGGGTTACCAAGGTGCCGTGTTACCAGGAAAAATTCAAACAGGCTGTTATCGGGCCATCCGATATCCGCTGCCTTTCCGATCTTGCCAAACTGCCATTTACAATCAAGGATGACCTGCGTCAGAATTATCCTTACGGCATGTTTGCCGTACCGATGCGTGACGTGGTCAGGATTCATTCATCCTCCGGCACCACCGGCAAACCGACCGTTGTCGGCTATTCACGCAAAGATCTGAATGACTGGGCAGGTCTGGTTGCCCGATTATTGACGGCTGCAGGCGTTCTACCCGACGATATCGTCCATATAGCCTTTGGTTATGGTCTTTTTACCGGTGCCTTCGGCCTTCACTATGGTGCCGAATTGATCGGCTCGGCCGTTATCCCGATGTCTGGCGGCAACACTGAGCGCCAGATCATGATACTCAAGGATTACGGCGCGACGGCGCTGGTCTGCACACCTTCCTACGCACTGACCCTGGCTGACCGTATCGAAAAGATGGGGCACGATGCACGAACCTATCTGAGCTTGAGGGTCGGCCTGTTTGGTGGTGAGCCATGGAGTGAGGAGATGCGTAGGGAGATCGAGCAGCGCCTGAATATTGTGGCGACTGATAATTATGGTCTTTCCGAGATCGTCGGTCCGGGAGTGGCCGGCGAGTGCCTGTGCAAGAAAGGTATGCATATTTTTGAGGATCACTTCCTGCCGGAAATTATCAATCCCGAGACCGGAGAGGTTTTGCCGCCGGGAGAGAAGGGTGAACTGGTTCTTACCAACATCGTGCAGGAAGCAATTCCCTTGATCCGCTATCGGACACGAGACATTACCCGCCTGAATTATGAGCCTTGCGCCTGCGGACGCAATCTGGTGCGGATGGAAAAAACCATGGGTCGCAGCGATGATATGTTGATCATCAAGGGCGTTAATGTCTTTCCCACCCAGATCGAGGAAGTGCTTTTCCAGGTTGAAGGCTGTGAGCCCCATTATCAACTGATCGTCGATCGGCAAGGAACTCTCGATACTCTGGAGGTCCAGGTTGAGGTCACCGAGAACATCTTCTTTGATGAAATGAAGAAGCAGCGTGCTTTCGTGGAGATGCTGGAAAAACGTCTGGCAACCAATATCGGCCTGCATGCCAAAATAAAGCTGGTCGAGCCTTCGGCCATACCTCGTCACGAAGGCAAAGCAAACCGCATTATCGACAGAAGAAACAAGTAAATAATTCTCTATCTACTTGTATTATAAGGATATTTTAGCATTTCAAAAGCAGGGGATTAAGGCTTGACAAAAGGGTGGATATAAACAATAATTCGAGTCCGTCGGGGCGTAGCGCAGCCTGGTAGCGCACGTGCATGGGGTGCACGGGGTCGGAAGTTCGAATCTTCTCGCCCCGACCAAATTTAAAGCGGAGTGGATCTTTAATGATCTGCTCCGTTTTTTTGTCTGGCAAGACAAGCGTCTAATCATTGCAGGTGATCGTGATCTTGTCGACTTTCCAAAAGCCGCGATCTTCTCCACTGCCATTGACCCTGTTGGTGCCTTCAAACACCGTTGATCCGTGCAAAGATATTTTCCTGACTTGTTGTGTAATGGTTGTGCTCAGGCCGTTTTCATTGCTTGCCGTCGCTGTAATGTTCAAGCTTTTGCAGACTGGCCCCCTGCCGATGCGACCGGAAATTCTGATCGCATCCGCTCCGAGCTTGCCTACGCTCACCGTGATTTTATAATCAGCTTCAGAGATAACTTCGTTTTCCTCTTTATCCTTCTTCTTTACGGTTGTCTTTTTTGCTGCAATCTCGCTGTCCTGCAGGCTGTGTTGCAGAGTCTGTTGCTCCTCGACCTTCTTTTCCTGTTCGATCTCTTCATCAGTCTTGTCAAGAGTGATGCCTGTGCCACGAATTTTAATTTCCTCGGCATCCTTGGAGTTGGGCTTGTCGCTGAAGTGAATCCTGCCGTTTGCATCGACCCATTTGTAGATTTCTGCATGTGCTGCGCTGTTGAGCATCAGGAAGAGGGCGGCCAGGATGAGCTGTTTCATGGGACAGCCTTTTGAGTTCTTTATGGCAATGGTTTTGATGTAAAGTCTTTCTCACATCCTACCAGCAAACAGACCTTTGATTCAAGTTTAAGAGAGATTGGGTCCGGCAGAGTGAACCTGCTTGACGAATTGGTAACTATGAAGTAGTTTCAACAAGTTAATTTGAATTGTACTGAAATGTTCTGGGGTTTTTCGGGAGGGGGCCGTTAGCAGCCAGTAGTTTTTGAACCGTGTTGGTCTGGCTGGTCCGGGCGGCGCGGTTTTTTTTATGTACAGTGGTTTAGGGTCTCCAAAAAGAGCTTCTCAGGTGCAGCAATGGAAGAGATCACGCAGGAATTGCTCAAACATTTGACTCTCGAACGTCTCGAAGAGAACCTTTATCGTGGAGATAGCCGGGATATAGGCAGCCCCAACGTGTACGGTGGCCAGGTCCTCGGCCAGGCCCTGTTTGCGGCCAATCAGACTGTTGAGGGGCGCCAGGCCCATTCGTTGCACGCCTATTTCCTGCGACCCGGCGACAAGAAGGCGCCGGTTGTATACGAGGTCGACAGGATTCGTGATGGCAAGAGTTATACAACCCGGCGGGTCGTGGCGATCCAGCGCGGCAAGCCGATCTTCAACATGTCGGCATCCTTCAAGATCAGCGAAGAGGGACTCGAGCATCAGTGCACGATGCCCGAAGTGCCCGGCCCGGAGGGTTTGCCGAACATAACCGAGCTCGGCAAACAGGCTCTGGCCGACATCCCCGAAAAATTACGCCGTTTTATGCAGTGGCAGCGGCCCATTGAACTGCGGCCGGTTCAGCCATCTCATCCCCTCAATCCCGAACCGGCCCCACCAATGCGGGATATCTGGCTTCGCGCGGTAGGCACCTTGCCCGATGATCCGGCGATGCACAAGGTGATCCTGGCCTACGCGTCCGACTATTCACTGCTCGGCACGGCCTTGCTGCCGCATGGACTGACCTTTACCCAAGGTGCAATACGCGCCGCAAGCCTTGATCATGCCATGTGGTTTCACCGCGATTTCCGCATGGACGAGTGGCTGCTCTACAGCATGGACAGCCCGAACATGTCACATGGGCGGGGGTTCAGTCGTGGTAATTTGTTTACCCGTGAGGGGAGGTTGGTTGCTTCTGTGGCGCAGGAGGGTATGATTCGCAGGGTTTGATGTCATCAGTGGTGATTAACAGAACCCCGGCGGGGAGGGGATGCTGCTGGTCACTATAGGAGCGGGTTAAGTAACAACCCATTGCCAGTTTTATAAAGTTGCACAGTGAGGTGACTTACCATGAAAACATTCGTCATCCTTGGTAGCCTGAGCGCATTCCTGGGAGTAGCTTTGGGTGCTTTTGGTGCTCACGGTTTAAAAGCCAGGGTCTCTCCGGAAATGTTGGCCGTCTGGCAGACCGGTGTTCAGTACCACCTGGTCCATGCGCTTGGCCTGTTGCTGGTCGGCATCCTTTGCCAGTTGCTGCCGGATGCTTCTTTGCTGCGCGTCTCTGGTTGGATGCTCCTGTCTGGAACCGCCCTTTTTTCAGGTTCACTTTACCTGATGGTCCTCTCCGGGGTAAGGGGCCTTGGCATGATCACACCGCTGGGAGGGCTTGCCTTTCTGTGCGGCTGGCTGCTGCTTGCGGTTGCTGTCTGGAAGCAGCCTTGATGACAGAGTTGTTATGCAAACACTGAATCGTATCAAACTGGCCGATCCCTGGCTCTAAAAAGAGCACAAGGTCATCGCCCAAAGATATAATGGTGTTTATCGCTTGTTCCGATTGTCGGTGTTCGTTATTATTGAGAAAATCAAATTCGAGATTTTCTGGAAACTTCAAGTGGAGACATAACAGATCCATTTAATCTGTTGGGATTCCGTGACCATGACGATGAAAATTCACACCATCCTGATTGTCGATGACGTTTCCAAGCGTCGGCAGCAGCTCAAGTCCATGCTGCTTTCGAGAGATGATCTGGTTCTTGAAGCGGATACGACTGAAGACGCCTGGGAACAGATGAAGTTGAACCCTGCCACACTGGTCATATCGGAGACCGACTTGCCGACGCGCAGCGGCCTTTACCTGCTCCAGAAGATCAAGCAGCGCTTCCCGGAAACCGAGGTCATTCTCACCACGCACAATGCCTCTTCTTTCAACCTCTTGCAGGCCTTAAGGCATGGTGCCTTTGATTTTATTGTTCGTCCTATTGACACCTCCGAAATACTCTTCAACGTTATCGATCGGGCCTTCGAGCAGATCGATTTGCGCCACCAAAATCGGGTCCTTTTGGCTGAACTGGAATATCGCAACCAGGAGTTGCGCCAATCATTGGCCATGATGACAGCTCTCAGTGAAGCAATTGAAACGATCAATTCTGCCATTGAGATCAGCGATCTGCTGGGACGCCTGCTTGACACGGTCCTAGATACCCTGCACGCAAAATGTGGCTTGCTGGCTCTGGTCCGAGCCAATAACGGCAACCATTTCGGCATCAAGATGAGTCGTGGCATCCCGGCAGACTTTGCACGTGAATATACAGAAAAACTCCCCGAAGGACTCCTGCTTGATATCGCCCAAAGTGGCAGCCCGCTGGTCGTCTCAGGTCAACTGCCAGCCTACATGATGGACCGCATCACATTGGATGAACAACATCTGATTGCAGAGCCAGGACTACTCTCTGTCCCACTCTACCTTCGGGACAAATCAATAGGTGTCATGATTCTCTTCGGACACGCTCACAAAACACCTTTCACCGACCAGAACCTGCAGTTCCTCGTACAACTGGCACATCACGCTGGCATAGCCCTTGAGAAATCAGGGATTATCCACCAGTTAAAAAGACAGAATAAAGGTAAAAAAGAGTAGGTGTTTTTGAATCGATGGATTTGAGTTTGATTGGTACGGACTGGCTGGTTTGAGACACAAGAACGGTCAGAACACTTGTCCGTTGAGACAAAGTGCCGGCAACCCAAAGCTGTTGTCGTTAAATTCCTGGTGACGTGATCAATTTAATTTTACCTTCTGGGGGCAGCTTCCTTGTACCCTTTATAAAGGCATCCCTGCTAGTATTTTAATCATTCTCAATCCTCTCCAATCCTAACCTATTGATATTTCAAGATTCTTTTCTGGCATACTGGTTGCTTCCCAGATAATTGGCACATAAGCCAAAGATACCCTAGAGAATCACAACCCTGGAGGATCAATGATGAACCGACTTCTCAAGCTGCTAACGCTGCCACTCGCTTTTTCCCTGATGACCTCAACCTCGCTGGCGACCGAAGGTCCGGATACCGGAGATACCGCCTGGATGCTGGTTTCATCAGCCTTGGTTCTGGTCATGCTACCCGGCCTGGCGCTCTTCTATGGCGGGATGGTCCGCTCAAAGAATGTTCTTTCGACCAGCATGCACACCTTTGCGGCCTTGGCGATCATCGGTGTCCAATGGATTGCCTTTGGTTACAGTCTCGCATTTGGTGGTTCCGGCCCCCTGATTGGCAGTCTCGACAACCTGTTTCTCAATGGGATTACCCCGGAAAGTCTGACAGGGACCATCCCGACCTATGTGTTTGTCATGTTTCAGGGCATGTTCGCCATTATCACCCCGGCCCTGATCTCCGGAGCTGTTGCCGAGCGGATGAAGTTCTCCACCTACTGTGTCTTTATCCTGCTATGGGCAACCCTGGTTTATGATCCGCTTTGCCACTGGGTCTGGGGTTCCGGAGGCTGGCTGGCGGCCTTGGGAGCACTCGACTTTGCCGGAGGTACGGTCGTTCACTTGTCATCTGGCATCAGCGCTCTGATAATTGCTTTATTCCTCGGCAAACGGATCGGCTATCCGCAAGAGCGCATGGTGCCACACAACCTGCCGATGACCTTGCTTGGCGCCGGACTGCTCTGGTTCGGTTGGTTCGGCTTCAATGCGGGCAGCGCCCTGAGTTCAGGCGCTAGTGCGGCCCTGGCTTTTACGACCACTCAGGCTGCTGCCGCTGCTGGAGCCTTGTCGTGGATCATGATCGAGTGGTTCCACGCCGGTAAGCCGAGTGCCTTGGGAGCTGCATCGGGGATCGTTGCCGGTCTCGTTGTCATCACGCCCGCCGCCGGTTTCGTGACTCCGGGTTGGGCCCTGTTGATGGGCCTTTCGGCCGGTTTTGTTTGCTACGGTGGTGTGATGATGAAGCATCGCTTCGGTTACGACGACTCCCTCGACGCTTTTGGCATTCACGGTCTGGGTGGTGCCTGGGGTGCCGTTGCTACGGGGATTTTTGCCAGCATCGGTGCAACCGGCCTGATCGGCGGGAATCTGCATCAGCTTGGAGTACAAATACTCGGCGTAGTCGCTGCTGGGGTTTATGCTGTTATCGTCACTCTCCTGCTGCTGTTTGTCTTAAACAAAACCATGGGACTCCGTGTTGAAAAAGATGATGAACGCAGAGGCCTCGATCAATCGGCTCACTCGGAAACTGGTTATAATTATTAATTTATTTGTCAATATCCGATCTCTGCTTCGGATCGAAAACTACTGTCTTTCCTCCCCGGTCTTTGCGACAACGCAGGGACCGGGGAGTTGACCGGAAGGGGAGGGATTATTGTGGGAAGGAGGGCATAGGAAAAAGATTTATGGTTACGCTAAATAATACCCAATTGGCTATCTGTAAGATTTCTCCACAATTTATATGCGTGTCGCTGATATTGAAAAAAATTTAAGTGTTGATTCTTGATCAACCTCAAGCATGTTTAAATGTAAGACACTTGATGCTCGAGCCTCTCACGGTTGTCTTTGACAGTGCGAGGATAATCTCCGGATGGTGGGTGAAGACATCTGGGTTGCTTTCGCATCATAAATAAAATCAAAAGCTGCACACACAACGTCGCATAATATATATTATGTAAACTTATAGGTTGTTATCTGTGCATTGTGGGAAAGGATGTAAAGATCACCAGATCTCTCTAGAAAGAGCAACCAAAAAGAGAATCGTCAATAAAGAGTTACAAAAATCAAACTCGAAGCAAAGCAGCCCATACCTGAGCCTTCCCCGGAACGAAAAAACGTCCTACAGGGCAAATTTGAAAGCCGGGAATTGAGGTGCGGTTCTGAGTGAGTAATATAATTATTAAATTAGAGGCTAGCGGAATGCTTGCTGTCGATACAGTCGCCAGAAAATGACAATGGCTGCAATGGGTGGCAAGCGTCTCAAGGTCGGGCTTACCTCGACCCGTACACCTGAATGCCTCTCAATTTTCCAGAGGATGTAATCAATGCCGCCCTTGAAGGTCAAAAGTCCTTTCAAAAGCCGCAAGATCGAGAGGATTTTGCCCTGAAGGATCCTCACTCGCCAGGAAATTCCGTTTAAGCGTTGAGACTGTGCAGAAATTTTCACCTGATAGCGAGGAGGTTCTGTTTCACTCTTGACAATCATGTTGTATGGAGAAGCATCAAGGGTAAAGCCGGTCAACGCCTGGTAATAATCCGGTTCGGCATCAAAGATGCGTTCTGCTGCCCTCTCAGGTTGTTCGGTGCGCAGTTCTGAACGATAGCTGAGAGAAAGTCCTTTGGTCCACAGGTCCCGCGCGTTGAACGGGGTATCCATCTGGGGTAGTGTTTGCACAACAAATCTTCTAACGGCACAAGCTAAGGCTTCCTGCACCTGGCGTAAGACAGATTCATCATAGGCGTAGATTATGCCGGACTTCTGGGAAAATCTGCCCCACAGGTAGGAATGGAACCAGCGCTCTGTTCCTTTGCGAAAATCCGAGAGTGTGAGCACGGCATACTTGGCTCGCAGCACATGTCCTTCAAATGGCACCTCCAGGTAAAATACGTTGGGCGGCAGCAGTTTGTTGAAAAAAGCAAGGGTGCGGCTGTTGAACGCCGATTGATAGTCATTCACTAGCAGATAAAGATCAGCGAGGCCGTCGTGAACATTGCCCGAACGCAGGCAGGAGCCGTAAAACAGCACCGCGCGCACAGAATTGCCGTGCAGTTGACGGACTGCGTCAGCCAGAGCAGTGATCCCGGGAGGCAGATCCTGTATTGACTGTACACTGATCAGATCAATGATATTTTCATTAACACCTAACTGCACAATATTATTCACTTAAAAATCTAATAGTTCACAATCAACGTGAACAAATGAACAGGGCCGGTCCCACAGACGAAATCGTGACCGGGTCCTCCCCTGCGGCGTACAATTCACCGTCGATGGTGAAATCACCTTTTATATGGAACTGCACTTGTTCAACATTATGGCTGAAATATCCGTTTGCTGGCGTTGCATAGCGGTTCTTGCCTGACCCGAACAGCGAAAACAGGACCCTCAACAAGTTTTTTGGCTTCGTGCCCACGGCTGTGTAATGCAACGGGCCTTCTTCAGTCCCCCAGTATGGGCGTATGCCAAGGAACAGTCGATCAAGGGTGCTGGTGAGGGCAAAAAGGTCCGCCCTCTTCTCCATTTGATGGCCATTGATACCGGTGTTGTTTAAAAAGGGCGGGATTCTGTTGAAAAGTATTGCCAACAGCAGACGCACCATGGTCAGCATCGGCATCAGTTGCCCGCGCCAACCCATGGGGTTGGCCTTGGCATGAAAGATTCTGATCCCCTCACAGATCGCCCCTGCCCCGAAAAACATACCGAAAAGGACTTCTGAGTCTCTTTGAACACGCAATATGGAGCGTGAGCGGACAACAAGGTTTTTGTTCGTGGCTTTCGACCACTCGAGGACGCGCTGCAGGGCAGCCACCGGGGAACCATTAACACCGACATCTCTGGGCAGCATACTGGTGGTACCGGCACACAACAGGGACAGCAGTGGTGGTTGGTCAAAAATCTTTTCATTGCCGAGAATTGTCAAGGTGGCCTGGACCGTTCCGTCTCCACCGTTGATGACGATCAGCTCGACCCCGTTTCTGGAAAAATCGGACAGGGCTCTTGAGATGCCTTCAGGATCAAAAGCCTCACGATGCAGGACGTCCGGCCACCTGCCCAGAACGTTGTGTACCCCCCTGCCCCCCTTTTTATTGCCGCCGCTACGGGGATTAGTCAGCACACCCACCTTCAAGCAATGCCCGTTGCTGTAAAAATCAGGGGCACGTTCTGGACTTTGCATGAAAGGGTCACTCATAACACTCAACCCTGGGGCCGACGGCAAAACCATCTTTGAGTAAAAGTAAGGGTTTCGTCTGAAGGATCGACATCGAGGAACCAGGAACGCAATGGCCCGGATGTTATCCTGGCTTGTATCCCCATAGCCAATCGTGTGCCAAGGAATACACTCGACAAGGCTGTCCACAGGCACACTGCCAGGAGCCCGAGGTCCGGTCGGCAGAACAACAGGCTGACGGTCAGGAGAACCAGATTTGGGTTGCGACGCCCCGTGATCAGCCGAAAACAGGAATCAATAGGTTGCCAGCAGAAAATCCCTGATGATTCAAGTCCCAGCTTAAATACAAGCTCGACCAGCCTGCCCGTAATGTAACCGGCTGTCACCATCCAGATGGCAACCTCCACCGACATGCCGGGGATGCTCTGTAAGCTCAGGGCCCACACAACATACCAGATGGGAGGGAAAACCAGGTCGATGGCGTGATCGAATATATTGCCGAAAGCGCTGTAGTTGAGGGTGACCCTGGCCAGTTTGCCGTCTACAGTGTCGAGGAAAGTCATGAACCAGGCCATGACCAGACCCGTTGCGTAAAACCCCTGATAGAACATAAAAGCCGCCAGCGCCGACAGGATGAGACTCAGGCTTGTCACTTGGTTGGGCGTAATGCCGTGCCGCGTGCAAACTCCTGTGGCCCAGCGTGCCGGGGTCGGCCAGACCCATTTGGTCACCAGATCTGTAACTCCCTTATAGGAACCATCAAAGAGGCGTTTTTCCAGACTCCGGCGATTATTTTCAGATATCGGTAAGAGGAACGGAACGTCAAACTTGAGCAATTCCATCAGATAGGCGTTGACCAGCGTCTCAGGAGTCTCCTGGCGCAGGCCTTCCGGATAATCATGGCAATTGTCGTCAGAAAGGACACTCTCCATTCGATCAGCAAGCTCTGCTGTGACATGGGCAGCGACAGGTCTGACACCCTGTGGAGTATCGACTTTCAGCACGACACCGACAGCGCCAACCATATTTTTGACAATCCGCTGGTCGTAAAGGAAATCGCCGCGCAGCAGCAGCACGGAATCTTCACTGGCAGCGGGAGTGTCGTCTCGCTGCCTGCAAGGAACTCCCGCCTTCGTGAGCATGCGCTCAAGGCGTTCGCGAGAGGTCAATCCCCATAACCGGAGGGGGCTTTCATATAAAATACGCACGTAAACAGACATAAATATAGACCTGACAATAGATTATTTGTGAGGCTCGCATCGTCTGGTTTTTTACCGGCCGATGAGTCCTGTCTTGAAGAAAGATCGCTAGAAAAAACGAAGTTGGTACTATATACTCCCTTCATGCTGGAAGTAAAGAAAGAGACATCGCCCCCCAACCCCGAAGCCGCCACGAAAATGGCGCAATTGGACAGTTTTTCCCTGGCTCACATTTCAGATCTTCACCTGACCTCGCTAAAGAATACAAAAATCAATCAACTGTTCAACAAGCGTATTTTGGGATATCTGTCATGGTGGCGAAAAAAACGAATTGTCCATCGACTCGATATTGTCGAAGCCTTGCTCAAAGACCTGAAGACGACCCGTCCTGACCATATTGCTGTAACCGGCGACCTGACTCATCTCGGCCTTCCCTGCGAGTTTGCAGAAGCCGGTCAATGGCTGACCAGGCTTGGGCCACCGGACCAGGTCACCGTCATCCCAGGCAACCATGAAGCCTACGTGGGCGACCAATGGTCCAATCAACTCTCGGCGTGGGCGCCCTACATCAACTCCGATGATCGGCAGGACGGTTCCCGCACGACCGATTTCTTCCCCAGCCTGCGGATTCGCGGCCCGATCGCCCTGATTGGTCTTTGCTCGGCAAGGCCCAGCCTCCCCTTCCTCGCTATCGGTAGCCTTGACACAAAGCAACTGGATGGACTGGCAAATCTTCTGCAAAAAACTGGCGAAGCCGGCCTGTTGCGGGTCGTCCTGATCCACCACCCGCCGGCGCCTGGAACCATAAAATGGCGCAAGCGCCTGGTTGATAGCAGCGCATTTACCGAGGTCATTGCCCGTTTCGGGGCAGAACTGGTGCTGCATGGACACACTCACATCCCGACGTTTGCGGAACTACCCACTCCTGCGGGCAATGTCCCGGTGGTCGGTGCTCCGTCTGCATCGGAACTGGACCCGCACACGAAACGTTGCGCCAAGTACAACCTGTATGTGATGAAACGGAATGGTGGAAGTTGGAATCTGAAGATGCTTGTCCGAAACTATTCTGAAACATCAGGACAGTTTGACGAGGGGCAGGAGACAAACCTGGTGCTTCCGCACTTCTGACCGGCGGCAAAGAGCTGTCTAGGGCACCCTGAACAACAGCCAGGTGGCTATCAAAATGATGATCGCGAGTGGAAGCAGCGTTGTGAATGCCGGGTGGACACCGAGAAGAAGCCCCATATATCCCAGGGCCTGGTCGAAATAGTAGTAAGAGATCCCGGCGATGGCCCCGAGCGTCACCCTTCTTCCGGGATTGACCTCCCGCGCCGTGCCGAACACAAAAGGCAACGAGAAAAAGAGCATCGCACCCACCTTGAGCGGCAGGGTCGTCTTCTGCCACAGCGCCAGGACGAATTGTTCGGTGTTCTGGCCCCTTTCCCGCAAGACCTGAATATACTGGTAGAGTTCATCCAGAGAGAGCATGGCCGGTGTGATACTCAGGATATTGATTTGCCTGGGATTGAGAAAAACGTCAAGAGCCAGAGAAGGCTCCACCTGGTCCGTAATGAGTTTGTCCGAAAAGTTGATCTGCCTTGCATCATGGCCGACCCACTGCCCATCTTTGCCGATTTCCGTCTTGGCTGCGCCGACATAACTGATCGGTTTGCCCTGATCGTCAAATTCGTAAATGCTGACATCGGCAAGACCGACACCGGCGGCTGAAGAGCGTACATTAATAAAACGATTGTTGCTGTCCCGTGTCCAGAAACCGCCTGAAGAGAGTAACGATCCTTCCTCGGAAAGGGCCAGTTCACGGTTGATCTTTGCCTTTTGTTCAAGTGGTGGCACGACGAACTGGGTCAGAAGAAGCACGCCAATTATAATCACGCTGCCGGCACTCAATAGCACTCGTGCGACACGAAAAACGGAAATGCCGCAAGACCGCATCGCCAACAGTTCATCGTATTGGCCAGGGTTCCGAGACCAACAATCGCCCCCAGCAGTGAACTAACCGCCGCCAGGCCAAGGACACGCCCGGGCAAGGTATAGGCCACGTACAGGAAGGCATCTATTGTCTGGTAGCTGCCCTTACCGATATCATCGAGTTGGCTGACCAGTTCGAGAAACGAAAACAATGCCGTCATGGTGAGAAAAACCAGTAACCAGCCGAAGGCCAGTCTGGCAGCTGATATAGCGAGAGAGTATTCTCATGGAGACAGAAAACCGTCCTCGTTTTGATTTCACTCGGGTCAATGCGATCGGAAGCCTGATCCAAAAGTCTTGAGCAGAGCAATCAGTAAAACAGCAAGCAGGACATGAGGCCACCAGATCCCCGGCAAGGAGCCAACCACCCCCTGCTCCATCCAGCTTTTAGCTACGGCCGTCATATTGTAATAAATGGCAAAAATGATGACGCCCATAAAAATATTGGCGGACTTCCCGTGACGTGGAGCCGTTCGGCTCAAAGGGATACCGAGCAATCCCAGCAAAACCGTCGAAAACCCCGTAGAGATTCGCCACTGGAATTCTGCCCTGTCTTCTGCCAGAGGTGAAGTAGCAAGACTGGCTGTTGATGCGGCCTTGCGTCGATACCCAATCGATTCAATCTCCTTGGGTGCCAAAATCAGCCGGAAGTTCTGAAACCGGAAAAGGCTTGTTTCTCCAATAGTTGCCACGAGTTCGTAGTGATAGCCATCGTGCAGAACGATACTTTTTTCGCCCGGTGACCGGGTCTATCTTCCTGCCAGGCTTCTCTGGCACGTATTATCTCGCGAAATGATTCATTACGCTGTTCGATAAAGATGCCTTCTGCACGCTCCTGGCTTTCATGGATGTTTTCCAGGAAGACAACGTATTTTTTCTCGCCGATTTCTTGGAAACGTCCTGGTCTGAGACGGGAGAAGTCAAAATTTGCCTCGGCATCAGCTTTCAGCCAATAGCTTTTTTCATAGGCCCAGGGTCGTGCATAGAGAGAGAGCCCTGCAACCAGCAGGGCCACGACGAAAGACAGCCGAAAAACCGCGATCATGAGGGTGCGTTCGCAAATTCCGCTGGCTTGCATTGCGATGACTTCCGATTCGACATGCAACCGTCCCAGAACTGTGATGACTGAGAGAAAAAGCGTGATGGGGATCAACACTTCCAGGGCAATTAAAATCTTGAGCAAGACCAGGCTCAGGACAGTTTTTCCTGTCATCAGGCCGTTGGCAGCATCGGGAAGGTAGCGGGTTGCAGAGTAGCCGGCGAAAATGACGACCAGGATGGTACAGATGGTCACCAGTGGGCTCAGGATCTCACGGTTCAAATAACGTTTGATGAGCAAATTAAATCCTGTAGATTGCTATGATGTCTTGCAGAGAGTCTCCTGGAGATTGCATGCAGGCATACAGATTTTATCTAGCCAGGGCCTCCGCGTCATATATAGCCTGAAGCGTTGACTGCAAGGCCGTTGACGAAACATTACTTGTGTATTCGAAATAAACCGTATTCACACCATATCCAGCCAGCTCAGCTTCTACCTTATTGAACAAATCTGACCCCTTCCAGTCGCTGCCGACAAACATGACGTCAAATTTGATTTCATGGTATGCAGCGATCTTGTCTCTATGGGTCTGGGGAATGACCTCGTCAACACATTTTAATGCAGATACAATTTCAATCCTTTCTTCAAAAGGAATGACAGGTTTTTTATTTTTATATGACTGCGCCAACTCATCGGTACTTACGCCGACAACGAGTCTATCACACCTGCTTTTCGCTCTTTGCAATATCCTCAGGTGTCCGATATGAAACAAATCAAAAACACCGGTTGTGTAGCCTATTATTTCTTTTTTCATTTGATCCTGACCTCTTATTCGATTTTGAAATTTATAGTTTTCATGGCGAAAACAACGACAGCAAACTTTTATCACAGCAAAAGAATATAAAAAAGTGATTTGCGTGTCACTCGTCACTCTGGGAACAGGCTCTGGAGCCATGTACGCAAACAAGATATTTTTGATTGCTTTCCCATTCTAAGTTGCGCTGTGGGGCCTCTCAGAGGAGAGTTCTCTTCTGTATTTCTGCCAGGATCGATTCGACCAGAAGTAAATCCTCGACCTTGTCCACGTCGATCGCCGCTTCGGCAAAAGGCATCCGGACTGCTCCAACCTGCAAACCCATCCTTTGCGACAACCTGCCCAGAGCCTGATCCAGGGTCAGTTGACCCAAAAGGTATCGAAGCACTGCCATCCATCCCATGACTTTGATGATGCGCAGGGGCTTTTTACGCTCCTTTTCCACCCTGCGCCAGAAATCTGCAGCTTTGCGGGATTGTGGAGTCAGGAAAGCAAACAGGTTGCATCCGCAATAACCCCCGTCCTTGAGCTTCGTAACGGTCCGATGGGTGCTTGGGAAAGCCTCCATAACCAGATCATGGCTGGCCACCCCGACAAGCACATCACAATTGCTATAGCGTGCTGCGGAACAGAAGTGATCAACCATCGCAGCAGTCAATAGGGCATGATCAGCTGTCGTAACCAGCACTGGCGAATCGTCCGGCAACGACTGCAAGACACTGAAGGCGCTCGAGCTTGGTGTCTCTTGCGGGCAAAACCACTGCAGTTGGCCGGAGCTGACCAGTCCGCTAAGTTCCGTGCTTTGTTCGATAGAAGTCTTTCCCGGACCGGAAAGAATCAGAGATCCCACCTCCTGGGATTCCCTTAAGGCATCAAGTACACGCAAGACCATCGCCCTGCCAGAGACGGGAGTCAAGGCCTTACAACTTACGTTCGAGGCCTTGGCGACAGGATCATTAAACTCGCGGTCGCCAGCAAGAATGACTACGGAAAAAGGCTGGTCTGGCAACTTCATTCTTCGCTGAGTCCTTTCTGATAAATGCGGAATCTTTTATAAAGAACACCACCATTTAATTCTGTCATTTTACACATGCGATGGTTGTCTTCGAGAATCCATGACAGGTCTATTTCCTTATAACCTTTTTTGATAGCCTCCGTCGAAATAGATGAGACCATCATAAGCGCCAGAGTCGCCCCCAATCTACTCCTTTGGTAACGACGCCTTACCCCCATAAGCGGGACTCTCGCCGACTTGGCCCCGGTAACTTTCAGGCGCCACAGGAGTTTCAACCAGCCAAACGGAAAAAGACGACCGTTCAAATCCTTTATAAGCTCATTGATGTTGGGAAACATAACGATCATGGCAGCCGGAGATCCATCAACTTCCGCAATTCTGACCGACTCAGAATCCACAAGTAATTTTAGATTTTTCCCTAATTCGGCAAATTCGCGCGATGTAAATGGAATAAACCCCCAGTTTTCAGACCATGCGTCTTCAAAAATATTACGGATAATTTCAAGGTCCTCACTGAAACGATCGCGACGCATCGGGCGAAGTTTAACACTCCCAGCAACCCGTTCAGCGAGGGTGTCAAGATGTCGCGGGGGAGTAATGTCGGGGTCAACCCGATAAGCCAGAAGGTCTTGGACCTTGGCATAACCCTGTTCTTCAACACGCAACCCGTAATAAGAGAGGGCATGCCCCAGCATAATTACCGGTGGAGTGTCGAACCCATCGACCAGTAAACCGCACTCATCGTTAATCGAAAGATTGAATGGGCCGCGAATTCGCTTCATTCCCTTCTGACGCAACCACTCTTCAGCGACCTCGAACAAGGTACGGAAAGTCTCCGCATTATTCTCAGCCTCCAGAAACCCGAAAAAACCGGTCGCATCTTTGTATCGCTGCAAATGCAGCTGGTCAACCTGTGCGCTGATGCGCCCGACTATCCGGTCGCCTCGCCAGGCGATCCAGGCCTGAAACTCGGCATGCTCAAAGTAAGGATTTTTGTCGGAAAGATGCCATTTTCTCTCGATGATCAACGGTGGTACCCAGCAGGGATCTGCCGCATAAAGCGACCACGGCATTTCAATGAAACGGCTGGTCATGCGGCGTCCTGCCACCGGGGTGATCCGTAACGGCACGTGACTCTGATCTTGGTTGTCTGTCTGTTTCTGCATTGAGTGACTCAACAAGGCTTGCCCGCCTTCAGTGATTTTGACTGCATCTGTGAATTGAATAATACTCGATAGTCCGATAGCATGTAAGGGGTTTGTGTTGAGAAGGGTCTGTCTCTACAGCCCACTGTCACGAAGAATGACAAATGAACTCAGGAGGACTGTCTCCAATGAATGCGACGATGGAAAAATTCGGTTACCCGGACACCCTGATCAAGGAGTATGAACATTGGGTCGTGTTGCTACGCCCGCAGCAGGCAACCCTTGGCGCCCTCGTGCTCATCTGTAAGGAGGACGCTGATGCGCTGTCCAGGATAAGTGTCGATGCGTTTTCAGAACTGAAAGAGATAACGACCGTTTTAGAGTCTAGCCTCAAGGGTTGTTTCACATATGACAAGATCAATTACCTCATGCTGATGATGGTTGATTCCGATGTCCACTTCCATGTCCTGCCGCGTTACGCTGACTCTCGAATTTGGGAGCGTGCAGAATTTACAGATTCAGGCTGGCCGGGCTCCCCTGCACTGGGCCAAACCAATGAAGTCGATGATGCTGTAAAACAGCAGATACAGAAAACATTAAAAATAGCATTCTGCAGTTGATTTTATTGAAGAACGCTGTCACTATGCGGCCGTTGTTGATGGCTTTGAACCAAAGGTTGGGGAATCACAACTCGCAGCCGAAGTTTTGATGACATTCTATTCTCACACGCTTCACTATGCAATTTCTCAGGACTGTTGCAGAACAACCACATTTATACTGGTAAAAATGCAACATTATGAATTTGTGAATTGACAAATAAATCCGTATCCATGCAGAATGAAAAGTGTTTATTAGGTTGGCATTAATGTTGCTTATACGTTGAAGATTAATTGCCAAAATCTTATAAGAGCAAAAATGAATCCTCTCAATCCGACACCAACTGAAAGCAAAATTCCACTACGCACCGCCGACTTTTCCAACCTTGCAGAAGCGTTGGATTACGCCGCCACAGGGGTAAGCGGGTTCAATTTCTACAGTGGTCGCGGAGAGCTTCGCACCGTTCTCACCTACACTGAATTACAGAAAGAAGCCAGAACCCTGGCAAAACGTCTGCGTGGCCTGCAATTGGACAGAGGCTCGCGGGTTGCCATCGTTGCGGAAACCCATCCCGATTTCCCCCGCTTCTTTTTTGCATGCCAATACGCCGGCTATGTCCCGGTTCCACTGCCTGCTTCGATTCACCTTGGCGGGCACAAGGCATACGTTGAACAATTACGCGGTTTATTGGCCAAAAGTCAGTCAGCCATTGCGGTAGCTCCCCCTGAGTTCCTGCCCTTTCTTCTCGAGGCCGCCCAAGACCTGGGACTTTCTCTCGTCGGTGCCCCCGAGACTTTTGACGAACTCCCCGAGCAGGACGTCCAACTTCTGCCGCTGCAATCCGGTGAAACTGCCTATCTTCAATACACTTCAGGCAGCACGCGTTTCCCGAGAGGGGTCATGGTCAGCGAAGCTGCGGTCATGCATAATCTAGCCGGCATTCTAAAGAACGGTCTCAAGATACGCAATGGCGACAGATGCGTGTCCTGGTTGCCTTATTATCATGATATGGGACTGATTGGGTTTGTCCTGGGCCCTCTGGCTGCACAACTTTCCGTTGATTATCTCTCTACTCGCGATTTTGCAATGCGACCACGCCTGTGGCTGAACATGATGACACGTAATCGGGGGACGATCTCCTTCGCACCTCCCTTCGGTTATGAATTGTGTGCGCGACGGCTTCGTCATGATGATGAGGCTTCATATGATCTGAGCGCCTGGCGGATTGCAGGTGTCGGTGCTGAAACGATTCGCGTCGAGGTCCTTGAGGCCTTTGTTGAAAAGTTGGCCCCATTTGGCTTCGATTACAAAAGCCTTGTTCCCAGTTACGGCATGGCTGAGTGCTCACTTGCTGTCAGCTTCGCCCAGAGAGACCTGGGGATCGTCGTCGACGAAGTTGACGCTGAGCAATTGTCAGAACAGCAGCTCGCTATACCTGCTACCCACATGCTGGAACCGGGACGCCGCACAAAAAAACTGGTCAACTGCGGTCCCCCACTCCCCGGTCATGAGATTCAAACCAGGAGCGAGCACGGCGAGATTCTTCCGGACCGGCAATGCGGGACCATTCACGTGCGCGGACCAAGCATAATGACTGGTTATTTAGGCGACCCTGCTGCGACAGCTGAAGTTCTTTCCGAGGATGGGTGGCTAAACACAGGGGATATTGGTTACCTGGTTGATGGAACCTTGGTGATCACCGGTCGAGAAAAGGACATGATCATCATCAATGGCCGCAACATCTGGCCACAGGATCTTGAGTTTTTGGCTGAACAGCAACCTGGAGTCAGACCTGGTGACTCATCGGCCATTTCCATACCGGCAGAAGACGGCTCGGAAATTGCCGTCATGGTCGTCCAGTACCGTGAAACGGATGAGAACAAACGGCGTGAGCTCTCAGGCCGTATCACTGCTGTCATAAGGGAAGAACTTGGCATTGACTGCATGATTGAGCTTGTCTCCGCACACACCCTTCCACGCACTTCCTCTGGCAAGTTGTCCCGTGCTGGCACACGACGTGACTACCTGAAGCGGCGGTCAGAACAGAACCTGCCGCGGATCGAGCCCGCACATAAAGACCAGTCAAACCATGAGATCGCATCTGATTTGTGCTTCGCAAATATTGCCCGCTAAGTAAAACCTTGAACCTCTCCTCTGAACGATCTCGGTAGTGCTCACAGTAGCAATCACAGGAGCAACGGGCTTTATCGGCACTGGGTTGCTCAAGCATTTAGTAGCACAAGGCTTCCATGTCAGAGCGTTGTACCGCCCTGTTTCCACTCCTCGCCCCGATCATGCAGAATCAGTTCAATGGCAGGCCGGTGACCTTGACGACATCGAGAGCCTGCGCGCGCTCGTTGCCGGAGTTGACGCGATTGTCCATTGTGCCGGCGCTGTACGTGGAACTTCACTGAAACAATTCGAAGAGACCAATACTACAGGGGTCTCACATCTGCTTGTGGCCGCTGTGGAACAAAAGGTTCCCCGCTTTCTGTTGATGTCTTCCCTTGCTGCTCGTGAACCGACTCTGTCCGCCTACGCATCGAGTAAAAAATCGGGCGAGGATGCCCTGTTAGAGTTTCGTGACAGAATTTTCTGTGACATATTAAGGCCACCTGCGGTTTATGGCCCAGGTGACCGCGAGATGATGCCCCTGTTGCAACTGATCAAACGTGGCATTGTCCCCGTCATCGGGGAAAAAGACGGCAGGTTCTCGCTGATTTACGTTGACGACCTGGTTGAGGCAGTGAGTTGTCTGCTGAGATCAGACCCTTCACAAAAAAGCCGATGTTTTGAGTTGCATGACGGGCACCCTGATGGCTATAATTGGCAGCAAATTATGACGATTGCCACCCGCCTGAATGGTAAAAAGCCTCGCCGCCTCGCAATCCCCCGGGCACTACTGCAGATTATCGCTCTGACCAACGCCGGTTTGGCGCGACTGCTTGGCTATCGACCTATGTTGACACCAGGGAAAGTCAGAGAGATTTTTCATCCGGACTGGGTTTGTGACAATACCGCTATCTCCGAGGCAACCGATTGGCAACCCCGGGTTTTATTCAGCGAAGGTATGAAGCGCCTTTTTCCTTAAGGCCACTAATGGATTGGAGTTTAACCGTTTATGACAACCTCCCAATATGATGCCATTTATAAACAGGTCGTTTCCCTTCTCCAGGAATATGCACCACAACCAGGGCCAATTCAGGAAGATACGGAGCTGATCAACGATCTGGGATTTGATTCGCTCAGAGTCATGGAAATGCTGAATGATGTTGAAGACGCTTTCGACATAACCTACCCCTTGAACACCCTGTCAGACCTTCGCACAGTTAAAGATTTTACAACTCAAATTCAGCATATTATCGAGACAAGTTAATGGGAATTCTTGACAAATTACATACTGTTGCAGCCACCAGGAAAACACTGCTTCCGCCTGGAGTCGATCCTTTCAATGTTGTCATTGACGAAATTTATTCCGCGACCGAAGCTTCCATTGGTGGCCAGCGCGTTCTTCTGGCCGGGACCAACAATTACCTCGGCCTGACCTTTGACCGACAGTGCATAAAAGCCGCGCAGTTAAGCCTGGAGAAGGAAGGGACCGGCACAACCGGGTCGCGCATGGCCAATGGCACCTTTGCCGGGCACCGTGATCTGGAAACGGACCTGGCCCGCTTTTACGAATGTAGCGACGCGATCGTATTCTCGACCGGCTTTGTCGCCAATCTTGGCGTCATCTCCACCCTTACCGGACCTGGTGATGTCATTGTTCTAGACGCCGACTCCCATGCAAGTATCTACGATGCGTGCAAGATGAGTGGCGCCGAAATGATCCGTTTCCGGCACAATAATCTCGAGGACCTGGAAAAAAAGTTAAAGAGACTGGGACCGAAAAATGAAAAAACCCTTATTATTGTTGAAGGTATCTACAGCATGCTGGGCGATTGTGCACCGCTGGCCGAGATTGCTGCTCTGAAAGAAAAAATACGGGGCATGGTTGCTGGTTGACGAGGCACACTCCATGGGGGTCATGGGCGACCACGGGCGAGGTATGGCTGAAGCAGCAGGTGTCGAAGAAGATGTCGATTTCATCGTTGGAACTTTTAGCAAAAGTCTTGGTTCCATAGGTGGGTATTGTGTCAGCAACCACCCTGAACTGGACTTGGTACGCTACGTCTGCCGCTCTTACGTGTTTACGGCATCACCCTCCCCCTCGACTATCGCCTCTGTTCGCGAAGCCTTGCGGGCCATACAATCGAAGCCGAAGCTGCGCACCAGGCTCTGGGACAATGCGGCCCATTTATATCAGGGCCTCAAGGAGCTGGGCTTCGAGCTTGGACCAGACCTCAGTCCGATCGTGGCGATTCGGGTTTCGTCCAGGGAAAAGACCCTGTTCGCCTGGAAAGTGCTGCTTGACAAGGGGATCTATGTCAACCTGGTCTTCCCCCCTGCCGCACCGGCAGGCTTAAGCCTGCTGCGTTGCAGCATCAGTGCGGCCCACACAGTCGACCAGATTAATTACATTTTAAAAGTCTTTTCTGAATTGCAACAGATAATGACTGCGCAAGAATAATGCTTCAGCCGTAAACAAGCCGGACTGGATTACCGGTGTTTTTTTAAAGCTATGGTGCAATTCCGCAACGATTTAGGGGGCGTTAATGATTAAATGTGTTTCCTTTGATTTCGATGGTACTTTAGTCAATTCCAACGACATTAAAAAAGACACTTTTTTTGAGATTGCTTTGCCGTGGGATGCTTCTGGTGAAGTCGTTACTGAAGTCTATGAGCGCTGGCCTGCTGCCGATCGTTATGAAAAAACTCGAAAGATAGCCGAAGGATTAATCAACAGAAAGCTGTTGCCGGAGGATTCCTCTGTGGAGCGTTGGGGTGCGCGTCTGGCGAACGACTACACGGCGTGCACTGAAAGGGCCATCACCAACTGTTCAGAGATGCCTGGTGCAAGCCAGGCTCTCACAGAGCTTTCAGAAATGGGCCTGCTTTTGTTCGTCAATTCAGCAACACCGATCAGTCCATTGCGGCGGATACTGGAGTTACGTCATTGGGCGCACTTCTTTCGTGCCGTTTACGGTGCAGAAGCTTCAAAAGCTGACAATCTCAGGAGTCTTGCCAATGAAAGCGAAACAACCATGAATGAGATTGTCCATGTCGGAGACCAAACGGACGACCGGCGAGGAGCTGAGCAGTTCGGCTGCCACTTTGTGGCCATGGCAGACGCATGCACCGTATCGACAGTCAGGGAGAGCCCTTTGCTCGTAGAGAATCTGCGGGCCCTGCCCACCCTGATTGCCAGGCTATCCCGGGAAACGTTATGACCAACGGACCGCGCCCCTCTGCGATTTGTCAGGCCCATGGAGACAGCACAGAGAGACCGTGTAAAAATCTCCAGACGTTTATCTGTGGCACTCCGGTCACGATCGCCGTGGCTCCTAGCTTACCCTCCAGAACACCCCGCGCATTGACATCCATGGAAAAGGAACTTTGACCAAATAGCTTCTTAATATGGTGACGAATTCTACCAACAAACAACTGCACACCGGGGAGTTATACTTCCCTAATTTTGCAGAAAAATGTTAGCATACCCGGATATTTTCAAAATAATCAACTCAGAAGCAAGCTTAAAGGAATCATCCCTCTCGTCGACTGACAAGAGCCCCCGGAAAACATTTATTCACTAGAAACGAAAGCAGACGATCCAAAATGCAGTTGATAATCAAATATTTCCGATCTTACCCCATGCAAAGTCTGATTGTGCTGCTGACCATGGTAATGGCTGGCCTGGTTGAAGGCATCGGGCTGACAGCATTCTTGCCCCTGATGAAGAAAGCCATCAATCTCCCCCTGGGCTCCGCGACAAATCCGGCGACTAACTCGGGCTCGGACAAAGTGATTGATACGGTTTTGTCGTTCTTCGGTATTCCCTCAACCATTGGCTGGCTGTTGGTGATTATCCTGACCGGAGCAATTTTAAGGAGTCTCCTGATTCTGTTTGCCGAGCGCAAGATCGGCTACACGGTTGCCCATGTCGCCACCGACCTGCGTTTGGCCCTGTTGCGTGCCCTATTGTCAACCCGCTGGGGATATTTGCTCGGCCAGCAGGTAGGCAACATGGCAAATGCTGCAGGAACTGAGGTCATGCGCTCCGCAAATGGCTATCTCCATGCCGCGACCGCGATGGCCATGATCATTCAGGCCTTTGCCTATTTCATCGTCGCCCTGCTGATCTCCTGGAAAACGACTTTAATCTTCATGAGTGCTGGATCCTTGATCTTGCTTATGCTTAGTAACTTGGTTGTCAAGTCAAGGCGTGCCGGCAAGAAACAGACCCGTCTGTTGAAGTCCCTGCTCGCACGGCTGTCCGACAGCCTGAATTCGCTGAAAGCGTACAAGGCCATGGGACGTGAAAACCTGGCTGAAGAACTACTTTCGACGAACACGATGCGGTTGAAAAAAGCCTTGCGTAGGCAGGTTTTCAGTAAAGCTGCCCTGCGTGGCGTTCAGGAACCGCTAATAACCGTCCTGGTGATCGCCGGGCTCTACGTGATGCTGATTCAACTGAAGATGGATCTCCCTAAAGTTATGATGCTGATCTTCCTCATGTCCCGCATGTTGAATGAGGCTGCCAAGGTTCAGCGCAAATTCCAGGATTTAGCCATTTGCGAAAGCGCCTACTGGTCGCTCCAGGAGAAAATTACCGCAGCCGAAAAATACAAGGAACCACCGGGTGGCGAAATCAAGGCGACCATGGAGAACGCGATTATCTTCGAGCAGGTTGATTTTGGCTATGATGAGCATTTGGTCCTGAAAAATGTTTCGCTTGAAATCCCTAACCGAACCTTCACGTCGATTATTGGCCCTTCAGGAGCCGGGAAAACAACCTTGGTCGATTTGATAACAGGCCTTTTCCATCCCTTGAAAGGATCAGTGCTGATCGACGGAACGCCTCTTCCTGAGCTGGACCTGCGTTATTGGCGGCGCATGATCGGTTATGTTCCCCAGGATACCATCCTGTTGCACGACAGTATTTTCATAAATGTGACATTGGGCGAACCGTCACTGACCACTGAGGACGTAGAATATGCTCTCAAGTCCGCTGGAGCATGGACCTTTGTAAGTAAAATGGCCGAGGGAATCTATACGACCGTAGGGGAGCGGGGTGCAAAGCTATCGGGAGGGCAACGTCAGAGGATTGCAATCGCCAGAGCCCTGATCCACCGGCCGCAGTTGCTGATTCTCGACGAAGCAACCAGTGCCCTCGATCCGAAAACGGAAGCAGAAATCTGCCAGACATTGAAGGAACTTTGCGGCCAATTGACCATCCTGGCAATCAGTCACCAGGCGGCTTTAGTCGATGTTGCCGATCGTGTTTTTCAGATTTCCGATGGGAATATCATCCAGATCCCCACTAAATCTGACTTAAACGAACCGGTAACCTCTGCATAACAAACGATGGACCACTCGAAATGATGATTCACTGCCGAAAATGCATCTTTTTTGCCATTCTCTTTACATTACTGAACGTATATAGCGCATCATGCCAGGCGTTCGAGGAGGCCACCTGCCAAAGGGTTGATGAACTGTTATTACATAGTGAGAACCAACAAGCCTGGGAGCTTTTGCAGGGGCTCTCCAGGGATGGTATCGTCCGTGAAGAAATATCGTGGAGAATGGCTCGTACCCAGTACGAGATGGGGCGTCTGACCGAATCCGACGAAAAGGCCCTGGTATTTTTTCAAGAGGCAGAAAGATATGCCCGGGTCGCCATAAAAGAAGCCCCCGACAAGAGTGACGGCTACAAATGGCTGGCGATAGCCCTTGGAGCGCAAGCGAAATATACTGACACGGAAACCCGAGTCCGACAGTCATGGGAGATCAAGGAGAGTATCGAAAAAGCCATTGTCCTTAACCCTGATGACGACGTTGCTTATCTCATACTGAGCCGCTGGCATTACAAAATTTCAGAGCAGAGTGTTTTAGTCCGGGCCATTGCGAGCATCACCTATGGCGAATTGCCGAAAGCGTCGCTTAAAGAGGCGGAAGATCTTTTGTTGCAGGCCATCGGATTGCACGATCGCATTGCGCATCGTTATAACCTGGCTAAGGTTTATGACCGAATGGGCCGTCACGAAGACGCCGTCACTCAATATGTCGAGGCCCTCCGCCTTCCGGTGACGTTCCCTGAAGAAGCTGAAGAGCTGGAAAAAGTTAGGAACAAGCAACAGAAGTGGCAACGGCGGGCCATGACAAGCCAATAACTGACATTAGGATATCCCCTGACTTTCCCCTAACTTGAAAGAAAACTTTTAAATATGTCAAAAAGGCGCGACCAGAACTTCCGTTCGGGCCAGTGGCCCAATCTTCAGGATTTGGAAAATGCATATCCGGCTGTAATCATTAAAATTTCGGCCATCCGGCAGCCAAGAGTGAAGGTGTATTCGTGAATGCATATCATAAGCTGATCAAAAGAATGAAAAAGTCCCTCTTATCTGTCAGTAAATCACGCTACGAAAAGTATGGTCTAAAAAACCTGAAGAATAACCAAAACCTTTACCAGACGCTAAGCAATTATTTAAGACTGTCTGAATCCACCGGTTGTAACTACTATGACTACTGGATTCTATATGATTACATCCGTCAAAATAGACCTCTGGAAATTTTGGAATGCGGTACCGGGGCCTCAACCCTGGTGATGGCACATGCCCTGATGGAAAATACGCAGGATGGCTACGCTGCAGGCCGGATTACTTCCATGGAAGATATCGAATACTGGCACCAGCACACCCAACAGTTGATACCAGAAGAACTCAAGTCATATATCGATTTAATTTACAGTCCCAAAGCAGAGTTTTGTTATTCAATTTTTAGGGGGGTGGGTTACCGTGAGATTCCCGAAAGAGCCTATCAGTTCGCTTTCATAGACGGCCCTGAAGCCACAGCTCCTTCCGACGAGACCAAGACGTTTAATATCGATCTTATCAATGTAGTCAAAAAAGCAGAACAACCGCTTTTCGCGGTGGTGGATAAGCGGGTCTCCACATGTTATGTATTCCAAAAAGTATTTGGGCTCGACAAGGTAAAGTTTAATTCCCGATGCGATTTAGGATTTGTCGGACCCGTAACCAAAAACAATTTAAATTCTAAAATTGGAGGCGGTTCTTTTTCAGACGGCTTAAAACTGGTTGGTAACACCCGGCTGGATTTTGTTCCCAAGTGATTCCCGGGCCAGAAGTGGATAGAACCTTTCCCCTAGCATGAGCGATAATCTTTTTGAAATAAAAACTCTGCATATGCCAATTCATGCAGATCGTCAATATTGACGACGGGCCGTTCGATGATGACCGCCTTGCAATTCTCCTCGATGATCATCTCTTTTTCCAGCAAAGTCTCTCGCTTGACAGCATAACAAATGCCATTGCGGTAATAGTATGCCGGAATTTTCTGGCGGATACTGAACTCCCGACCGTGTTCATGGTAGAATCCAACGATACCGTTTTCATCCAGCGTCAGGCATTTATGCGGCGTAAAATGAGCCGGGGCCCGGCTGAAAGTGGCAGCGGCGGCGCAACCACTTTCAATCAGAGCGTTAACCGTGGTCAATATATCTTCTGGGCGGCGAAGTGGACTGGTCGGTTCAAGCAGTATTGAAATGTCATAGGTTTCGTTAAAAGAGTCTTCGCTCGTCAACCAGGCATGTTTCCACATGTCGGTGGATCGCGCTTGGTCTGAGGACAATTCCACCGGGCGCCTGAAGGGAACTTCAGCCCCGTGCTTTTGCCCCTCGGCGGCAATTTCATCGTCATCGGTTGATAGAATGGTGCGGTCAACCCATTCCAGGGCAAGAGCTGCTTTAACCGCATGGCCGATAAGTGAAACTCCGCCAACCGTGCGAAGATTTTTCCGCGGAATGCCTTTGCTGCCACCGCGCGCCGGGATTACCGCCAGTATTTTATACCCTTTGTAACTCATTAGGATTCTTCCAGTTTAATGAATTTTCCTTCGCGGTTGCTCGTGCGTGCAGCTTCGATCAACTCCAACACCCGGACGCCATCATCAATGGTGCAGGTGTAATCGGTTTGCCCCCCGAGGATGGATAAAAATTCCTCGGCTGCAGCGACAAACATATCATTGCGTTGACAGCTAAAATCTTCTGTTTCCCATTCGCCGTCCATCTGTTTTCCGATCCTGATCCGGTTCGGTTCCCAAATCAAGGTTCCGTCTTCCCCAACAAACTGGATTGATTTCTCATGAGGGCGCGCATAGAGGTCAAGGTGCAAGGTGACCCGCAAATTGTCTTTAAAACAAACGACCATATCCACGTTGTCATCGGTTTCAATCTCAAGGCTGCTTAATTTGTCAATTTTGGCAAATAACTGCTGCGGCATACCGAAAAACCAGAGCATCAGGTCCAGCCAATGGCTTTCGTCCAACAACGCACCACCACCGAGCGCACTGCTGGCCATGAAAAAATCCTGATATCGTTCCCAGGGGTGCCAATCCGCCAGGTGCGCCGACATGGTAAATTTAACGTAGCGCAGCTTGCCGATGACCTGTTGGTCTACCAGGGCCTTTACCTTTGACAGAGGAGCCCACCAACGCCAGGTATACCCCAGCAACAGAGGCATCCCGCTGCTTTGTACAGCTTTTTGCAGCTTCTGTGAATCGGCCAAATCCGCTGATACTGGTTTCTCCAGCAGGACAGGCAAACCTCGTTCGAGGGCAGCGATGGATTGATCAACATGAAAGCTTGGCGGCGAGGCCACAACGACCCCATCAAATTTGCCGGCTGTTGAGAAGGCGTCCTCAAGGTTTGTATAGAAAGAGGTTAGTTTCATTTCTTCACCGGCAAATTCGTCAAGCCGGTCTTGGCGTGGATCCATGCAGGAGACCAAGCAACCCAGTGAATGAAAATTTCTTGCATGCCTTTTTCCGGCACTCCCCGTTCCGATAATCAAAATATGTTTGCGCATTTTACGATTCCTCAAAAGGTCTCGGCATCAACAGGCGTCAATTATCTGCCAATTTTATCGGATACCTTCGGTCATACGCTGATATTTATCGGCATCAAAAGGGATTTCAAGATACAGGGGCCCGTTCCGATCCCACCCGTCAAGGACCGTTGCAAGCTCTTCTGATTTTATTATCCGGTGACCGGGAACACAGAGACCCTCCATGGTTTTGATCCAGGAAGGCTGGTTAATCGCGCTCGGCCTCTGGGAATAACCCTTGTTTAAAGAAGCACCGCGAATGGTACCCAGAAAGGCATCGGAAAGAAGCACGACTATCAAAGGCAAATTGTGCTGTACGGCCAGCTTCATTTCTGAGATAAACATCCCGATACCACCGTCACCGGTGAACACGATGGTCGGAACCCGGGGATCGTAAAAGGCGCCGCCGACCCCCAGGGGGATTCCCACCCCCATATAGCGCCCCTGCCCTGCCGCCAGGTAGAGGTCTGGCCGCGTAACTTGCCAAGCATGTTCGCCGATGGTGCAAAAATTTCCGGTATCCAGAACCAGTCTGGCTTCCTTTTTATAATGCCAGGCAATGCTGGCAAAAACCTGGGCCGGCAAAAAAGAAGAGTTGAACATCTTTGCATTCAATTTTTCAAAAGCATTTTCGATCAGATCAAGGCCCCAGGACTTCTGCGCCAGGGGATCAAAAAGCTGGTCAAGCTCTGAAGACGTACCCTTAACGGTGCTGTTAAACTTAAATCCGAAGCTTTTATCTTCTCCCAGTGGATCAATGTGGACTGCCGGGCAGTCAAAGGGCCGTACCGCAAGCACTTCATTGTGTCGCAGGCCCAGCGATACAATCAGATCGGCTTCCGGAATTATTGTTGTCTCAGGGGCCAAGGGTCCACCCACAGCGGTAAATACCCCTCCCGCATGGGCCAAGCTTTCATTCACCACGCCTTTGGCTGCTGCGGTGCTGAATACAGGAATGGACAGGCGATTGAGATGATCACACCAGTTTTGGCGGACAGCCAGGGTGCCGGCTATAACCACCGGTTTTCTGGATTTTCTGATCAAGGCGATTGCCTGCTCCAGGCCAGTGTCCTTTGCAAACATTTCTTGCGGGGAAGATTGCAGAATAGCACCGTCACCAGGTGATGCGGCAATATTCAAATGCACCACCCCGGGCACCTCGGTTTCAGCCATTTGGCAAAGGCTGTCAAAGGTAGGACCGGTGTCCGACAGATAGGCCTGAACTTTGGCAATGCTCGCCAACAGCTTATCGTGCTCAATACGTTTGTGGGATAAATCAAGTGGCGCTTCTGGGAGATAGGCTTCCGAAATACTGACTACCGGGAAGGCATCCAGGCAGCAGGCAGCCAGGCCCGGCAGCATATTGGTGAGCCCGGGACCCTTGATGGAGATGGCTACACCGCTTCGCTTGCTAAGCTTTCCAAATGCACCTGCCATCAGCGCAGCGCTGCCTTCAAAATGTGTCAGGTAAAACCTAACATCCAGTTTTTCCAGCTCGTTCAGCAAGTACAGGCTGGGTCCGCTTCCCGGAATACCAAAAACATGTTTTATTCCGCGGGCGGCGATCTGTCGGGCCAGATTTGAAAGGTGTTTCATAAGTCCAAATACTCAACAATTTTTTCCGCAGCTCGGCGGCAGACAACTTTTACAGCATCAGGGGAAAATCCACCACAATGGGGTGTGATGATAAGGTTGTCATGGGCTTGCGCATATAGATACAGGGGAGATTTTTGAATATCTGGTTCATCCGCCAGCACATCCAGCCCGGCAGCTCCCATTTGGTTGGTTTCCAGTGCTTTAAGCAGGGCCGGTTCGTCGACAATCGCCCCTCTGGAGGTATTTATCAATATCGCCCCCGGTTTTACCATCTCACAATGTTTTTTTGAAAAAAGCCCAGTGGTATTTTCAGTAAGCGGCACGTGAATCGTTATGAAATCGCTGGTACGTGCCAGCTCTTCCAGAGATACGGGTTTAATCTGAGGTGGATACTCGGCTATCAAGGGATCGTAGCCCACAATATCCATCCCGAAGGCTTGGGCATAACGGCTCATCCAGGTGCCGATGCGGCCGCAGCCGATGATTCCGATTCGGCGGCCGTTAAGCATGATCCCGGGAAATAGTTCGCGGTTCCAGCCGCCGGACACGACATGCTTAATAGCGGCCGGCAGTCTTCGTGCACAAGCCAGCAGCAGGGTCCAGGAAAGCTCAGCAGCCGGCGTTAGATTCAACAGCAGCTCTTTATCTTCCCTCAGGGTCCTTACCGGGATCCCCCTGCTGTCAAGTTCTTTGCGCTCGATATGATCGGAGCCGGTTGTGGCGCATGAAATTATCTTCAACCCGGTCGCAGATGCAACCATATGATCGGTGATGCGAACCTGCATGGATGCATCCAACAGGGCACTACATGTTTTGATATGGGTTTGAACATCTTCAGCTGCGGCGGAAACCCTGCGGACTCGGGCGCGACCGGCAACTACTTCCTCGGCTGCCTGCGCGCCCTCCTCTGCTCCCAGATAAAGAATTGTTTCCATAATAATGGCCTTCATATTGGGGTTTTATCCCAACTGGAATGATGGAACGTTCAGCTTGCACTGCGTTTCAATAGAAAATATAAAAAATCACCGTTGCCTTTGGATTCCAGAAAGCTTTTCCAGAACTGATTTAGCAACGGATCATCCATTAACGGCAGCGTTTGATCGCCGGCTGGCTTGCGGTCTCTCAGCCAGGCCAGGGCATTTGAGATTCCAAAGCGATGCACACATTTTTTTTGAACAATTTCAAACCCGTTGTATCGGGCCAGCTCAGAGAGTGATTGTATGTCAAAATACCAGCGATGCACCGTGCGATAGAAAAATTGACGATAGTCTTCACCCAGCAGATCCATCAAAATATCCTTCCGATTGGGGGTGCTGACCATAAAAAGCCCTCCCGGTTTGAGCATTTGCCGAATTTCTGAAAAGAAATGACCGGGATGGTCTACGTGCTCGACTGTTGCAAAGCTGAAAGCGACATCCACCCGATCCTGATAGTCTGCCTTTGCGCCCAGAAGTGAGTCATACACTTTATAGCCACGCTGACGAAGGGAAGGATGATGTTCCAGACAAGGTTCAACCGCCACCGAAGTGGCTGCCAATCCGCTGATATGATCCAGGAAGCTGCCGGCTGCACAGCCCACATCGGCCACTATCAGATTCCGAATGGAATGGGGCCACAATACGTTAAGATTTCGTATCTGGTGAATATCGTGCTTGGCCCACCACCTCTCGGCCTCGGTAGATTCTCCCAACGACTCCCGATATTCTTTCCCGGCATAAAAACTGTCGTCCTTACAGGCGGCCTCCTCAAGGCGCTGCACCTGACATTGTGCGCACTGAAAGACCCTGCAGTCTTCAGGTGTCACCGTGCCGAAGGCTCCGTCCCTTATGGGGCCCTTGTAAACCTGTGTCCATTCATGGCCACCGCAAATTTCGCATGTCTGACCATCATTGAATTTATTCATGAGTACGTCAGCTTTTTTTGAATATTGGTATCCACACTTGCCAGTATATTGGCAATCCGGTCACCGGCTTGGCCATCTCCATAAAGCGTATGTGACGGATAACGTCCATGTTTGATCTGATGGCGAATAGCGTCCTCTATCCCCCGGTGGTCATAACCGGTATTGATACAATTATCCGCCTGTTCACGATTGGCCTGGCGCGTACCGATGTTAACGGTAGGCACTCCCAGAAAAGAGCCTTCCCTGATTCCGGAACTTGAGTTGCCAACCAGGCAGGCACAATTGCCGATCAACTGGGCATAATGTTCAACCGAAAAATTCCGGTAAAAATGAATATAATCCGGATTTTCGCTTTCCCGAAATATGCGCAAACCTTTGGATATTTCATCGGAGCCGGCATCGACATTGGGCCACAGCCAGATTGTCTGCATGCCTATTGCTTTAATCGCCTGCAGGGTTTCATTGATCTGAGCCATGCCGCTGCCAAATTCTGTGGTCACCGGATGCTGCAGAACAACCAGATAGGGTTTGTGGATATCAAGGTCCGGCCCGACCCCTTCGTATTGCTGCAGAAGATCATCGGGAGGTGTTAAATCCAGTTCGGCCACAATATCGATGGCCGGACAGCCGGTAAGAAACACCTTTTCCGGATCTTCTCCCATCCGAATAACATTGTCCCTGGATTTGGCTGTGGCCGGAAAATGAATATGTGCCAGTTTGGTGATGGCATGACGTACACTCTCATCAATGGAGCCCGTTACCTCACCGCCCTGGGTGTGGGCCAGGAGGATGTTCATATAGCTGGCGGCAATGGCGGTGGCCATGGTTTCAAACCGGTCGGCCACGGTGATGACTATATCTGGTTTTATGTTTTCAAACTGTGTAGCCAATTCCATTATTCCCATGCCGGTGGATTTGGCCATGGTCGTAGGGTTCTCGCCCTCAACAATGGAATAAACCACGGCGTCAATTGCAAAACCATCTTTTTTGATCTGTTCAGCAACGTTGCCAAAGCGCCACAGCAACGCTGATGCACCGGCAATTAATTTCAATTCAAGATCCGGGTGATTTTGAACCGCCCGCAAAACAGACTTAATTCTGCCATAATTAGCGCGGCTGTTTACCACCACGCATATCTTACGTTTGTTCATTGAATCACTCCCACCTTATCGGCCCTCTGATTGCTTTTATTTAGGATTGTTTCGTGGAAAGATACTTGAAGAGCCGGTCCTTCAAAGTTAAGTTTTTTTTCTTCCCCTGGGCCAACTGTCGCATGTACAGCGATGAAAACTCGGGCTCGATAACAGGGTTGGCATTCAACGACCAGTCATCGCCATCATAACCGATTGTTTCCATGTAAGACGAATAGGCTGGTTTGTATAGCTCGATATCTCCCTGGGTAAACCAGTGCCGCCAGTCTCCGGTCGCCTTTTTTCGAACGACTTTGGCTTTTCCTGTTGAGGCCGGAACTTCTGCTTCGTCGCGAACCTTGAAGCCAAGATAGGTGTCAAGGGCCTGGTAGTTTTTGTCGATCATGTCCTCATAAGTAAACAAAAACCAATCATTGTCCAGACTGATTACAAAGTCGCTCATCTGCTGGTAGCGGGCGCCCTCTTCTTCGATGACCTCTTCCACAGGACGGGGCCACTTGTTATAGCCGGTATAACGGCATATCTCGGCAAAGGAGACGGTGCCGGGGTTCTTTTCCTTATCCAGAATCAACTGCAGATGGGCCTGATATTGCTCTTTGTTGTCTTCAATCCCTTTTTGCCAGCGGTAGAGCATGCGGCTGACAGCTACATCCCTGGGGTCGCGTGCAATCCATACCTTGCGGTCATAATGCTCATTTTTTAGATGCTCCCGAAAGAGTTCGAAGTTCTTGCCTTTGCTTTCTTCATAGGTATGTTTGTAAACGGCATTTTCATAATCCTCGATGTATTTCCCGGGCCGGCCACCGGAAAACGCCTTGCAGTTCGGTAAACCGGCGGCCAGTTTATAAACAAGTGCCGTTGTCCCTGATTTGCCGGTTCCCAATATTAGAATTTTCATTCTTCTCCTCCAACTTTTTAGGAGGTAAACCAGGAGAAACACCGGTTCACCACATTGTCCTGAAAAAATATTAATTGTTAAAGCATAGCAACTGGGTCAATGGTGTTGCCTGCTTATCCGAAAAAACTTATCAGCAAATTGCTCCACTCTTAACTTTTCATCATGGCCCAACAACTGCTGGAATCGGGCCGTGAGTTGACATATTTCTTCCAGAGAGATAGCCGGATAGCGATGTTTTAAAAAATCCTCTCTGTTATGGGACATGAGGGGCTGATATCCTCTCGAGCGTTTTTTCTTCCGTCGCTTATTAACCCATAACCGGATCTTAAGTTTATCGAGCATGGTGGGATCAGGTTCCAGGGACATATCCTGGATTATTTGTTCGAGTACATCAAGAATACGCTCGCAGGCCAGCGGGCCACTCTGGGCCGCTAGATTTCGTTCCATCAATGCTTTACGGTCATCACCAGGGGCCACGCCCAGCTGATTGTTAAGAATTTTCTGCAGGGTGTCTATAAGCTCCTCAAGACTGAAGCACTCGTGACTGAGATCATTCGGCAGCTGCATAAAGTCTTTGTCGTATTGCTCCTGAACGCTCCTTCTATATGACACAGCCGGTTTATTGAGTGCGTATGCCTCTACTCCGGTGGAGCAGCCGTTATGAATCACGGCCTGGGCTGCCAATAGCCAGGGGACAACGTTACCTTTGTTAATAACGTGCACCCGTTCACTGGTTTCGCCAATCCGCTGATAAATTTCCTGGTTTTCGGCCGGATGTGGTCGGAGTACAATCGCATGATCCGGAAAAGCCCGAGCCAGAGCTGGTACGAGTTCTATAAAACTATCCATAATTTCTTTTTTGTAATCTGAGAAACCTTTAGTGTATTCATAGTCTAGTCCCATGCTCTTTGGACGTCGTGTCAAAACCAGCCCTTCGCCGGGAACCGGGCTGGGCATTAGCAAGTTCATGTCCGCATGGTAAGCGTTTACCAGAGCAAAATTACAGTTAATCAGGATGAAATTGCCATATTTTGAGCGCAGGGCTCTGACATCGTTTTCGTAATAACCCCGTAATTCGGGTCGCAGCAGGTCACCACGCGGATTTCCTGTGATGGAGATCGGCATGTCCTTGGGCAAATTGGGATACTGTCGCCACAATTCCGCGTTCTTTTCTCCCCAGGCAAACAAATGTGAAACATAGCTTATCGATATCGGCGACAAACGGTGTTGGTAATAGAGTTTTGGCGACATAGCGACCAGCGCTTCTTCATCCCAGACAACAATTTTGGCCCCCATTTTTTTCAGGGCTTGAAAGACGTTTACACTGGCGCTTGTGCTGCTTTTGGATAGGTATATGCTTTTGGGAAACGCATGCAGATAAAAGTGCATCTCCTGGCGGGGGCCTATCATAGAGGGAATCCCCCGCATTGCCGCGGCGCAAGCAAGCAACAGCTTGGGTTCAAGTTCGCGAACTTGGAGCTCTACTGGTATTAGAAGTGTTGATTGGGCCGTTTTCATATATTTAAATATTCTCTCGTCATTGCCTATTCAAAAAGCGTCGGACAAACCGATGCCAAGCGTCATTATTCAATTCAAATCTTCTTCGAAGATCATGGCGTCGGCCGCCACAGCACGTTTTAATTGCCGACCAACAAGCTCCGGCAGTCGGGCAGCGGGCAATCCGGTCCCGGGTTTTTTGAGTGTCAGGTCCTCTTTTTTCAAGATTGAACCCGCTTTGAGATTTTTTTGAGCCACGACACTTTTAGTGAACATATCCCGCAACGGCTTTAAATCCCTGGCCATGTCTTCCTTGTTGACCGGATGTGCAGTCATTTTTTCAATAAAGCGGACACCCTCCACCAGTCTCCTTAACTCATCGGTGGTGATCGAGGCCGGCACGTCTGGACCAAACATCTCGCGGCTTAAGGTAATATGCACCTCCAGCATCTGTATTCCCAAGGTTGCCGCAGCCAGGCCAGGATATATTGTCCCCGAGTGGTCCGACAGGCCAACTGGACAGCCATAACGTTCTCGAAATTCAGCTATGATATTAAGGCCAACTTTTTCCGGCAAGCATGGATAATCCGTGGTGCACTGTAGAACGACCGGCTGTGCGCCCCGGGACAGGATGTATTTGATGGCTGCATCTATTTCATTCACAGGACTCATGCCTGTGGATAAAATCACCGGTAAACCGGTTGCCGTCATCTGTTCAAGCATCGGTATATTGCCCGTCTCCCCTGAAGGGACCTTCCAAGCGGCCACCCCCACTCGTGTTAACAGGTCCACCGCCTCGAAAGAAAAGGGTGAACTGAGGAAAATCAGCCCACATTTATCGGCATGTTGCTTGAGGCCTTTCCACTGCTCTTCGGTAAACTCCATACGCTTCCAGTAGTCAAAACGCGTGGCATCCTGTGGGCTGAATTTGACGCGCCAGGGCTCGTTTGGCGTGCTTTCGGCCGCCGCGATATGGGTCTGGAATTTAACGGCATCAGCACCGGTTGCGGCTATGGCGTCAATGAATGCATGGGCCGTACCCAGACTGCCGTCGTGCGCCTGACCGACTTCCGCTATAATTAAGCATGGCTTGCCCGGCCCAACGATTTGATCACCTATTGTTAGATTGTTAGCCATAGAGACTCCCCCCTAAAATCCCTTTTCAGAGATGATTCAGTCCCGTTTTACAAGTTTCTGCATAGCAGAATCGACATATCGCAAAATCTTGTTTTTTGTAGCCTTCCGAGGCAGATTCTGCATGTAAACCGAAGAGAACTCGGGTTCAATTACCGGATTGGGATCGGGCTGCCAGTCATCGCAGTCATAGCCGATCAGTTCCATGTAAGGCAAAAAGGCCGGTTTAAAAAGTTCCATATCTTCTTCAGTGAACCAGTGACGCCAGTCACCGGTCCCTTTTTTCCGGATTACTTTGGCCTTCCCTGAAGCACTGGGGACATTGGCATCGGCCTGGACCTCGAATCCGAGATAGTCATTGAGCGCATCAAATTTTTTCGCCACCATATCTTCAAACTTAAACAGGAACCAGTCACTTCCCAGGCCCTTTACAAATTCGAACCATTTGCTGGTAGCGACGCCTTTCTTCCTCGATGACCGCTTCAACACTCCGGGGGCTGTCATCATGTCCTGTGTAACGGCAGATTTCGTAAAATGGAACGGATGCAGGATCTTTTTCTTTTTTTAGAACCAGCTCCAGATGGGTCTCGAATTGTTTTTTGCATCCTTCATGCCCCCGGTGCCAGCGGTACAACATACGGCTGACCGCCGCATCGCGGGGGTCGCGGGCCATCCAGATTTTGCGATCATAATGCTCCTTATTCAAGTGCTCCTTGAAGACCTCAAAGCTTTTACCTTTGCGTTCTTCATAGGTATGCTTGTAGACTGCATTTTCATAATCACCGACATGTTTCCCCGGATGCTCCCCCGGAGAACGCATGGCAGTTTGGTAAGTCCGCCGGACACCTTATACACCATGACCGTGGTGCCGGTTTTTCCTGTTCCCAATATCAAAACTTTCATTCAATATCTCCTATGGTTGGATCAAAAAAATCTGATCGGATATTTGTTCTGCTTTTATCTCTGCTGGTGTCGCCGAGCGCCTGTTGAATTTTATCTATTCGGTTTATCAGTTCTTGAAGCGAAATGCCTGGATAACGATGACGATGAAAATCCGGCGGGGCATGTGTGCCCGGAATATACTTTTTGATATTTTTGTAAATACGACGATAGTTGGCAAAAACTCTGCCTGAAATACGATCGCTCAATGGCGGTTTCGGCAGAACCGGATGACGTTTCATCTTTTGTTCCAGAACATCAACAATACGTTCACATGCCAGTGGGCCGTCTTGAGCCGCCAGATAATGATTGACCAGCGCCTGGCGTTCATCGCCATCGGCGGCGCCGAGTTCTCCCTTGAATATTTTTGTCAGAGTTTCCTGCAACTGATCAATATCGAAACACTCATGACTGATCAAATTTGGCAGCCGGTAAAATCCCAGATCGTATTTTTCATCGATCCGGGCACGGTAGGATATTGCCGGAACGTCCATCATATAGGCTTCGACCCCTGTGGTGCAGCCGTTGTGGATAACGACGTCGGTCGCCATCAGCCAGGGGACCACGTTGCCTTCGTTGGTGACCTTAACCCGTTGGCAGTCTTTGGCGATGTCCATGTAAACCTGCTGATTTTCCGTCGGGTGCGGCCGGACGATGATTGTATGATCCGGATAAGCCTGATCAAGGATCGGGATCAACTCTTTGAAGGCATCAAAAATAGCCTCTTTGTGATCCCGCAACCCTTCAGCAAACTCGCGGCTCATGCCCACCGCCGCCTTGCCGAATTGAGGCTCTTCACCCGCATTGTCTGGCGGCCGAAATAGATTCTGGGCCGGGAAAAAGGCATTCACATGGTTGAAATTCGTATTGACCAGGATGAACCTTCCATAGGTTTTTCGTATTTCTTCTGCTTCCGGTTCGTAGAAGGACCGCAACTCAGGTCGCAGCATATCGCTGCGGGGATTGCCGGTGACATGAATCGGCATGTCTTCCGGGAGATCGGGTACTGGCGCCATAATTCGGCATTGTCTTCGCCCCAGGCAAACAGGTGCGAGTTATAGCGAATTGCGGTCGGTGACAGCCGGCGGGAATAATAGGTTTCTGCCGGCAGATGAACCAGCGCCTCTTCATCCCATGTCAGTATTTCGTGCCCCATTTTCTGCATGATGCGAAACATTTTGAGGTTGCGTTCCGTCATGCTTTTGTTGAGATACAGGCTTCTCGGAAAAGAGGTAATCCGGAAATCGATCTCGCGGTGAGAACCGATAATAACCGAAAACCCGCGCTTCACTGCGATGCAGGCCAGCAGCAATTTGGGGTCAAGCTCCCGCACCTGGTTTTCAACCGGTATGATCAGGCATGCTTTTTGGTCTTTTATCTTCACGAGAAGTCTCCTTATATTTCGGATTCCTTGTTCCGACAGTCTTTGGCCATGATCCGGCATCGAGCCGCAGCCGGTAGTCCCTTTACTAGCGCTTATCTGGAAGAGCACATCGCTGAGCTGCGTGACTTTTAGCTGGGTATTATCTTTGAGAATTTGCTGTATGCGTTCGATTTTCAATTTTATCGTATCTATGGGTATAGGCGGATAGCGGTGGCGCTGGAACGTCGGCCGGTTGTGGGATCCGGGCAATTTTGGCTTTATCCGCTTGTACAGATGATATCCCTCGGCAATCATCCTGCGCTGGAGACGTTCCACCTGAGAAGGCCCGGAAGAGTCTTTGATCGTCACGTGGCAGAGATTCGAGAACGTCGACCATCCGCGCACAGGACAACGGACCTGACAGGGACGCCAGGTAATGTTCTACCAGTGCCTGACGCTCATCGCCATCGGTCGTCACCAGCTTGCCGGCTAAAATTTGCTTCAGCACATCCTGCAGTTGCTCGAAAGTAAAACACTGATGGCTGACCGCATTGGGTAAGCGGTAAAATCCGTTGTCAATTTGTTCGTTGATCGATGCCCGGTAACTGATGGCCGGCACGCCCATGACAAAGGCTTCAATGCCCGTGGTGCAGCCGTTGTGCAGGACTGCCTTGGTGGCCAGTATCCACGGCACGACATTGCCCTGGTTGGTCACATGCACCCGTGAGCATCGGGCGGCAATTTCGTTGTAAACATCGTGCCGTTCCGTCGGATGGGGCCGAATCACTATGTTCAGCTCTGGGAAGGCCTGGTCAAGTTTTGGGATCAGCTGTTGAAAATCCTTGAATACAGCCTGTTTGTGGTTCCATAGACCTTCGGCGTACTCCCGGCTCATACCCTTGGCGGCTCTGCCGAATTTGGCGGTTTCGCCGGGAGTTTTAACCGGTTGGAACAAATTCATGTCCGGGCCAAAGGCATTGACGTGATTAAAATTGGTATTAATCAGCACGAAGTCGCCATAGGTGTCGCGCAGCGCCTGCACTTCATCTTCGTAAAACGATTGCATTTCAGGACGCAGCATGTCGATGCGGGGATTGCCGACACCATGGATCGGTAAATTATCCGGCAAATGGGGGTACTGGCGCCACAGTTCGACATTATCCTGGCCCCAGGCAAACAGGTGTGATACCTGCCGGATCGCATCAGGATGCAGCCGGCGGGAAAAATAGGTTTCCGGCGGCAAATGCACCAGGGCCTCTTCATCCCAGGTGACGATTTCATGATCGAATTTTTTGGCCAGGCGGAAAAATATCAGACTGCGTTTCGTCATACTTTTAGAGAGATAGATACTCTTTGGATACGAATCGATGCGAAACTCCAATTCACGTCGTGATCCGATGACCGACGAGAACCCGCGCTGTGCCGCAATGCAGGCCAGCAACAGCTTGGGATCGAGCTCCCGAACCTGGTTTTCCACAGGAATTAAAAGCAGTCGCTTTTCTGTTGACATGGTTTTGCTTGTCCTCCGCAAATCGACTTTTACTAGCTTGCTGATTACGCCGGCAATGCGCTCTGCCAGGCTGCGGCCGTCCAATTTATGGTACGCCAGCGCTTCCTCGGGGGTGCCGCAGGCCGGATACTCATCGATTGCGAATTTTGTCAGGAGTCGGGAGCTTAATTCCGGTGATGACATCAGCGCATTCAACAGGAGATCACCAATGCCTCCGTACCCGGAATGATTGTCCAGGGCAAAGATGTATTTCGCTGTCCGCGCAGATGTCCTGCCAACCAGCCGAGATCAACTTCATTGAGCCATGGCAAGTTGACGACCTTCAGGGAAACACCCTGTTCTTTCAGTATTTCTGCGGCCTGTCAGCGCTTCATTCATCATCACCGGGCCGTAAGCAAACAGGATCGCATCCTTGCCGTCGTTGATGACGGAGCCCCGACCGAAAGTAAAACGATAATCATCCGGCAGCACGATGGTGCGGGGCGATGGAGAAATTACCAGACGAATCATGCAGTTTTGCTCTGCCTGATCCACACACCATTGGAGGGCCTGTTCGGTTTCAACAGCCATTGCACGGCTCGATGATCGTGCAGTTGGGCAGCGCACCGAACAGAGAGATGTCGCGCAGGCTTTGATGGGATTTTCCCGGACCGGCCGGGATGAGCCCCGCATAGTGACAAACATAGATGATTTTGGTTTTCTCGGTGGCATTACAGTAAATCTGTTCATTGGCACGGGAGGCCAGAAACACCCCGAACGAATTGACAATCGGCAAGAAAGCCGTGCAAGGCGAGCCCGCCGGCGGTGGAGACCATGTCCTGTTCGGCGATGCCGTTTTCTATAAATCTTTCAGGAAAGGCCTTTTCAAAAGGCCGCAAACCGCAGTCGGCCGACAGGTCGGCATCCAGGACGACGATGTCTTTTCTTTGCGCGCCAATTTTCAACAGAGCCTCACCATAGGCGGTGACAACCTTCTCAGCGGTACCTTTCAGTGTGACTTTATTTCTTTCCAGGGTGGCCATGACCCGTGTTTTTAACGGCTCCAGGTTCAGTTTTTCAAGCCGGGCATTGATGCGATTAACAATTTCAGCATACCCGGCTTCAAATGAGTCGTTATCCGGGGCCCCGGAATGCCAGGGATACAGTCCGTTGCCGTCCTGCACGGCCTGGGGCCCTTCCATAAAAGAGACACCTTTGCCCTTGATGGTGTCGGCAATCAAGACTTTGGGCCGGTCCTCAACCTGCTTGAGCCGGGTGAAGGCGTTCTCCAGTTCTGCAAAATCATGACCGTTACAGCTTTCCACATGCCAGCCGAACACTTCGAATTTTCTGGCCAGATCGCCTAAATCGATAATTTCTTTGACGGATTTATCGGTCTGAATTTTATTAAAATCGACAATGGCGATGAGGTTGTTGACCTTTTGATAAGCAGCGGTCTGCAATGATTCCCAGATTTGACCTTCCTGGAGCTCGCCATCGCCGGTCATCACCATCACCCGGCCTTTGGCGCCGCGCATTTTTTTCGCCAGGGCCATGCCTTTGGCCTTTGAAATACCCATTCCCAGTGATCCTGTATTGGCTTCCATTCCGGGGATGCTGACATCCGGGTGGCCGTGGGTGCCGTTAAGCCGTCGTCAAATGCTGGAACCGCTCTTCGGAAAGCAGCCCCAGAGAATGCAGAACGGCATAGTGCCCGGGCGCATCATGACCTTTTGATGAAAAGTAAATATCACGATCAGGATGATCGACACCCAGTTCGGCAATGTTCATTTCATGATGGTATAGATAGGTGACGATATCCAGAGAGCTGAAGCTCGATCCCAGATGCCCGGATCCGGCACGTTTCACCGTGGCCAGCGCATTGGCACTGCACATGTCGGAGAGCAACGCCAGCCGGGCTATACTTATCGATATTCGCTTTCCGCACCCGCTGAAATTCATCTTCGGTTATCAGTTCGATTTCCAACATAATTTTGATCACTCCTAAATCTGTATAGGGGGATTGGGGGATGGCAGGTAATTTCGCCTGATCTGTTTTGACAAGATGCTCGGCGAGATCCCAATCGTAATTACTGTTGACATCAAATCCTTCAAAATTCTTTTGTAAAAAAAGGCATCAGCACATTTCCGGCAATTGTTTTTTCTTCAAAAACAACACGTGTTCTGGCAATCTCCAGGCTGGCGTTTTGCACATATACTTCGGGCAGCGACGGGTATTGGCTGCTGTGCCAGGGCTGTTCGGCAGGCCCCATTGGCAAAAGCGGCATCATGCGGTTGCCGCGTACGATCCACATCTTGCCGGGTGCTGCTGGCATTTTTCCACCGCCCGCAGTGAATCAACCCCTTCCTGTGCCAGAAATTCCTGCCATGCCCGCCGGATGGTATCCGGCAGTCGAAACGGACTGGTCGGTCGCAGAATGCTGAAGCAATCATAATCCTGTCCATTGTTGCGCAGCTGGTTGAGCGTATACTCAACCCATTCAATATCCGGAGAGATGTCGCCGGCAATGGTCGCCGGGCGCAAAAAAGGCACTTCGGCACCGTAATGTCTGGCAATGTCGGCATAGCGTTCCGAGTCCGTCGATACGATAACCGTCTTGAATATCTTACTCTGCAGAGCTGCCGCGATGCTGTAAGCAATCAGCGGGTGCCCTGCCAGAAGGCGGATATTCTTGTCCGGCACGCGTTTGGAGCCGGAACGCGCCGGGATCAACGCAACAATAGTATTTTGCTTCTCAGACATCCTGGTCCTTAAGTCCGTATAAAACAGTTTGTTTATAGAAAATAAGAAAAATCCGAAACCGGACGAGCTAGAGCAATTCCGGATTTATATTAATAAGAATGTTTTTTAAATCGGAATACACATCCAAAGCTTCCGTGCCGGGCTCCCGCCACCCGTTGCCGGATTGTTTCAGGCCGCCAAAGGGCATGTGCGGTTCACTGCCATAGGTTCCGGCATTGACCACCGTCACCCCGGCCTGAACTTTCATGCGAAAATTCGGTGGCACGGTGGATGCTGCGAGTGTGAATGCAGGCCGTCAGTCCGTACGGGGAATCATTGGCCATCTCGCAGCGCTTCGGCGAAATCCTTGACTCTGTATAGACATGCGATGGGCCCGAAAAGCTCGGTGGTCGATATCCGGCTGTGGGGATCGACATTCTCAATCAGGGTCGGCGCCATGTAGAAACCGCCGGCATGAGAATCATCCATCAACCGCTCGCCACCGGTCAAAACGATCGCACCTTCCTTCCGGGACTGCTTCAATGGCGGTCAGCATGTTGTTCAGCTGTTTTTCATTGATCACCGGGCCGAGGTCGTCATCATTCGCCGGGCCCAGTTTCAGCTTGCGGGTGCCGGCCAGCAGCATGTCACGAAACTGTTCATAAACGCTGTCAAAAATTATAATGCGGCTGGCCGACGCACAACGCTGCCCGGCATTGCTGAATGCCGAGAGCAACACCCACTTGGCCGCGTTATCCAGATCCGCATCATCGCAGACCACCAGCGGGTTTTTGCCACCCAGTTCGAGGGACACTTTTGCCAGCCTTTGACCGGCGACGGATGCAATCTGGCGGCCCACTGCCGTGGATCCCGTAAAGCTGACGACATCCACATCCGGGTCGGCGACCAGAGGGCCTCCGGCTTCATGACCGTAGCCCTGGATAATATTCAGGACTCCCGGAGGCAGACCGGCTTCGTGAGCGATCTTGCCGAAATACCAGGCCGTGGCCGGTGTATCTTCGGCAGCTTTGAGAACCGCCGCGTTACCGCACAGCAGGGCCGGAAATACTTTCCAGGCCACATTGGCAATTGGTGTGTTGGCGGCAATAATCAGTCCGGCGACACCCAGCGGCTGTCGGACAGTCATGGCATATTTGTTGGGCACCGCACTGGTGGTGGTGCGACCGTAGAATCGACGGCCCTCACCGGCCATAAATTCACCCAGGGCGATGGCACCGCCAACTTCACCCAGGGCGGCATTGACAGACATCCCGGTTTCCGCTGCCACAATGGTCGCGATTTCCTTGCGGTTGTTGCGCATAGCCAAAGTGATATCGTGCAGCATGTCACCGCGCTGAACAGGCGTAATCTCGGCCCAGGCCAGCTGGGCCTTTCTGGCAGACTGGATGGCGATCAACACATCGTTTTCCCTGGAACGGGCAACTTGACACAGCTTCTGACCGCTGTGCGGAGACAACTTGTCAAAAGTTTCGCCGGAAACTGCAGCGCACTCCTTCACCGTTGATCCAGTTGGGAATTGTGTCAATGATATTTTTCGGAGTCATTTCCGTTCCTTCTTCTTTTCTCGTATTCATGCTTGGTTAATGATTAGAGTTGCTGTCCTGGACAATAAGCCCGTGCGGCCTTCAACTGACCATTACAAAGTGGCTCATTGAGCTTTCTGGCTCGTAATGTTGAAACGTTGACTACATTCATACCAATTGAGGCCAAATTGCACTGGAAATGCCGTTGATTTGCGTAAAAGACGCTTCGCTTGGATCCAGAATACAGCAGGGAATGAATAATTGAAGTTGGTCGCACAAGAAAGGCTCTGACTCTGCGTATCACTCCGTCAGCTGAATTTAAAATTGGCAGGATTCCTTATGTCGGCATTCGCCATTCGAAATTAGTCGTTTCAAATCACCAGGCCGTGAAACCTCCGTCCACCAAGAGTTCAGTGCCGGTTACGTAGGCTGATGCCTGTGAAGCCAGAAAAAGCAGCGGGCCGTGAAGATCTTCAGCAGTCGCCATTCTGCCCATGGGAACGCGATTGCAAAATTTGCGTTTAAACTCCTCATCCTGCCCTCCCAGGACACCGCCCGGGGACAGGGCATTCACCCGAACCCCATGAGGTGCCCAATGCGTGGCCAGGTATCGGGTCAGATTGACCACAGCAGCCTTGGAAGCGCCGTAGGCCGGCGGCTTGAGGAAAACCCCGGGATGTGATCGTAAAAACGCTCGATCGGGCGAAACACCGGCATACAGTGAGCCGATATTGATAATGGACCCCCGACCGGCTTCGACCATGCGGGACCCAAAGACCTGGGTGACCAGAAAAAGCCCCAAGGTATTGACCTCGAAGATCTCCCGGTTTTCTTCAAAAGGAATGTCTTCGAGGCGATATCCCTTGGCCGCTTTGGACGGCGGTCGGTCGATCCCGGCATTGTTTACCAGTATGGTGGGAACCCCGAAAGTCGGCAAGACAACTGCTGCACACGGCTTCCAGTGACTGGCGGTCCTTGACATCGGTGCGATACAGCTTTAAGCGGGTTTCATCAAAGCGTCCTTGCAGTTTGCTGAAATCTTCTGAAACTCTCGCAGCCGCCAGATCAAGCGCGCAAACCGAAGCCCCGGCACTCAAGCAGGGCTTCAATCCAGATCGACCCCAATTTGCCCAGGGCACCTGTTACGACGGCAACTTCAGCCTCTAAAGTGAACAAGTCTTTCACGATTAATGCTCGCCGCCGTTTAAAACCTTGAAGGAGAAGTCATCATCTTCTTTCAATGCTTGGCGGGTTACACGGCCGATGATTTTATCCATTTCATAAGGCTGCAGACCGTCTCCCGGTGACTTGATGGCGATATCTTCACGCCGGATGGCATAACCTGCCGGCAAATCGCGGGCCGCCACAAGTTTCTTGCCCATTTTGATGATGGGGGCTTTTTCACTTTCATAAACCTGCTTGACGCCGTTGCCGATGGCGACCTTGACCCGTTCCAGATCACGCACCATTTTACGGAAACCGATCGGCTCCAGGGAAAAGGCCTGGTCCGTGCCTTTCCAGGTATGGTTAAGCGTAAAATGCTTCTCGATAACCCGTGCCCCCAGCATATAAGCGGCCAACGCCATGGCAATGCCGTTATCATGGGACGATAAGCCTACGGTAAGTGTTGGGAAACCGCTCGCGGAAGGTGGTGATCACCGACAGGTTCAGTTCATTGAATTCGGCCGGATACCCTGCCGTGCACTGGAGTATGCACAGTTGCTGGTTGATCGGCATGATGGCGTCATAGGCACGATTGACATCTTCCATCGTGCCGCCGCCAGTGCTGATAATCATCGGCTTTTGAAATTTAGCAACATGCGTAAGCAAAGGAATGTTCTTCAGGTCACCGGAAGCCATCTTGTAGGCCGGCATGTCGAATTTTTCCAGAAAATCCGCACTGGAGAAATCAAAGGCGGTGGCAAACATCGTAACACCGATCTCGGTGGCGTAAGCCTGCAACTCTTTATATTCAGCTTCGCCGAACTCCAGGGCTTCCCGGTGCTCACCGTAAGTGGCTCCAAAACTGTTGGGGTTGTCATAGGGCTTGTTATATCCGGCAGCGGTAAACAATCCGCGATTATCACGTTTCTGCAGTTTAACAGCATCCGCCCCACATTCTTTGGCGGCTTTGAACATTTCTTTGGCGAGTTCAAGCTTGCCTTGATGGTTATGCCCGATTTCAGCAATAACATAGCAATCTGCTGTTATCTTGAATGACTTTGCCATCAATTATAAGTTTGCGCATTTTCTTGACTCCTTGAGACAGTTTTTATTGTTTGACACTAAATTTCCGATTTGTTCTGTTATCACTGCGATAACATCCCATGGACTCTGAATTCTATAAAATAAACCATGTTGTTTGAGGTGTATACTAATTTTTCAATATAAGGCGACACCTGACATCGTATTATCAACCAATACTCGCCAGTTCAAGTCGACTGCCCCAGCGCTCTCTGAGGACGTCCCGCATCAGTTCTGACTCTTTAAATTCATCACTTTCCGCGTAAGAGAATGCATCCTGGCGGGCCTCTTCAAGGATGCGGCCGTCGCGTAGGATGTTGGCGACCCGGAAGTCAGGCAGACCACTCTGCCGGGTGCCGAGGAATTCACCCGGGCCGCGGATTTCCAGGTCAGCTTCAGCGATGCGGAAACCATCATTGGTGGACCGCATGACTTCAAGTCGTTTCTCACCATCTTCACTGCACTTGTATGATTTCAATAAGATACAAACACTATCTGGCCTCGCCTCGACCAACCCTGCCGCGCAACTGATGAAGTTGTGCGAGGCCGAAACGCTCAGCATGCTCAACCAGCATAACCGTAGCATTCGGCACATCAATGCCGACTTCGATGACCGTCGTTGCGACCAGAATGTCGATCTCACGGGTCTTGAAGCGGGTCATGATATCCTCTTTTTCCGCCGGTCTTCATCCGTCCATGTAACAGACCAAGTCGTGTCTCTGTGAAGATTTCATTTTTGAGCTTTTCTGCACCCTCGGTTGCTGCCAGCAGATCGCTCTTCTCCGACTCTTCGACCAGTGGGTAGACGATGTAGGCCTGATGTCCTTTTTCGATTTCCTGGCGCAGATCGACTATAGACCCGGCCCCTTTGTGAATCGGTGGCAATAATCGTATCAACCGGAGTGCGGCCCGGCGGCATCTCATCGATCACCGACAGGGCCAAATCGCCATAGACTGTCAACGACAAGGTCCGCGGTATGGGCGTAGCGGTCATCACCAGAATATGCGGGTGGGCACCCTTCTCTCTGAGCACGGCGCGCTGGCGAACGCCGAAGCGGTGCTGCTCATCAATAATGCCGAGACCAAGTTTCTGGAATTCCACACCTTCCTGCAACACGGCGTGAGTGCCGACCACCAGGTTAATCTGCCCTGCCCTGAGCTCCTCGAGAATGACCCGTTTCTCGGCAGCCGGCATTTTGCCGCGCAACAGCGCAGCTTTCAAGCCGAGCTGTTCAAGCCAGTTGTGAAACTGCAGGTAGTGTTGCTCGGCGAGGATCTCCGTCGGAGCGACAACGGCCACCTGGGTATCGTTCTCAATGGCAACCAGGGCAGCCATCATGGCGACAATGGTCTTGCCACAACCAACATCGCCCTGGATCAGCCGGTTCATCGGGTGCACCGACATCAGGTCCTGCTTGATTTCGCCAAGTACGCGACGCTGGGCGCTGGTCAAGCGATACGGCAATAGCGCAGCGAGAGGTTTGGTGTATTTATGATTGACGGTAAAGGTGATCCCCGGTTCCACGCACAACTCCCCGACGTTTCAGGGCAAGACCGAGTTCGAGAAAGAAGAACTCGTCATAAACCAGAGAGCGGAAGTGCTCGAGTCTGACCCTTGTCAAGTTGTTCTATACAGGTTTCATTGGATGGCCAATGGATCTGCTGCAGTGCGTCGGCCAGAGGCAGCAGATCGTGTTTTTTCACCAGTGAATCCGGCAGGTGTGACTGCACATAACGGACAAAGAGATCCACTGCCTGTTTCCATATCTTGCGGGCTGCGTACTGAGTCAAGCCCTTCAGTGAGCGGATAAACCGGCAGGATCCGGCCAAAAGCCAGTGGATCTGAGCTTTGATAGTCGGCAAGAGACTGACCAGGAGCGAGAAATTCGGCGTCGGGATGGTGGATTTCGCGTAGTCGCGCCGTAGCGTTTAACTTCACCGGTAAAAACTGCACGTTGTCCGACAATAAAGCGTTTCGACATCCAGTCCTTGCGATAGTGGAACCACTTGAGCACGACCTGTCCGGTGCCATCGCTGACAACAGCCTCAAAAAGCTTGCGACGACTGCGCGATGTCGTCGCTTCTCCACAGGCCAGAATCTCCCCGGAAAAAACCTCATGCACTTTATCACGTAAGTTCAGCTATCTTTCTGAATTGTCGTCGATCTTCGTAGCGATGGGGTAAAACGTAAAGGAGGTCTTCTACGGTATGGATGTCAAGCTTGGCGAGTTTTTCGGCGACACGTGGCCCAACCCCTCTGAGATGAACGACAGGGGTTGAAAGATGCTGACGGGAGTGATCTGCAGTCGTCGTTGTCATCTCCCCTGCCCCGATACTTCGTCAGGTTTCCGAACTGGGGATGAAGGGATGGCTGGTTGTCAGTCGAAGATTGCGTTTAATGCAGTGAGAAGTTCTTCAACATCGAGACCGTGAGCCATGGCCCCTTGCTCGAGAGTTTCGTGCTGGGCACCCATGCAGCCGACACAGCCGAGGTTAAAGGAACCAAGAACTCCTGACTACCTCCGGGCTTTTGCGCATTACTTCATGGAACGTCATATCTTTGGTAATAGTTGCCATTGCGTTTCTCCAGTTTAAATATACTGAATCTCTATAATTTCGTAAACGCGGATGCCTGACGGGACCTTGATATGGACTTCGTCATCAACACGATGACCAATCAGGGCTTTTGCTACCGGACTGTTGATGGAGATGAGCCCCTGCTTGATATCTGCTTCGTCCTGGCCCACGATCCGATAGACCACTTCACTTTCCGACTCAACATCAAACAGTCTCACGGTGGCGCCGAACACAATCTTTTCGGACTCAATCTCTGCAGAGTCAATGATTTGTGCGCGGGCCATCTTGCCGTTGATTTCGGAGATACGACCCTCGACAAAGCCCTGGCGTTCCTTGGCAGCGTCATACTCAGCATTTTCGGACAGGTCGCCATGAGCGCGGGCTTCAGCAATATCCTGAATGACCTTTGGTCGCTCAACGCGAATCAGGTGTTTCAACTCCTCCTGAAGCCTTCGATGGCCCTCCGGAGTCATTGGTACTGTTTCTGACATAACAGATTCTTCCTTACGGTAAATAAAATTGTTCGGGCAGGAAATCCTGCCCGAACATGAATGCTTTAGACAAATATTTACGGGCAGGAAGCTACCCGGTGACCGGATAATACTCTTGTATCGGCTTAACGTCAAGACTTTCCCGCTTCATGGCCAGTATACCGTCTGCTGCAGCCTGAATTCCAGCCACTGTCGTAAAGTAAGCGACGTTTTGCATCAGCGCCGAACGCCGGATGGAAAAAGAGTCGAGAATCGACTGGACTCCGAAGGTTGTATTGAAAACCAGTGTGATCTGGTCGTTTTTGATGGCATCGACGCAATGTGGACGGCCTTCCTTGACCTTGTTGATCGGTGTCACCTAAATTCCCTGAGAACCCAGGAAAGAGGCCGTGCCGCTGGTGGCGACAATCTCGAAACCGGAGTCACTGAGTTTCCGCACTGATTCAATGATTGCTGTCTTGTCATCATCCTTGACGCTGACAAAAACCTGGCCGGTGGTTGGCAAACGAACATTCGCGCCGAGCTGCGCCTTGGCAAAGGCCTTGCCGAACTCGAAATCGATGCCCATGACCTCCCCGGTCGACTTCATTTCCGGTCCAAGCAGACTGTCGACACCCGGAAACTTGGTGAAAGGGAATACCGACTCCTTAATCGAGATATGTTCCGGGACAATCTCCTCGTCGATACCAAGTTCCTTCAGCGTTTTGCCGGCCATGATGCGCGCGGCGATCTTGGCCAAAGGCCGACCGGTTGCCTTCGAGACGAAAGGAGTGGTACGACTGGCACGCGGATTGACTTCGAGCAGGTATATCTCGTCGCCCTTGACAGCAAATTGGATATTCATCAAGCCGCAGACACCGAGTTCCAGTGCCAGAGCAACAGTCTGACGACGAATTTCGTCCACCGCAGGCTTCTGCAGCGAATAAGGCGGCAGCACGCAAGCCGAATCACCGGAGTGAATACCCGCCTCCTCAATATGCTGCATGATTCCGCCGATCACCACCTGCTTCCGGTCAGAGAGGGCATCGACATCGACTTCAATCGCCTGATCAAGGAACTTGTCTATCAGGATCGGATGGTCGGGGGAAGCCTCCACTGCATACTTCATATAATTACGAAGCTGGTTGAGGTCGTGAACAATCTCCATCGCCCTGCCGCCAAGCACATAGCTTGGCCGCACCACGACCGGGTAACCAACCCGCTCGGCAATCTTTTCCGATTCGGCAACTGATCTGGCAATACCATTTTCCGGCTGCTTCAGTCCGAGTTTGTACAGAAGGGCCTGGAAGCGTTCCCGGTCTTCCGCGCGGTCGATAGCATCAGGAGTCGTGCCGATGATCGGCACACCGGCTTTCTCCAGGGCGACCGCCAGTTTAAGTGGGGTCTGACCACCGAACTGGACGATTACGCCCTCAGGCTGCTCAACATGAACAATTTCGAGCACGTCTTCAAAGGTCAAAGGTTCGAAATAGAGCCGATCCGAAGTGTCGTAATCGGTCGAAACCGTTTCCGGGTTGCAGTTGATCATAATGGTTTCAAAGCCGTCTTCAGCGAGCGCAAACACCCCATGGACACAGCAGTAATCAAATTCGATGCCCTGGCCGATACGGTTGGGGCCGCCGCCGAGAATGATGATTTTGCGGCGGTCTGAAGGAGCCGCTTCACATTCCTCTTCGTAAGTCGAGTAGAGGTACGGCGTATAGGCCTCAAATTCGGCGCCGCAGGTATCAACCCGCTTGTAGACCGGGCGAATATCAAGATGATGACGCAATTCGCGCACCCGGTCTTCACGGACATTCCAGAGAAGTGCCAGGCGCATGTCCGAGAAACCCATCTGCTTGGCCTCCCGCAGCATTGATCGGAACACCTCGCCCTCAGGTTGTTCCATCAGACTGGAGGCCTTGACCAGTCGTCCCTCCATGGCCACGATCTCGGCAATGCTGTGCAGGAACCAGCGGTCGATATAGGTCAATGCGAAGATCTCGTCGATAGAGAGGTCGGCGCGCAGTGCATCGGCAATGTACCAGATCCGCTCCCAGTTCGGGATTCTGAGCTTGCCTCGTAATTCATGCAGTTCAGACTCCTCAAGTTGCCGCCGGTTCTCCAGCGATTCATCAAAAAAACGGCTTTCCAAACCACAGGAGCCGATCTCAAGTGAACGCAGGGCTTTCTGCAGGCTTTCCTTGAAGGTTCGACCGATGGACATGGCCTCGCCAACAGATTTCATCTGTGTCGTCAGGGTGGCGTCGGCCTGGGGAAACTTCTCAAAGGTGAAGCGCGGCATCTTGGTCACCACGTAGTCGATGGTCGGTTCAAAAGACGCATAGGTCTCGCGCGTGATGTCGTTGGTGATTTCATCAAGGGTATAGCCGACCGAGAGCTTGGCGGCGATCTTGGCGATGGGGAAACCGGTGGCCTTGGAAGCCAGGGCGGAAGAACGCGATACGCGTGGATTCATTTCGATGACCACCATGCGGCCGTCATCCGGATTGATGCCGAACTGGATGTTCGAACCGCCAGTTTCTACACCGATTTCTCGAATAATGCGGATCGAAGCATCGCGCAGTAGCTGATATTCCTTGTCGGTCAGGGTCTGTGCCGGGGCTACCGTGATCGAGTCACCGGTGTGAACGCCCATCGGGTCCAGATTTTCGATCGAGCAGATAATCACCACATTATCCGCAGTGTCGCGCATGACCTCGAGCTCGAACTCTTTCCAGCCGATCACCGATTCTTCAACCAGGACCTCGCTGGTTGGCGAGGCATCAATGCCTGCCATGACGATCTGCTCGTAGTCCTCCATGTTATAGGCAATCCCGCCGCCAGTGCCGCCGAGAGTGAATGACGGCCTTATGATCACGGGAAAGCCAATTTTTTCAATAATTTCCATCGCCTCCTGACGATTGTGAGCAAGCCCGGATTCTGGCACTGCAATGCCGATATTCTTCATCGCCGCCTTGAACAGGGTACGATCTTCGGCTTTTTCAATGGCCGGCAGCTTGGCGCCGATCAACTCAACACCATACTTTTCGAGCGTACCATTCTTGGCGACGGCCACAGCACAGTTCAAGGCTGTCTGACCACCGAGGGTCGGCAGCAGGGCATCCGGACGCTCTTTGGCGATGATGCGCGCCAGAGTATCCGGATTGACCGGTTCAATATAGGTGCGATGAGCGAAGTCGGGATCCGTCATGATCGTCGCAGGGTTTGAGTTAAGCAGGACGATCTCGTAGCCCTCTTCCTTCAATGCTTTACAAGCCTGGGTGCCGGAGTAGTCAAATTCGCAAGCCTGACCGATGACGATCGGGCCAGCTCCGACGATGAGGATTTTCTTGATATCAGTTCTTTTTGGCATCTTTCTTCCTTAGTAGCACGCGGCGGGTAGCGCGTGGCGCAAGAAAACAATGAACCGTATTCGCTTCATGCGACGCGTTACGCGCTACGTTGTTTCTCTTTTTCCATCATCGTGATGAATTCATCAAACAGGTAGTTGGCATCGTGAGGCCCCGGTGAAGCTTCGGGGTGATACTGCACGGAAAAGGCCGACAGGGTCTTGTGATGCAGACCCTCGACTGTGTTGTCGTTGAGGTTAATGTGAGTAACAACGGCGCTGTCCTTCAAAGAATCAGCATCAACGGCAAAGCCATGATTCTGCGAAGTAATTTCAACATTATGCCCTGCCCCGCGTCGAACCGGCTGGTTGCCGCCGCGATGGCCAAACTTCAGTTTGTAAGTCCGGCCGCCCAGGGCAATGGCAAGCAGCTGGTGACCGAGACAGATACCGAACAGCGGCACCTTGCCGAGCAGTTTTCGGATGTTCTCCTGAGCATAGGCAACCGGTTCCGGATCGCCAGGTCCATTACTGAGGAAGACTCCGTCCGGCTGCATGGCCAGAACCTTTTCAGAAGGAGTGTTTGCCGGTACGACCGTTACGGCGCAGCTCTTGCTGACCAGATTGCGCAGGATGTTGCGTTTGATACCAAAATCGTAGGCAACCACTTTAAACCTGGCTGGTCCATGAACCTGCCTGTAGCCATCCGCCAGATTCCAGGTTCCCTCATTCCAATCATAGCTTTCCTCACAGGTCACCTGCCGGACAAGGTCCTGACCGACGATAGAAGGTGCCGCCTTGGCTTTCACCACCAGGCTGTCGGCATCAAGGTCAATGGTCGAAATGATACCGGTCTGGGCTCCCTTGTCACGGATATGCCGTACCAGGGCGCGGGTATCGATGCCGGCAAGACCGATGATGTTGTTTTGTTTCAGGTATGCGTCAAGCGACATTTCGGAACGCCAGTTGCTGGGGATGTCGCACGCTTCCTTGACGATAAATCCGGCCAGATGCGGCTTTGATGACTCGACGTCTTCGCGGTTGATGCCGCAGTTGCCGATCAGCGGATAAGTCATGGTCACAATCTCGCCGCGATAGGACGGGTCGGTCAAAATCTCCTGGTAACCGGACATGCTGGTATTAAAAACGACCTCTCCGGAGATCTCTCCGCAGGCACCGAGGGATTGACCGAAAAAAACTCTACCGTCGGCCAGGGCCAATGCTGCTTTCATAATGTTTGACTCCCTTACTCTCTACTGTTTGTTGCCATGACTACAAATGCTGGTGATACTCCTGCAGGCTGCGTACCTTACCCTTGCCATCCGTGCGACAGGCAGCGATTCCTTCGGCGGCTGCAATTGCTGCTGCGGTGGTCGTGATATAGGGAATTTTGTGTTTTATTGCGGCCTTGCGGATGTAAGAATCGTCATGAACACTGAGCCGACCAATCGGGGTATTGACCACCAATTGAATTTCGTTGTTCTTGATGGCATCGGCGATATTGGGCCGCCCTTCATGCATTTTCATGATCAACGTTGCCGCCACGCCATTTTGGTCGAGATAAGCATGGGTGCCCTCGGTTGCAAAAATATTGAAGCCGAGTTGCGCAAATTTTTTTGCTGCCACCAGCCCGCCGGCACGATCCTGATTGGCCACAGTGACCAGAACTGAACCTGTTAACGGCAACATGGTGCCCGTCCCTTCCTGGGCTTTGAAGAAGGCGCGACCGTAACTGTCTGCAAGTCCGAGAACTTCGCCAGTGGAGCGCATTTCAGGGCCAAGCACCGGATCAACCTCGGGGAACATATAAAAGGGGAAAACCGCTTCTTTGACCCCAAAATGCGGGATCACTTTATGCACAAGGTTCATTTCCTTTAATTTGATTCCGAGGATCGCTTGAACAGCCAGGCGCGCCATGGGGATATTGCAAACCTTGGAGACCAGCGGCACGGTCCGACTCGCGCGCGGGTTGGCCTCAAGAATATAGACCTGGTCCTTATAGATCGCATATTGAATATTCATCAGTCCGACGACACCCATTTCGACGGCAATGCGACGGGTATATTCGTCAATCGTGTCCAGGTGCTTCTGCGGGATGTTGACCGGAGGAATGACACAGGCTGAATCCCCCGAGTGAACACCAGCCATCTCGATGTGCTCCATGACCGCCGGAACGAACGCATCAATACCGTCGCAAATAGCATCGGCTTCGGCTTCAATGGCATTATCGAGGAACCTGTCGATCAGTATCGGTCGTTGTGGACTGACGTCAACGGCTTTCTGCACGTATTCGCTCAGCATCGCATCGTCGTAAACAATTTCCATGGCTCGACCACCGAGCACGTACGAGGGGCGAACTATCAATGGATACCCGATCCGTCCGGCAATAACGATGGCCTGCTCCAGACTGCTGGCCATCCCCGATTCGGGTTGCGGGATGCCCAGCTTCTGCATCATCGCGTTGAACTGCTCACGATCTTCCGCCATATCAATGGTTTCCGGACTGGTGCCAAGAATCTTGACTCCTGCGGCCTGAAGCTCTGCGGCGATATTCAGCGGAGTCTGGCCGCCGAACTGGACGACCACGCCTTCCGGCTTCTCCTTGTGGTAAATGGAGAGCACGTCCTCAACGGTCAATGGCTCAAAGTAGAGCTTGTCCGAAGTATCATAATCAGTGGAGACTGTTTCCGGGTTGCAGTTAACCATGATCGTCTCATAACCCGCCTCACGCAGGGCCGTGGCGGTATGAACACAACAGTAGTCAAACTCGATTCCCTGCCCAATCCGGTTTGGCCCGCCGCCCAGAACCATGATTTTTTTTCGCGAACTGACCGCAACCTTGTCAGGCGCATTGTAGGTAGAGAAATAATAGGCGGCGTTTTCCACACCGCTGACCGGCACGGGTTCCCAGGCCTCGGCAAGATCGAGGGACAGTCGCTTTTCGCGGACCACACGCTCGTCCAAGCCGAGGACCAGGGCCAGGTACTTATCGGCAAAACCGTCCTTTTTAGCCTGGATCAGAAGTTCGTCAGGCGGCAAATGTCCCTTGTGGGCAAGGACCTGTTCCTCCAGTTTTACCAATTCCTGCATTTGCGTCAGAAACCAGGGTTTGATGTGAGTTCGTCTGTAAAGTGTTTCGATATCGGCGCCCTTGCGCAACGCCTCATAGAGAATGAACTGGCGCTCACTGGTTGGAAACAGCAGCAGACCCATTAACTCTTCGAGCGACTTGTTATTATAATTTCTGGCAAACCCGAGGCCGTAGCGGCCGTTTTCCAGAGAACGGATCGCTTTCTGCAGCGCTTCCTTGTAATTCTTGCCGATGCTCATGACTTCGCCGACAGCGCGCATCTGGGTACCGAGCTGATCTTTTGAGCCTTTGAATTTTTCGAAAGCCCAGCGGGCGAACTTAACGACTACGTAGTCCCCGGACGGAGTGTACTTTTCGAGGGTGCCGTCGCGCCAATACGGAATCTCGTCGAGAGTAAGCCCCGCAGCCAACATCGACGAAACCAGAGCGATGGGAAAACCAGTCGCCTTGGATGCCAGTGCCGAGGAACGGGATGTGCGCGGATTGATTTCAATCACCACCACACGCCCGGTTTTCGGGTCGTGGGCGAACTGAACATTGGTGCCGCCGATGACTTCGATTGCATCGACAATAGCGTAGGAGTATTGCTGCAGGCGCTGTTGCAACTCCTTGCTGATAGTCAGCATCGGCGCGGTACAGAAAGAGTCCCCTGTGTGTACGCCCATGGCATCAACGTTTTCGATAAAACAGACTGTGATTTTCTGGTTTTTAGCATCGCGGACGACTTCGAGTTCGAGTTCTTCCCAACCAAGCACCGATTCTTCGACCAGAATCTGGTTGACCGGGCTGCTCGATAAGCCGCGACTGGCGAGTTCTTGGAACTCTTCCAGGTTGTAGGCGAAGCCACCGCCGGTTCCGCCCATGGTATAGGCGGGCCGGATCACGACCGGCAGGCCGACGCGTCCGACACTCTGCAGAGCCTCGTCAAGACTGGTGGCAATCTCACTGCGCGGCATTTCAATGCCGAGCCTGGTCATGGTCTCTTTGAACGTCTCACGGTCTTCGCCGCGCTTGATGGCATCGAGATTCACCCCAATCACGCGGACACCATATTGATCAAGAACCCCCGCCCTGGCCAGGGCACTTGACAGGTTGAGCCCGGTCTGGCCGCCAAGGTTGGGCAGTAAGGCATCGGGTCTCTCCTTGGCGATGATTTCAGTCAGGGTGGTAACGTTGAGCGGTTCGACATACGTGACATCAGCCATGCCGGGGTCGGTCATGATGGTCGCTGGATTCGAGTTGACCAGAACGATCTGGTAGCCGAGGCTGCGCAAGGCTTTGCAGGCCTGAGTCCCGGAATAATCAAATTCACAGGCCTGACCGATAATAATTGGACCCGAGCCGATAATCAGAACCTTTTTGATGTCCTCCCGACGAGGCATGAGCAACTCCTGTGTTCTACTTTAGATGTTATCTTCAACTGGCTGGTTTTGCGCGCTTTAGCTTCTCGTAAAAACTATCTTTCCGGCAACGATGGTGCAGACCGCCGCCCCCTTCATCTGCCAGCCGTCAAAAGGAGTGTTCTTGCTTTTGCTCTTCAGCTGCTTTGCATCGACGGTCCATTCAAGAGACGGATCGATCACGGTAACGTCGGCATCTCCGCCCTCCTGCAACATCCCGACCGGCAATCCCAGGACAGCAGCAGGACCACTGGTCAGAAGTTCAATCGCTTTTGGCAGACCGATGACACCATCATCGACCAGGCGCAATGTAAGCGGCAGGGCTGTTTCCAGGCCGACAATGCCGTTCAGGGCAATACTGAATTCAATATTCTTCTCATCAATATGATGCGGGGCGTGATCGGTGGCGATGGCATCAACGGTACCGTCGGCTATGCCCTGACGCACCGCAGCCACATCCTCGGCACTGCGCAGCGGCGGGTTCATCTTGGCATTGGTCTTGTAGCCGCGCACCGCTTCATCAGTCAGGGTAAAGTGATGGGGAGCGGCCTCGCAAGTGACATTCACGCCGCGTTTTTTTGCCTGGCGAACAATATCGATCGAGCCCTTGGTGGAGACGTGGGCGACATGCAGATGAGCTCCGGTAAATTCGGCGAGCATTACCTCGCGGGCCGTCGCGGCATCTTCGGCCACCCAGGGGATACCTTTCAGGCCAAGCTCGGTGGAGACCGGGCCTTCGTTCATGACTCCGGAGCCAACCAGGTCAAGATCTTCAGCGTGAGAGATGATTGTCAGGTTAAACGGCCTGGCATATTCCATGGCACGGCGCATCAGTTGCGGGTTTCTGACCGGTTTTCCGTCATCGGAGACAGCGCAGATACCAAGTCCTTTCAGCTCTCCCATCTCGGTGAGTGATTCACCATCAAGCCCCTTGGTGATGCTGGCGATCGGGAAAATCCGGCAATGCCCAACTTCAGCGGCTTTTTTCAGGATATAGCTGGTCACCGTCTGGTTGTCATTGACTGGCTTGGTATTCGGCATACAGGCGACAGAGGTAAAGCCACCGGTCACCGCGGAGAGCGTGCCGGAGACGATATCCTCCTTATACTCAAGGCCCGGGTCACGCAAGTGGACATGAATATCAACCAGCCCGGGGGTAACCAGCATGCCAGAGGCCTCGATCACACTGGCGCCGCCGCCATCCAGATCTTTGCCGATCGCAGCGATTTTGCCCTTTTCAATCAGGACATCACAGATATCATCAAGTTTTTGCACCGGGTTGATCACCCGGCCGCCCTTAATCAGAATTTTCGCCATGGTTTCACCTTCCCTTTATCTAATGGTTACTACTTGGTTTGCATCGATTCGACACCGCTCACAAGATAAAGCAGTGCCATGCGCACGGCGACACCGTTTTCAACCTGCTCGAGGATGACGTTTTGTACGCCATCCGCAACCACGGAAGAAATCTCCACGCCGCGGTTCATCGGCCCCGGATGCATGACAATCGCGTCGGGTTTGGCCAACTGCAGATTGGTCGGATTAAGCCCGTAGAAACGGGCGTATTCCCGTAAGCTCGGGATCATGATATTGCTCTGTCGTTCCATCTGTATGCGCAGCATCATGATGACATCGGCATCCTTGATCGCCTCGCGCATATCGGTAAAGACCGCAACGTTGCCAAGTCGTTCAATGCCGATCGGCAGCATGGTTCCGGGACCACTGAGTCGAACCCTGGCCCCCATTTTTGACAGGGCATAAATATTGGAACGCACCACGCGGCTGTGAGTGATATCGCCCACAATTGCCACCTCGAGGCCTTCTATGCGCCCCTTGTGATCACGCATGGTCATCAGGTCGAGCAGCGCCTGGCTGGGATGCTCGTGGGCGCCGTCACCGGCATTGATGACCGAGCAGCCAACGCGCTCGGCAAGATAGTGGGGAGAACCGGAATGACCATGCCGGATGACGATAATATCAGGTGCCATGGCTTCGATATTTTTTGCCGTGTCCTCCAGAGTTTCTCCTTTGACAACCGACGATGTTGAGCCTGAGATATTGACCGTATCGGCCGACAAGCGCTTGCCGGCGATCTCAAAGGAGAGCCTGGTGCGGGTGCTGGCCTCAAAAAAAGCGTTGATAATTGTTTTGCCGCGCAGGGTCGGCACCTTTTTGATGTCGCGCTTGTTTACTTCCTTGAAAGCGTCTCCCGTATCGAGAATCAACTGGATGTCTTCCCGGGACAGTTGTTCAATGCCAAGAATGTGTTTGTGTTTGAATGACATGCTCTTCCTCCCTGACTATGGCTTGACCAGTTGAACTTCAACCGGCATATTCGCTTCATTAAACACAACCACAACGGACTCTCCCCGCGCGGTGGGGACGTTGCGGCCCACGTAGTCCGCCCGAATCGGTAACTCGCGGTGGCCGCGATCAATCAAAACAGCGAGTTGAATGGTGCTTGGGCGGCCAAAATCCATCAGGGCGTCCATTGCTGACCGAATCGTCCGACCGGTATAAAGGACGTCATCAACCAGAACCACATGCTTGCCATCAAGCGCAAAAGGGATGTCCGTTTTGCCGATCGGCAGATTGCCGCGGGCGGCAAGGTCGTCACGATACATGGTGATGTCGACCGTACCAAGAGGCACTTCAGTCCCCTCGATATCGTGAATGCCGGCCCGCAGACGGCTGGCCAGATGATCCCCGCCGGTGCGGATGCCGATCAGAACCAGGTTCTCACATCCCTTGTTGTACTCCAGAATTTCATGGGCAATCCTTGTGATAGCACGGGCTATGCCAGCCATATCCAGAATTGCAGTGTCCGCCTTCGCCATATTCTTCCTCCTGTCAAAATCAGGACAAAAAAATACCTCTCCGTCAGTTTCGGAAAGGTACCGGTTCGATTTCGCATAATTTGTGATGCATTCTGTCACCCTTACTGATCTCTCTGGATCAGTTTAAAAGGAGCCTGTGTCTGTTAACCCCCGGCAATATAGCAAGGCATAAATGACGAGTCAACAAAAAGCGGGTCGTTTCGGAATATGTTTTCAGGGGGCTGTGTTTGATTGGCGAGAAGTGGCTGAAGAATCCCCGGATTTGACCAAAAAGACTGCGTACATGACCGAATCAGGCAAAAAGTTCCCCCTGGGACCACGAGGGCTGTTCTATATTGCCGCGCTTTATAATCTCAGTGGCAGACAGCCAGAGCTCTCGGGTTAACTCGATATCGTAGCTGGAATCGTGCAGGCGACTGTCATCAACCTTGATGCCACAGTGCCTGGCGACCGTAGCCAGCTTGAAGTTGGTCAGTTCACCGCGGACCGGCTGGAGAATCTGTGCCCAGACCAGCATGACGTCGAGGCACGGGTACCAGAACCAGCTGCCGAAGAAACGGTCGTTGTTCTTCTCCCAGAATCGGCGCATGAACGGCATGTCGAAGCTGTGGGCGTTGTAACCGACAAACTGAAACTTGTCGTTCTTGTCAAACTTACTGATATATTTGCCGAGCATCGTCACCATACGATCATAAATTGCCCCGGGATCCTCAAAATCCTGACCGGGCACAGCAAGATGGTCGGGGTGGTCTGGCATGAGAAACTGCCTGCGATCAATACCTGTGACCTCCAGGGCTGCACTTTCAATTTCATCTTTTGGAAAGGGTCGCACGAAGTAGTCGAAGGATTCCCTGACTTCGTCGCCAATCTGCACACAACCGGAGATCTGGGTCAGGCCATGTCGCTCGGGGTTTGTGCCGGTCGTCTCAACATCGATGAAAATAATTTTTTGTGCGGATTTTTGCATGCTAAAAAAGACCCCGCAACCTCAAGATGTTTACGGGCAATGATCCTTTCACAACAGGGTTGAGCCGGTTGTGCTGAGAAAATTTTCGGTCAAAACCCCTCTGGGCATGACTTTTTCGCCATAAAGAACCTTGTTGCCCTCCTTGATATAAATTTCGACGTCCGGGTTGCCAGCCGGGTGGGGAAGTTTGATAGCGAAAACCTTATAGCCGTCTGGCAGTTCATCGAGGGGGGCTTGCGCATTCATTTGCCGAAAGGCATTCACCAGGCCGAGGGCCGTGTTGTAATTAGCCTCGGAAATTCCATCTATCCCGGACCGGAGACAGGCCATGAGGTAGTTCTTGGTAAAGTTCTTGGTGTTTTTGGCCCTGGAAAAATTTCCGGCAGTCATTTCAATATTGTCAAAGGCTGAATCAATTTCGCCGCTTTCAACAGCATCAATCACGTCGTTGATGAGCGAGTTTAAATCTGTAGGCTTCCAGTTAATTTTATTGATTGGCAACATGATGGAATTTTACAGGAGATGATGGTTAAGAGCAAACTACAAAATGTACAACCACAAAATCTATTCAAGCAGGTGCTTAACGCTGGTATGAAAATATATTTTTGCATAATAAATTTATTGCTTGCTTTTATAAATTCTGTTGTGCTAATGTCCGTGCACTTAAGAAAGTTTGTGTATTTTTCGTCGCTCACCAGATTGACAGGGTGTCAAGATTAATCAGATCACACAGACCCGCTTGGGCTGTGTGTTTTTTTTTAAAGAGCGGCTGGATTTACACAACCAAAAAAGTCCCCAAGGGGAACATGGAGAAAGAAAATGGCAGAAGGTACTGTGAAGTGGTTCAACGACGCAAAGGGTTTTGGTTTTATCGAGCAGGACAATGGACCTGATGTGTTCGTCCATTTCTCTGAGATCCAAGGCGATGGGTTCAAATCTCTCGCTGAGGGAGATCGTGTGGCTTTTGAAGTCACCCAGGGCCAGAAAGGCCCCCAGTCGTCTAATGTGCGCAGAATTTAATTAAGGTTTTGCACTAATTAGCAAAGGAGCCTCACGTCTTTTCGTGAGGCTCCTTTTTTTGGTAACAATCTGCCGCAAGCTTTGATATGTATTATCTCACCAGTAAGCAGGCAATGACTCCTTGAAAGGACTACGATAATGGCAAAAAAACCGAACTACGGTTATGAAAAACGTCAGAAGGAAATTGCCAAGAAAGCCAAGAAAGACGAGAAAAACAAGCGTAAGCAAGAGGAGAAAGAGCTGGAAAGCCCCGCTGTTGGGGGGCAGGAACCCACCGAAATGGAGTAGCGGAAAAACACTGCATCAGAGCGAACATCCTGCCACCAACCTTAAAAACCAGGGTGACCGGATCAAAAGGAAAACCAACCTCTGCCCCGGGCTTGCTTTTCAAATAGCTGTGCAGCTGCCCGTAATCCATAATTACTCTTTAAAATCATAATCATTGCACTACAGAATTAAAGTCGTATCCATAGTTTTGGCCAGCGTTTTACAGGTTAAGGCAACGGCTCCTTGCTATAGGCGATATTGGCATCTTCCGACTTGTACAGCGGAAGAACCTTATTGTCACGCACATCATTCACCCAGTCGGGATTGAGCAGAATCGATTTGCTGCTCAGGGCGATATCGGCTGATTGCAACGCTTCTTCGGCACTCTCTCGATTGTAGATCTGGCCACAGATCATCATCGGCAGAGGGGTGACTTGGCGCGTAAGCTGCGCCATATTCTGATCGGTGCCGAAGGCTTTTTCCCTGAAGTTATAGGTCGACAGGGAAATCATATCGATCGGCTGTCTTGCCAGCAAGCCAATCAACTCCTGCCACTCTCCCGCGCTCTCGAAAAGAGAGACCTCCATGTCAGCGACACCCCAGTTGGAAATACGGAAAGTCAGCAAACGATCCTCCGGCACAACCAGGGCAACCGACTCAATCACTTCTCGTGCAAAACGGAAGCGGTTTTCCAGCGAGCCACCGTAGCTGTCGTCGCGTTGATTCGAATAACAGGACAGAAACTGACTGATCAGGTAGCCATGCGCGCCGTGGATTTCGATGCCGTCAAAGCCAGCTACCACAGCACCTTTGGCGGTTTCCACAAAACCATTGATGACATGATCAATATCGAACTGGCTCATGATGTCCGGCAGCGGATAGGGCTGCCCGGTGATCGGATTGTTTTGGGCGGGGGCAAGCCGGCTCGGTGCAATCGCTCGACCAGCCGGATTGACTTCAGGCCAGGCCATCCGCCCACAGTGAAACATCTGCATGATGGCAAGGCTGCCGTGGGCGTGGATCTTCTCAACCACCGAACGCCAGGCATCGATTTGGCATTGAGTGGTCAGCCTGGCCTGGCCCGGGTAGCCCTGACTGCTTTCGTAATCAGTCACGATCGCTTCGGTATAGATAATTGATGCACCGTTCTCAGCGCGACGCACCAGGAAATCGAGGACATCCTGCCGTGGAATGCTGTCGCCCGGTGAGGACATACGCGTCATGGGAGCGACGCCAAGTCGATTTTCCAAGGTAAAATTCTTGATTTTAAATGGTGAAAAAATAAGACCGTCTTTCATGATTGTTCCCCTTAAAACAAAGCTCCACTTCTTGGTAAGAGTTATAATTCGATCCATCTTTTTGTTGCAGCTGGAATCTTAACTATACCTGATTACTGGCAAGAATTTTGATTGGCCAGACTTTTCATGTCATTTATGGCAAGATGCGAACCTATGCTACGGCCTGATTCGAGACTCCCCGTCGAAACAATCCTCAACGAGCTTGATCGCCTTCTGGCGTCAGCCGGCTGCGTAATACTTCAGGCTCCGCCCGGTTCAGGCAAGACCACACGCGTCCCCCTGGCTCTGCTTGAGACATCATGGTTGGCAGGTCAGCGCATTCTGTTGCTGGAGCCACGACGTTTGGCAGCGACCAATGCGGCGCGATATATGGCATCTCTGCGCCACGAGCCGGTCGGCGATACGATCGGTTACGCAATCCGTTATGAACGCAAGATCGGTGCAAACACCCGACTGGAAGTTATCACCGAAGGTTTGTTGACCCGCCGCTTGCAGAATGATCCTGAGCTCAGCGGTGTTGGCCTGGTCATCTTCGACGAATTTCACGAACGCAGCCTGCAGGCTGACTTGGGCCTGGCCCTCTGCCGGGATGTTCAGTCGGGCCTGCGCAACGACCTGCGCATACTCATCATGTCGGCAACCCTTGATGCCGGAACTCTCTCCAGGCTACTGGATGATTGCCCGATTATAACCGCAACAGGACGATCTTTTCCGGTCACGATCAACTACCTGGCCGATGCCAGCCGGGAGAGAATCGTCGAGGCAACAGCACAAGGGGTCCGCCACGCCCTCAAGGAAACCGGCGGTGACATCCTCGCTTTTCTGCCCGGCGGCGGCGAGATTCGTCGTTGCATGAGTCATCTTCATGATATCTCCACGCAAATTGCCCTGCGTCCCCTGTACGGCAACCTGCCTTTTCCTGACCAGGAAGCCGCGATATTGCCCGGCACACAGCGCCGGGTCGTGCTGGCTACTAACATCGCCGAGACCAGCCTGACCATCGAAGGGATTGAGAGCGTGGTCGACAGCGGCTGGGAACGCCGCCCCCGCTTTGATGCGGCCCGTGGCATGACCAGACTGGAGACGTTGCGCATATCGCGGGCCAGTGCCGAGCAGCGCACCGGCCGAGCCGGACGCCTTGGGCCAGGTCGATGCTTTCGTGTCTGGACAGAAGGAACCCATGGTGCGCTAATGCCCTTTGCACCGGCCGAGATCCGCCAGGCTGATCTGACTCCCCTCGCCTTTGAGCTCGCCCGATGGGGGATCAAAGATGCAGCCTGTCTGTCTTGGTTGGACCTGCCCCCGGCAGGACACATGACTGCCGCTTATCAGCTGCTGGTCATGCTCGGGGCCCTCAATGAAAACGGTATTCAGACCGCCGTGGGGTGCCAGATGGCCCGCTACCCAACCCATCCGCGCCTGGCACGGCTGCTGGTAGCATCTGTCAATCAAGGTTGCCCCGGACTCGGCAGCGACCTGGTCGCCGTGCTTGATGAGCGAGACCTGCTGATAAACGAACGCCAGGCCTCAACCGCTACGGGTTCAAGTGACCTGCTGGGACGCCTCGAGATACTTCACCGCGAGCGAACGCCGCGCACCGGAACCGTCCGGCGAGCGGCCGCCTTCTGGCGAAAACTGACCAAAGCTGGCCACGAACCCGCCCCGCAGGCAAGCACTGTCGGTCGGTTGCTGGCCTGCGCCTACCCCGACCGCATCGGCCTGACTCGCAGTCCAGGGAGCCGGTGCTACCTGTTGCGCAATGGCCAGGGGGCTACCCTCGCGGCAAGTTCGGTTGTCCACGGCGCCGACTGGCTGGTAGCGGTTGATATCGTCTCGCGCAGCGATGCTGAAGGCGAAATCCGTCTGGCCAGCGAAATTTCTTCTGCAGCGGTCGAAGAGCTGTTTGGAGGGGAGATCGCATGGCAACGTGAAGCAGGGTGGGACGATGATTCAAATCGGGTCTTTGCACGCCAAGTACGACGTTTCGGAGCTATAATCCTGCAAGCAAGACCGGTGAAGGTGACGGCAGAAGACACCACCCCTGCCCTGCTCGACCTGATTCGACGCCAGGGGCTCGGGATTCTTCCCTGGACGCGAGAGACCCGGCAACTGCAGGCTCGGGCAGCCTTTCTACATCAACATCTGGCAGCACAAAACTGGCAGGACTGGTCGGACCAGGCCCTTCTCAACGATCTGCAGGAATGGCTGTCTCGCTGGTTGATTTTAGTGAAGAATCGCAGCGATCTGAACCGCATCGATCTTGGCGCAGCCCTCGAGGAGCGGCTCGGCTGGCAACGTCACAGGGAACTGGACCGCCTGGCCCCGGAAAAGCTTGAGGTACCGAGCGGTTCACGGATCAAGCTTGACTATCGTGCAGAAGAGATGCCTGTACTGGCCGTCAAGTTGCAGGAGATGTTCGGCCTGGCTGACACGCCGCGCCTGGTCAACGGCCTCGTGCCGGTGTTGATCCACCTACTCTCCCCGGCCGGTCGGCCGCTTGCTGTGACGCGCGATTTGAAAAGTTTCTGGGATACGGTATATCCGGAAGTCCGGAAGGAGATGAAAGGCCGTTATCCAAAACATCCCTGGCCTGATGATCCATGGCAAACAGCTGCGACGAAAAGTGTCAAAAAGAACAGGTAAAACAAATGTGGCTGAAAGGTTGTACCCGCTGCGCAAGGCTAAAAAGGTGTGGTGAAGTTCAGACCAGTGGACACACTGCCTCCGGCTGAACCGTATGAGCCGTGATAACTTCCGGACACCCTTGGCCTGGCTGTGCAGCCAAGAAGAATGAGACCGATAACAAGGATTATCAATATTTTTTGCACAATCCGGGTCTTCCCGCGTTTGTGGATTTGTATTGATTTCAAATTGTGCAAAGGCTTTCAATAAAACCTAAGACTAACTATATCCCTGGTCCGGACCGGGACCCGGTTGCATGACAGCTAGCAGCAGGACGGCAAAAGGGCCGATGAGCAGGCCGATAAAGAACCACACGACTCCACGTCTGTTTTTTCCCTTGGCCACGGAGTATGCGGCGCAGCCGAAAACGGCCCACAAGAATAATAATTCCATTGAGTCCCCATTGAATTGTGGATTAGAAATAATGCCAGATCTCCATAATACATGTTTCGTCTGGCAAGAGATAGGGTCTGATAACCAGCTGTCCAGTCATTGGCCTGTGTCGCTATTCTAAGGACAATAACCTGTTACAATTAGCGACGTACAAAATCATTTTGTTCCAGACAAATCAATCAGGAGGAGAAAGACATGCGTTATGTATCATTGATGATCACCGCAGTCATGGTTATGCTGCTGACCAGTGGCTGCCAGGAAGACAAGTCGCAGCCACAACCAACAGCTCAGAAGGCTCCTGCCGAGACGATGGACCCTGCCAAACAGGAAGGGCATAAAGTGATGGACATGGCCCACGAGTCCATGAAAGAAACCCATGAGGGGATGAAAATGGCTTCAGAGACCAGCCCGGAGGCTTCGACTTTGGGCCAGGCGGTCTACGAAAAAACCTGCTCGGTTTGCCACGCGACAGGTCTTGCCGGGGCTCCGAAACTGGGCGATAAGGAGGCGTGGGCTCCCCACATCGCAGAAGGAATCGATCATCTGCTACCGGTTGCCATCAACGGAGAGGGGGCAATGCCACCCAGGGGCGGCAACCCCAGCCTCAGTGATGAAGAGCTGCGCGCGGCCGTGATCTACATGATGGAGAAGAGTCGTTAATCTCTGACTGCGGGTCTCCTGACCGTTTAGGATTCCCGACAATTTGATCTACAGCAGGAAGGGGCGCCTCATTGTGAGGCGCCCCTTCCTGCTGTCCAAGATTGTGTGTGGCCGCAAAGGATCATAACCGGACCACGGGTGAGACACTGATCGCACAATCACCGCAATTCAGCCAGATTTCGCCATCCTGCACCGTGCACTGCAGCTGCATGCTGCGCTGGACCATGCCTACCAGCTGGTTGCTTGACTCATCGGATATTTCGACAACATTGAGGTTCGTAAAGCGCCGCAGCTTGTCGACGTTACGCTGCCACCATAGTTCAGCGTTGCGGCCGCCGTAGATGTACAAAAAAACCTTTGCCGCACGGCTGCAGGCTTTGCGCAGCCGACGTTCATCAGGCAGGCCGACATCGATCCATAAGTCGATCTCTCCACTTAAACCCTTCAGCCAGAGAGCTGGTTCCTCGTCGTCGCACAGTCCCTTGCTGAAGCACAAGCGTTCATCGGCGTGCAGGGCAAAGGCAAACAACCGCATCATCATTCGCTCGTCAGTTTCCGAGGGATGACGCGCTATGGTCAGCTGGTGTTCGCCGTAATAGTGCCGATCCATGTCAGAGATCTGCAGGCTGGCTTTGAAGATCGTTGAGCTCAGGGCCATTTGGTCCTCTGGAGGTTCGTGGTTCTAAAGCTTCAAATCCATCTCACCTGCACATAATTCTTCACGTAACGCGTTAACAGTTTGATCCTGAAGGTATTCATCAAATGTCATCACACGGTCAATCACCCCGCCAGGGGTTAGTTCTATAATCCGGTTGGCCACCGTGGATACGAACTTATGGTCGTGCGAGGTAAAGAGGATCACCTCAGGATAACCGATGAGGCTGTTATTCAGAGCGGTAATCGATTCCAGGTCAAGATGGTTGGTCGGCTCATCGAACAACAGCACATTGGCATTGGTCAACATCATCCGCGCCAGCATGCAGCGCACTTTTTCGCCGCCACTGAGGACATTGGTCATCTTGGTCGCCTCGTCGCCGGAGAACAGCATACGACCAAGAAAACCGCGGGCAAAGCTCTCCCCTTCGTGGGGCGGATACTGGCAGAGCCACTCGACGAGACTTAATTCGCTGGCAAAATAGGCGCTGTTTTCTTTGGGGAAATAGGTGCTGGTGATGGTCACTCCCCAGCGATGACTTCCGCTGTCCGGTTTGATTTCTCCGGCAAGAATCTGCAACAAAGTGCTCTTGGCAACGCTGTTGCCGCCCACAAAGGCAATCTTGTCGCCTTTATTGACAACCAGGTTCAGGTTGTCCAGCACTTTGACACCGTCGATGTTTTTGCTCAGCCCCTTCAGTTCAAGGATGACATCACCGCAAGGACGTTCTGGTTTGAAGACAACAAAAGGATATTTGCGCGACGATACAGGCAAGTCTTCGATATCCAGCTTGTCGAGCAGCTTTTTACGTGAAGTCGCCTGCTTGGCCTTGGAGGCGTTGGAGCTGAAGCGGGCAATAAAATCCTTGAGTTCGCTCGCCTTGTCGCTGGCCCTTTTATTGGCATCCTGTTTTTGTTTTAAAACCAGCTGGCTGGCCTCATACCAGAAGTCGTAATTGCCGACATAGGTGCGGATGGTACCGAAGTCGATGTCGGCGATGTGAGTGCAGGCCTGGTTGAGAAAATGACGGTCATGGGAGACCACGATCACGGTATTCTGAAAACGGCCCAGAAACTCTTCGAGCCATTGAATCGATTTGAGGTCAAGGTTGTTAGTCGGTTCATCGAGGAGAAGTACATCGGGATTGCCAAATAGCGCCTGAGCCAGCAAAACCCGTACTTTTTCACCGCCTTCAAGTTCTTTCATCTTTTTGTGGCGCAACACTTCAGGGATACCGAGCCCGTTCAACAAAACAGCAGCCTCGGATTCCGCTTCATAACCATTCAGCTCGGCAAATTCTGCTTCCAACTCTCCGGAACGAACACCATCCTCCTCGCAAAATTCAGCTTTGGAGTAGATCGCTTCGCGTTCGACCATGACTTTATACAGCTGTGCGTGACCCATAATCACGGTATTGAACACAGTCTCTTCATCAAAAGCGAACTGATCCTGACGCAACACGGCCAGACGCAAGCCCTTGCCAATCGAGACTTCCCCTTTGTCAGGATCGCTGTCACCAGCCAGAATTTTAAGAAATGTAGATTTTCCGGCTCCGTTGGCACCGATCAGGCCGTAGCAGTTGCCGGGAGTGAACTTGATATTGACGTTTTTGAAAATTGTCCGTTTGCCGTAAGCCAAACAAATATTTGATGCACTGATCATGAGTGAGACATACCTTCGATGCTATTAAAACAGAAAAGAAAAAACCACAGGGCCAACCCCCGTGGTCTTTACGATGCGAACCTATAACACTCTTCTGTCAGGCAGGCAACGCTTTTCGGTCGCTTACGTTATAGAATAGACTTGGAAGAAAATAAGCTTTCAGGACAAGGCGCCCTCCACTTTTCCCTTTTGCATTCAGCAATTCGGTGACACTATGCAGACAATGAACCTAACCTTTGACTGCCGCTGCTGCGGCCACTGCTGTCTCAACCTGATTGACGCCTACAACGGCTGCGTGAGCGAGGCTGACCTGCTCCGATGGCAGCAACTGGACCGCAACGATCTTCTGGCATGGGTCAAGACTCTCGAGCTGGGCCCCGGCAACAAACTGCACACGGCCTGGGTCGATCCGGAAACAGGAGACGACGTCGAGCGTTGTCCCTGGTTGCTCGACCGGCTCGATCAAAAAGGCCATCTGTGCGGAATCGATGATGTCAAACCTGACCACTGCCGGGCCTACCCCGAGCACCGGCGGCATGCTGGCGCAACCGGTTGTCAGGGATACGGCAAGAGCCCGACTCCCGCCGAGGCTATGGCGGGCGGGCTGCTAGAGAATAAGGGAGCAAGAAACGCATGAAACCAAAATCGACCAGCAAAGACCTGTACGTGGCCGACATCTCCTTCGAAGCGGAAGAAGAGGACCTGCAAAAGCTGTTTGCCCTGTGCGGGACGGTACGTTCCATCCATATGATCAACGATCCGAAATCAGGCGTATTCAAAGGTTGTGCCTTCGTTCATATGACAACGGCAGCTGAAGCAAAGGACGCAATCAATACTTTGGATGGTACCCGACTGATCGACCGCATCATCAGCGTCACAGAGGCGCTGCCGAGAAAAACGGCTGCCGCCACTGTAACGCCGGCTCCGGACAAGCAAAAGAGAACCCGGCGCGAGCCCAAAGGACGCAAGAAGTTTTAACCAGCGACAACTATCCTCCACTCCGTTTGACTGTCCTGCCCTTTGCCTTGAGCATATTCTCTACACCAACGAATTGGCAGACAAAACATATTTCTTTCAGTTATTTGCCAATGAAAAAAGGGCAGCCAGCCGGCCGCCCTTGCGTTGTTTCTTTATGTTGTATTCCTGAGCTGTTCGCCCAGCGACCAACTGAATCATGCTGGTGAGAGCCTCCTCCATCTCTTACAATAAGACTGTTTTTCTGGCTTGGGGACACTCAAAAGAGACACTCAAAGGACACTTCTAGGAGTGTCCTTAACGCTTAAATATGACTATAATGAGAATCTTACTTTCAAGCTAACGAGTCGGAGTTCTTTACATGGTTGAACACATTCTGCCCACGATCGCAACCCTGCTCGTGGTCTGCGCCCTCTGCCAGTGGGTTGCCTGGCGCGTCAAACTGCCGGCAATCATCATTCTTCTGCTGGTCGGCATCCTCTCCGGACCGGTTTTCGGCATCTTCGATCCGCAGGTGCTGCTCGGTGATCTGTTCTTCCCGTTTATCTCGCTCTCGGTCGCGATCATCCTGTTTGAAGGGAGTCTGACGCTCAAGTTCAGCGACATTCTCGGCTTGCAGAAGGTCGTGCGCAACATGGTCTCGATCGGCATGCTGGTCACCTGGGTCATCACAGCCCTGGCGACACGCTTTGCCCTCGACCTCTCCTGGCAGGTTGCTTTCCTGTTTGGTGCGATCACAGTTGTGACCGGCCCGACCGTAATCGTACCGATGCTGCGCACCGTCAGGCCAACGGCGGCGGTGTCGAATATCCTGCGCTGGGAAGGGATCGTCATCGACCCGATCGGTGCCTCGCTCGCCGTTCTGGTCTACGAGTTCATTATTTCCGGCGGCGGCCAGAGCGCCATCGGCCACACCATGCTGACCTTCGCCCAGATCGTCGCCGTGGGGGCGATCATCGGTGCCGGTGGCGGCTACCTGTTCGGCCTGTTGCTGCGCCGCCACTGGCTGCCGGAGTTCCTGCACAACATCTCGACCCTGGCGTTGGTCATAGGTGCCTTCGCCCTGTCCAACGTCCTGCAGGAGGAATCCGGACTGATCACCGTCACAGTGATGGGCATCTGGTTGGCCAACATGCAGGGAGTCGATACCGAGGAGATCCTCGATTTCAAGGAGAGCCTCAGCATCCTGCTGATCTCCGTGCTCTTTATCATGCTCGCGGCACGCCTTGAAGTGGCCTCGTTTATCCAACTTGGCTGGCCTGCGATCTGGGTGTTTTTGGCGATCCAGTTTCTCGCCCGCCCTCTCAACGTTGTCATCTCCACCTTCGGTTCAACACTCAAATGGCCAGAACGACACTTACTGGCCTGGATCGCTCCGCGCGGGATTATCGCCGCCGCCATTTCCGCGCTGTTTGCCTTGCAGCTTGTCAACCACGGCTTCGAAGGCGCCAGGGTCCTGGTGCCGCTGACCTTCATGGTGATCATCGGCACGGTTTTGCTGCAGAGCACCACGGCCCGGCTGCTGGCGATTTGGCTGGGTGTCGCCGAGCCCGAGCCTAAGGGCTTTTTGATCATCGGAGCCAACGAGGTGGCCCGAGCCATCGCCCAGGCCCTGCTCAAGGCCGGACTGCGGGTACAGCTTGTTGATACCAGCTGGGAAAAGGTCGCAAAAGCCAAAATGGACGGGCTACCGACCTACCTGGGCAACCCGGTGTCTGAGCATGCCGACCGCCACCTCGACCTGATCGGCATCGGCCGCATGCTGGCGCTGTCACCACACGACAGCGTCAACCTTGCAGCCGCCCTGCATTACCGCATGGAGCTCGGCAAGAACAACGTCTACACCCTGTACTCCAAACCAGACAACGGCGGCACCAAGTCACGGCAGGTCTCTTCAATGCGGCGCGGTAAAAATCTGTTCAATGCCGAAACGACCTACGAGACACTGCAGACGGCCCTGGCTGCGGGCGCCACGATTAAAATCACCGACCTGACCGAAACCTTCGGTATGAGCGAGCTGTTCCAGACCCATAGCGAGGGGATCATCCCCCTCTTTGCCGTCGACGGACGCGAGCATATACACGTCTTCAGCGCCGACGAGGTCGTGGAACCTAGCGCGGGCTGGTCGGTCGTCAGTCTTGTTCCGCAGGCAGGTTGACGGTTTTCCCGTTTAAGCGTGGTGTGTTGAGACGGTGGACACTCAAAAGGGACACTCTATTTTGAGTGTCCCTTTTGAGTGTTGACAAACCTCACACTGAAATTATGTGGGGTTTGTTTTTGTCTCTCAGGCCCCTTGAATATTTCTCTGTATTTTTCGGTAGCGCTAGAGTAACAGATCGATAATCTGTAGCTCTTTGTGTAGAACTTGACTCAAAAACTAACGCAAAACCGTCGGGGTTGCCCGACAGCAACGTCATTTTCTTTGTGGCGACAAAGAAAATGAAGCAAAAGAAAACTTTGCGCTGCGCTAGGCATGTCTGGCTTGATATCACGGCAACATCAATTTGGATGCTACTGTCAATTCCCTGTCTGCAGATCCCCCGTAGTTGACGAGGCCCTTGAGGTCCCCTCCCGCAGTAACATTTTGAATGTTTAGGTGTTGTTACTCTTCTTACTGCAAGAAAACACTGGAGAGAGGCCCCCTGAACAGGGCCGGATACCCTGTTTAGCTCCCCATAGAAACCAGTGAAATCAGGCGAAGGAATATGCCCTCCGCCAGGAGAAGGCATTTTTGCATACTTTTAGACCCGCCGGTTCTGCTTTTGTTTTAAAGAAAGACTTAAAGCAAAAGATTAACGTTCTGTTGCTCTCATGCTTAATCAAAGAATCAAAATTAAACTTTATCAGCAACCTGAGGAACACTCATTTTGATGTCCCCGATTCCAGCTTATATGATGACTTGACAGGTCATGATTTAGTGATAACTATAATAAAGGTAAACGAAAAAGCCAAACCAGTCGCGAGACGGGGACGGAAAGCCACGGGTCTTGCCTCCAGCCCTTGAGTAGATAGCCGAGCTGCCGAAATAGAAATTTTCGGGGGAGCCCGGCTTTTTTGTTGATCGTCGTAAAAGTCCAGCTCTGATTTCTGAAAAGATGAGATTTAACCCTACGATAAGGAGCTTTACCATGATCGCGAACGTTAGAAAATCGTATCAGCGTATTAGCTGTCTACTCTTCGCAGCGGCCCTCTTTGCCTTGATCACCACACCTGCCTTGTCGGCGGGATACGACAACGCTCTCAAGGACGTCAAAAGCTATAACGCTGTCTTTGAGGTGACGCAGGAAAATCCCAAGGTTGCCAATATCGTATTCTGGGCAGTGAAGAACGCCTACGAGGTCGCCGAAGTCAAAGCCCTTGGCAAGGCACCCGGGATTGCCGTCGTCTTTCACGGGCCGGCGGTAAGAATGCTCTCTTCAGACCGGACTCCCTTCGATGCAGCCGAGTGGTCTGAGGTGGAGAAATTCCAGGAGACACTCAGACAGATGAAGAAGGACGGGGTCAAACTGGAAGTATGCCTCTACGCCGTCGAGGTCATGGGTGCCGACAAGACCAAGATCATGCCGGAGATCGACCAGGTCGGCAATGGCTTCGTCTCGGTGATCGGCTACCAGATGCAGAACTACGCTGTCGTGCGCATTCCTTAAGCAAGACAGTGTCTGCTTTGCCTTGATGCACGGCCGGAATGATCAAGTTTGCACCTTTGCAAGCCAGACCCCATCACCACAGTAATGTTTTGGATGTTCGGTGTTGTCTATCTTCTTGCGGCAAGAAAGAACTGCAATCAAAGGGGTCAGCGACAAATAAATTTTTGAGTGCGGCGCTTGCTCTTAGTGGCTGCAGATTGATTGCTAATCATTGATTTAATGTTTCCATCTGTTTATTTCCCGAGCGCCAGACGGGCGATCCGATTGGCCGCCAGATGGCAGATCAGGGCGTACGGAAATGCCGCAAAGGGCAGCTCAAAAATAAGCTCACAGCTATTCTCGGTCAGTTTTTTCAACCGATGGCCGGTCGCCGTAACCCCGGCAACTTTCCAGCCCCAGAAAACAGGCGCTTCGCAGCTGGTGATTTCGAATGCCACCCAGATCCCGACGGCTGTTTTGATCCGCCCCTGCAACCCCGAATAAATGTAGCGCTGTGGGCAATCGACGCGGCTGACCGATGGTCCCCAAACCGGCCACTGCCGGGTGTCGGTCAAGATCTCCCAGACACTTTCAATCGGGGCATTGATGATTTTAATCACCTGCATTCAGAAACTTTCCGCGCAGATGTTGCTTTAAAAATTCCAGGAACTGAGGCTGCTCGGAGGAGAAATAGGGCGCACCATGATCAATCCAGCCGCCCTCGAAGGAGCGACTGGAAAGCCGGCCACCCGTCCCTTTACTTTTATCGAAAACCGTAACTTGGGCACCGGCGGCCTCTAATCTTCTGGCCGCTGTCAAACCCGCCATTCCTGAGCCAATGACTGCAACGTTCATAGATCACCTGTCGTTGTCGGGAAAGATTCGAACGGTAAAATTGATCAATAAACAGCAACATGTCGCATTGCCTATTGTATCAAATCAATCAAGGACTGCCGCAACAAGACGACATAACATCTTGTAAGCCTGGTAATCCGGGGACGCTCTATGTTGAGTGTCCCCGGCTCTTGAGGGCCTCTCCCGCAGTAATATTTTGAATGTTCAGGTGTTGTTACTCTAGAAAGAACTGCAGAGAGGCCCCCTGAACAGGGCCGGATTCCCTATTCACCAACCCATAGAAACCACGGAAACCATGCGAAAGAATATGCCCTCCGCCAGGAGAAGGCAATTTTGCCTACTTTTGCTGCCGGGCAAAAGTATGTCGGCAGGCGGGCCGAGACCCGCCGATTCTGCTTTTGTTTTTAAACAAAGACAATGACCAACAGATCGATAATCTGTTGGTCTCATGCTTAATCAAAGAAACAAAATTAAACTTTGTCAGCAACCTGTGGAACGCTCTCTCTTGAGTGTCCCTGACTCTCAGCCCCTATCTTAATCTGACACGACAGTGTAGGATGGCTGAAGAAAAGTCACCTCTAACCAGCGAGAGTTGATAGCCGTTCACCCAGCAACTGAAAGAGGGTAACCATGGAAACCTGCAGTCTGTGCCAAGAACAAACAAAGAAAACCCATCGGGGCAAGCCCCATCAAGGCTTGACCAAGGTTGATGAATCCCGCGTCTTTACTGGGACCAGTCCTCGAGGTTTCGAAGAGCAGGATTACAAATGCCTGGACTGCGACTCCAAGTTCACCCAGAGTACCGGCAAAAACGATCTGGCCTGGACCTTATGGCAAGGCTGAGAAACGGGGGCAGATCTTGATCTTTGAGTTTATTAAAGGATAGAAGCTGCCGCTGATAGCAACTTAGAGTGACACTAGAACAGGTATTATGTCCCCCATTCCCGGCCTCATTCCAGGAAACAGCCGGGATCTTTCTTGTTCAGAGGGTCCATCCCCCAGCCGTAAGTCACGGCCAGACAACCCCCGCAGGTAGCACGCAGGTGACACTGCACACATTCACTGCAGCCGTTTCGATAGGCTTCTGCTGCAACTGAGGAATAGATCTCTGCCAGAGGTTGATGATTGATGTCGCCGATCGGCGAAGGGAACTTGCGGCAGGCGTGGACCTGGCCGTCCGGCAGAATCGAGACGAAATTAAAGGCCGCGCCGCAACCGAAACCGGTGCAGCCGCCAAACAGCCCCTGCTTATCCTGCTCCAGCTTTATGTTGATCAGGCTGTCTTTCAACGCCATCACCGGGTTGTGTTGGCGGGCCTGTAAATACTTGCCGATAAAGGCTTCATATTCGATCGGCCCGGGAGTCTCGAGGTTGATCCCCTCGCCCACCATGGCCAACCGGTTGAAGGTAAACAGGTCAACCCGGTCACGCAAAATTTCTGCGAGCGGCAACACCTGCTCCAGGTTGGCCCGGGTCAAAGTCAGCATGACCATGGAGTAAACCTGTTTTTTCTGCAAAAGGTCGAGGAAGGACAAAACCGACGCAAAGCTGCCTTGACCGCGGATCAGGTCGTTGTGCTCCTGTAAACCTTCCAGGCTGACCTGATAAAATGCAGGTCGGGCAATCTGCAGGACCTGGTCCAGACGCGCCTCAGAAACCGGGTTGCCAAGGATCGCCAGGTTCAGGTTACGCTCATGGGCCGCCCGATAAAGCTCGAGAAAGTCGGGATGCAGAAACGGGTTGCCGCCAGAGAAGGAGACCTGACCGCCAACCTGCTGCTGTCGACAGAAGGCGCGCAGCTGGTCGAGAATGTCGAGACCCTGTTCCAGCCCAACGTCGTCACGCAAACTGCGGTCATAACAATGGCGGCAATGCAGATCGCAGCTGTGAGTGATGTGCCATTGCAGGGTGAAAGTTTCCGCCACCAGATATTCTGCCGCAGTCAATGCCGAGTCCTGCAAAACTGACAGGTTGCGGCTCAACCCTGATGGCGGCGCGAGAAGCAGGCCACGCCCTATCGCCCGGTCGAGGATGGTGTCGATGCTCCCTACCGGTTGTTCCGTCTCCCTCGCAACAGCCACCGGATCGAGTTGTTCGGCGACGATTTTGAGGGCCAGCAGATCTGCCGGCGTCGCTGGCTCCTCATGTGCCATGCCGGTGCGCGGATGACGCCAGAACAGCAGGCTTTGCGGCTCGGGCAGTGGGTTGGCCTCTTCACCCTCGGACAAGGTTAACAGTGGCGACCAGTGAACCTGAACGAGGGTGAGATCGGGGTTGACCTGAAACTCCTCCCCTCTTGCCAAATGCTCGACCTGGCCTCTTTGCCTGAGTTGATAACGGGCCAGCTCTATCCCGGCCAGATCCGGCAGGAAGCCTGCTATTTGCGCCTCCAGGGCATAGTCAGCAACCCGCTGCGGCATGTCGTCAGGCGTTGCACGACTCAGAGGTGTCCTGCCAGAAGCGTTCCGGTAGAAATTTCGAGCATAACGGGAATATGTGCTGCAGGGACTTCGACATGGCGCTCTGGATCCATCGTCAACCGTCATCACTGATAAAAAACCGGATTGGCCCCGCATATCGCCGGAACCAATCCGATCATACAATAATTACAGAAGATTTTCAGTCAGCTGATTCGTTTGATGCCAACGGCATCAATTATTTGTGCCCACTGCCGCCCATCTTCTTTTCTTTAACTTCTTCCGCAGCTTTAGCCGCTTCGGCTGCAGCCTTGGCCTTTAGACACTCATCGCTCATCTCACCCTTTTCCACGCATTCGGGAAGTTTGGCCTCTTCTTTGGTGCCCATGGCACCGGCCTTGCTGCCACTGCAGCCGGTAGTTCCAGAACTGCTCGCTTTGTCGGCACCAACTGTGCCGTCAGGTTTACCGCCTCAGCCACTGGCAGCATGCAGGAGGCTTGGCGAAATCGTCCCCACCGCAGACACCAGGGTTGCTACTCCCAGGCCGGCTAAAATCTTTTTCAGCTCTTTGGCATCCATAGATACGCTCCTTTGTCTGAAAAGTGTGTGAGAGAGACCCTGACAGGTTGCAGCAGGGGCGCCCAAGAAAAGAACTCTGTCAAAAATTTATCGGCAAAAGCTGTTCTGTCAAGTTTCGAAAGCTTGAAGTAAACGGCAAGGTTGCCCCGTTGCGCCTTTTCTTATCGCGGACAAAAGCAAGGATCGTGTACCACAGCTCGTGGTACATACCTTTTGTGCCCCGATTTACGGGCTCGGCCTGATAAAAAGCGTCTGCAGCCCGGCGCCCAGGCTGCCCTGCTGGTCAAACAGCGTGGTTTGGGTCTGACCGATGCCGTTATCGTGAATAATCATGCGGGTTGACATGCCCAGCCACTCGCCTGCCGGGTGCCGGAACAGATTCACCGTCATATCGACCGGGACAAACGACCACTTGGCCGGGTCGAGTTCGGCACTGATGCCGTTGGCGGAATCGACGGCAGAGAAGAGCAGATCAAGTTCGTCGTCGGGTTCGCCTTCGATCAAATCAATTCTTTTGCGGAACCAGGTGGTCGCCGGGCCCTTTTCGTGACACGCCCCTTCGGTAAAGTGCCAGTAGATGGCCTGGCCGTACTTGAAATCGTACGGGCTCGCAAATGAAAGTGGCACGCCGGCGGCGGGTGGCGGCAGCGCTGGCAGCGCAAAGGGATAGGTTACCACCTCCCCGGCCGTGATGCCCTCTTCCGGCAGCAGGTTCCAGGCATTCGCGAGCAGGACCAGCCTGTCGCCACAATAGTAAGACCCGCGCAGCAGTTCAATCTGTTTGCCGGCGCGGACTGTCTCAACCTTAATCCGGCAAGCTGCCATCGAAATCGGCCCGAGTATTTCCACGGTGACCCTGGAGAGCAGCAGAGCAGGATTTGCCGAATGGCGGCGCATGACATGAACCAGCAAAGCGCAAGGCGGGCTGCCATGCTGCAGCTCCGCTGACCACGGCCCGGCGGTCGCTTCGGTCGGCTGGTAGTGATCATCACCAAGTGGAGAATAAAAAGCCGCAGGGAAATCTGTCGTCATGGCATCAAGGTTCCACAGTATTGTTATGGTGCTGGCACACAATCAGGAGTTCAACATTTAAAGACCTGATTATGATAATTGGGGACACTCAAAAAGGACACTCTGTTTTGAGTGTCCCCGGCTCGGCGAGGCTGAATACAGCAGCTACAATCCCAGATCTTCAGCGATACCCTGCATCGCCTCGAGACAGATGTCGCAGAAGTCGGCCAGTGGAATCCCGGCCAGTTCACACTCGCTGATGATATCGCGATTGGCGCCGGCGGCAAACGCCTTTTCCTTGATCCGCTTGCGCACCGATTTGGGTTTGACGCTGGCGAGCTTCTTGTCTGGATAGACCAGCGCGGTGGCGATGATCAGTCCGGTGATGGTTTCGCCAGCAGCGAGAGCATGGTGAAATTTCGAGTTGCGCTGGCGGTTGTGCGCCTGTGCGTTGTGCATGGCGATGGCGTCGACAATCGTCGGGTCGACGCCTTTCTCTTCGAGAATACGCACCGTCTGGTGGGTGTGGATCGACAGGTCGTCGCCGGTCGCCTCGGCGTCGAGGTCGTGCAGCAGGCCGGCCAGACCCCATTGCTCTTCGTCCTCACCCAGGTGGCGTGCAAGGGCGCGCATAACCGCCTCGCTGGCCAGGCAGTGTTTGATCATGTTCTCCTGTTGCAACTGATCGCGAACCAGCGCCAGGGCTGCTGTGCGGTCGATACCGTAATTCATCGGGTTCCTCCATCCTTCACAGGTCATCGTAATCATAGCAGAAAGCGACCGCAGACCAAAGGGAGGGTTCCAAACTCTCATGTCAAGCGACCCATAAATAGACTATAACATTCTGTAATAATGAAACTATTCAAGAACCGTCCCGCATTTCCAGTAAATCAGTGCATTACGGGATAGGTTGCCTCAACTGAGTTGCTTGGTATCATTATAAGGTTGACGATTTAAACCTTCAGGGAGGTAACGTGATGATTAAAGTAAAAACGTTCACAAATGAAATCAGGGTTTTGCACGTCATGAAAGAGCTGGAAGAGTTGGATGTTCAAGTTAACAATTTCATCGCGAGCAACAAGGTGGGAAAGGTTGTTTCGGTTTCAGACTCCTGTACTTCTGGTGATGGCAACACCATTGGCATCATCAGGGTGATGGCATATGAAACCTCCTGATTTTGTATTATCCCAACTCCTTTACCAAGGGAAATCAATGTAAGTATCGACGCCGTCGAGAAACAGGTCGTACTGGGTTTCCATCGCATCCTTGATGACACTTGCCGGGAAGCCCCTGACCAGATTGCAGCGTAGCCCGATCCAGCCAATGGCATCAAGAGCACCCAGGCTAACCAGGTAACCTTTTTCCTGGTAACGGTAATTTTGCGGTTTTTCCCCGCCACTCAAGTGAACAATGTTGCGAGCGACTAACTTGCCTTTTCTGACCGCGGCCTGAGCGGTCAGGTAATTCAACCCCGAAGAGTCAAACCTGGAACAATCCCCGGCTGACAAAATATTCTCCAGCGTGCTCCCGCTGCGCATGACCTGCCCGTAGGCATTGGTTTCCAGTGTGGAGGGGGCAGCAGACACCCCCGGAAACTGTAAAGTCAGCTGCGAAGGCAGGGAGTATTCGTGGCTTGAAGCCAGTTCCGTCAATTGGATCTGTTCATCAGTTTGACCGCGGTAGGTTGTTCCGGGAAGGTAGTCTATGCCGGCCCGCTGCAGTCTCTTTGCAATGTAGTTGTGGACCCCTTCGGGGAGGTTTGGCACCAGGCGTTGGTTCTGATCAATCAGCCGCAGCTTGTTGGGAACCCGTTTTCTTCGCAACTGCTCGTGGAGTTCGAACAACACCTGGACCCCGGTGGCACCGCCGCCGACCAGGGAAATCTGCAGCGGTTCTTCTGCACCGGTTTCCAGAAGACTTTCCAGCAGAGCTTTTCCTTCGCCACGGCGCAGTTCGTTTTGGCCGAAGCGTCCCGGCCCAGCGCCAAGCTGAATCGGCGCGGCGCCGGTGGCGACAACCAGCCAGTCGAACGGCAGCGCTGCCTTATGCAAGGGAAGTTTCTGCTCCTGATGCCAGCGAGCAAGATCCTGCTCAGAAAAAGCAAGCCGGTGCTGATGAAAGGTGAAATGGAATTTCTTCGCCAATTCAGCGTAGCTGACGGTGAACTTTTGCAGCGGGTGCTGGAAGGTTTTGTGCAGGTTGGTTATTTTGCAGTGGTCTGCACCTGCATCCACCAGGTGAAGCTCCAGGCTCTTGTCGATTTTGCCAAGCTCGATCAGACAGGCCAGCCCGGCGTAACCGCCTCCCAAAACAACGACTCCAGGCATTTGCGTCTCCTTCGGCCTTCCAAGCCGGCAACAACTTCTCAAGTCAGTTCAATATGAGGCGCGCGATTTAATACTTTCGCGAGTCATATGCCCAGTGAAGAAGGGCCTGCCTCTGTTTGCGACGACAATTCAAGTCTGCCTCGAAGCAGTTTTTTTTGATCTGAGTGATATGCCTGCGCATCCCCTTCCACCTCTTGATCTGACGTTCATCATCACTACAGCGTCGCCCCATGTAATATCGGCAATACCACTGGAACCATCCACGTGGATCTTCCTCAAAAATCCAGCCTTTCTCTTGCCACACAGATAAGGGTTGTGACGCGTTTACTCCAAAATAATTCAAAGCCGGATCATGCAACTCTGAACATAGCTTAGCATTCTTGAACCATTCGGCAGGGAATTCATTCTTGCAATCTGTCATATATTTACCACCGAACACTCCCAACTCAAGGATCTCTTTGGGTGTCAACTCGGGGCGAAATTCTGGATGGAAGTTCTCCCCGACCGGTTCGACGAGTTCATAGCTGTAATTTGTCTGCATCAAATCATTGACCTGAACAATGACGGTGGGCATAAACACCTCCGTTAACATTTTACATGTATGTTATCGATTTATCACAATTCGGCAATCATCTTCTGGAATGAGATTGGGGACACTCAAAAGGGACACTCAATACAGAGTGTCCCCGGCGCCCTATTTAACATAATCAAGCTTCTTTCTGGCTTTAACCAGGCGACCGTATGCTCGCACCTGTGCCATCTCCTCGGCGGTCAGAGGCCCCTGCTCCAGGGCAGCAAAGTTCTGCTTGAGTTGTTCCCGGTTAGCGGGTCCGGTCAAAGCCAGGTGGACATGCGGATTGCTCAGCACAAAGCGGTAGCAGAGCCCAGGGGTTAAGGGTGGCGTATCGAGCCCTTTCAGCGACCGGGTCAGCTGTTGCCAGGCCAGGGCGGTGTAGGCGATCAGCGCCGGGTTGCGTTCGCCAAGAAGGGGGAAGATGTCCTGCTCGGCGCCGGGATGCTTGGCATTGTAACGAACCATCAACAGATCGATTTCGGAATCGAGCGCGATCCGTCCGGCGCGGGCCCGGTCATGGATGCTGGCGCCGATGACCCGGACTTTTCCTTCCTGCTTCAGTTCCAGCAGAGTGTCGATCAATCCCTGGCGGTCGCTGGACATTTTGCCGAGCCAACTCAGCTTGAAAACATCGAGGTAGTCGGTATTGAGCTGACGCAAAGCATTCTCGACATGCTTTCTGATCTGCCATCCGAAAACGCCCCAGCCGAGCATCGCCACCACCTGCTTCTGCCGATCTTGACGGAGGACCTGGCGGATTCCGTCCGCCACTTTTTTGTAACTGGCGCCCCAGATCCAATAGTTGGCTCCCTGCTCCGCCGCCCATACGATATCGCTGGAATCGATACCGTAATTGCCCGCAATTCCCAGGCGGCAGACGGTTTTCTCGACTTTAGGCAGGAGGGTTGTTTTGAAGTTGGTGGGCATGGCTAAGCAGGAGTCCCTTTTTGTTCAAGCAATTGAGGGTGGTGACGCCGGAATCAGGATTGTAGCAAGCGGGCGGAGAAGATCAAGCGATCTCAATGAGTTTACATAATGCGGGACACTCAATAAGGATTAAAAGACTATGGGCTTGTTTTTGGTGTCAAAAATCGACCCATAGTGGGGTTTTGGGGGTGAAATGAGGGGGTTATTTGTGTGATTTAAGTTAGATAAGTTGGTCCGACCTCGATGGATCAAATAGAGTGTTCCCCGGCCCCCCGCCCGCGTGCCTAGCGGATTCTGATGAGCGAATTATCGTCCCCTTGTTGCTTGAAGTTTTCAAGGGGGGCCTGCATCGCCAGCATGCCGAAAGAGGTCACCGCCAGCAGGGCCAGAAAAGCCAGTCCCATGCCGATCCGTTTCCCCGGAGACACCGCATAGTAACGCGCCTTCTCTGTGGCCGAACGTTTGGACGAACCGTAAATTTGCACACTGCCCATGATAATAATCAGGGCGATAATCGGTGACCAGGTCAGGTAAAAAAGACCGATCGCGCCGATCAGGCCGAGGATCCATAACTTGGGGCTGATCACGCCGATAATCCGCCCGCCGTCGAGGGGGGAGATCGGCAGCAGGTTGAAGAGGTTCAGCAAGAAGCCGGTGGTCGCCAGGGCATACCAGAAGGGGTTGCCGGTCACCATGCCCACTCCGGCGCAGGCGATGGCCCCCAGAGTGCCGAGCAAAGGGCCGCCATAGGCCATCAGCGCCTCGGCATAAGCATCTTTGGGCATCTGCTTCATACCGATGAAAGCCCCCATGAAGGGGATAAACATCGGCGCCGATGCCTTGATGCCCATCATCCGCAGGGCCACCACATGCCCCATTTCGTGAATAAACAGCAAGGCGACAAAACCGACCGCGAAAGGCCACCCCCAGAACATGGCGTAGGCCCAGATGCTGATCAGCATGGTGATGAAGGTTTTGAACTTGCCGATCTGCAGGATCACCGCGAGGTATTTGAATTTGCCAAAAAGGAAAAAAAGCAGTAGGCCGATGGGCCCGAACTTGCTCAGCCAACCCTTTTTTGCCGCTGGCGTCGGTGGCATCGGCTCAAAGGTAAATTGAGCATCATCTGTAGAATCTGACGGTAGATCAAGGGGATCTAACTTTCGGTCAGTCATTGATATATCCATATCCAGGGACGAAGTTGTCCAGCAATGTCGCGACAAGGGCGGTGGCATGAGAACCAGGCATTATGTCTCACGACTGCAAACAGGAATCAAGCACCAAAGGGGGACACTCAAAAGGGACACTCTATTTTGGGAGGCCCCGGCGCCCAACTCCAAGTCCGGCGCTTCACTTCTTTTTGCCGGATAGTATAAGGAAATAAGCAAGGATAAGCAGCGGGTAGACGGAAAGGGCTGCGCCGAAATTGCCCTGGAACAGAGCGATTGTGCTGAATGTCAGGCTGACGATTATGAGGGCTACCAGCACTATGGCAATCGGGCGTTTCATGGCATCTCTTCCCTTCCCTTGGGACACTCCCCGGGAAGTGTCCCCAACTCAAGTGTCCCTACTCTATTTAACAGTTGGTCCGACCCCGATGGCTTTAGTCCTCTCTCAGTGCAGCCAAGCGTTCTTGGGCAAGTTTTGCGTTGGGCGAGCCCGGGTACTTGCTCACCACCTCTTCGTACAGTTTGATCGCATGCTCCCGGTTGTTCTGTTTCTCCTCGAACTGCGCAATTTCAATCTGCTGGCTTCCGGAATCGCCGGAACAGGCGGTCAAGGCGGAGCAACAGATGAACAGCAGGATCCAGATGTACTTTTTCATGCAGGTCCTTTTTTAATTACAGCGGGTTGGCTTGGTCCGGCCCCGATAGTTTTTTCCCCGCGACAAACTGATCGGTCTTTGCCGCCATGATGAAGTCGTTGAGTATGAGTATGGGGTCAAGTCTTGAATTTTGAATTTATTCAAGAACCAAGGCCTGACCCCGCGGATTAGCTGATACCCGCTTCCTCCTGCAGCAGAGACACCCAGGCGGCCAGGCGCTGCTCGGTAAGATGGTCCTGATTTTCGACATCAAGGGGAAGACCGAGGAAATAATCCCCTTCAACCGCAGCGGAGGCAGAGTAATCGTAGCCTTTATCCGGCCATTTGCCGATGATGGTCGCTCCGGCCGCCACCGCCAGATCATGCAGTGCCTTCATCCCGTCGACAAAGGCATCAGGGTAACCGACCTGATCTCCGACCCCGTACAAAGCGACCTTTGCCCCCTCCAACTGTGCCTCGCGCAGGCAGTCATAGGCGTCGTTCCAGTCGTTTTGCAGGCGATCCTCTTCACCATGCCAGCTTGAAGTGCCGAGAATCAGCAGGTCACAGCTTTCCAGATCCGCCCGGGTTGCGTTGGCAATGGGATAAAGGCGTGCGGTGGTGATTCGCTCCGCAAGTCGTTGAGCGATTAAGGCGGTATTGCCAGTGCTGCCGCCGTAAAATATTCCGATTTTCATGATGACTCCTTTATCGACGAAGATAAAATCAATTTAAAACGATAACCGGTTTGACATGTTAGCATATCAGCGGGGTCAGAGTGGAGTGGGTCTTGAAATTTGAATTTGCTCAAGGTTAATGACCTGACCCCAGGAAAGAGACACTTGATTTTTATGCGGGGACACTTAAAAGGGACACTTGTTTTTAAGTGTCCCCGAGTCCGAGTCCAAATTGCAATAGCATGACATCCATGCTATTCTGCATCTCATGATCGTTTCTTTCAAAAATCAGGGGGCAGAAGATATTTTCAACGGCGAGAACACACGCGCCGCTCATAAAACCTGCCCGAAAACACTGTGGAAGATTGCCGTCAGAAAATTTGATCTACTTGACTCGGTCAGCTCCCTGGATAATCTGAGGGTTCCCCCAGGGAACCGTCTTGAAGCACTCAGTGGTGACCGTCAGGGGCAACACAGTATCCGTATCAACAATCAATACCGCATCTGTTTTGTCTGGAGCAGCAACGGGCCCGACTTGGTCGAAATCATCGATTATCACTAGCGGTTCGAACCTGGAGAAGAAAATGATTCGAATTCCAACCCATAGATCGCCGACTCATCCGGGAGAGGTTCTTCTCGAAGAATTTCTCAAACCGATGAAGATCACGCAGAAAGAACTGGCCGACAGCCTTCATGTCCCATACCAGAGAATCAACGAGATCATTCATGGGCGCCGCGGCATCACCCCAAGTACTGCACTTCGTCTGGCCAGGTTTTATAACCTCCCCGCCGATTTCTGGATGAACCTGCAGTTGCGCTGGGATCTTTATTATGCCCAGAAGAATGAAGCTGATGAGTTGAAGGCGATCAGAGTTTGTGAATCAGCGTCGCCGTACAGTGCTGATAGTTGAGTGGGAATATGGCAGTGTCCCCGAATCGGTTCAACATTAGAATGGGTATTATGTCCCCCGATTCCTATTTTGGACCAAAAATGGGGCTTCTAAGGCCTGAGAATGGGCATTTTGAAGAGATATTTCTTTTGATTACAGTTACTTGGCTTGGTCCGACCCCAATGGTAAACTGTTGACTTAATATGATACCAACTTGCCAACATTATGATTTTCAGATAGTGTTGCTGGCAACCATAATTAAGAGTCTTAAGATGACGTCCATAGAGATAGAAAAAACTTTGGTTGATATCCTTTCCAGGCATGATGCGGAACGTATCGCGATCTTTGGTTCGCGAGCCCGTGGCGACAACCATCCTGGTAGTGACCTCGATGTGCTGGTTACCTTCGGAAGGATCAAAAGTCTGTTAGCTATGGTTGCCATAGAACGAGAACTTTCGGAAAAGCTCGGAGTGAAAGTCGATTTATTGACAGAAGAAGCTCTCAGCCCTCACCTGCGTGAAAGTATTCTTTCACAAATGAAAATTATCCTCCAGTGACCGGTAAAAACGACTGGCTATATCTTCAGCATATTCTCGAGGCCATTGAGCAGATCGAGGAATATCTTACTGCCTGTGGTCTCCCCTGTTTTTTGGCGACCCGGTTGATTCAGGACGGCGTCATTCGACAAACGGAGATTATCGGCGAAGCGACCAAAAATCTTTCGTTAGAGTTCGATTGAATGCACCAGAAGTCCCATGGAAAGATATCGCTGGAATGCGTGACAAGTTGATTCACCAGTATTTTGGTGTCGACCTCAATGCTGTCTGGCTGACCGCAACTGAAGACCTGCCACCCTTCAAGACAATCATTTCCAGACTGCTCACTCAATACGACAGGCAATAAGTCAAAAGGATAGGATTGGGAACACTCAAGAGGAGACCCTATTTTGATGTCCCCGGCTCATGGTGGCGAAGAAGTTTGCAACTTTGCAAGCCCGTCTTACTCAAAAGGGACACAAGCCTGGTCATCTTGCAATCTTGCAGGCCTGACCCCGTATTCGGGTCTAAACCTTCCACCTCACGGCCTCATCCAGCAGGCGCAATTTCTTCACTCGAAAATTGCTGACATACACTTCCGTCTTCTCCGCTCTCTCGACCACAGCCAACCCCAGAAAAGCGACAAAACGCTGCAAGGCCCTCAGGGTGTAACATGAGCGAAACTGCTGCTCCGGGGTAAAGTAAGTCGAACCATCGAACTCATTGATCACCATGGGGAAAGCGTTCAGAACAAGGTCTTCGTAGATGCCGGAGGATTGCCAGTCATCGCCGTAACGACTCAGCAGATACAGCGTGAAAAGGAAAGAATGTTGGATAAAAGGAACCTCGTCATAACCATCCCAATAGCCCCAATTGAACTGCTCGACATAAGCACGCAATAAGCGCGGATAAATGACGGTTGATCCCTCTGTTGCGAGTAAATGACGACAATCGCGACTGAGGATAAAGCGTCCTTTGTACTTACGAATCAAGCCAGCCAGTTCCGCCACCAACCGCGCCACGTGCAGCTCAAAAAAGTCTTCTTCCTTGTTGATCTGGCCATAGCGCGTATGCTCTTTGTAAACCTCTTCGTCAAAATAGGCCTGCGCCGCCTGGCGACAGAAATTGCGTGGCAGGTTGCCCTTGGCGGTCGGTTTCAGGCCTTCTTCGCCAATGGCCTCGACCAGAAGATTGAATAAAGAAAGAATCGGTGCCTCTGGTAAGTTATCAAGCTTCTCGGGGAAAGTGACAAGTTGCGGCGCTGAAAAAGGCTGGTTCAGCACATTATGCATCTGTTCAGGGGACAAGCCGTGAAATTCATCGACGGGTCTTTGATTACGCTGATTCATGAAATCCCCGGCAAAAGCTTGAGCCTCTTCCAGAGAGTTAAACTCCTTCCCTTCCAGGGCTTGACGCAACCCGGCACTCACATCCGCAGCAGGATTCTGCGTAGCGTCTTGTTCTTGCCCCAGACAACATTTTTTGTATTTTTTGCCGCTGCCGCAAGGGCAAGGATCGTTACGACCGATTTGTGTCATGGCTTTGTGCCTTACGTCTGTTTAGAGTTCCGGTGACACCCCACACCATTATTTTTCCGACCAAAACTTGAGGCGTTACTTCAATTAATCACATTCTTAAACACCTTTTCCAGAATTAAATGAGGTGTCAAGGGTCAACGTGTGTCAAACGAAGATCTGGCCCCTTTCTTTGACCCCTTTCCTCGGGAACTGACTTCATTTTGTCCCATGCCGAGTGCTGATCCTCGTTTTCGTTTCCCCCTTGACTTTACTTATCATGGATGTCCGCAGCTCCCAGCACAACGCCATTTTCTTCGCACCACCGCAACAGAGCCTCTCGGGTCCGTGTCTGCTCGAAAGCATACCACTCCTCCAGCAGACCCTGCTCCGCCAGCAGATCCTTAAATCGACCGTATGCGCCCCTGTGACGGAAGATTGCATACATCTCATCGATCAGACTCGAACAATGTTTACGGACGAATTCCATCACCAGCGGCTTGCCCAGGTCTAAATCGTTCTTGTGTGGAATCCACAGATAGCCGTCACTCTCTTCGGCATCCTCTGGAATCTCGCTGTCCCCGCTCAATTCAGAGGCATAAAAAGACTCCCCGGTAATGCGATGCACCACCGCACTAGACTCAAAAGGGGGAGCGCTGCTGACAAATAGAAAGGCCTCTTCAATGGTTTTGTAATCCATACAAACGAACCTCCCAACACAGTTTGCCGGCAATCTGGTTTCCGGAACACTCTATTTTGGAATTTGGGACACTCAAATAGGACACTCTTTCTTGAGTGTCCCCCAGCTACGGCCAAGCAGACGTTCCAACTTCTGCAGAGTTTCTGAACTACATAACGGGCGGCCACTCCGCGTTGCTTGATTGATCATATCTATGGTTCTTGCGTCATCCTCTATGAGGAATTTGCGGTAATCCTCTCTTGAGCTCTCATCCAACCAGTCAGGCCTGGACAAAACAAGATCGGGCTCACCTTCTAAATGATGCTTTGCACTCGACCAGCGATAATTTTCAGCAGCATCCGACAATCCAGCTTTCACCGGATTGTTTTCAATATAGCGGGCGAGACACCAAAGGTATTCGTCTTTGTCTACAATACATGAGAAAAAACGGTTTTGCCACAAACGCCCGGAACGAAAGTACTTGCGGTTTACATAGCGTGTGTAAACCTGATTTGCCAATCCTACCCCGCAGGCAAGAGCGTCCTCAGCATGGGGGATTACTAGCAGATGAACGTGGTTAGACATCAGGCAATATGCCCAGATATCGAGTTTGAATTTCACTGCATATTGCTTTAATAAATCAAGATAGGTTAAACGATCCTGGTCATCAATGAAGACTGTTTGACGATTGTTGCCGCGTTGTGTGACATGATGTGGATAGCCGATAGCTACCGCCCGAGAAGTGCGTGACATGATTCCCCCCTGATAATTTCATAACAAATCAACCAATAAGATGCTGCGATATTAGCCGAAATCAAAGCACAAAACAATTTTCAATTGGGGACACTCAAAAGGGACACTCAAAAGGGACACTCTATCTTGAGTGTCCCCGGCTCTAGGGCTTTGCGCTATTTGGCACGCTTACCCTCCCGCAGCGCCGAATTGACCTAATCTTAAATGGCGCGCCACGAGAGATTCGAACTCCCGGCCTTCTGACCGTAGGTGGGAAAGGTCGCCCTTGACCCGGGACATTTTCGACTTGCTTTTTTGTCCGTAGTCAGGGGCTGCCCCTTTTAGATTCTTCAACTGACTTACCCACCCCGACGATTATCCTCAAACATTTCCACCGGCATCAAATGCCGCAACCGCCACACCATCTTGATAGGCCGTTCGCTCTCGTAACTCACGCGTTCAACCGGCCCAAGATAGGTAAACGGCACAGTGGCACCGTTTCTCTTTTTCAAATCGCGTGCAAAAACCAAAATCGTGTAACCACGATCTTTATGATGAATCAGATTCTGCCCGTCTTTGTGACGCTGAGCAGTATTCGCCTGTGATTCCCAATGAAGGAGTTCCCTGCTGATGGGATAATCAGCATACATGGTACTTGGCGAGAACTCCTTTTCGGTCTTCTGAAAAGTGACTAGCAACGCATAGGCCTTGACGTCAGGAAAATGGAACACCCCAACCCCGGTCTGCCCAGCCGTCTCTAGGTTAGCCTTGCCAAAGGCTACCTGTATCTCCTTGCCGCCATAACCAGCATGCAGCTCAAGCGGACAAGCAAAGGGAAGTTCAGGAATCTGTCCGCTAACCTCAGTGGTATCTAGTGACCAAGCCAGGATTTCGTCCAGGTCAGCCAGGATCGATGGATTATTTGCAAGGCGACAGAAAGCATCCCTCAGGGAGGTTATACCAAGATTGCTACCCTTATCTCCCCAGATACGATAGTACACAGACATGACATCCTGTCCGGCAAGCGCCAGAGCATCGTCAATGGCCCCTTGGCCTACCTTGACAAGGACATCACGCAACAAGGCAATTTCTCGTGGGCCGTTGATGAAAGCAGCTCGCACCAAGGTCTTCTTCAGTCGCGCAAGGTCTGGGTCAATAGGGATTTGTGCCAGCTGTGCCTTGGCCTTCCAACCAGACCACGTCTCCTTAGCCAGCAACACTTCCGGCTCGTAATCGTGGTAGCGGATGAAATTGCCGAAGGTCAGTTCCTGGCCGCTTTCGTTGGTAAAGGTCTGTAGACGGTCGGGGACCTGTACAGCCAAGCGGCCAAGATTTTCCTTGATGTTCTCCAAAACGTACTGCCGGGAGAGTCGGTCAAGTTGAATGGAACAGCCGGCAGGGAGGTGAGGAAAATCGAGCTCAACTTCCTTGTCAATGGAAAAGCGGTGTCGTGGCAGAAGCGCCTTGAGCTTGGTGTCAACCCGGTAGCGTCGGTGGGCCTGTCCGACGAAGTCGAGGACAGTGAGACAATCCTTTCCTGTTGCGTGGCGCAGGCCTCGCCCCAACTGTTGAAGAAAGACGGTCAAACTCTCGGTGGGTCGCAGAAAGAGGACCGTGTTCACCTCCGGCACGTCGACACCTTCACTTAACTTGTCGACGGTAAAGAGGAAGGTCAGCCGACCGGCTTTAAGATCGTCCAGTAAATCTGAGCAATGTCCATTCTCGACACCAGAGACAATGGCCGCCGACGGTATCCCCCGTTGTGTGAACTGCTCCGCCATGAAGATCGCATGTTTGATTGAGACGCAGAAACCGAAACCTTTAAGTGAGCTCAACTCTGGCTCATAGCGGTTGAGCGCCGCAACAATTGCGTCTACGCGTTGCTTGGCCCGTACAGTGTCCAGCACATAAACATTTTCCAGAGCAGTCACATCATACTTGCCATTGCGCCAGAACTGGTCCTGATTGAGAGCGATTGGATCGGCCACGCCGAAATAGTGGAAGGGGCAGAGAAGCTTTTCTTCGAGCGCTTCGGGGAGGCGAATTTCGGCGGCAAAGCGATTACCGAAATCAGCGGCGACATTTTCACCATCCATCCGCTCAGGTGTGGCAGTCAGACCAAGGAGAACCTGTGGGGCAAAATGTTCGAAGATCGGCCTGTAGCTTGCAGCTGTGCCATGATGAGCTTCATCGACCACAATGTAATCGTAGAAGTCCTGACCCACCTGCTCCCACAGTCGCCGATTGGCCAGCATACCGACGGAGCAAAACAGAGTGCTCCAGTCCGATTTGCCTGAAACTGCCCCACCAGAAGTTCACCAAAATTCTGGTCGCGCAGGACATTGCGAAAGGTGGTTTGAGCCTGCTGGAGGATCTCTTGCCGGTGAGCGACAAAAAGAAATCGTGCCTGCTTCTGTACGTTGCTCAAAGAAACGTTGGAAGTCGAATGCAGCGACAACGGTCTTGCCGGTACCAGTTGCAGCAATGACCAGATTGCGCCAGCGGTCATGGCTATTGCGCTCTCGTTCCAATGCTTCAAGGATACGTTCCTGAAAAGGATGAGGGCTGAGATCGAAGAATACCGTGGGCCCGTTAGAGCTGAGGATTGCGAGCGCGATCTATGGCGGTGCGAAAAAGATCGGGGTTCTCAGGATCAAAGTGGATGAACTCACGGCTGTTCCAGTAAGTCTCAAACTCAACTGTGAACTTTTCGAGGATATGCCTCATATCCTGAGCGGTGATTTTGAGATTCCATTCCAGTCCGCTAGTCATCGCAGCCTGGGACATATTGGCCGAACCGATGTAAGCCGTTGCAAAACCGCTGTTTCGCTTGAAGTGGTACGCCTTGGCGTGCAATCGGGTTCGCTCGGTGTCGTAGGAGACGCGCACCTCAACGTTTGGCAACTTGCGCCAACCATTCCACCGCCGGCGCATCGGATGCGCCCATATAAGAGGTCGTGATCAAGCGCACCGGCACATTGGCGATCGCGCAAGTCCTCAAAGGCCGGCATCAGCAGACGCAGTCCGGACCATTTGATGAATGAGACCAGGATATCCACGCCATCAGCGGAGCGCATCTCTTCAAGTAGTTCATGAGCCAACTGCGGTTCATGGGGTGAGCCGGTAAAGAGACTGCTTTCTGATAGGGAAGTGTGAGGTCTTGGTATACCTGATTTGCCGTAATGCGGTGGGGTGATTTCAAGGAGGACAGGTTTTTGTTCCGAAACGAGGCGATGCTTTTCCAGATGACTTCTGCCAGGTTCCTGAGCCACTTGTCCAAGAATCCGATTACAGAGGGCCAACCGTTTGTCCGGATCAGATTCTTCGCGTAGAGCCTGTTCGAGTACCTTGGCCACGAAAGCAGGCATAACGGGCCGGCTGCTCTTCCGGATCGATCTTGCCGAAAACGGTTCTTAACTCCGGATATTTCGCCAAAGTATCGCGGAGGCATTCATCAATGAGCGCTTCGTATATGCCGTGAGCGATAGGTTTCAACGTGAGCAAGGCTCCCAATCGGCAAGATACAACTCGATCACCGGCACATCAGCTTCGGCCCAATCAAGGGTATGAAGTTCCTCTGGCGGCAACCAATTGATGGCTGTGTGTTCGTGGAGGACTATTTCACCAGATGTGATAGTGCAGACAAACGGGTAAAGCGTAATCGCGAAATTCGGATAGTTGTGTGTGCTGGGAGGGAGACTTTTCTCCAAACAGACCTGGATGCCCAGCTCTTCTAATAACTCACGTTGTGAGACACTCTTCTGGTGACTCACCAAGATCAATCTTTCCACCAGGGAACTCCCACTTGAGCGGCAAACTCATGGTGGCACTCCTCTGAGCGGCAAGGATGAGGCCGTCATGCTCAATGATGGCGCAGGTGACGTGAATATGCTTCAAACAACACTCCTGTAAATGGGGGGGCATAATACATATTCTAATAGTCGCAGACTCCAGAACGCCAGGCCCTATCAATAAAGCCTCACCACTACAACCTGAATTCTTTGCGATGCCAGTTGAGAAACTCCTGAGCCGGCCACAAGTCGCGCTCACTCGGCGGAAGGATGCCCCGACCCGACATCGTCTGCAACACACCAGGCACGTTCGGATCTAAACCGATATGTCGTGCTGCAATCACGTTGTAATCACGCGACACACCGACCATGCCGCGATCGAACGCCCAGTGGCAAAGTTTACAAAGGGCCATACCGTTGCGGACATCGTCATTTTGGCTTCTACTCCAGGGCACGATATGTGCTGCATCTACTGCGGTGTGACCTTCGGGCGTGACAATCCGCAAGCCACATAGGGCACAGCGATGATTGTAGGCGGAAACAACCACTCGACGGAAACCCTGGTCACGTACCATCGGCTTGTATTGGTCCGTCTCAATCATTTCCTCCACAAGTGGGTGATGTGCCTTTTCGTACAATTTCTGGCTGTAGCAGTAAGCCTCGTCGTTGATAGCGATCTGCTCTGCCAGTGCCACCTGTGACTCTGGCGAAAAGTTTGCTGACAGCAACGTACTTCTTAGCGCTTCGCGACTGGCTGGATTTTGCATGAATCGGAATAACTCTTCATCCAAACGGGCTGCAATGGCATGTTGCCGCAATTGTGTCACCGAGTCTGATATTCAACCGCCCGATATCGACCGTTTCACCGGAAGCAGAGATCAATTTCCAGAAAGGTTCGTTTTGCAGTCGCGAAAAGGGAAAAGCGATGCTGCTGGTATGCCCCAACGGTGCAACACGACGCCAGTAACCGTTGAACAGCTCGTTGGCTTCAACCAGGTCTTTCGTCACACTGAGAACCGGAGAATCGAAAACCCCACGACTGATCAGGTCGATCACCGCCAACAGCAGGATCGGCTTATGCGGGGCACGTTTCAGCGTGGCTTCGGTCCAGAGCGAACCGGACGCACGGTTGAGTTGTGCAAACATTTTCAGATAATCAGACAGATCTGGCATCAAGTGGATCTTTCCCGAACTATTGTAAGGTACCACGCAGTCCTAAAGATTCTTATGAAACAACTTCGAAGTTTCACACTTGCCACACTCCAAAAAGAAACTCTCCTTCAGCTTGCGTACACGCAATTTATCCTTACAAGACGGACAGTTTTCACTAATGGCAGTATTCTTCTGACACTCTTTGCATTTGATGTAATAGCCGAACTTACCGTAGACGACTTCAACACTATCGCCGTGGCATTTGCCACATTTCGACCAATATTTGACAGTGCTTTGAACTGCAATGGGTGGTTTTACTTTAAGTGCTGCTTGCTTGGGCACCTCTTGTTTAACTGCTATTTTCGATGCACTTCCAACCGCGTATGGTTTGTGCCTCTTCAACAGGAACTGGCTGGTAGTTTTACGTGCTGTTTTACCCAGGTAGTAAGGCCCTAGAGACATACTCAGGATTGCTTTTTCTTCTTTCCTGTATCGCGCAATAATCTCTTTAACTTTATCGACAACTTGATCTGCCTTGCGAATGTAATCAAGGTCTTCGATCTGTTTCTTCGGCCTTGAAATAATGCCTTGATCTGAGATATGCGACGATCAAGATCGATCGGCATTTTGTCGAATTTCAATTGTATACCCACAACCTTTTTAAGAAGACATCAGTAAACGGCGTTAAATAACTTTTTAGAAATTCTGCTTGTCGTTGTGCCTGTTTAACAGGTGAGGCCATCCCTTGTAGTCACCATCAACTAACCTCGCCCACTCACCATATTCGTTAAGCCGCAACCTTAGTCGAGACGCTCTTGCTCTCAATAATGATCATGCCGTACTCATGCAAAATCAGATGATCTATCTGCGCGGCATCACCAGACTTTTCTAAACGTAAAGAATTAATGACGAGAACATTTTCTTCGTTCCCGAAGGCTCTTTTTAAATAAAAAGCCAT
>CAWKAV010000001.1:0-109863 GCA_963847735.1 uncultured delta proteobacterium | reverse complement strand
ACGCCGGCTGGCTCCTTGACCCGCTTGACAATCCTTTCCCAGGCACTCAGATCCGGGTTCTTGGTCCAGATATTCAGTGCTTCAACAATCCTCTCATCGAGGCCCTGCTCGTGGAAGGCCAGCGGTACTTCGTAAATCGTCTCAACGTCACGGGCCGTAATCACCGATTCTTCGCGAACGTTGCAAAACAGAGCTATTTTAGCCTTCATATCGCGTGGCAGCTCACGATCGCACCGGCACAGAAGAATGTCCGGCTGGATACCGATCTGCCGCAACTCTTTAACGCTGTGCTGGGTCGGTTTGGTTTTCAGCTCACCAGCGGTCGGAATAAAGGAACCAGCGTCAGGTGGACATAAAGAACATTTTCAGGACCCAGATCGCTACGAAACTGGCGGATTGCTTCAAGAAAAGGCAGAGACTCGATATCACCAACCGTGCCGCCAACCTCAATAATGGCGAGATCCACACTCTTGGCATTGTCGAGGATTTTTGCCTTGATCTCGTTGGTAATATGGGGAATCACCTGAACCGTACCACCGAGATAATCGCCGCGACGTTCCTTGCGGATGACTGAGTCGTAGACCTGTCCAGTCGTAAAGTTCGACTTCTTGGTCAGACTCGCCGTGGTGTAACGTTCGTAATGCCCGAGGTCCAGATCAGTCTCTGCGCCATCATCGGTCACAAAGACCTCGCCGTGCTGAAAGGGGCTCATCGTGCCCGGGTCGACGTTGATATAAGGATCAAGTTTCTGCATGGAAACCCTCAGCCCGCGCGCCTCCATGAGAGCTCCGATGGAGGCGGCCGCCAAGCCCTTGCCGAGAGATGAAACAACACCACCGGTAATGAATATGAACTTGGTCTTCATAAGTAGGTCTCCTGACCAAAAAAATTATCAACCGCATACAAACACAATTTAAGCGCAGAATGTTACACTTCCGGGGCTTAAATGGAAACCCCTTATTACTGAAAATCCAACCTAAGCAAAACGGACAGGAAACTCCCTGATCCGCTCCAGATCCTCGTGAGTATCAATCTCCTGCCCAACCAGGTTGGTTTCTGCCACCACGATCCGGTCGTCATGTTCAAGCACATGAGAAATACAAGGCAAAACTTTGTCAGTCGGTCACCACCTTGACGACATCCGGATTCAGGGGGGTCTTGAGCGTTCCCATATGGATCTATTGATCAGCCCGCATCGGCGCCACAGCGGCACTGATCATGGCCGTTTCAATCAGGGGTTCGTCACCCTGCACATTCACGATCAGTTCATTATCAAGAGTTGCGGCAACCTCGGCCAGACGATCCGTGCCGGTTGGATGATCGGCTTGCCAGGCAGGTCGGCGAGCGGCTTACCAGGAAACCGGGCTGAGGCATAACGCGCCGGGATAACAACGGTAACGCCCATTTCATTATACTGCTGAGTTTAACAAGTTGATCGCAAAACAAAGAGCTGAAGGATTCGCAAAACTACAGGTCGTCACAACTCAAGCTGCCATCAACCAGACGCCAGAGACGCTGATCATTCCTGTCACGTAATGGTTCCGGCAGCAATTCCTGCGGAAAATTCTGGTAACAAACCGGACGCAGGAAACGTTTCACAGCATTGGGTCCAACCGAAGTGCTGCTGCTGTCAGTGGTTGCCGGATAGGGACCACCATGATGCATTGAGGCGCACACCTCAACTCCGGTCGGAAAAGCGTTAATGATCAAACGCCCGACTTTGCGTTCAAGGAGAGCCAACAGCTCACGAAAGGCACCGAGTTCCATTTCGGTGCCATGCATTGAAGCTGTCAGCTGGCCCGGCAAGCTGTTCGCCACAGCCAGCATCTCGGCTTTGCAAGCACAGACGACGACCATCGCCGCTGGTCCGAAAACTTCTTCGGCAATCGCAGGATGATCGAGAAAAACCCTGCGCATCAGTCTGCAACAGAGCCGGAGCAACCAGGCAATCATCCAGAATCGGGAACGGATTGCCTCGTTTGACAACACCATCAATGGACAACAGCCGATGCAACCCGGCCAGGAAGTTTTTCTTGATCCCTTCGTGCAGCATGACACCAGGAGGTTTTGCTGCAAGACAGCTTTCGACCTCACACACAAAGTCTTCCGTTGCGGTGCTCCTGATCACCACAACCAGCCCCGGCGCGGTGCAGAACTGCCCGACACCGAGAGTCAGTGATTCGACCAGGGCCCTTGCAAGCAGCGCGCCCTTGTCGTCAATAATCTGCGGCAGGTAGAAGACCGGGTTAACACTGCCCATCTCTGCATAGAGCGGAATCGGTTCCGGGCGCGAGCGGGCCAGGTCAAAGAGGGCCCGTCCACCTGATAACGAACCGGTAAAAGCGACGGCCTTGACCAACGGATGCTGCACCAGGGCGACACCGGCAGCGGTATGCTTCGATTGCAGAAGGGAAAAGACTCCCGGCGGAACGTTACATTTCCGAACAGCCCGCAACACCGCCTGACCGGCCAGTTCAGAAGTCCCGGGATGCGCCGGATGGCCCTTGACTACAACCGGACAACCAGCCGCCAGCGCCGAGGCAGTATCCCCTCCTGCAACAGAAAACGCCAGCGGGAAGTTACTTGCTCCGAACACGGCAACCGGACCGATCGGAATCTGCATGGCTCTCAGGTCAGGCTTCGCGTTCGGCGTCCGCTCCGGCAGGGCACGGTCGATACGCACCTCAAGGTACGAACCACGCAGAACCTGTTGCGCAAAGAGTTTCAATTGGTTGACGGTGCGGGCGAGTTCTGCTTCGAGCCTTAACCCGGGCAGCGCCGTCTCGTTGCTGGCACGATCAATCAAGTCCGGTCCAAGCGTCGTCAATTCTTCGCCGATACATTCCAGGAATGCCGCACGCCGCACTGCAGGCAGCCCGGAGTAAAGATCGAAAGCAGCGGCAGCCGCGCGAACAGCGCTGTCAACATCATCCCGGGTCGCCTCAACAGAATTGAGGTTCAAGAACGGCGCCGGTCGCCGGGTTCACAGCTTTGAAGCCCTGTTCACCCGACGCGCGGAATTCCGAACTGATAATCTGTCCTCCAGTAAGCCTCACGACTGCACTCCATAATTTTAACAGGAGCAGGAAATGCCTCCGAAAGGCGCCACCTACAGACAGATCCTGCAACTCCCGATCGAAGACTGCCCAGACCCGCTTCTCCAGTGCCGCCAGAAATTCAGGAGTCGTGAGCTTGGGCAAGGTGATGTTCAGGTTCGGATTTTCCGTCACTTCAGCTGGCAGGCAGAACTCATCTTTGTCGTAGCCCTTGCCGCAGCTCAAGAGCAAGGCCGCGTAAAAAAGCCCGTTCCACAGCGGCAGACAGGTCCTGTGCTGTGACTTTGAGCCCACAGCTCGGCCTTGAGGCAATCGACCACCATGGCAGTGCCGATGCCGTTGACGATATCGAAGAACTTGCACAGACCGATCATATCAAAACCGACGATCTGCAACTTGTCCCGCGTGATCGCCTTGACCCAGGAGTCCAGATCGGTCTTGCCTTCACGGGCCAGCATACCGTAGGTTCCCATCGACATATGTCCACCGGCAATGGCCCAGGCATAACCGGGGTTGGTTTCAGGCTGGTAAGCCGGCAGTTCCAGTCCCTTGACATGGTAGGCATAACCGGTTTCACCGGTACTCTCGGAAAGACGCCTGCAACCGCGACCGATCTCCGGAATACTGCCCTGTCCGGTCTGCTTCGACAAGCTCCCGGATTTTTGCGAAATCGCCGAAAGTCGCCCCGTTGAGAAGTCGCTGCTCGGGGTGCCGTTCATTATAGGCAAGCACATAGGAGACGGTCACCCCGACCGAAATGGCATCCATACCGTAATTGTCACAGAGATGTATCAGCGCCGCGGCCTGTGCGGCCTCATGCAGACCGAGATTGGTGCCAAGCAGATTCAGCGGTTCGTAATCGAACTTGGCCAGGAATTCTCCTGCGCTGCCATCCTGCGTTGCGTTTATAGATATTATTGTGACAGGTGATCCCGCACCGGTAACAGGCCTCTGACTTGATCACGTAATCCTGCTCAACCTGTTCCCGAAACAGCCTTTCGGGCAGGTCGTTGCCCTGCGGCCGGAAGTTATTGACCGGCACCGCATGGAAGGCCTGCAGAACATCATAGGCCGCCCAGGTTCCGCCGCCGCCGCCACGTTTGATCGGTTGCAGGCGAGCCGAACCGCCGCCCTTGACAACGTTGATGTTGGCCTTTTTGACCGGATCGGGGATCTTGCCCAGTTTGTCGCTGCTCTGGGCCACCAGGGCGAGCACATTTTTATAGCCCATGAGACTGCCCATGCCGCCCCGACCGGCAAAACGGCATTTATCCTGTTTCGATCTGAGTTGATTCTCCGTACTCAGCGCAACCGCTCCGACGTAAACATTCTGCCAATGTTCACCCGCCGGTCCGATTGCCGCGAAATGGGCGTCAGCATACTGTTTCTGCAGCGCCATGATCTTTTCATGGGTGGTGAGACCAAGCAGGTGAGTGGCGGGTTTAAGTTCCACCACTGGGCCATCTACACTCTCTCTGATCACGACATAAACCGGCTGCGTCGGAGCGATTTTCGAAGATCAAGTTCGTCGAGGCCGGTCCACTTCAACTTGGCGCCAAATTTACCACTGCCAGCGGACCACATGGCCGCCGGCAAGCCCTTTTTCGAACCTTTGATCGGGCTGTAGCCGGAAAAATAGGTTCGCAGACCGGTCATGGCATGACTGCCGGTCAGCAGGCCGACATTGACAATCAGCGGATTGTCGTCGACATAGGCATCACGGATGTCACGTTCAGCGAGGAATTGGAAGGAACGCCCGAAACCGCCAAGGACATCTTCAAGGTTGCGGCACGGCACTTCGGCCATCTGCATGTCACCACTTTTCAGATCCACCGTACAGCGCCGGTAAAGAACCGATGCCGGTTCTGCCGCTGGACTGTCTGTCAGGAAACGCATGACACTCTCTCCTGGTTCGATCCTAACCTGTTCAACCACCTTCGACCATCGGCAGCACTGAAAGGACATCGTTTTCTTCCAGCGGATGTCCAGCATCAGCATGCCGACCATTGACCAGAAGAATATCGACATGTTCAGGCGGCAAGTCCAGTTCTTTGACGACATCTCCGACCGTTGTCCCGGCAGAGAAGTCAAAGCTCTCTTCCCTGAAACGCCCGAGCTGCAATACGGCATAGAGTTTTACCTTAATTTCCACCTTATAAGCCCTGTCGTTGGCGAAAACCGAGTCAGTCTATTCACTGCGGCAATATTCGCATAAATCAACCGCATTTAAAAGGGATCAAACCACGAACGGAACGGGCTCTCTGCAAAGAATAATCGGGTGTCCTGCTTGACTCACCAATCCTCACCAGAGGTCATCCCCACCACTCTTCTGCAAAACAGAATAGACATTTAATTCACAGTCCAAGGTAGGCCTCCCTGACCAGCTCATTATCAAGCAGTTTTTCCGCCGTATCAGTCAGGGTAATTCGTCCATTCTCCATAACGTAACCACGATCAGCCAGCTTCAAGGCCTGGTTGGCGTTCTGCTCGACCAGAAACACGGTCGTCTGCTGTTGACGGTTGATCTTGCGGATGATTTCGAAAATCTGCTTGATGATCAACGGCGCCAGCCCCAGGGAAGGCTCGTCCAGCAAAAGTAAGCGCGGACGTGCCATCAGTGCACGGCAAATAGCCAGCATCTGCTGTTCACCACCGCTCAAGGTGCCACCCAACTGGGAACGACGTTGAGCCAGAATGGGGAAGAGATCAAATACATAGTCGAGGTCTTTCTGTATCTCGTTCCTGTCGCGACGCAGGAAAGTGCCCATCTCAAGATTTTCAAGAACCGACATGCCTGGGAAGATCCGGCGACCTTCAGGGACTTGGACAAGGCCCAGGGCAACGATCCTGTCAGTCGCCAGTTTGTGAATCGGCTTGCCCTGGAATAAAATCTCACCGCGGCGGGGTGGAGTCACACCGCAGATCGTCATTAAGGTGGTACTCTTGCCCGCTCCGTTAGCACCGATCAGCGTGACAATCTCACCCTCGTTGACAACCATGGAAACCGACTTCAAGGCCTGGATATTACCGTAGCAGGTTTCAACGTTACGCAGCTCAAGCATCACATTCCTCGCCGAGATAGGCCTCAATGACCTTGGGGTTGCTGCGGATTTCCGCGGGCACTCCCCGGGCGATCTCTTTGCCGTATTCCATAACGTAGATTCGATCGGAAATATTCATCACCAGTTTCATATCGTGTTCGATCAAAAGAATCGCGATATTTTCAGTTTTACGGATGCCGACGATCAATTGATCCAGGGCCCTGGTTTCCTGGGGATTCATACCCGCCGCCGGCTCATCAAGCAGCAGCAGGAACGGATCGGTTGCCATGGCCCGGGCTATTTCAAGCCGCCGCTGGGCGCCGTAAGAAAGATTCTTGGCAAACTCATCGGCATACCCAGTCAAACCGACCTTTTCCAGCAGTGCATAACTTCTTTCAACCGTCTCCTGTTCCTGGTGCCGGGTTTTGCCATCACGCAATATGGCCCCAATGATAGTGGTCGTGGTTCTGCAATGTCGGCCAATCATGACGTTTTCAAGAACCGTCATGTTCTGAAAAAGCCGAATATTCTGGAAGGTCCTGGCCATGCCGATCGTCGTCACCCGGTTCGGCTTGAGTCCGTTGATACGCTGGGTTTTCTTTCCGGGAGGATGCACCAGGATTGTTCCTTTGGACGGCTTGTATATCCCGGTCACACAATTGAAGAAGGTCGTCTTGCCGGCGCCGTTCGGACCAATCAGGGCGACAATCTCGCCAGCACTGACATCCAGTGAGACCGCATCGACAGCACGCAGACCACCGAAATCCATGGTCAGGTCCTTAACTTCGAGCAGCTTATTCATCGTTCCAGACACTGGCTCCCTCCATCACCGGTTTGCGGCCACCGTATTTCCGGCGCACGTTGGCAATCAGTCCTTCGGGACGGAAGATCATCATCAACACCATCACGGCACCGAACATCAACATGCGATATTCGGCAAAAGCCCTCAGATATTCAGGGGTCAGGATCAATACCAGCGCAGCGATAATAACGCCCACAATCGAGCCCATACCTCCCATCACAACGATGGAAAGCACCAGGGCCGATTCCATGAAGGTGAAGCTGTTCGGATTGATATAGGTATTGCGCGCCGCAAAAATAACGCCGACCAGGCCAGCCCAGAAGGCGCCGAATGCGTAGGCCCCCAACTTGGTCCTCGCCATATCGACCCCCATGGCCACACAGGCAATCTCATCTTCCCGCAAGGCCATCCAGGCGCGCCCAATCCGTGAGTCCTTGAGGCGGTTGGTCATGAAAATAGTGAAAACAACCATCAGGATCATCAGGTAATAGGTATAAGTCGTCGCCGTTGTGATACTCATGTCCGCACCGAAAAATCCGGGGCGCGGAATACCGGCGATCCCCTTGGCCCCATTGAAAACCTCTTCCCAGTTCTCGATGACGATCTTGGCGATGGATCCGAAACCAAGGGTAACGATTGCCAGGTAGTCGCCACGCAGACGCAATATCGGAAAGCCCAGCGCGATGCCGAACAAGGCCCCCATCAGGCCGCCGATTGGCAGGCTTGACCAGAAACCGAATCCCCAGAAGCTGTTCAGGATGCCGTAGGTGTAGGCACCGACAGCGAAAAAGGCCACATAGCCGAGATCCAGCAGGCCGGCAAGTCCAACCGTAATGTTGAGACCAAGTCCGAGGACCACGAAGATCAGGGCCAAAACCATGATATTGACCTGGTAGATGTCGACCAACAGTGGAAAGACCATGGTTATCAGGGCAATACATGCCAGGACCGGCTTAAAGATTTTGGGGTCTTCCATCACCCTCTGGCCCAACAAGGCCTTGTCCAACCCCTCTTCTCCACTTTCTGCTGCTTTGCTCTTAAGCTGTCGACGTGCCATTGCCCAGCGCCAGATGATTGACAACACAAAGGCACCAATCGCAACCCAGAGCATATTCAGCCAGCGCCACTCAACGATATTCTTGAGGGTGTTCACCTTGACCACCATCAACGGGAAAGTCAGAAAGACAAACCAGAGGGCGACCAGAAAGGAACGTTTGATGTCATCGGTCAGGTTCTTCATACCATCTTCAGCTTCAGACCTTCTGCCTGACGGCTTTACCAAGCAGACCGGAGGGGCGCAATATCAGGATCAGGACCAGAACCCCGAAAGCAAAAACATCCTCATAGGCACTTGAGACATAGCCTGCAGCAAACGACTCAGCCAACCCGAGGACCAGGGCACCGAGGACTGCACCCGGGATATTGCCGATACCGCCAAGAACTGCCGCAGTAAATGCTTTTACGCCGGCCATAAAACCAATATAGAAATTAATCTGCCCGATATATGAGCCGACCAATACGCCGCCAATCGCGGCCAGAACCGAGCCGATAACAAAAGTCATGGAGATGACATTGTCGACATTGACTCCGACCAGGCGAGCCATAATCATGTCCTGCTGGGTCGCCCGCATCGCCTTGCCAATCCGGGTGTATTTGATGAGCACGGTCAGGGCAATCATGGTGACGGCACTGGTCCCCAGGATGACCAACTCAACCGAGCCCATGACATGCGCGATCGGTTCCATGAAATCGAAATCGGGGATGAGTGCCGGAAACGGCAAAAAATCCGGAGTTTGTGCCAGCAACACATAATTCTGCAGGAATAGCGACATGCCGATGGCACTGATCAATGGCGAGAGACGGGGAGCGTTTCGCAGGGGGCGATAAGCAATCTTTTCCAGGGTATAGCCATAAGCTGCGGCATAGATGACGGCAATCAGGGCGGCAAGGACAAGGATGGAAGCACCTGAAAAACCGTAGATCGTCAGTACCCCGGATACGATAAGGGCAATAAAAGCACCGATCATATAGATTTCACCGTGGGCAAAGTTGATTAACTGGATGATTCCGTAAACCATCGTGTAACCCAGTGCGATCAATGCATAAATACTGCCCCGCACTAGGCCACTGATGGAGAGTTCCAGAAAATAATCCATTTTCCCCGCCACCCTTTATCTGCTCCGGATCAATCTTTTGCCACGACCATGGACATGATCTCGCCGATTACTCTATGGCAAGAGACACGGGGGCCAGGCCAGACCTGTCCCCCGTGTCTTGTCAAACTCCTCCATCAGTCTACTTCAACTCGACGAACTTCCCGCCCTGCACCTGAAAGACAGAGAAGCCGACCCCTTCCGCATCCCCCTTGGCGTCGAACCTGATTTTGCCAACAGTGGTGTCGACATAAGAAGTCTTGAGAGCTTTTTCCAGCCCTGCATACTCAGTCCCACCTGAAACCTTGATGGCATTCATGATGGCCTGCATGGCAGCATAGCCCTGGTCGAAGAACGTGCCGGGCTCTTTGCCATACTTGCCGGTGTAGTCCGCCCTGGCCTGACGATTCTCGGCATAGGCAGAAACATCCATCGGTCCGGTCGCATAAACACCTTCAGCATCCTTGCCGGCAATTTCAAGAAATCCGTCGCCCTTAACGCCATCGGGGCCCACGAAAGGGATTGTCATGCGCTTGTTATTCATCTGGGCTATCAGTTTGGAAGCCTCCGGATGATAGCCGCCAAAGATAACTGCATCGGCATTCTCATGACGGATTTTTTGTACCACCGCCGAGTAATCCATGGCACCCGGGGTGACACCCTCAAAAAGGACAACCTCAGCAAGGCCGCTCGCTTCGACAAATTGCTTGGAAAAATCCGCGAAACCCTTACCGTAGTCACCCTTGTCATGCAGAATGGCTATCTTCTTGGCGCCCAGTTTGACGGTCACAAAGTCAGCGGCTAGCTTGCCCTGATCATCATCGGGAGCGATGGTGCGGTAGAAATTCGGATATTCGCCACTCTGGGTCAGTGGGGGATTGGTCGCAGAAGGAGAAACGACGATGATCCTGGCCTCATTGTAAATGCCGAGAGCGGCCTTGGTGGCGCCGGAACAGACATGGCCGATGACCACATCAACACCCTGGGAAACCAGCTTCGTCGCAGCGTTGGTAGCAATCTCGGGCTTGCATTGATCATCCACCGGCAGCACTTCCACCTGCATGCCGAGCAGACCACCAGCGGCATTCACCTGTGCGGCGACCATCTCAACGGCCTCCTTGGTCGGAATGCCGTAAGCCGCCAGATCACCCGAATGGGGACCGGCGACACCAATTTTGATCATACCTTTAGCAGTCGCAGCGACTGGTGCTGCCGGTGCTGCTTTTTGGGTTTTTTCGACAGACTTTTCCTGCTCCTGGCCACAGGCAAAGAGACCAAGACCTGCCAGAGCAAAAAACGTGAGCAGTACGACATACCTTCCAGACTGTTTTTTCATCTTTCTTTCCTCTCTGCATTTATGTGGCAAGACCGGAGATGCCCTGCGTTGAACACCCCCAATATATAGTATTGTAAGGTCCTTCAGTCAAGACAAGGCAGCGCCAACCAGTCGGCAGGAAGGATGTGAAGAGAGACAGCCCGGCATTTTGACCGGTCGGCGAAAATTCACCCTGCTCTTTTAGAGATAATCCTGACGACTGTAGAGCCGCAGATCCCGTTCACTGAGAAGTTCTGAGTGCAGACATCCTAATCTTTGACAGATGCCGATGCACTGGGAGAAATGTGTTTTTTGTGAAGTAAACAAAGCAACCAGATGAGCCCCGCAGGGACAGACGTTGTAGACGGGAAAAGGTTCCGAACATGTTGGACAACAGATGTCGACGACTTCGCCCGGCTGTTTTTCAAAATCGATAAAAGTCCGGCTGCGGTCGCCGATAACCGGACTGATGACCAACAACCCTTCGCCGGTCTTGTTTTTCAATTTGAGGGTAAGAGCAAGATGGCCATGAAACCGCGCTCTATCCGTCAGAATAGTGTGCCCATTAGGGCAATAGCATTCGGTAATCACTACACTCTTCTGCGGATCCTGCTCAGTGATGACTTCGCGTTTCTGTGTCTGGTGTCCACCCAGCAGCAGCCAGTTAATCGGCATATGCAACTCCATGCATTTGATATCGTCTAAAATGTACCATTTTTAACTCGGCAACGCATCTCGTCAAACCAATTTTCTGCGAAGCAGCTTACCCCCCTCACCTGCAGGCGGCTGTGCTACTCCAGAACAACCAGCAGATCTCTCTGGCCGATCGGATCGCCAGCACCAAAGCGGATTTCGGCAACAACGCCAGAAATCTTGGCCTTGACGTTGGTCTCCATCTTCATGGCCTCAGTGGTCAGCAGGGTGTCTCCGACAGAAACTTTTTCACCGACACTCACCATCACCTTGAAAATCTTGCCCGGCATGGGCGCACCGACATGCTTGGCATTGGCCGGGTCGGCTTTCTCGTGGCTGATATTATCAGTTTCGACCGAGTTATCCTTGACTGAGACCACTCGCGGTTCGCCATTCAGTTCAAAATAGATATTGCGGGTGCCATCATTGTGGACGCGTCCCACGGCGTTCAGTTTGATGATCAGTGTCTTGCCAGCTTCAATATCGATGCTGACTTCATCACCGACATCCAATCCATAGAAGAAAACCGGGGTCGGCAGGAAGGAAGTATCACTGTATTCCTGGCGAAAGCGATCGTACTCCTCGAACACCCCTGGATAGAGCACCGCCGACAGCACGTCGCGATCGCTCACATTATGGCCCAGCTTGATCTGTAATTCTTCTTTCTTGGCGACAAAGTCAACCGGCTCCAGGAGTTCGCCGGGACGACATGTCAGCGGCTGCTCGCCCTTGAGAATGATCCTCTGTAATTCCGGCGGGAAGCCTCCTACCGGCTGGCCGATCATGCCTTTAAAGAAGTCGACCACACCCTGGGGAAAAGCAAGCTCTGCGCCCTTGGTGAAAACGTCTTCCGTCGAAAGGTTGTTCTGTACCAGGAACATTGCCATATCGCCGACAATTTTCGATGAGGGAGTGACCTTGATAACATCACCGAACAGGTCGTTGACCTTGCGATACATCTCCTTGCATTCTTCCCAGCGATGACCAAGACCCAGTCCTTCAACCTGCGGCTTGTAATTCGAATATTGACCTCCAGGAATCTCATGATAGTAGACCTGGGCGGTGCCGCTGCGCAGCTCCGACTCGAACGGCGCGTAGTAGGTTCGCACCGTCTCCCAATAATTGGCCAGCTTCTGCATGCTGCCCTGATCAAGTTGTGGCTCCCAGATCGACCCTTCCAGAGTCGCGAGAAGAGCGTTCATATTCGGTTGGGCGGTCAGGCCAGAAACCGATGAAAGCGCCACATCGACAATATCAACCCCGGCCTGGGCAGCCATCATCAGCGTGGAGCCGCCATTGCTTGAAGTATCATGGGTATGCAGATGAATCGGAATACCGATTTCGTTTTTCAAAGCCCGGATCAGTTTCTCGGCCGCGAACGGCTTGAGCAGACCAGCCATATCCTTGATGGCCAGGATGTGGGCACCCATCTTCTCCAGTTCCTTGGCCAGGTCGACGTAGTATTTCAAGGGATACTTGGTGCGTTTCGGATCAAGGATATCACCGGTGTAACACATGGCTGCTTCACAAACAGAGTTGGTCCGTTCACGGACAGCCTGCATGGCGACCTGCATTCCCTTCGACCAGTTAAGAGAATCGAAGATGCGGAAGACATCAATCCCGGACTCGGCCGCCTTAACCGTAAACTCCTGGATCACATTATCGGGATAGTTGGTGTAGCCCACCGCGTTGGAGCCGCGCAGCAACATCTGGAAGAGAATATTCGGAACTTTTTTGCGTAGACGCTCAAGTCGCTCCCATGGGTCCTCTGTCAGAAACCTCATTGAGACATCATAGGTTGCGCCACCCCACATCTCGAGAGAGAAGAGGCCGCCGCCGAGGTGGGCGGTTGCTTCGGCAATAACGTCCAGATCATGGGTCCGGACCCGCGTTGCCAGCAACGACTGGTGAGCATCGCGCCATGTAGTGTCAGTAATTAACAACCGTTTGCTCTTACGTGCCCAGTTCGCGAGGCCTTCCGGACCCTTATCGAGCAGGATATCGCGAGTACCGCGGGGGTGCTGCTTGCCATATTCAACCTCCGGCACATGCGGCTCGCGTAGGTCACGGAAATTAAGCCGCTTTTCCGGTTTGATCCCGGGATAGCCGTTGACCGTGGTGTGTCCGATGAGACCGAGGATCTTGTTGGCGCGGTCTTTCTTGACAGCAAACTGAAAGACTTCAGGATGCTCGTCCAGGAACGAAGTGTCACATTTGCCTTCGAGGAAGACCGGATGGGTAATCATCTTCTCGAGGAAGCCGATATTGGTATTTACACCGCGGATGCGGAACTCCTGTAATGCACGATGCATAGTACGTGAGGCGTCGGTGAAGGTCAGCCCCCAGGTCGAGATCTTGACCAGCAGAGAATCGTAGTGCGGAGTAATAATCGCCCCGGCATAGCCGGCAGCAGCGTCAAGACGAACACCGAAACCGGCTGCGGTTCGATAGGCCTTGATTGTGCCGAAATCTGGCGCGAAGTTATTCTTCGGGTCTTCCGTTGTGATCCGGCTCTGGATGGCATAACCACGAAGTTCGATGTCTTTCTGACTCTTGATGCCAATCTCTGGATCTGAGAGTTTGTAACCCTGGGCAATGCGGATTTGCGCCTGCACCAGATTGCGCATGGTCACCAGTTCAGTGACAGTGTGTTCAACCTGAATGCGTGGGTTCACCTCGATAAAAAAGAAGTCACCCTTATTGTCCATCAGGAACTCCACTGTTCCCGCATTGCGGTAACCGACATGCCTTGAAAGGGCCAGAGCATAATCGCAGACTTCTTTACGCTTCTTGTTACTAAGAGAGAGTGATGGCGCAATCTCGATCACTTTCTGGTGACGACGCTGGATGGAGCAATCGCGCTCGTAGAAATGTACGATATTGCCGTAGTTGTCCCCAAGAATCTGCACTTCTATATGCTTTGGCTTTACAACAAATTTTTCGAGGAAAATTGTGGCATCACCAAAGGCCGCCTTGGCTTCCGAGGCCGCCGACTTGAGTCCATCAAGAAGTTCTCTCTGGTTTTGAGCGACCCGCATGCCGCGACCACCACCGCCGGAACTCGCCTTGACGATAATCGGATATCCGACCTCCTTGGCAAAGATCAAGGCCTCTTCTTCCGTACGGATCGGATCGTCAGTTCCAGGCACAACAGGAACGCCAGCGTCAACTGCTACCTTGCGCCCGGAAATCTTGTCTCCGACACTTCGTTGGATTTCAGGTGTCGGACCGATAAAGACAATATCAGCTCGTTCGCATGCTTCAGAAAATTCAGCATTTTCAGAGAGAAAACCGTAGCCCGGGTGGATCGCATCAACATCCTTTTTACGAGCCAGATCAATAATTTCATCGATACTCAGGTAAGCATCGACAGGCCCTTTGCCTTTGCCAATAAGATAGGCCTCGTCGGCTTTGTAGCGATGCAAAGAGAGCTTGTCTTCCTCGGAGTATATTGCCACGGTACTGATGCCGAGTTCCGTACAAGCACGAAAAATCCTAATAGCGATCTCCCCACGATTGGCAGCCATGACCTTGCGAAATTTTTTAACGGGCATATCGATCATTCTCCTCAGGAAGTTCATGCTCGGCCGTTTACGTAAATTAAAAACGATTCAGCCATGCTAAATATTTAGTCTTAGTAAATTTATTTCAATAAATTTAAATACTTACGTTGCTTACCACCGGCAATCTAATCAAAACAGGAGGCAATGTGTCAAGCAAAAACCGTTCTATTTTTAACCATCTGAAATAACTAATAATATTTACCTTCTTTCGAAATTGGGCAAGGCAGTGCAACGAAAAAGCCGCGGATGTTCTCTTTCAACAAACAACCAGATTAATGACTTCATACAGGATCTGTTTTGTTTAAGCTTTACCAACATTGACCGGTCGACCATTGGACCAAACATCATTATGGGAGCTTAATGACCTTGCAACCTATTAATATTCGTGATATTTTGCCTGTGTCGTCAATTACATGACGCAGCAAAGGGGGAGATTCCTTTCATGGACACAATCGCCCGCATCCTCTTTATAGATGACGAACCAGGCAGTCGCGAAGGACTTACACTCCTTCTCAAGCGTCAAAATTATCATGTTGACGCTGTTGCTGCGGGTGAAGATGCGTTGAGTTTACTCTCCAGGCAAAGCTACGACGTCATCATCACCGACCTCTTTCTTCCCGGCGTCAGCGGCATAGACATCCTCAAGCACGTCAAAGAGCACTCCCTGCCCTGTAACGTCATCCTGATTACCGGCAACGCAAGTGCAGAAACTGCCGTCGAGGCCATGAAGGAAGGAGCCTTCGACTACATCACCAAACCTCTCAACTTTGAAAAGCTGAAGGTGTTGATCGAAAAGGCTGTTGAAAAGAGCCGGTTGATTGCCGAGAATCTCTATTTACGCCAGCAATTGCGAGGCAAATACAAATTCGACAACATCATCGGCAACAGCCCGGCCATTCAGCCGGTCTTTTATCGAATGGAAAAAATTCTTCACACTGATTCAACGGTGCTCATTCTTGGCGAATCGGGCACCGGCAAAGAATTGGTGGCCCGCGCCATTCATTACAATGGCTCGCGCAAAGAAAAACCGTTCATTGTTATCAACTGCGGAGCGATTCCGGCAGAATTGCTGGAAAGTGAGCTTTTCGGCCATGTGCGTGGCTCGTTTACCGGGGCTGTCGCAGACAAACCAGGCAAATTCGAGGTCGCCAACAAAGGCACCATTTTTCTTGATGAGATAGGGACCATGCCGCTCCAACTGCAAATGAAATTACTGCGGGTTCTTCAGGAGCAGGAAATCGAGCGGGTCGGATCGACACGCCGCACAAAATTGGATGTGCGCGTCATCTCGGCAACCAACGCCGACCTTGAAGAGAGGGTTCTCCGCGCTGAATTCCGCGAAGACCTGTATTATCGCCTGAACGTCATTCCAATACATCTCCCCCCACTGCGAGACCGCCGTGAAGACATTCCTTTACTCGCGAAGCATTTCCTTAAAAAAATATGCACAGACATGCGTCGTCCGGTGTTGGAGTTGACACCGCTGGCCGCCAGGGCGCTGGAAAATTACGAATGGCCCGGCAATGTTCGTGAGATGGAAAATGTCATCGAGCGTGCCGTCGCCCTGACAGACGGCGACATTATAGATCGGCAGGATCTGCCTGCCAAGATTGGAGGAATATCAAAGGAGAACAGTTACCTGCCGACGCTGCAAATTCCCGATGAAGGCCTTGATCTGACGGCAGCCATCGCAAATATCGAACAAGCCCTCATCAAACAGGCCATGGACAAATCGAAAAACATCAAAGCTCGTGCCGCAACGCTGTTGAATATTAATCGAACAACCCTGGTTGAAAAAATCAAGCGCTACAATATGTAGTGCAAGAACCATGCATCACTTTGAGAAGAAGACTTTTATCTTCAGATGCTCAAATAACACAGGAGGCAACTATGGCAACAGGCATGTTGGGCAGTATTTTCTACGCCATTATTATTCTCGCTCTCGGTTACTGGGGAGCCGGTTTTGTAGCTCGGCTGGTCAAGGGATTGCTGGAGCGGCGAGCAGTTGACCCGGCTTTAACCGGCTTCGTCAGCAATCTGATCAACATCGTTGTCGTCACCTTTGCGCTGATTGCAGCTTTGAACCAACTAGGCATTCAGACCACTTCCCTAGTTGCCATAGTCGGTGCCGCCGGTCTTGCTATCGGTCTGGCACTGAGGGATTCATTGGGCAACTTTGCGGCAGGCGTCATGATTCTGATTTTCAAACAATTTAAAGCGGGTGATCTGATTGAGGCCGCAGGGGTTCTTGGCGTCGTTGAAACACTCAATATTTTCTCGACCCAACTAAAAACCGCCGATAACAAGGCCATATTCGTTCCAAATGGTAAATTGATCGGTGACAACATCATCAATTATTCAGCCAAACCAACCCGTCGGGTCGATCTGGTCATCGGCGTCAGTTACAAAGCTGACTTGAGCCATGTAAAATCAGTGCTCAAGGAGATCCTGGCCAACGACAGCCGTATTCTGAAAGACCCCGCACCGACGATCGGTGTGCTGGAGCTGGCAGACAACAGCGTGAACTTCGCTGTTCGTCCCTGGGTGGCAGCAACCGACTACTGGGGCGTCTATTTTGATCTTCACGCCGTCATAAAAACACGCTTTGATGAAGAAGCGATCGGCATTCCCTACCCTCAGCGCGACGTACACCTTTATCAGGTGGATTCACCCGAACGCAAAAAATCCAGTTAGCATCTGCTCAAAGCTTCGTTGTCTTTCAACCGATGGCCTGGCAGAACGATCAGGCCATCGGGGTTCTATTGAGTGAGTGATGAAGCAATCAGGACAGAGTTATAAATCTGATTTAGCATCATGATCAAATCCGGGCTAGCCTCCTGAAACTTTTTGCAGTAAGCTTGGGCAAATGTTTTCAAAACGTTAAACCCTCAGGAGATTCTTCATGTCACGCACACCTGCCATCGATCCGGATTGCTGTATCGGCTGTGAAGTCTGCACTCAAGTTTGCCCCGAGGTTTTCCGCATGGAAGACAATCCTAATGGTCATGCTCACGAGAAAGCGAATGTTTACAACCCCTGCGGAGCGCCGGAAACGAAGATTGAAGCTGCCATGGACAATTGTCCATCAGCTTGTATTTACTGGGTATAAAGCAAGAACCTCAGCGCGCAGCGCGTAACATGCGAAAACCTTGAAGGTCCTTTCGACCTTATCAGAAACGAACTGACTCACCTGCCGCAGACATAAAACTCGCAAAATTCCATCGACCACTTTGATAGCACACCAGAACTCTGACCTTGATTTGCCGCGTTCCGCGTTACTTGCACCGAGTTCCGTTTTTTCCAGCTTTATTTCCTTGAAGGATCTGAAATCAATGCTAGCCTTGACAAAAGGATATATGTGCAACCACTTGAACTAATTGAAAAATACTATTGTGATCAGGCAATAGCCAAAGGCATCCTGCTCGCACACAGTCATCAGGTTGCCAGTCTGGCGGTTGCCGTGGCTGGGCGCATTCAGCGAAAGATTCCTGTCGACAAAGATTTCGTAGAGCAGGCAGCACTACTTCATGATATCGGCATCCTGTTCACAGACACACCTGGCTTTGGATGTCACGGCGACAAGCCCTACATTACTCATGGGGTACTCGGAGCAGAGTTGCTGCGCAAGGAGAGACTGCCTCGTCACGCCCTGATTTGCGAACGCCACATCGGCGTTGGATTAAGTGTTCAGGACATCATGAAACAGAAGTTGCCGCTACCACTCAAAGACATGCGCCCACAAACCACGGAGGAGAAAATAGTTGCTTATGCAGACCTCTTCTTTTCAAAATCCAAACATGGTATGCGCTCGGTAGACATGGTGCGCGTGTCTTTGGCCAAATATGGTTCGCACAAAGTGGTGATATTCAATGAGTGGCATGAACAATTCAAGGTTTGACCACGGGGTCTGCACATTTCCCGAAAGCTGCACAAATCTATAGCAAGCATGAGACATGCAAGCCAACGACCACTGAAGAGACACAAAGAATAATGGAACAGTGGCTGCAAGACATATTTAACCTTTTGCCGGGCGGAATAATTTTCGCTGCAGCAGTTTTAGTGATTGCATTTCTTGAGGCTCTGGTCGGGGTCGGCTTGATCATGCCGGGCAGTGTACTGACTGTTTTCAGTGGCTGGCTGGCCTTTCAGGGCAAGGCGCCGATAGCGGTCATCATGACTGCAGCCGGCCTCGGCGCTTTACTCGGCGATCTTCTCAGCTATTGGCTGGGAGCTCGCTTTGGTGTCCATCTCTGGCGTTGGGGCTTATTGAAAAAACGTCAGAGCTTGCTCCATCTGACTGAAGTTTTTTTCTTCGCGCATGGTGGCAAGAGCATTTTCTTCGGGCGCTTCCTTGGTCCGATACGTGGCCTTGTCCCGTTCGTCGCCGGAGCCAGCCAAATGCGTCCGGTTGTTTTCAGTTGCTACACCCTGGCGAGCGCCCTGCTCTGGGGGCTCAGCTACCCGGGGCTCGGCTACCTCGGCGGAGCCAGTTGGCAGCAGGCGGAAACTTTGGCGGGACGACTTGGCCTGCTGGTTGCTTTGATATTGATCGTCACCCTGCTGGTAGCGTGGCTGCGACACAGGTTATTGCCCGGGCAGGAAGTTCGAAAGGCAAAACATAAAAAGGATTCCTGATTCCAAATACCTGCAGCAGATTCACATCTCTTGTTCATGTCTTTCTTTTCCGCTAGGATGATGAAAACTTCAGGACGACCAAACATGCCCAACCTACTGGATGACAATAGCTGGCTCGATTTCGAGAGAAATCACGTCTGGCATCCCTACGCACCTTTAGAGGGAGCACCTCTGCCCTATCCGGTCAAGCATGCGCAAGGCGTTCATCTGACGCTGGAAGATGGTCGCACACTAATTGACGGTATGTCTTCCTGGTGGTCCGCCATTCACGGTTACAATCATCCAGTTCTGAACAACGCGGCCAGAGAGCAACTGGACAAGATGGCTCATGTCATGTTCGGCGGTCTGACACACCGATCCGCGGCGGAATTGGCAGCACGCCTTGTAAGACTGACCCCGCAGCCTCTCGAACGTGTTTTCCTTTGTGATTCCGGTTCGGTCAGTGTCGAAGTCGCGATCAAAATGGCCATCCAGTACTGGCATGCAAAAGGGCTCCCCGGCAAACAGCGCCTACTGACGATTCGCCGTGGCTATCACGGTGACACTTTCGGTGCCATGACGGTCTGTGATCCGCAGGCCGGCATGCATCATATTTTTTCTCATGTACTCACAGAGCATCTCTTTGCCGACGCGCCGACGATCGTAAACGACGCAGACTGGCAGGATGAGGATATTGCTGGCTTCCGCAGTTTGCTCGAAACCCACCATAGTGAGATTGCCGCTGTCATTCTTGAACCGATCGTGCAGGGAGCCGGCGGCATGCGATTCTATGCACCGGAATATCTGCGCCAGGTCCGCTCCTTATGTGATACACACGGCGTTCTTTTGATAGCCGACGAAATCGCTACCGGCTTCGGACGCACCGGCACACTGTTTGCGTGCGAACATGCCGGCATTGCACCGGACATCATGTGTCTCGGCAAGGCTATCACCGGTGGCTATCTGACCTTGGCGGCCGTTTTGACGACCGCAGAAATCAGTGGCACGATTTCGAGCCATGCACCCCATGCATTTATGCACGGCCCGACGTTTATGGCCAATCCACTGGCCTGTGCTATCGCCAACGCCAGCATCGACCTGCTCCTGAGCAGCCCCTGGCAGGAACGCATTGCTGCCATGACCAGGGCATTTTCAAAACATCTGCTGCCCTGCCAGGAGTGGAATGGCGTCGCCGAGGTCCGTTTCAAAGGCGGAATTGGTGTCATCGAGTTGAAACAGCCGGTCAATATGAAGTCGATCACCAGGCGTTTTGTCGATAAAGGCGTCTGGATTCGCCCATTCGGCAAACTTGTTTATGTGATGCCGCCTTATATTATCAGCGAGGAACAGCTGGAGACATTACTGACCGCGATGAAGAACGCGGTGTTTGAAGAACTGTGCATGAGCGGCTAGCCATTGATGTCTGAAATTTATATCGTTTTGACCTGCAATATTCCGTATTCTGACTCCTGAATTCCGTCTTCTTAAAGCACAAGGACCCTGACATGACCGACACCTTAAACTTTCTTGACATGCCCAACGCACCGCTTGATGAAGCCGACGTTCTGATTCTGCCCGTTCCCCTGGAAAGGACGGTTTCATTCAAGCCGGGCACGGCCGATGCTCCCAGGGCTATTCTGGAGACGACCGGCCAACTTGAATTTTACGAAGAAGACGCAGGCTGGTCACCGTTCAAACATATGAAGCTCAGTGTCCTGCCCCAGTTCACAGATGACAGATTGCAATCTGATGCCGACCTGCATGCCAGGCTGACCGAACAGGTTGCCGCTTTAGCCACCGACAATCTCTTCATCGGCATCGGCGGCGAACATTCTCTGACACCGTCGTTGGTCAAGGCACGCATGCCGGAACCAGGCACAGTACTTTTTCTCGATGCCCACGCGGACATGCGCACCAGTTACCATGGCAGCAAGTACAATCATGCCTGTCCCGTCACTCGTTTGCTGGAGCAGGGCCACAAGATAGTGATGGCCGGCATACGTTCGGTCTTCGAAAGTGAGGTTGAGCTCGTCTCCAGAGAACCACGCATCTCGCTCTTCCTGGACTGGGATCTGCGCGGCAAGGAACAATGGGAATCTTTCCTGCGGAAGGTCAACTCCCTTGAAGGTCCGGTCTACCTGTCGATCGACATGGACGTGTTCAACCCGGCGACTGTTCCAGGGGTCGGCACACCGCAACCGGGGGGCTTCTTCTGGTACCAGATGATTGAGTTGCTGGAGTCACTTTTTTCAAGAAAAGAAATTGATTTGCGTGGTGTCGATGTGGTCGAACTGGTGCCGGAACCGAGTCGTGTCTCCGAGATGGCCGCTGCCAAGCTGCTTTTGAAAATCATCTCCTTCTGGGGTTTTGCCAACGGCTTCAACCATAAGGAGCAAAGCGGCAGTCAGATGCAGATCAAATACGAGTAACCATCAACATCACGCAGACAAACGAAAACACCTGAATTGAATGGAATTTGTTTTCTGCGACGCCGGGCGTATGTGTTTGCCAAGAGGATGGCCCGTTGTTTTAAGGCATGATCGACAGGGTACAGCAATTGAAAGGCCCCCGGTAAACACCGGGGGCCTTTCGGTGTCAGTCCGCTCCAGTTTGCCTGGCAGTTGCTAATCGGCCACTTTTTTTGCGCGATTCTGGATATATGCGTCGCGGATGGAGAGATAAGGATCGAGTGCAGCATCCTTGAGGGCCTCGTAATCTCCCAGGCGGAAGGATGTCGCATTCACCGTGTCAACGGATTTGACGGCCACCCTGATGCCGAAATCATCAATGTAAGTCACTGGATCAAGGAAGTAATCGCCAACCAGGCCGACAGTGTCCCTCACCGTCGAAGGGCCAAAGATCGGCCAGATGATATAAAGACCGTTGCCCACGCCGTAGGAACCGAGAGTCTGGCCCAAGTCCTCAGGCGTCGGCGGTTCCAGCCCGGCCAGGCCTGACGCAACTTCGCCAAACCCCAGGACTCCCACAGTGCTGTTGATCACAAACCGCCCCAATTCACTTCCCGAGTCTTTCATCTTCCCTTGCAGCAGGCAGTTTACGAATCGGATGGGAGTGGCAAGGTTGTTAAAGAAATTGGAGACCCCGGTCCGTGCGATCGTTGGCACGACTGCCTTGTAACCCTGGGCCACAGGCTTCAATAACCAGAAATATAATTTGTCGTTAAAATGATACCAGACCGTATTCCAGGGCTGGAGAGGATCCGCCACGGAGAGTTCGGACTCTTCTTCATCCCCATACTCGTCACTATCATAATCCGGAGCTTCGACAGCGGTGCTCGTCGTTTGCTGTGCTGCAGCGATCATGATCTTGCCGGAGCCGGCGTGAAGGGAATCCGCTGAAACGTCGGCGGCCTTCGAAGCGGGAACCAAAACGAGCAGGGAGAAGAGCATGGTGCACATCATGACTGCGCACCGCGATGTCGATGACCGCATGTGAATGTCTCTCATTTTTCCTCGTCCCTTTATCAGGATAATGCTCTGTCAGAATGATACTCAGGATTTAGCCGTTTTTTCCCTGAGTAACTCGAGAAGTTTCTCCGGTGATCCTTTTGCCAGGATATCCTTAAACTGGGTACGATAGTTCTTGATCAGGCTGACCCCCTCGATAATGACATCATATACTTTCCATTGACCGTTGTTCAGGAACATCCTGTAATCCATAGGGATGGTCTTTGTAGCCGTGACAATGCTGCTACGCACCTCGGCCTTATCAGCCGACGCCATGGTCTCTTTGTCGAAAGTGATCTTTTCATCGCTGTATTCCATAATCCTGTCCACATAGACCTTGCTGAGCAGATCCCTGAAGAGTGACACAAATTCTTCCTGCTGTTTCGCGTCCAGATCCCTCCAGTTCCGGCCAAGGGTGCGTTGGGAAAGCTCGTGGTAATCGAACACTCCATTGGAAATTTCTATGACCTGGTTTCTCTTCTCGGCGTTTGCCGCTTCGCCCTGCAGGGCTGGATCAACCAGGACCTTGAGAATTTTATCAACCTGTGCACTGACGACATCCGTTGGCTCACCTGCAAAGGCCCTCTCTGCAATGAGGAAACTACAAGCAACAAAAAGCAGAAGTGTAACAAGCAACTTTTTTTTCATTTTAACGTCTCCCTTCACAGATTACTTTTCTACATCGCCAAAGGCGTATTTACTGATCAACTCCATGATATCAATCGGGGATTCCGTATCAACGATCGTATCGCCCTCCTTAAGCAGGTCACCGGTCCCGCCAGGATCAACACTGATGTACTGGTCACCGATCAGGCCACGTGTCTTGATTGAGGCGATGGCGTCATCGTACAGCAAGATGCCCTTTTCGATCTTGAGCTCGACTACGGCTTGTTGATTGTCCTGATCCATGGTCAGCTTCTCGATATTACCAATTTTAAGCCCGAGCATTTCCACTTCCGCACCGGTTTTCAGCCCGGTGACTGTATTGAATTTCGCAGTAAGCGAATAGCGCTTGGCTCCTAAAAAATCGACTCCCGCATAGCTGACCGCCATGTAGGAGATGGCAAGAATGCCAACAAACACGAATAAGCCGACAATGGTTTCCATGGTATATTTGTTCATAACCCGCCTCACTTTTGGTTAAGAAACCGCGCTATGTCCCTTTGGTTGGAGATCGCCATCCGCGAAATCACATCAATATCCTCGCCTGGTTTGGCTTCAGCCAGGCCTGCCATAATCTTGATTTCAAGTAACTCGTTGTTTCCTTTGTCTGCCGACATCACACTCTGACTCAGTTCTGCTATTTTATCCTTGAATACCAGTGGCCAAATCACCCAGCAAATTTTCAGCCTGGGAGATGCTGACAGTTGGCAGAAGCGTCGTGAATTGATCCTTGCCCGAGCGGTTCGAAATGCCCAAACTGCTGAAATGGCTGTTGATATGGGTGCCGACCGCCTGGAGGATGGTTTGGGCGGTGGTTTGGCTGAAACTTTCCGCAACCATATCCATGTTTTCCAAAGAAAAAACCACGACGGCAAAGCCCTCTTCAGCCTTCTTGAGCTCCAGAGCGTTTTGATACTGGCTTTTGAATCCATGACTGGAATGAAGCCCCGTCAACTCGTCACGCACCCCTTCCAGGCTCTTGATAAATTCATCGACCATCGGATGCTTAAATTTCTGGAGTTCCTGGAAATCGCCCTGAAAAACGATTCCCTGATCGTAGAGCACCAGGATCCGGTCCGATATAAAGAACACGTCCGGCAGTTCATGGCTCACCATGATCGTCGTGAAACCAAATTTTTTCTGATATTGGGCGATCATGCTCAAAATAGCGTTTTTTCTGATCGGATCCTGACCTGTGGTCGGCTCGTCGAACAGCACGATCTTAGGGTCTGTGATCAACGCCCTGGCCAATGCGACACGTTTTTGCATGCCCCCGGAGAGATCGGCGGGGTATTTGTCCGGCACTTCACCCAACTCCATCTGTTCGATGCGGACCCGCACCCTTTTCTGAATTTCCGCGGGGGACAGCCGTGTTGTCTTGCGCAGAGGAAGGGCAATATTCTCAAACACCGTGAGAGAGTCGAACAGGGCATTGTTCTGGAAGCAGAAGTTGATCTGGCTGCGGTAATCGTCTTTCTCCTGTCGTGTCATGTCCGAAATCGCTTTACCGCGGAAGGTGATGGTTCCTTCATCTGGATGCAGCAGACCAATGATGAGCTTGAGGAGCACACTTTTACCGGTGCCGCTCTTGCCGATGATGGTCGTTGTCTGACCCGTGAAAACTTCCAGGTTCACCTGGTTGAGAATCTGCCTTGAGCCGAAACTCTTGGAGACACCTTTAAATTCTATAAGCTGCTCAATCACGGAAATAATACCTTACAGGAGAAAAGAGCTGAGTATGTAGTCGCTGACCAGAATCAGAACGCATGAGGCCACAACCGCCGAGGTCGTTGACAAACTAACTCCCTTGGCGCCTCGCCCATCCGGTCGCAAATGAGTAAAGAATCCATGGTAGCAGCATATGGTGGAGACCAGGACGGCGAACACCACGGATTTGATCAAACCACCGGTAATGTCACTGAGCTCGACGCTGGCAATAATGCCATTCACATAAGCACCGCCGTTGACCCCCATAAGGATTACCCCGGTGAAATACCCCCCGGCAATGCCGACAAGATCAAAGATCGTGGTGAGGATTGGGAAGCTTATGACCGCTGCGGCGATGCGGGGGCTGATCAGGTACATAAACGGATTAATCCGCATGGTATCCAGGGCATCGATCTGTTCGGAGATCCGCTGAATACCGATTTCTGCGGTCATGGCCGAGCCTGCCCTTGCCACGATCATAATGGCAGTCAGAACCGGCCCCATCTCCCGGATAAGCGAGAGCGAGACCGCTGAACCTAAAACGCTGACCGAACCGTAATCCACCAGGACATGGTACATCTGCAACGCGATGACCATGCCAACGAACAGGCCCACGAGAATAACGATATTACTTGACCGGGCGCCGATGTAATAGACTTGCTGCACAATCGCGGCGACTTGACCACGCTTGAAAATGTTGAGGAGTGAATTGAAAAAAAAGATGGCGATTGCGCCCATCTCCCTGATCATGGACAGGGAATTTTTTCCGATCAGGTTCAGAAAACCTACGGGGGAGAACCAAGGCGGGTTGGAGCCTTTGGGGCCGGAAATATCCGATAATTCTTTTGCCATAGCCACCCTTTTAATATGCGAAGATCAGATCGAAGACCAATACCGCCCGTACCCCTGCAAGGCCTTCAGATCGTTCGTTTTGCCAGTTCCTGGCGCAACTGCTGGATTTCCTGTTGCAGTGAACTTATATCGCTATTCATGGATTTGATGCCTCCGACAAAGGAACTGAGCAGAGACCTGAACCAACTTGGCAATTCGGGGCCGATCGTATCCTGCATTTTTTCAAAGTTCAGAATGTAGATCGTGGAATTTGTTCCGGCGCGAACGGTTGCCGTTCGCGGTGTGCCGAGGATATAACTGATATCGCCCAGTATGTATGGTGCCGAGACCTCGTTTAAGAGGATATCGTGGTCATCTTCAACGGAGACAACCTCACACCTGCCTTCGGTCAAAAGATAGAGGTTTCTGTCATGGTCACCTTTTTTGATGATCACCTCACCGGGAGAAAAATGGCAACACTCTACGAGGGCATCAATTTTTTCGAAAACGAACCGTTTCTCCTGCTGGAGGAACAGCTCCATGGAGAGAGTTCTGCCAAACCCGGCAGGGGAGCCGGAATCGGTTGGCCGGTCGATGCCGGGTTGCGCGCCTGACGTGCCAATGTTCATTCCGCAGTTGTTGCAGAATTTAGAACCTTGTTGTATCGCACTCTCACAACCAGAGCACTTTGCGTGATCTTCCGAAAATGGAATGACCATAGGCGCTACTCCATCGGTGATGTTAAGTGGGTTGTTCCCATGAGAATCAAGATAAGTATTAATAACATTACACTGTTTCCTTCTTATCACACGTAGAATCTAATCAGAAATCCCCACTCAGTCAATTGATAATTTCGGTTATTTCGACAAAAGACCACGACAAGGTCAAGACTTTGATGGCATCAGAAAATCAAAGATTATCAAAAAAAAAATCAAAAAAACTCTTGTCTGACAGTAACATGTTCAATAAAATAAAACGTAATTATAGAGTTCGCTTGCAGGCGCTCCTTATGACCTGAACAAAAACACATGCATTCCAGCGAGGTTGCGATGAGAACGATTCTAACTGTGTCAGGGGTATTTGTCTGTTTCCTGCTGCTTATGCCCTTTTGCGCAACGGCGAGTGATTCATGGACTGAGGGAAAGCGTCTCTTTGAAGCCGGGCAGTTCCAGGAGGCGACCGGGATTTTGAACCAGGCTTTCAAGGAGAACCCAGAAAACCTGGATATCAGCTTCTACCTCGGCCGGGCGGCTTTCGAAACGGGTGATTATGAAACCGCCGCCATGGCCTATGAGCGCATCCTGTTCTCGGACCCGAACGCCAAGCGGGTCAAGCTGGAACTGGCACGCACCTACCTCAAACTCGGTTCACGGGATATCGCCCGCGCATATTTCAAAAGCGTCCAGGCAACCAATCCACCGCCGGCGGTCTGGCAGCAGATCCAGCAATTCATTGACACCATCGACCAGGCCGAGCAGAAGCATTTCCTGAACGGCTTTGTTACCATGGGCCTGCTTTATGATACCAACGTCGGGGCGGTTCCGGGAGAAGGGAACATCTGCATTGGCGGCAGTGGGTGTCTCGAAGTCGCGCTGGACCAGAAGGTCGAAAAGGACTTCGGTCTGCAGGCCTCGGCTGTCGTCAACCACCTCTATCGCTTCATCGACACGCCCTACCTCTGGAAGAGCACCCTGACCAGCTACAACAATTTCTACGAAGACCAGAGCGAGTTTGATCTCAACTACCTGGCCTTGAACACCGGTCTGATCCGCCAGGACGACGCGTCGATCTGGGAACTGCAGGGGATGGTCGGCCAGGCCAACCTGGACGATGACCGCTATCTTGGTCTGCTCGGCGTCAACCTCAACCACACACGCTTTCTGACCCGTTACCTGCAGTTGAATCTGGGGCTGACCTTCCAGGACAAGAACTACTACCAGGAGAGTGGTCGTGATGCGAAAACCTGGAGCGTCATCATTAACCCGGTGCTGAACCAAGGGCCGAATCGTCTGAGCCTGAGCGCGGCATTTGAAAAAGAGGATGCTGATTCAGGGTACTACGATTACAAGCGTGTGGCGTTCGGTCTGCGCTATGACCGGCAGCTGCCGATGGATTTCGCCGCCTATGCCAGCGCTCGCTATCGCGACACCGACTACAAAGACGACGAGCCCCTGTTCCAAAAATCGCGATCGGAGCATCAGTGGGTCCTGGATGTCGGCCTGTCAAAGACCTTCTGGCGTTCGACAAACCGCAAGCAGGCGTTGGCCGGACAGATCAGTTACAGCTACACCGACAATGACTCGAACCTGGATCTTTATTCCTACGACAAAGACCTGGTGCTGACGACGTTGACCTTTGTGTTTTAAGCCCGATGGAGACAAGCCATCGATGCACCTTTAAGGAGTTGGCCATGAGAAAACTGTTTCTGGTTCTGTGCGGCGCCCTTGCCGTGACCACCCTGTTTGTTGCTGCCCCCTGTTCGGCCAGTCTTCAGGACGAAGCGGTGGGGAGTGTCGTAGCCGTGCGCGGCGAGGTCAAGGCCAGCGGCCCCTCACAGGGAGAGCGTGTTCTCGGCATGAAGTCCGAGGTGTTCCAATCAGACACGATTCGGACCGGCGCAGGTGGCCGTTTGCAGCTGCTGTTCAAGGACAACACCATCGTCAGCCTGGGTGCTGACACGGTCATGGAAATCGCCAACTTCGCATGGAATGCCGACAAGAACAGCGGCAGCATGAAAACGCGAGTCGAGGAAGGGACCTTCCGGGTGCTGGGCGGTTTGATCACCAAAAACTCGCCGCAGAATTTCAGCACCGAGACGCCGGCGGCGACCATCGGCATCCGCGGCTCGATGTATGCGGGTTCCTACCGCAACAATCATTTGCGGGTGGCGTTTCTCGGCGGACGTGGCATCTACGTCGCCAACCCGTATGGACAGGTGGAAATCGACAAGCCCGGCTTCGGCACCAGCGTAACGCCGGGGTCTGCTCCAACCCCACCGGAGAAGATGGACGGCCTGGACGCACTTGGCCTGCTTGAAGACAATGGTGGCGATGGAACAGGGGCAGGCGATGATCAGGACGGCCTCTCCGCCGAAAATGCCGAACTGCTTGATACGGGCACCGGCGGCGTTACCGACACCACGACCATTGATGTGGCGATGGACACAGGTGCCGACATCGAGCAGTCTGCCAGCGAAGACAATGAGATCGACGAGATTGTGGACAACTTACCTGACCCACCTGTTGTCGAAAACCTCCCTCCGATTGCAGATGATGACTTTGTTGCCACGGCCGAAGATTCCACTCTCAACATTGATGTCTCTGTGAACGATCAGGATGCCGATGGAGTTCTGACCAGTTGGTCGGTCACCATAGCACCGGCATATGGATTCCTGACCAACAATGATGACGGCACCTTCACCTACACGCCCAACCCTAACTATGCCGGTGACGACACATTCACCTACCAGGTCACAGACGATCAGGGTGACACCGACACTGCTGTGGTTAACATTGTTGTCAGTCCTGTCAATGATCCACCGGTCGCCGTAAACGATACTGTCATCACGCCAGAAAACTCTCTCGCGATTATCAACGTTACAGGCAATGACATGGATATAGAGGGTGCAATCAATGAGTGGCTAATCACAGTTCAACCCGGGCACGGTTCCTTGGTCAACAACGAAGATGGCACCTTCAGCTACACCCCCGAACCCGATTATGTCGGCGAAGATTCGTTCACTTACCAGATCACCGACGACGGTGGGGCTACATCACAAGCCGTTGTATTCATCACCAGCATCAATGTCCCTGTGGTAGTAATGTCAGGTAAACATATGCGCTCCTTTACACCGTTGAGCGGTGGCCCGAGCGATTCTGTAGGTCTGGATTTAACAGCCGCGTCGAAAGATGGTTTGATCACGCCCACTATACCTGGAGGGCGTTCCACAGACCCGTTCACCATTGCCCAGTATGACCCCGACCAACCCTACTCCTCTGTTCTCAGTTATGAGGAAGTGGCAACATTCACGACGTCTACACGCGGATCATTTGAGACAACGCGTACCATCATATATGACAACGCCGGGGAGTTTTTTATTACCATCAATGATGATTCACTTGTGACATTGAACGATGGCGATTACAGCACCATGGCGTTGAGCTTTGCAGGAGTACCGACAACTTTGACAGAAATGCCGACGACGGGACTTGATGAATATAGCGGCTCCCTGCTGGCGACACCAGTCGAGACTGAAACAGCAGATTCCTCCGACTTCAATTCTGATGTCAAAATGAGCGTCAACTGGGCCAACGGCAAGGTCTTCGGCATTATTCCGGATGATTCCGATTACGGCCCAAAGTACTTCTACGGTGATATTTCGGACACCTCTACGAGCACCCTGCACTTTGCTGGCGCGGTGTCCTCTGCCGATCCGGAGGACTTCATCCCGCAGATTCTTTCTGAAAACGAATCGCTTGGCCAGTTCTACGGTAGCGACTACCAGGGCTTCGGCTTGACCGCTTACGGCATCAACTTATCGACCTACAACTTGACTGAACAAGGCCATTGGCTGGCGGCCGGAGGTTTTATGCGCCTGCCTGGAACAGTCTCTCAACCCACGGGGACAACAACCCTCGAAGGGAGCATTGTTGGACAATTTTTAAACCTCAATGCACAAACTTTCAACTATGGTTGGTCGTTTAATCACTATTTGTCATTCAACCTCAATTTTGATACGGGCAAGATCGAAGATGGATCCTTCTATGTTTTCCCTCTTGGCGGGGCCGGTCAGTCAGCCGTTATTGATCAACAAAAGTTTATCGCAGAGATAGGTCCTGCCATTTCAGGAACCCAAACTGCCGGGGACGGCAGCTTCATGGTGACGGCCGAGGAGCAGTTCAGTAACGATGTCACCTGGGGCTATTGGAATATGGTGTACAGTGATACTGATTATAGTGCTGATCCCCATTATACCTATGCTCCAAATACCTACTGGATCGCCGGTGAAAAGGCGCCTCTGTCGCTCCTGCAAAACTTGCGTTCAACAAATCTGGGAGGGGACTATGTCGGGCCCGCATACGGGATCAAAGGTGCATTCACAAGTGAACCGATACCGATCAACGGACTGGCTTCAATACACTTCAGCTTTGGTGATGGCTACATGGACGGATCCTTCGATTTCGGAACTGACGTTCTGTATTTTTCCGGCCCGGCATTTACGGACGCATCCATGCAAACCGAGTGGAACCCACTTCTTACCGGAGGAGATTTTTTCGCTCCTTCCGTGCAAGGCTCAAACAGTTCTTATATCGAAGGGTATTTCTACGGTCCAGGCGCCGGATCAATCGGTGGGACTTTCTCGATTGATATGTCTGATGACACATATTTAGGGATATTCGGCGGCAACCTGGATGGTGATTTTTACAGTGAAACTTCCGGAACAACGACACTCATGACCGGCCGTTCACAGAACTTTTTGAGGAAGGAGAATTTCGAGGTGGGTTGTGATGGTGCTGACGGTTGCGCGGAACTGGTTAGCTACAGCCAGCAGGGACTGACGGCGACGTCGATTGGCAATGAAGTCTCGCCGGTCAAGGGAATCAATGGCGCCATGGATCCTTTTTCCATGGACGATATTTACCCCGCTGCCCCCTACGACGTAATAGATGCCTCTGCCCCCTACTCAGGTTGGTATTGGAACCTTGTAAACGATCCATCGTACTTCTACAGGAATGGACAGAAAATCGAAACCACCAGGGACATTGCCTGGGACAGCAAGGGAGAATTTTTTGTCTACGAGCAGAACTATCCGGGCGATCTCGTCGACATAGGGGGTACCAACTATCAATTTCAGTCGCTGAACTTTGGCGGGGTGCCGACGGCGGCAGGCAGCCTGCCGACGACGGGGATTGATGTGTATGATGGTGAAATCTTAGGAGACTCACTTGACGATTGGGGCCTGGATTATGATGAATCGTTAGGACCGAATTACATGCCGGAAACATCGATGAGCGTCAACTGGGCGAACCAGAAGGTGCTCGGGTATATTGTTGACAACGAATCCTCAGACTACCCTGATCACTTGTACTTCTACGGAGACCTCAGCGACGGCCCTTCTGGCATCAAGCTTGTTACCGGTGAAGCATGGAGCTGGGCTTATGATGATCCCGCCACTGATGTCTGGACCTCGGTTGGCGACACGTCTTTCTGGCAATTCTACGGCAGCGAGTATCAGGGTTTTGGCGTGCAGCTCGACGGCGACGAATATCTGGTTTCTGGTAACATGACGACCCCTGAGTCACAATGGCAGGCGACGGGGGGGCTTTTCCTTGAAGCTGGCGCGACGGAAACCAGCCCGACCGGGATCAAGAGGATCAATGGCTACTTTATCGGCCAGGCCGATTTGATAACGGATCCTGGCGGTTACTTCCTGTTTAACAATTCGAGCAGCAATGCGTTCCATCTCGATCTGGATGCTGGTGCCGGGAGTGTCACAGGATCGGGTGAGATGTATTTGGAAAGTGTGAATTTTGACATTGGTGGCGCGGATAACTCAGCCTATATTGACGACCAGCGCTTCATTGCAGAGTTTGTGCCCGGGACATATGGCAATGCTACCGTCAAACCGGAAGGGAGTTTCCTGGTTACGGCAGAACCAGAGCTGCAATTCAGCGATTATGCAACCTGGGGTTACTGGAATGTGACTGTGGTCGGGCCCACCGCTGTGAACACCGCTGACGGTGTTCAAGATCTTCATGTTCACAGCCCCGGGTCTTTCTGGGTGGCCGGAGAAAGAACCGGAGCAGCCATAGAAGATCTGATCGATACGGTTGCAACAGGCAGTTATACAGGGCCAGCCTACGGGGTCGTAAGGAACGCCTACGATGGGTACGAGGGGATATCTCCGCTCACCAACGGCACGACTGAACTCTCCTTCACCTTCGGGGCAGACCCGACAATCACCGGGGCGATCGATTTCACTGAGGTGAATTTACCGATTTCCGGCGCTCTTAATCTGGCCAACTTAACAGGGGATTTTTATTCTTTGAATGCGATAACCGGGAGTACATTGTCGGAGATTCGTGGCACTTTCTTCGGCCCGAATGCCGAAGCAACAGGCGGTACTTTCCAGTCATATACGCCAGATAGCAGATATAGTGGTATCTTCATGGGCGAACGATATGAATAAACGGTGAAAAAACATATTCCGAAACTTTTGAAATTCTCTCCTTTCAAGGCAGGCTGCCTGGTGGTTCTGGCGGCCTGCCTTCTGTTTCTTTCCTTTGAAGAAAAACCCGACCTGATTTCGGCCCTCGACACGCGCGGCGTCGACAGCATGTTCCGCCTCAGAGGCGCGATACCGACCACCGGCCGGGTGGTCATCGTCGATATCGACGAGAAAAGCCTGGCGGCTCTCGGTCAGTGGCCGTGGCCAAGGGATACGGTCGCCCGCCTGGTCGACAGCATCGGCGGCGCCGGGGCAAGGGTAGTCGGCTTCGACGTGGTCTTTGCCGAGCAGGATCGCTCCTCACCGGTCAACGTGCTCGAGCGCATGAACAAAGAGACCCCCGGTTCGGTGATGGCCGAACAGCTTGAGCGCACCAAGGGCAACCCGGCGCTGGATCATGACGTGCTGCTTGGCAAGGCAGTCAGCCGCAGCCCTTCCGTACTCGGTTATGTTTTCCTGCTGCAGGATGACGGCCTTAAAGATCCTCTGGCCTTTCCCTTTCCATCGATCAACATCCGCACCCAACCAGAGAATATCGCTTTCGATGCTCTCAGCCTGATCCCGGCATACCGGGCGATTATCAACATCCCTGCCGTCGCGCAGGCAACCTCCGAAGGCTTCTTCAATTTTCTGCCCGATGCCACCGGCATGGCCCACAAGGTGCCGCTGTTCATGGAGATGGACAACATTCCCTACCCTTCTCTGGCGCTGGAGATGGTGCGCATAGGCGAGAAGCTGCCCGAAGCAATCCTGCATGTTTCGCAACTGATCCGCAATGGTCGACAGGGCATCCTGGGAGTCAGCATCGGTGAGCGGACCATCATTACCGATGATTACGGGCAGATGACGATCAATTACCGCGGTCCGATCGGCTCCTTCCCTTACCTGTCTGCAGTGGATGTCCTGGCTGGTTCTGGCGTCGAGAGACTTCAGGACAAGTACGTCCTGATCGGCACCACGGCTGCCGGACTGCATGACTTGAGAGCGACCCCCTTTTCCACCATTTTCCCGGGGGTTGAAATCCAGGCCACGATTATCGACAATATCCTGTCTGGCGACCTGATGACCCATGACCCGATCGCCGAGCGCGGTCTAACCTTCATGCTGATGATTGTCGGTGGGCTGTCGCTCAGCGCCCTGCTCGCCTATGGCAGTCCGGTCTACGGCGGAATCGGCACCCTCCTGATCCTCGGCGCCACCCTGGCGAGCAATTATTACCTCTATTTCCTCAAGAACGTGATCATCGGACTGACCTACCCGCTGATCGTCATCCTGACCGTCTTCCCGATCGTCACCCTGGTCAACTACCTGCTGGTCGGGCGTGAAAAGCGCTTCATCGACATGGCTTTTGGCCACTATGTCTCACCCCATGTTGTCGAGGAGTTAAAAAAGAACCCGGACAAGCTGACACTGGCCGGCGAAGAGCGGGTATTGAGCATCATGTTCAGTGACATCAGGGGCTTCACATCAATTTCGGAGCAGATGAGCGCCGACCAGCTCGGACGTTTCATGAACCGTTACCTGACGGCGATGAGCAGGGTGATTATGGATCATGGCGGCACGGTCGACAAATTTATCGGCGATGCGATCATGGCGATCTGGAATGCTCCGCTCGAAGACGAAGACCACGCGGCCAGCAGTGTGCGCGCCACACTGGCCATGATGAAGAGTTTCCGGGCATTACAACCGGGATGGGCCGCCGAAGGCCTGCCGGCCTTTGGTATCGGCATCGGCATTAACAGCGGCCTGGTCAGCGTCGGCAATTTCGGCAGCGAGGATCGTTTCGACTACACTGTACTCGGCGACCATGTCAACCTGGCGTCGAGGTTGGAGGGCTTGACCAAGCAGTACGAGGTGCCGATCATTATTTCCGAATTCACCCGGCAGGCTCTTGGTGAGCGGTTTTTCTGCCGCTTGCTCGACCGGGTCCGGGTCAAGGGCAAGGGCCATCCGGTCGAAATATACGAACCTCTACTGGAAGGTGTGCCGGGAGAAGAGCTGAAGGCTGAGGTCGATTCTTTCCAAGGGGCACTCGAACGGTACTTCCATAGAGATTTTACTGCCGCCGAGCAGATGATCCAGGAACTCAATAATCGCAGTCCACAGCCTCTCTATCTTCTCTATTTAAAGCGTATTGCAGCATTCATCGAAAACCCGCCAAAATCCGACTGGAATGGCGTCACATCTCTGACCGAGAAGTAAAGCCGACCGCTGCCTCCTTAGCGAAACATCGCCACAAGAGTCTCAGCATCGACTTCATCAATCTGCTCCGGCAGTAATGATGTGGCAGCATATTCCAGGTAAACCTGCCGTCTGATGAACAGTTCCAACAGCTGCGGGTCGATGTGCCCATCCTTGCACATGGAAACCATGATTCTTAAAGCCTCAGAAATCTTGTTCGGTTTATGGTAGACCCGGTCACTGGCTGTCAGAGCTTCAAAGATATCGGCAACAGTCAGAATGCGCGTCTGCAGCGACAATTCTCCCGCCGGGATACCAGACGGATAGCCTTTGCCATCCATTCGTTCATGATGACCACCGGCAATTTCCGGCACCCGTTGCAGGTGCTTTGGAAACGGCAGCGATGAGAGCATATTGATCGAGGCATCAACATGGCTTTTGATGACATCACGTTCCAAGTCGGTCAGTGTACCCATCGTCACAGACAAATTGTACAGTTCGCTTTCGCTCAAGAGAGGATCACCTTCAGGATTGTTCTTGTAACGTACCGTGATTTTTGCCAACTCCATGAGACGCTGGCGGGCGGTGTCATCAATGAGAGTGTCGCCGGAATTGCAAACGTGAAGAAATTCCTGAATTTCATCGACATTGAACGATGGCGATGATGTCGTCTCTAACTTCTGCTTTGTCGCGCCATTTTCTTGATCGCGACGCAGAATCTCCAACCGCGCATCAACAAGGTGAATCCTGTCAAAGATGGCTTCAAGGCGGGTCTTTTTGTCCACCACGTATTCCGGAGTGATGATCTTGCCGCAATCATGCAACCATGCAGCCATTTCCAATTCCTTGAGCTGCTTGTCCGTGAAACTAAACTCGCCAAACAGGGAGCCCTTATCTTCGTTGACGGCCCTGGCCAGGGCCATTGTAATAGGCGGCACCCGTCGGCAGTGGCCGCCGGTATGAAACGATTTATCATCAATAGCCGTTGCAACGAGCTTGACCAGTGATTGCAGCAGTTCATCCTGTCCGTCGATCAGGCGTTTGCAGGTCAAGGCGATCGCGGCCTGGGAGGTGAGTGATGAGACGAGGCTCTCGTCCATGATAGAAAAGGGTTTGACAAGACCGGAGTCAGGATCGGTGGCATTAATCAGTTGAAGAACACCGATGATTTTGCCCTCATGGTCCATCATTGGCGCAGCAAGGAGGGATTGTGAATGATAACCGGTCCTGGCATCGAATGCTTTGGTCCCGGTGAAGTCGTATTCTGCATCTGCGTAAGCATCAGGGATATTAATGATTTTCCCTTCAGATACCGCGCGGGTTACAACCATTTTATGGTTGGCAGGACCTCCTGCCTCACCCAGGGGAATGGGCGGAAATCCAATAGCACGAGTGCTCGTCCCGCCCATGTGAATACCAAGCGAAGTCGTATGTATCAAGGTAAAATTAAGAACCCGGTTTTCCAGAAGGTAAAGACTGCCGCCATCGGCCCCGGTCAATTTCTTGGCGCCAAGCAGAATCATTTCGAGCAGCAGGTCGAGGTCCTGCTCGACGGACAACGCCTTGCCGATGGCATTAAGCATTTCAATGCGTTGCAACAGATTATTATCAGATGTCGTGACCACACTATTCTCCAGGGGCCCGCAGAGCTAAATGTATTTTCTTTTGAGTCGATTACAAGCCCATCGGCAGGAAAATCGCCCTATGAATGACACTATTAACCCCACGGTCCCACCTGCCGGCGACCGCAAAGGCGAGCAGATCCTGGGTCGCAATCATCTTGCCAAACAGGCGCTCGTAGCTCAGGTTCTCCTCTTCGCCGTTCTGGCTGTTTGAAAGCAGGAGAAGGGTTCCGGAAGCCTCCCTTGTATTGCTCAGGCGCCAGGCGAGGACTTCAATGTTCCTGGCGCAATCGAATAGTTTCTGTTCGTCGAGAGAATCGAGCATAAACTGCTCTTCTTGCCAATTGAAGGAACTGCGAACCATGCCTACCAATCCCGTCATCAGGGCAAAAACACGGTCGCCCTGAAAGTCCGGATTGAAGGCCAGTGTCAGGGCCGCCGTCCCTTGCTGATTGTGCAACTCTTTGAAGATCAACCGCCCTGGAGTATTGAAAATCTGCTTGTGGCGCTGCTCGACCGACAGACCGGGCACTTTGTGCAGTTCACGAGGATTGCGTTTATAGAGCTTGACCAGCAAATCCCCCATGAGACGATTCATCTCGCGCAGTCCGGTATCAGTCACCATGTCGATGTCGGCTTTGGCGATGGAGTTAAGACTCGTCGAATCGAAAGTGTTGTTACAACCCGCCAGAGGAATCGAAGCTGCCAACAGGGACAACACCATCACAAATCTGAGCTTTGGCAAAATAACAGGTCGGAACGATCTACGAGTGCAGAAGATGAACACGAAAATGGACCCGTAAAAACTCGTGAAATTCATTGACCTCTTCAAAAGCAAGCTTCAGACGCCCCTTCTCCATGTGGTTGAGCTTTGACAGGGTAATAAAATTACTTGGTCCTTTGCCTGACTTGATATCCTCCACCTGGGAACGCAGACGCAAAAAAACCAGGAAGTTGTAACTCGCGTCAAGGTCATCTGCCAACTTCTTCTTGAGCACACCTTTTTCAACCAGGAACCGGATACGCTCACGCGTGCCGCCTTCCATGATTCCAGCTTCCATGGCCAGAGCTTTCACGCCCTCCGTAATAGCAAAAATTCCCGCTTTTTTTACGTCCAGTTGCCCGCGATGTTCCTCGCTATGTTGAACCTTGATACCACCGAGAAGACCGAGCGGGGGTCTGAAACGATTAACATTAGCCGCCGAAAGTGTCAGGAACATTTTCTCCTGATCAAAATGTTCGGCAAGCATATTTTTCAGACCTTTTTCAAGCTCCGGATCGCCGTAGATAGTTCGCAGGTCAAAGAACATGCTGCCATTGAGAATATTATCCGGCAGAGAACTGGTCAACCAACTATGCAGAACCTCCTTCCACGCACTGAAACTGCGCCTCCAGAACTCATTTTTCGCCATGATGCCGCCGGGACAGGCCGGCACGCCAATTTCTATGAGAGCGTCAATCAACGTCTCCGAGAAATCCTTTATTTTTGATATTTCTTCAACCGAGAGGTCATCGGAGTAAATAATGGCATTGTCCTGGTCTGTCGTCAGAGTTTGCTCACGTCGCCCTTCACTACCAAGCACAACAAAAGCGAATTTGTCAGTAAGATCTTTGTATTGCCTGGCACGCAGCAATTCGATCAAACGCAACAGCAACTGGTCGTTGAGGAGAGCTATCATCCTTACAATCTCACGGGGAGGAACTCCTGTTCCCACCAGGTGAATAACCAGATCCTGAATCTTGAGGTGATAGGTCTTCAGCTCTTCAAGAGTTGCCGCCTGGTCAATATCACGCACCAGTTTCTGCGGAGAACGCGTCTGCAGACGCATAATATCGGTGACAGTGATGATTCCCGACAATCGATCATCCTGATCAACAACGCAAATCCGATGAATGTTGTTCTTTGAAATCCGGTAAAGGGCCTCAAAGATAAAATCATTTTCACTGACCGTGATTAAAGGAGCATTCATTATGTCACGCGCAACGATACTGGCCGCGTCCAGCCCGGGAGCAACCACCTTGTTGCGCAGATCACGATCGGTCAGGATTCCTAATGGATTGTTGTCTTCGCAGACAATCACACTGGAAATTTGCCGATCACGCATGACACCGGCAACCATCAGCACACTGTCGGACGGGCTACAGGTCGCCACGTTGCGGCGACAATAATTTTTGATGGGTTGGAAAAGGATATTGTCATCTGACATCTGAAAATCCTTGCGGCCGGTTGATACAGAGGACTTCAGGTTACGGTAATCTCGAAGGAAGACTTGTATTAATTTAGCTTTGTCAAGTTCATGTTGCAAGTGAATTGAGTCAATGAATTGAATCAGACGAAGAAGGCCGCCCCATTCGGAGCGGCCTTCTTCGTCTTATTTATCCGGCCTTACGCTGAACGCCTGTAGCCTTCCATTTCGTCGAACTGCAGATATTGGTAGATCGTGTCTTTGTTCGGCGCAACCTTCTCCTTGTAGACCGCCAGGTACTCGGCCGGCGTCGGAAGTTTGCCGAGGGTGGTGGTCACCGCGCCAAGTTCGGCAGAACCGAGATAGACCCTGGCACCGTTGCCGATGCGGTCATCAAAATTGCGGGTCGAGGTCGAGAACATGTTGACTCCATCGGGTACGCGAGCCTGATTGCCCATACAGAGCGAACAGCCGGCAATCTCAAGACGGGCACCCATGGCACTAAAGACTGCGAAGGTCGCCTCCTCCTTGAGCTTCTCCTGATCCATACGGGTCGGCGGACAAATCCAGGTGCGCACGGCCGGGTTGAACTTCTGACCTCGCCAAATCTCGGCAGCGGCACGGAAGTGGCCAATGTTGGTCATGCAAGAGCCGAGGAAGACGTCGTGGATCGGCGTGCCGGCAACTTCACTGAGCAGTTTGACATCGTCAGGATCGTTCGGGCAGGCAAGGATCGGCTCGGTGATCTCGGTCAGGTCGATTTCAATCACCGCAGCATACTCGGCGCTGGCATCGGCTTTCAGCAGTTTAGGCGCCTTCAGCCATGCCTTGACTGCGTCGATGCGGTTGCGCAGGGTCTGTGGATCCTGATAGCCTTCTTCGATCATCTTTTCCATCAATGCGACATTGGAGCGCAGGTAGGTGCAGACACTCTCTTCGGAGAGCTGGATGCAGCCAGCCGCGGCGGAACGTTCGGCGGCGGCATCGGTCAGCTCGAAAGCCTGCTCGACCGAGAGGTTCGGCAGACCCTCCATCTCGAGAATCCGGCCATTGAAGATGTTGACCTTGTTCTTCTTGGGCACAGTCAAATGACCTTGTTTGATCGCCCAGTAGGGAATGGCATTGACCGCATCACGCAGGGTAATGCCATCGTTGAACTCGCCCTTGAAACGAACCAGCACTGATTCAGGCATGTCCAGCGGCATAAAGCCCATGGCACCGGCAAAGGCGACCAGGCCGGAACCGGCCGGGAAACTGATACCGATCGGGAAACGGGTATGCGAATCACCGCCGGTGCCGACCGTGTCGGGGAGCAGCAGGCGATTCAGCCAGGAGTGAATGACGCCATCGCCGGGACGCAGGGCCACACCGCCGCGCTCGGCGATGAAGCCTGGCAGCGCCTTGTGCATCTTGACGTCAGCCGGTTTCGGGTAGGCCGCGGTGTGACAGAAGGACTGCATGAACATCGGCGAAAGGAACTTCAGGCAGGCCAGTTCCTTGAGCTCGTCTGCTGTCATCGGCCCGGTGGTATCCTGGGAACCGACGGTGGCCATCTTCGGCTCGCAGGCGGTGCCGGGAAGGATGCCTGTGACACCGCAGGCTTTACCGACCATCTTCTGCGCCAGGGAGTAGCCCTGACCGGCTTTCGGGGTCGGGTTGACCGGCAGAGTGAAAATGTCTGTAGCTGGCAGACCAAGAGCCGCACGCGCCTTGTCGGTCAGGGCACGGCCGATGATCAGAGGGATGCGGCCACCGGCACGGAATTCATCGGGCACGGTATTCGGACTGATTCCGAAAGTGGTGAGCACCTTGCCGGCCTCGTTGGCAACCTGCCCTTTACTGGTATTGATGATAATCACATCGCCGGTATTGAACGAGGCGACGTCCATCTTCAACGGCAGGGCGCCGGAATCCTGGGCAGTATTGAAAAAGATCGGGGCGATGACGCCACCGATGATCACGCCGCCGGACTTCTTGTTCGGCACGGCCGGAATCTCGTTGCCGATGTGCCAGAGAACCGAGTTACAGGCTGATTTGCGCGACGAACCGGTGCCGACCACGTCTCCAACAAAAGCCACCTGGAAACCATCGGCGCGGAACTTGGCGATATCGGCGTTGCCGGCGGGGAAGCGGGTCTTGCCCATGGCTAAAGCGTGCAGGGGGATGTCCGGTCGGCTCCAGGCGTCGCCGGCAGGCGAAAAATCATCTGTGTTGATCTCGCCATCGACCTTGTAAACTTTGACCTTAATGATTTCTGGTATCGCCGGCTTGTTGGTGAACCACTCGGCGTTGGCCCAGGATTCCATGACTTTTTTGGCTGCGGCGTTGCTCTTGGAGAGCGCCAGCACTTCGTCGTAGCCGTCATAAACCAGAGTGATGCCGGACAGCGCACAAGCGGCCTCATCGGCAAGGTCAGCGAACTTGAGAGCGTCAATCAGGGGCTTGACGTTGTAACCGCCGATCATGGTGCCAAGGATCTGTATGGCCTTCTTCTTGTCGATCAGCGGCGAGCTTTTGGCCCCGGTTAAAATTTCGGCCAGGAAGTCGGCCTTGACCTCAGCGGCCGGATCAACGCCCGGTGATACGCGCTCTGTAAACAATGTCATCAGAAAGTCATCTTTGCCGACCGGCGGATTCTGCAGCAGTCCGCAAACAGCAGAGGTCTGCTCAGGACTGAGCGGCAGAGCCGGAATCCCTTGAGCATTACGCTCATTTTCATGCATCAGATAAGCTTCAATCATCTCTCTCCTCCATCAAGTTGTTGGTGAACGATAAGATTCGCCACCGATTATAGTCTGTTCATTGTTACGAATCACAGGTGAAAGGCACACTGAAACTTGCATACTGTATACGATTTCACACACTCCGTCAACGCACAAACCACTTAAATTTACGTCATTTCCTGGCTCTTTATGTCGCACGTACTGCCTTCAATTTTTGTTGTCTCGGGCACATCAGATGGCGGCCTCGTCAGCGTGACATATTTTGACACATAACAATGATTTACTCTGCTCACACGACAAGGAGGACAAAATGTTCGAGATTATTATGATGTTTGCTTTTCTGTATGCTGCGGTCTGTCAACTCTTTCCTGGTAAGCAGGAATCAACAAAGGCGCCATCAAAAAAGACAGGACGACCCCGCAAAGAAATATTCAGAGGATTACATCTGCCAGCACATAGAAGCCAGACAACCCCGATACCCCCGACAACATCAAAAAACCGGAGCCATCAATATGCTCATGCTGCATAACTGGCTCCAGAGACAATCATAAACTGAAAGCTTGTTATCTCTCAGTTCGCTGGATACTCTCTGACCCGCTTACAGAAATCCTCGAAAGCCACCGGCCTGCCGAACAGATAACCCTGCAGGGCTTCGGTCCCACCGGTTGAAGCTCCCACGGCAATGATCTTTTCAGTTGTTTGAAAATGCTCTGTAAACTTTGCCTGGCTGAGTATGACATCAGCTGTCAATTTAGGCTCAGGCTCGTTGACCAATTTGGAGGGCCGTCGCACCCTTGCCCGCGCCGCAGCCTTGACAGCGTCACAAATCAGAACCTTGCTTTCCTCCAGAAAAATTTTTGCTCCCATTCTCGGTTTATTGATAATGTCTACGGCCCCGAATTGCAGGGCCTTCATCATCACCTCCGCGCCCTTCTCAGTCAGGCTTGAACACATGACAACCGGAATTGGATTCTGTGCCATGATCTGTCTGAGAAATGACAGTCCGTCCATACGCGACATCTCGACATCTCGACATCAAGAGTAATCACATCGGGGCGCCGTTTCCTTATCTTGTCTGCAGCAATCAGGGGGTCGGGTGCCGTTGCCATAACTTCAATGGCGGAGTCAGATAAGAGTATTTCAGTAAGCGCTTGTCATTCAACAGCGGAATCATCCACGATCAGAACGAGAATCGGATCGACCATAAAAAGCTCCAGAGAGAGCCTCTCTCAACATACGGAAACCACTTGAATACCGTATCAAACCATGTGGAAACTATCCACGCCCTGAATACAATATCAAGATTCGCTCTCCACTAAAAAATTTTAGCCTGCAATCAAAAAACCATGTTCGGCTTGAGTCTCAATGAACTTGCCACCCTGGAAATGAACTCGAAAAACGGATTATAGAAGTGATGCAAAGAGAATTACTGGGAATCAGGCTGGTTGACCTTGGATCTCAATTCAACAGATTTTCTTCTCCGAGCTGTGATTCTTCTCTAAGTGGCAGCCACATCGTCACAGTCGTCCCCTTGCCAACTTCACTGCGATAAACCACACCGCCACCATGGTCTTCGAGGATATTCATAATGATCGGCACACCGAGACCGACACCAAAATTTTTGGTACTGAACATCGGTTCGAAAATTCGTGCCATAACCTCTTCACTCATTCCGGGACCATTATCACGAACCTGTATCTCACAACGGTTATCAACAATCCTGGTCAGGATATTCAGGGTCCTGTCCGTCCCGGAGCATTCATCAAGGGCCTGCAATGCATTAGTGATGACATTGACCATCGCCCTGCGCAAACGTTCTGAATCAGCGGGAACGATCGTTCGTGATGTAAGCTCCTGATGACGTTGAACTTCGGCCGGGAATGAAAGTTCACTGAGAAGTTCTGAAAGCCACTCATCAATGTTGAGTGGCTCTTTCTGAATTTTACGTTGACGAGAAAAATCGAGGAGTTCACTGATGATGTTGTCACAACGCTCGACATTGCGCTCCGCCAGTTTCAAAGGTCTTGCCAAATGCTCATGTTGCTCACCGCTCAATAAATCTTTGAGCAGATACAGAGAATTTGCGACCGTTCCCAATGGGTTGCGAATTTCGTGGCTGACCGTAGCGGTTAACTGTCCGAGCACCGCAAGCCTGTCCTTTTGAATCAACTCTTGCTGTGCCGCCTGCAACTGTTCAGTACGCTCCATGATAAGTTCTTCCAGATGAGCTCGATAAATCTCCAGTTCGTTCTCGGCAGCTTTACGATCTGAAACATCCTGAACCATGGAGATAACACCGATAATGCTGCCCGAATTATCACTCATCGGGGTGTTGTACCATTCACAGGTGATTGTCCTGCCATCTTTGGTAACGTTGTCGTTCAGGCTTTGGACGGTCTTGTCTCCCGCAACCATCCTGGCCCAGAGAGGCTCAAGATATAACCGTGCCTCTGCCGAGAAAATTTCACCGTAGGGATCGTGACCGATCATGTGCTCCTCCGAGAAACCAAAAATAGCCTCTGCGGCAGGATTCCACATGGCGACTTTAAACGCCGGTGTCCACAGAATGCACCCCAACGGCATACGATCAATCAACAGAAGCAAACGTTCATTAGCTTCCCGGAGTTTTTCCGCAGCATCCTTACGATCCGAGATATCACGCACGGCAGCCAGGATGCGAGGCTTGTTACCAATCATCGCACTGCGCAAATAAACCTCGCACCAGAAGAGTTCACCCGTTGCCTTGCGTGAACGCCACTCAAAGGTACAATGCCCCGTTTCTTTCGCCTCCAGTAACTTGAGGCTGGCTTCTTTTGAGCTATAGGGGCTTTCGCCCAGGTTGAACGCTTCAATATCACTGCTAATAGCCTTCTCATACGAACAGTTGAAAATATTCATCATTGATTGATTTACATCCACAATTTGCCCGGTCTCGGCATCATGGATAAATATGGCGTCACTGGTGGAATTGAAAATCTCGCGATAATTCTGTTCACTGCGACTCAACTCTTCAAGGAGCTTCTTTTGCGATGTAATATCAATCATGACACCGAGCAGACGTACCGGACGATCATTCTCGACCACGACTGTAACGAGGTCGCGAATCCAGATAACACGGCCGTTGGCAGCAATCATCCGGTATTCGAAATCATGATCAATGTGCCTTTCCGACATCATTTGGCAATATGCCTTGGCCTCCGCCAAATCTTCATTGTGCGTTTTGTCTTCCCAGAAGGAAGGCTCATTATACCAGTCCTCAACGGGATACCCGAGAATGGTTGCCGCCTGCCTGCTGACGAACAGGAAACGGAACGAGGGATATTCCATTTCCCAGACAACTCCGTCGATTGAATTGACCAGATCACGAAATCTTTGTTCGTTGGTAATAATTGACTGTTCTCTGACCCTGATTGCACGCGTCATGTTTTCAAACTGATTGGCCAGAGCATCAATTTCTGAGAACCCCGAAGGACTAAAATTGAACTCATAATTGCCGTCAGCAATCTGCCCGGTTTTCATGCCTAAGTCGTTCAACGGTTTCATCAGACGACGAACATTCAGCAGAGCAATCAAACAGCCCAGGATTAAAGACGCGACCATAAATCCTATCAACAGGTTACGCATATTGTGAATCGGGGCCTGGACTTCATTCATGTCAAGACCGACCCAGACAGCCCATGCCGAAGACGAGATGCGGGCGACACTCTCCAGATAATGTTTTGACCCTTGTCTGAACTCATGAGTAGAGTCCGTTCCCTGCAGAGCCTGAACGACCGCCGGGTGATCACTGAGATTGATTCGTTGCGTGGCCGTTTCATCAACGTTATGTGCGATCACGGTACCACTTTCATCAATAATCGAAATCTCAAGCCCAACGTGACTTGAGAATCTATGCAGGAATATGCCAAGGCTACTCAGACGGATATTCCCCAGCAAAAAACCCTGCTTCGAAGGCAAGCCCAGTGTAACTGAGGGTTCACCTGTGACCAGCGAGATAAAGGTGTTGCTCCAGGTAGGTTTTTTGATCTCTGATCCGGATTGAAACAGATAGTGCCCGGAAAAATCGAGTCCGGCATAATCATCGAGCCTCGATTGCAGTATTGGCAGGACCCCAAGATGTGTAATCTTATGATTCTTGTCGAGCAGATAAACCGACTCGAAAAACTGTGAATTACCAACCACGCTGGCGAGGAAACGGTCTATATCGGCAGGATGCTGAATGATTTCAGATGCGATCGTTTGCTCGATTTGATTCAAATCAGAATGCACTTCAACAAGAAATGATTCCACCTCTCCAGCGATGTTCCTGGCCAGCAGCATGTTACGTTCACGAACACCTTCAAGCTGCTGTTTTGTGATCAGTTGAATATTGAGCAACCCAAAGATGAGAACAGGAACAGAGGCAACCAGGAGGAAGTTTACTGTCAGGGCACGTTTCAGGGAGAAGAGAAGACGCATGTCTATCGATGAGTCCGTAGCTTGGTATAAAAAACGTTTACAGAGAGTCGCTGCAGACGCCCTAATGTTTATGAGCAGACCATCAATGTTTGACTATTGGGGGGGGATTTTTTTGTATGTTATCGATAAAACCGAACATCTCTTTCAATCGAAACGGTTTGCGAAGAATATCAAGAGCGCCTGCCTGGCGAGCCTTATCGAGTAAAGTTGCTTCACTGTAACCGGTCATCATAACCACACATGCGGAAGGACAAAGATCCCTGATCTCGGCAAGGCTCTCGACACCGTTCTTGCCGGGCAACTTGATATCCATGAAGGTGATATCGTAACAGTGGTTTCGAAATTTCCTGATCGCCTCTTCACCGGTACGCGCAATATCCACATGACAATTGCGCACACCTAAAGCAATCATCAGACTCTCGGCAAAATCAGGATCATCCTCGACGATCAAAACATCTGTTATGCCACCGGCCATAGGCAATCCTCTGAATTAAAGTCTCAATCAAAAGTCACGACAGCTAAAGAATATCACAAAATATTCAGACTTCTACATTAGCCCCATGAAATAGAGGGGGCATCTTCTCAGATCCGACAAACCATATCCACCACGGTCATTTGATGGCGAAGTTACTTCCCTCCAAGGTAGACACGACTGCCTGGCTTCTAAAAAAGGGCAGGCCGTATGGCCCGCCCTTTAGGTCAGCTCAAAGACGCTTTCCGCAACTAGATAAGGGCCTTCATGTATTCACGGTTCAACTTGGCTATGAACTTGACATTAACACCCTTGGGACAGGAAGCCTGGCACTCATAGTGATTGGAACAGTTGCCAAATCCGAATTCCTTGGCGGCCTCGGTCATCGCCATAACGCGCTGTTTGGCTTCCACCTTGCCTTGTGGCAGAACCGCGAGCTGGGCGACCTTGGCACTGGTATAGAGCATCGCCGAACTGTTCGGACAGGAGGCAACACAGGCACCGCAACCGATACACTCGGCAGCATCCATGGAATATTCAGCAACATCATTGCCAATAGGCAGGGCGTTACCATCGGCGACCCCACCGGTGTGACAGGAAGTGTAGCCACCAGCCTGCATGATCTTCTCCAGGCCACCACGATCAACGACCAGATCCTTGATCACCGGGAAAGCGCGCGCCTTCCAGGGCTCGATGAAGATTTCATCGCCATCCTTGAACTTCCGCATATGCAACTGACAGACAGTCGTTCGATCCTGGCCGCCATGAGGAACCCCATTGATAACTTGTGAACACATTCCACAGATACCTTCGCGACAATCGTGGTCGAACGCAATAACTTCCTTGCCTTCTCTCGCCAGTACCAGATTGACATCATCCAGCATCTCCAGGAAGGACTGGTCAGGGCTTACCTCTGGCGCAACGTAAGTCTGCATCCTGCCTTTATCATTTGGGCCGTTCTGGCGCCATACGTGCAGTTTGAGTTTCATTATTTGTAGCTCCTTACGGCGAGTTTGACATTTTCAAATTTCAAAGGCTCTTTGTGCAGTTCGGGCTCGACACCCGTGCCTTTGAATTCCCAGGCGGCAACGTAACAGAAGTCTTCGTCGTTACGCATTGCTTCGCCATCCTCGGTCTGGTGCTCGACCCGGAAGTGACCACCACATGATTCTTCACGGTTGAGAGCATCCTTGGTGAGGATTTCAGCGAACTCGAAGAAGTCGGCCAGACGACCGGCATTCTCAAGCTCCTGGTTGAACTGTTCATTGCTACCAACCACCTTGACGTTGTTCCAGAACTCTTCGCGAAGCGCAGGAATAAGCTTGAGAGCTTCATTCAGGCTTTCATCACTACGAGCCATCCCGACGTTCTCCCACATAATCTTACCGAGTTCACGATGGTATTCGGAAGGAGTCTTGGTGCCGTTGATGGAGAGCAGCTTATCGATGCTGGTTTTGACCTCTTCAGCAGATTTTTTGAACTCTTCGTGCTCATCGGTAACCAAGCCCGGCTTGACGGTCGCCAGATAGCCGGCAATGGTGTAAGGAATGACGAAGTAGCCGTCGGCCAGGCCCTGCATCAGCGCCGAAGCACCGAGGCGGTTAGCGCCATGTACGGAGAAGTTGGCTTCGCCGAGCACGAACAGACCGGGAACGTTGCTCATACAGTTATAATCGACCCACAGGCCACCCATGGCGTAGTGCGGTGCCGGGTAGATACGCATCGGCTGCTTGTAACCGTTTTCATCAGTGATCTTCTCATACATCTCAAACAGGTTGCCGTAACGCCCGGCGATAGTGTCTTCACCGAGGCGCTTGATCGAATCGGCAAAGTCGAGGTAAACACCGCGCTTGCCGGGTCCTACGCCGCGCTCATCATCGCACTGCTCCTTGGCCGCACGGGAGGCGATATCACGCGGGGCCAGATTACCGAAGGAGGGGTACTTACGCTCGAGATAGTAATCGCGATCCCCTTCAGCAATGTCTGCCGCAGGCTTCTCGCAATCTTCAACCTTTTTCGGAACCCAGCAGCGGCCGTCGTTACGGAGCGACTCGGACATCAGGGTCAGTTTCGACTGATGCTCGCCGTGCTGCGGGATGCAGGTCGGATGGATCTGGGTATAGCAGGGGTTGGCCATGTAGGCGCCCTTCCGGGCGGCCTTCCAGGCGGCGGTGACGCTGCAGCCCATGGCGTTGGTGGAGAGATAGAAGACGTTGACGTAGCCACCGGTGGCGAGGATCACCGCATCGCCCCAGTGTGACTCGATCTCGCCGGTCACCATGTTGCGGCAGGTAATACCTTTGGCAACACCGTCAACCACGACCAGGTCGAGCATCTCGCGACGCTCGTGGAGCGTGACCGTGCCGGCCTTGACCTGGCGGGAAAGTGCCGAGTAGGCGCCGAGCAGCAATTGTTGACCGGTCTGGCCACGGGCGAAGAAGGTACGTGAGACCTGGGCACCACCGAAGGAGCGGTTATCCAGATAACCTGCGTAATCGCGGGCGAAGGGCACGCCCTGGGCGACACACTGGTCAATAATGTTATTCGACACCTGGGACAGGCGCCAGACGTCGGCTTCGCGGGCGCGGAAGTCGCCACCCTTGATGGTGTCATAGAAGAGGCGGTAGATCGAGTCACCGTCGTTCGGATAGTTCTTGGCGGCGTTGATGCCGCCCTGTGCGGCAATGGAGTGAGCCCGGCGGGCGCTGTCCTGGTAACAGAAAGCATGGACCTGATAGCCCAGTTCGCCCAGGGAAGCCGCCGCAGCACCACCGGCAAGGCCGGTGCCGACACAGAGAACTTTGTATTTACGTTTATTAGAGGGATTGACCAGCTTCGACTCGAAGCGATGACGATCCCATGAAGTTTCAATTGGTCCGGTAGGACATTTGCCGTCGAGTATCATTAATCGGCCCCCTAAATCTTGATGAGTCCGGCAACAACCAGCAGCGGAATGGAGATGTACCCGAGCAGGAGCACAAAACCGACCATCTTGCTGACCGTTCCCATGACGGGAAGTGACTTGTCATTGCTCAGTCCCAGGGTCTGGAACAGGCTCTGGAAGCCGTGGCTGACATGCAGGAACAGGAAGCCCATGCCAACCAGGTAGATGATAACCGGCAGCACGCTCTTGAACCCATTGACGATCATGACATAGACATCGACCATGCCATGATCACCGAGAGGAACATAAATCTCGGGGTTGGTCACCCGAACGGTGAAGTGCAGCAGGTGGTAGACGACAAAAGCCAGAAGCACCAGCCCTGAAACAATCATGGTTTCAGCGCCAAAACCGGTTTTTAGTCGTTTGACCTGCACATTCTTTTCGGGTGTTGCCGCCCTGTTCTCCAGGGTTAACTGGATCCCGAAAATGATGTGAATAGCAAAAGCTGCCAGCATAACCAGCCGGAAGACCCAGACGAATGGTCCGAGACTGTGCAGCTTCTGCGCATAAGCGTTGATTGCGTCGGCACCGACAAACACGGACGAGTTGCCCAGCAGGTGCACACAAACAAACGAGACCAACACGATGCCGGTAACGGCCATGATGATCTTTCTGCCCACAGAACTTTGCGTCAGTTGCATGATTTTGATCCCTTAATCAATGTGTTGTGATAGAAAAACCCGAAAAAGACCTACCAGGAACCGGCCGCAACCGGTACGCCAGACAGAACAAGACGAAACGTCCTGCCCTTGCCTGTCAGGGAGGGCCTCGCCAACGACTTGACAATCCCATATTGACATCCCTTGCCACATTGCCACGGGCCAACATTACTTCTCTCTCCGGGCCCGCCGCACACTACTGCATACTGTATACAAGACATCCGTATACTAAACACCGTTTGAAAAAAAATAAAGTAAAAATTTCCAACGGAGACACTTTAAAGGGGGTTTTCCAGCGCGGTTGTCGATATTCAGCGCTGAAGACAGGAGAGGTGCTCAACGAGCTGGTGTAAGGCCTGTCCACGATGGCTGATACGGTTCTTGATATCGAGGGACAGTTCAGCCATCGTACAGCTGAATTCGGGCAGCCAGAACAGTGGATCATAACCGAAACCACCGTCACCTTGCTCCTGATCCAGAATCAGTCCTTCGACCCTGCCTTCAAAAAAACGGGTCACTTCATCCGGCAGGCAGAGAGCCATCACACAACAAAAAGCGGCCTGGCGTTGTCTGGCCGGCACCAGGACCATCTCTTCGAGCAGTTTGCGATTATTGCTGCCATCGTTGGCATCAGCGCCAGCATAACGAGCTGAATGCACCCCGGGAAGACCCTTTAAAGCGTCAACAACCAGGCCGGAATCATCGGCCAGACATGGTAAACCAGTGACATGTGCAGTCATTTCGGCTTTTTTTGCCGCGTTCGCAGCAAAAGTGTCGCCATCTTCTTCAACGTCCGGAATCTCCGGAAAGAGGTCCAGACCGAGAACACTTACGCCCCGTGCTTCGAGCAGACGACGGATCTCCTTGAGCTTGCCTGCGTTTTTGGTCGCAACGACAAGTTCCATCATTTCCGGCTCATTGCCTCCCTCTGCAATTGCGACAGCTCGAAACAACCCTGCCTGGCCAGGTCGCGCAGAGTATCAAGCTCGACGTCGCCAAAAGGCTCGTCCTCGGCCGTTCCCTGTACTTCAACAAAGCGGCCATCGCCAGTCATGACAAAATTCATATCAACTCCGGCACTCGAGTCTTCTACATAATCGAGGTCAAGAACCGGCCTGCCGTCAACGATACCGGAACTGACCGCAGCGACACTGTCTTTCAAAGGAGAGCTTTTAAGCAACCCCTGTGAGATCAGCTTCTCAACAGCATCAGAGAGTGCAATCCAGGCGCCGGTAATCGCAGCTGTACGAGTGCCACCATCCGCCTGCAATACATCACAGTCAATCACGATGGTCCTCTCACCAAGAATTTCGAAATCGACAACGGCACGCAGGGCCCGTCCGATCAGGCGCTGGATTTCCATGGTACGACCACCCAACTTGCCACGGGCAGCTTCGCGAACCGAACGTGTCTGGGTCGCACGGGGCAGCATGCTGTATTCAGCAGTGACCCATCCACGTCCCAGTCCACGCATGAAGGAAGGAACTTTCTCCTCAACAGAAGCATTGCACAGAACCCGTGTCTCCCCGAAACAGATAAGGACCGACCCTTCAGCATAACGTGTGAAGCCACGTTCAATCTTGATCGAGCGTAGCTGGTTGACCTGGCGACCATCATGACGAACCAGAGAGGATGAACTCATGGATGTACTCCATAGAATGTATCGAAAAAAGCCTTCAGCCCATCGAAAAGTGCGCGCGCAAAATCCTGTTGACGAGCAGAGTCCTGCAGCGTGGCAAGATCTGCCACATTGGTCAGACTGCCCATCTCAACCAGAACGCGCGGCAAGTCGCCTCGGCCCAGCGGGTAAATCGGAAGTTCCTTTATTCCGTGCACCACGAAACCCTTGTCTGTCAACTTCTGCTGCAGGATTTCGGCGAACTTCAGGCTGGAGTTCTCTATGACCACTCCATCCGGCACATCGCGCTCCGTTTGAGGTTGAATATAGAGGTTAACGCCCGACGCCTCTGCAGAGAAGAACGCCTGGGCGTGCAGCGACAGCAACACATCCGCCTGCCCTTGTGCGACAATTTCCAGACGACGTTCCATATCGAGGGCATAATCGCCATCACGCGTCATGACAACTGGCGCATCCTGCTGCATTTTCAGGAGTTTTTCCAGCCGCTGGCTGACAGCCAGAGTCACATTTTTTTCTTTACTGCCATTCAACCCAAGCACGCCGGCATCTTCACCACCATGGCCAGGATCGATTGACACAACCCATTTGCTGCCGTCGGAAACCGGTTTCTTTTTACGCAGCAAAAAAGCGAATAAACGGTCAAGGGGGTCTTCTCTCGGAGCCAGTTCGGGCGGATTATGATTACGATAATAAATCGGCCTGGACAAGAGGGGCACCAACTGGCGCAAAAGAAAATCTTCCGAGATTCTCAGCCTGCCATCGATAAACTGCGGGCGATGTGCTACAGGAATAAAATTATCACCGAGTTTGAGATACTGGCTTCCCGGTGAAATGACAGCCTGCCCGTGCGGCGTTTGAATCGAATAAACATGGGCCACCGAATTCCATTTTCCCTGCAGCTCAAGTGCCGCCAAAACATCGTCCAGGGCAAAAAAGGCCGTACCCTCACGCTGATAGACCTCTTCGATGACCAGCGGTTCTTCTCCAGGGCGTCCGATCTCGACAAGGGCACAAACAGGCGGGGCAAAAACCAGAGACAGAAAAGAAATTAAGCATATTTGCAGAGGCAGGCGAAGCATGGCGCGTTATATACTCCAGATGTACCCGTCTGTCAACGCAGTGATGAAGAGACTCATTGAACCAACATCTCCGGTTCAATCGGGTCGCGGCCCAAGGCCGTCAGCAAACGCCGTACAAGCTCTGACTCCAGTTCGATCAGGTCGGCCCGATCAGATGAGGCAAAATGCAACTGGCCGCCAGCAGTCATACTGTGTCCGCCACCGGTGCCAAGCCCCTTGATGACCTCTTGCATCAAAACCCCGGCATGAGTTTGAAGGTGATTGGTCCGCATCGAGAGCACCCCTTCACCTTGGTAATGGCCAAGACCGACAACGATTTCGACACCCTCCACCCGCATCAGAAAGTCTGCTATTTCAGCCACGATCTCCGGGTGGCAAATATTAAAAAGGTTAAAAACCAGTGTGTTGCCATAAATTTTCGCATTTTTCAAACCTGTATCAAAATATTTAAAATAGATCCTCGATGACTTTGGGCGGGTAATATCGTGAAGGATGCGATTGTTGCAAAGAGGCATTAATTTCAGATAGGCCTCACGATCCGAACGGGTCCAGTCGCGACCAAGATCTTCCGTTTCCGACTTGATTGCGTAGAAGAGAATCGTTGCCAGCTTGGTGGCAATCTTGACATCCTGCGTCTGAAGGTACTCAAACAGGATGCTTGCCGACGCGCCGTACTCCGGACGCACATCAACCCAGCGACAGGCGTGGGTCTGTTCTTTAATCTGATGGTGGTCAATAACCAGGTCAACGCGTCGATCAACCGGAAAGGAGTTGTTGCCTGTTCCCGGCTGAGTATCGACCATACAGATCACGTTATAGGTGTCAAGATCAAGGTCCTTGATCGGCTTCGACCTGATGCCCAGTTCGTTAACCATCACCAGGTTCTCGCGACGACCGATCACACCGCCAAACGCTATGGTTGCCTCCTGGCCGGTCTTGACCAGAACCAGATGTTGCAAGGCAAAGGCGGCCGCCAGAGCATCCGGGTCCGGATGATCGTGGGTAACAATAAGGATCGCACCTTTACCGCGCAACCATTCGATCATCCCCGTTGCAAACTCTTCAGAATGGCTCAGATTGCAGGAAATTGCCTGGTTCATGATTTCAGACCTTCAAAAGCAAGGGCAACCGCCGACTCTGCCGAGAGGGCGGAAACCGTTCCGTCCACCTGCAGACCGCCTGGTAGCACGAATACCGGCTTGCCAAGTTTAAGACCGATGGCGGTCTCCGACAGTGTGCCATATTCCCCCTCAATCGCAATCAGAACCTCTGCAGTATGAGCGATGATTACGTTGCGTGCGTGCCCCATATTGGTCGGCACGGACAGGGTCACATAAGGATTCGCAGACAGGCTGTCCGACCCGGGCAGGATGCCAATAACATCGCCCCCGGCTTCGAACGCGCCTTTCGCCGCAGCCTCCATGACACCACCCAAACCACCACAGACCAGCACCGCACCGCGAATTGCAATCTCGCGGCCGACAAGTTCGGCCATGCGTCTGCCTTCTGCGGAAGGTCGCGAGGCGCCGATGACACCAATGATCAGTTTACGGTTATTTGGCATGAGAGTCACCACGAAGGCAGCTGAGGGGACAGAATATAGAAGTCAGAATACAGAATACAGTATAAAATCCATAAACAAATCGAATCTCTTCACATTCTGTCTCCTGTCTTCCGCCCTCCCGAAACCATTCACAGCCGTTTTGCATACCGTTTCAGCAACAAACTGTTCGTCACCACCGAAACACTCGAAAAAGCCATGGCCAGGCCGGCAAACTCCGGTTTAAGGACAACACCGAAGGTAGGATAAAGCACTCCGGCAGCGATCGGGATGCCGACGATGTTGTAGAAAAACGCCCAGAACAGGTTCTGCTTGATCTTGGCCAGGGTCTTGCGACCAAGGCGGATGCCCCGCTCGACATCACGGATATCGCCTTTGACAAGCACCAGGTCGCCAGTCTCCTTGGCGACATCGCTGCCGCTACCAATGGCGATACCAATATCAGCCTGGGCCAGCGCCGGCGCATCGTTGATACCATCGCCAACCATGCCGGTAAAAAGCCCCTGCTCCTGGTAACGTCGCACAATGGCCAATTTGTCGCCGGGGAGCACCTCGGCCTCAACATCATCCAGGCCGAGTTGTTCTGCAACGGCATGGGCAGCGGCCCGTCGATCACCGGTGATCATGACTGTTTTCAGACCAAGTTGCCGCAACTTGGCGACCATCTCCGCAGCGCCCTCCTTGAGGGTGTCAGCCAGGGCCAGAACGCCGATTGTCTGCCCTGCCCTGGCAATATAAATCACGGATTTACCAACGTCGGCCCACGCGTTGACCTGTGGATCAAAAGCTTCAACCGCAATCTTCTCCCGCGCCATCAGACGATGGCTTCCTGCCAGAATCCGGGCGCCGTCAACCTGACAGACCAGGCCATGCCCACCGACCTCCTCAACATCGCTGACGGCTGGATATGTGACAGCATTATTTTCTGCATAACGGACGACAGCCCGGGCAAGGGGGTGGCTGCTGGCGGCTTCGACTGTCGCAGCAAGCGCCAGCAGCTCCTCTTCGCTGACTCCCTCGACGGCCAACAGATCTGTGACCGCAAATTCGCCACAGGTCAGGGTGCCGGTCTTGTCAAGCAGCAGCACCTGCAGGCGTGAGATATTTTCCAAAGCTGAGGCTTTTTTGAAGAGAATGCCGGAGGAGAGACCAACGGAACTGCCGACCATAATCGCCGTGGGAGTCGCCAGGCCAAGGGCACATGGACAGGCGATGACCAGAACGGCAATGGCCATTTTGAAAGCAAACAGGAAACCGGACGAGGCCAGGGCATACCAGATCACAAAAGTGCCGAGAGCGACCATGACAACAGCGGGAACGAACCAGTTGGAAACTGCATCGGCGAGTCGCTGGATCGGTGCCTTGTCACCCTGGGCATCCTCGACCATGCGCACGATTTGCGCCAGAACAGTTTCATTGCCAACCCTGGTTGCCTCGACGACCAGGCGACCGCTGGTGTTGATCGTCGCCCCGGTGACCTCAGATCCCGGAGATTTTTCAACAGGCAGCGATTCACCTGTGACCATGGCCTCATCAACTGCCGAGGAGCCTGTGATGACAATTCCATCGACCGGAATTTTCTCGCCGGGACGCACCACCACCTGATCGCCGACATTGATCTGACTGGCAGGTACGGCCTTTTCCTGACCATCCAGCAACAACAGCGCGTGATCGGCCTGCAGTCGCAGCAGAGATTTAAGCGCCTGGCTGGCCTTCCCTTTCACCCGGGCCTCAAGCCACTTGCCGAAGCGGATAAAAGTGATCAGCATGGCGCTGGTTTCGAAGAAAACCTCGCCGGTCAGGCCGAAAAGGTTGAACAGGGCCAGCAGCGAATATCCGTATGCGGCCGTGATCCCCATGGCGACCAGCACATCCATGTTGGTTGATCGATTACGCAGCGACTTCCAGGCGCTGCGATAGAAGGTCAAGCCGGCACTGAACTGCACGATGGTTGACAGAGCACAGATGAGATATGGGGTAATTTTGCCGAAAGGTGCCAACCACATCAAAGGCATAATCGGCAGTGACAGGCATACAGAGAAGATCAACCAGTAAAGCTGCGAACGACCTTCCTGCAGATCTTCTGCGTCATCAGTCTTGGTCAGATAGCCCAACTCTTTGACTCTGGCAATCAGATCTGCCTCTTGCACCCGGCCGGGATCATAGACAACAGACAACTTTTCTGCAGCAAAATTGACGGTAGCTGCAGAGACGCCGGCCATCCTCGAAACACCTTTTTCGATGGTCTGTGCACAGTTGGCGCATGTCATTCCCCGCACGGCAAAAATACTGGTCGCGGACGTTGAGATCGAAGCCTCCTCCGCACTGGCAGGATATTGCATGAAACCGGAATCATCATGATCGACAGGGGCCACTATCTGAAAACCGCTCTGAACAACAAGGTCCAGCAGTTGATTGCGATCAGGGCCGGGATCAGCGACGGTCACCTTGCCCTGCTTGCCGGCCAGGGATACATTGACCGCAATCACACCATCAACCTCCTGCAGAGCCGCTGTGATCCTGGCAACACATTTTTGACAGCTCATGCCGTAGATCGGGATGATGATCTCATTGTTTGTCATAAAACAATCAAACCTCTGTCCCGAATGAACCGTCTTGCGGCTTCCAAAGCCTGGCGATCAGGCTGGTCAGGAGGATGGCCAGGGCAAGACGAAGTCCCAACATGACAACCGCATCACCACCGAGCACAACAAAAATCAAAACATCCTCCACCACGGCGTGGCAGGTGGCCAGAAAAAGTCCGGTCAGAAAAAGTTCCCGGCGGGTCATCTGCCCGGTGGCTGCCGAACGGATAATTATACCGGCACCGTAAGCGATCCCCAGAAAAATACCGGTAAAGAGCGGTAAAACGGCAGAGCGGCCCAGGCCCAGGCCACGCATCACCGGCTCAGTTCGAGAACCAAGGCTGCGAAAGACTTTTGCATAACGCAGAACCTCGAAAATCACCACCAGCGGCACCACGATGATAACCAGTTTACCGCAGAGCATCATCGCGCCGAAGCAGGCCTCCAGGAAAATCGTCATCCCGCGACCCCCAACACCTGCAGGCCCAGCATCAACCAACCGGCCACCGCTGCAAGCAGGATTCGGCAAAGAGTCAAAACCCCGCCGCGAGCACCGGTACTGCTCAATACCCCTCCTTCAAGAACCAGGTTATGCGCGATACCCATCATGACGCCGCACTGGGTGACCTGCCATGGCGTCAGATCGAGTGGAGCCAGAATCGCAATTGCGGCATAGAGGTTGACCATTGCTGCCGCGACAAAAGCAAAAGCTGTCGTTCCGGGTAGACCGAACAAGCCCATAAACGGTGCACACCATGCACCCAGGCCCTCGAGCAGACCGTATGCTTTGCATAAATCGACAATGATGTAGAGCGGCAGGACAAACTTGAGCATCTTAAAAACAGTCCACCAGCCATCAACCGCCCCGCGCCGGACACGCTGCATGATTGGAGGAATCTGCTCTTTCCCTGCTATTTCCATATTTTAATCACTCTGAGTGCAGTCGATATATTGGCAGGCCAGACCTTATAGTGACGCTCATAAGAGCCTTTTTTCTTGCAGATGCGCACCGTTGCAAACCAACGGACCCGAACTACTGGGCACTCCCATTAACCCTTCCGGCAAAAAATGGGCGATGGAGAACTCATCGCCCTGGGTGACTGGATCACTCAATATTCCTACGCAGTCTATGAAGATCAAACCGTTACGTTGGACCGTTATTCCGTAACCCCGACACGCTCCGACGCCACAACCTGACCCTGGGCATTTTCGACCTGCAAAACCAGGTCCCGCAATGTCATCCCGGCCAAAGCTTCCTGTTCAGCTTTATGCAGGGTTTCGGCGAAATCGGCGATCACAGCGAGCTCATGAGTCTTGCGCAAATGGCTGTAATCCTTACCATCTTCGGCAAGCCCGCAGATCACCTCATACAGTTTTATTTTTTCCAGTGAGCGGGCTGGCTGATAACAGACATCCTCGACACTCTGCGTCGTGGCTACGACAAACCCAAGGCGGCCAAGCTCATCCAGAATGGTGTGTAAAAGCCGTGGCGGCACATTTAGACGTGTCGACAGCTGCTCCTGTCCCAAGGCAGGTTTGCCGAGATGGAAGCGTCGTCCGATGAAAAGCAGGACTGTCAGGGCAATAAATTCAAGGCTGGCAAAGTTGACCCGTGCCCCACGGATGTCCTGGCGGATAGTCCGCAGATTCTGGGTTGCATAAGTCATCTCAAGGCCAAGCAGTACGATCATCCAGGAGAGATAAATCCAGACCATCAGGATTGGCAGAGCAGCCATCGTCCCGTAAATAGCGTTGTAACGTGCCACGCCGACCTGGAAGTTCAGGTAACCCCACTGGCTGAGCTGCCAGAGAGTTCCACCAAAGATGCCACCTATCAGAGCCGCCCGCGGACTGACTTTAACGTTTGGCATAAAGAGATAAAGCCCTGCAAAAACCAGCCACATCACCATGAACGGCAAGATCTCAAAAAGGGACAGGAGGAATTCTCCGATGTATGCATGATCGAGCAGGGCCTGAACAAGGTGTTGGCTTTTCAGGGTGCTGGTCATGGAGATAGCCACCACCACGAAAATCGGACCGATGGTCACTACTGAGAAATAATCGGTAAAACGCCTCAACAATGGCCGTGTCTCTTCGACTCCCCATACACTGTTGAACGATTCTTCGATATTTGAAAGCAGGGTTAACACGGTGATGACCAGTATAATCAATCCGTAGGTGCCAAGTCGTGCGACATTGGTGTTGTTTATATATTCAATGATCTTGGTGACGGCAGTATTACCACCGACGGCCAGCTGATCGAAGAGTAGCGGTTCCAGTTCATTCTGGACTCCAAGCCCTTTGAGAACCGAGAACATCAGTGCCAACAGCGGCACCAGCGAAAGCAGAGTGGTAAAGGTCAGGGCCGAGGCGCGCAACATGCAGCCATCGGCGATAAAGCCGCGCACTACCAAGGTCAGAATCTGGCCCTGGTTGAGTATGAATCGACGCCACCAACGCTGATCAGCAGCCTCTATCTCCCACAGGTCGTGTTCAAAAAACTGGCGGCTGCTAGCAATGATTGTTTGGAATTTGGTCAAGAGAGGATCCTTTAGCGTGGTTTCTCAAGGTCAACGTCAACAACAGGCAGGCCAAATTCGTCAAGATCCTTTCTGAACTCTTGCGGGCTGCCAACCAGAATGATCTGCTGCCGGGAAAAATCGATGTATTCACGCGCCACCCGTTGTACATCAGCGGCAGTTACAGCAGCAATTCGATCCCGATAACGGACCAGATAATCCTGCGGATAATCGAAAAAGGCCAGGGACATCTGTTGGCTGACAACCGAATGAGCGTCCTCAAAACCAAACACGAAAGAATTGATCTGGCTCTCTTTGGCCAGTTGCAGCTCTTCTTCACTCACCGGATTGTTTCGCAAGTCTGCCATAATTTCACGGGTCAGACTGATTGCGGGAGCGACGGTGATATTCTTGGTCTCCGTTCCGGCAACAAAAGGCCCCGGCAGGCGACGGCCAACCTGGAAATAAGAATAAGCCGAGTAGGCCAGCCCACGGTTGGAGCGGATTTCTCGCATCATGCGTGAGTTAAAACCGCCACCACCGAGGATGTAATTAAGGACACGGACCGCATATTGATCGGGATGATCTTTGCTCAACCCCAGATCGCCAATCACAATCGTGGTCTGCGGTAACTCCTTGGCTGCAACCTGTATCGAACCTGATTTCTGGCGCAACACCGGCGGCAGCTGTTGTTGCGGCACCTCGCGACTGGCCCAATCGCCAAAATTCTCCTGCAGGATTTCCAGTAACTTGTCACGGTCAAAATCGCCTGAAATTGCTATCCATAGGTTATTCGGGGCAAAATACGTCTGCTGGAAGTCGATCAGATCCTGCCTTGAAATCGCCGCCAGCGTTTCCGGCGTTGGTGAATAACCAAGATAGTGATCCGGGTAAAGAGCCGCCATCAGCAGACGTCTGGAGATGGCCCCCGGACTGTCATTCTGACGGCGCAAATATTCCTGTTCCTGCAGGCGCGCCAGTTCGAGCCGCTCTGCGGCAAACTTCGGGCGCCGCAGCAGGTCGCCCAGGACAGCGACACCCTGCGCCAGATCTCCCGCACGCATGGAAAGGTCCAGCTGCGCGCTGTAAGGCCCCATACTGGCGCCCAGATCTGCGGCCAGGAAATCAAGGAACGCGTCCAACTCTTCCGGACTTCGATCTCCTGCACCACCGGTTCGCCAGGTGCTGCCGAACAAATCGGCAAAACCAATCCTGTCAGCCGGAGTGGTCAATGCTCCGGAACCGAGCATTGCCGTGATCTGCACCAGGGGAAGTTCCTTGTCCTCCTTGAGATACAGATGAATACCGTTGCCAAGCACCATTGTCTCAACTTCAGGAAGCTGGAAATTCAGGACTGGATACTGCAACTGATCGGGACGCGTTGGCTGTGGCACAGCACAGCCGACAAGGATCAAGAGGCTGACAACAACATAGAGAAGAGCGGCAGAGAGAGTACGAAGAGTCTTCATAATTCAGTCTCCCTCTTCAGAACGACCACAGTGCGATTGGCCGAAGTAAAGTATTGATTGGCGACCGCCTTGATCTGCTCGGCAGAGACTTTCTCAATCTCCTGTGTATAGGTGGCCAGGTAGCGCCAGTCGCCGACAAGGGACTGATAAGTTGTCAGAAGTCTGGCCAGGCTTGAATTGTCCTGTAATTGCCGCAACTGATCGGTCACCAGCCGGTTGCGACCCTTGGTCAACTCTGCCTCATCGACAAGTTCATTTTTGAGCCTGTCAAGCTCGGCATAAATGGCGGCCTCCAGCTCCTCGGTCGTGTGCGGATAGCGTGGAATAGCGTCAATCACAAACAGGTTGGCATAGCGCGAACCTGGCGCCCCGTAAACGGTCACCGAAGTTGCCAGCTGCTGCTCCTCGATCAGCGCACGGTAAAGCCGCGAAGTGCGCCCATTACCCAGGATCTGATCAATCAGGTCAAAAACATAGTCATCCTTATGCGGCAGGGTCGGTTTGTGAAAGGCCAAAGCCAGGCGCGGTTCAGCATCGAAGATATCGACGGCCCGTTTTTCGCCATTTTGATCGGGCTCTATCGCAGCGACACTGGGGGCCGGGGTTCCGGCGTCAATGTCGCCAAAATAGCGATCAACCATGGCGATGGCATCGGCAGCCTTGACGTCACCGACCAGGGCGATCACGGTATTGATCGGCGCATAATATTTCTGCAGAAACTGCCTTGTCTTCTGTGGTGTCAGGTTGGCGATGTCTGAATGCCAGCCAATAATCGGGTTGCGATAGGGATGGACTGTGAAAGCATTCGTCACCAGTTTTTCATAGTGCCGTCGTTGTGGATTGGTGTCATAGGAACGACGGCGCTCCTCGCGAATCACATCACGTTCGGTGTAGAACTCCCTTAATATCGGGTTCTTCATACGATCCGATTCGATCAGCGCCCAGAGCTCCAGCTTGTTCGATGGCAAAGAGATCAGGTAGGTTGTCATGTCCGTACTGGTAAAGGCATTATAGCCGACGCCACCATTTTCAGAATAAAGGCTGGAGAAGACATCTTTAACCACGTACTGCTTGTGCTCCACCTGCAGATCCGCCAGTTCCTTTTCCAGGGCCGCAACCTGGGCCGGGTCGGCATTGCTCTGCAGACGCAGGGTGTCCAGTTTGTCGCCAACCTGCTCAATGGCTTCAAGGATTGGCCGCTCTTTTTGGTAGTCTGTTGTACCGAGGGTTTTTGTGCCCTTAAAAAGCATATGCTCCAGAAGATGAGCCACACCACGGGTTTCGCTGGTCTCATGCACAGAACCGACGCCAATGGTAATATATGCCGAAACTATCGGCGTGTCGTGCCGTTCGACCACCAGCAGCTTCAAACCGTTTTCAAACTGATGCTCGACCACCTTTTCTTCGAGAGTGCTGCTTCCTAGAGCCGTTCCGGAAAGACCAAACACGGAAAGGGACAAAAGAAGAAAAATCAAATTTTTTAAAAACTTCATTGCAGCGTGTCCTATCTCAGTCAATATTCTTTGGCGACAAAAAACTTGCTCCATGTTTCCGCCTTCATTATAACCGCCACGTAACTTCCGGTCGAGAGACATTATGATTTTGGGGAGTATTATATAGACAGCTGAGATTCAACAAGCTGCACACAGGTGTTACAGAATCAGGGCATTCAAGTTATTGCCATCCATGCATCAATGGACAATGATATCCCCTTCACTGGCATGTCCCGATACGCTCTGGATAGCATTTCCATGATTGCAGAGGGTGAGGAATTGGGAGTTAGCCGATAACATCAGTTTTGAAAACTGCATCATGTGCCGGTCAGAGGGGCGTTTCGATCAATTGCGATGGCACTTTGCTCAAGTTGGGCTCCTGCAGGGAAATCCCGGTCTTCTGGGAATCTGAACTGTGAATTCTTAACTGGCGGTTTAACATTTGATTTGGTTCTTCTCTCTGAATAAAAACAGGGCCCGACCGTTTCAGTCGGGCCCTGGATATACATGGAACCGAAGCCATTACCAGCTAATGCCCAAACCTGCGCTGGTGACCGCCTTATTATTGTTGATGCCAACCGCGGCAGAGAAACGGACCGCGTCAGAAAGATTTGCCTTGAAGCCTACGGCAACTGCGTTTTCACCTTCATAGTGACCAGCACCGGCACCGAGCATGTAGTTCCTGCCAGGCATAGGCTCAGGGATAGCAGCCATAGCCGCAACAGAAGCTATGCCTTTATAGGCGTCATGCTTTACATCATTTATATCATTCATCACATGCTTCAACTGCCGCACGTTGACAGCATCTGTCTTATCAATCCCGTTAGCCACGTTGGTGACGCGCCGTTCGTTTTCAAACGAACCAACGGAGATGGTATCCGCCTGATCAGCAACTGAGCCCTGACCAAGAGCCACACTGTTCGTAGCATAGGATCCGACAGTAGCATACTGACCGATAGCAACGCCGCCGGTGGTCTGAATATTGCCGCCATTGCCAACGATTACGGCATTATTGGTCCCATAAGCAATTGTGCTGTTGGAGCCGACGACCACGTTGTTGTTCCCCGTGAAGTCATTGTTGCTACCATACACGTAGTTTGTATTACCGGTAATATCGTTGTCGTTACCGGTCACCAGATTGGCAGATCCGGTTACGGTATTCGGGTCACCGGCCACGAAATTATTCGAACCCGTTACCTGATGGCCATAACCAAGCACCGTGTTGCTGGCGCCGTTACCCAAGATATCGATATTGCTGCCGACTGCGGTGTTCATACCGCCTGATCCCGTAGCCGTGTTGTGACCAATGGCAACATCGTCAATACCGTTCGCGCTACTCCAGGCACCGGTGACGGTTGAAAACGCCCCGGAAGCCGTTGTCTCATAACCGATCGCTGTTGCCTGAGTGGCATTTGCAAAGCTGCTTGCACCAAAGGCGCTGGCATTATCGGCCGTCGCTTGTGAACTGCTGCCGAAGGCAACAGCGTCGCTACCACTTGCGTTCGCATCAAAGCCCAGGGCATTGGCATTCAACCCAGATGCCGTTACATCAGTACCAATGGCGACCGAGTTGGTATTGAATGCTGCAGCGTTGTCTCCAATAGCGGTGGCGCTTGTTCCAGTTGCCTGGGCGTTATTACCAACAGCCAGTGCTGCGACCTGGTCGGCCAACGCGTCTGCACCAATTGCCGTAGCGTTGTCAGCAGAAGCAGCCGAGTCTGAACCGATGGCTGTTGCGTTGGTATCGCTTGCGGCGGCGTTGTTCCCGATGGCACTGGCACTTGAACCTGTTGCCTGGGCACCATCACCGACGGCCAGTGCTGCGACCTGGTCGGCCAGCGCGTCTGCGCCGATTGCCGTAGCGTTGTCAGCAGAAGCCTCAGAGTCTGTACCAATGGCGATGGCATCCATACCACTGGCTACCGAATCAGCACCGACGGCTGTTGCGTTGGTGTCGCTTGCTGCGGCGTTGTTCCCGATGGCACTGGCACTTGAACCTGTTGCCTGGGCACCATCACCGACGGCCAGTGCTGCGACCTGGTCGGCCAGCGCGTCTGCGCCGATTGCCGTAGCGTTGTCAGCAGAAGCCTCAGAGTCTGTACCAATGGCGATGGCATCCATACCACTGGCTACCGAATCAGCACCGACGGCTGTTGCATTGGTGTCGCTTGCTGCGGCGTTGTTCCCGATGGCACTGGCACTTGAACCTGTTGCCTGGGCACCATCACCGACGGCCAGTGCTGCGGCCTGGTCGGCCAGCGCGTCTGCGCCGATTGCCGTAGCGTTGTCATCGGAAGCGACCGAATCAGTACCTATGGCGATGGCATCCATACCGCTCGCTGCCGCTCCAAAACCCAGGGCATTAGCATTTGCCCCTGATGCTGCCGAGTCATTACCAATGGCAATCGTGTTGGCCGCTGCTGCAACTGCACCTACTCCATCTCCGTCGACATCACTGCCGATAGCGATCGATTCACCTTGAGTCGCCATTGCACCTTCACCGAAGACCAGGTTGTTGTTACCAGTACCGGAAGCACCGTCACCAACCACCAGGTTTTCGTTGCCGAGGACCGTACTGTTATAGCCACCGACCACATTGTCATCACCAGTCACGTTGTTTTCCGCACCGCTGACAGCGTTGTTGTCGCTGCCGGAGAACAGGGTGTTGCTGTTGCCCCCGACGACGTTGTTTTCGGAATGATAGATCGCATTCCTTTCACCACCAACCAGGTTGTTGTCACTCTCATGCAGAGTGTTTTCCGCACCAACCACCAAGTTGAAATTACTCGGGTCCAGGGAGTTGTCGGAACCGGCGACCACGTTGCCGCTGGAATTATCGATAAGCGTGTTGCTATAACCGCTGACCGTGTTGGCATCGGAATTATCCGTCAAGCTGTTTTTAAGACCGGCAACCGTGTTGTCGCGGCTGTTGGTAATCGTATTGTCGTCACCGGCAACAGTGTTCTGGTCGGCAAAGACCAAGTCGTTACTGGTACCGGCCACGGTGTTGTTGTCCGAGTTCCAGTCCACATTGTTGTCATCACCGGCAACCTGGTTGTTGTCGGAGTTTTGATCTACTTCGTTGCTGGTACCCGCCACAGTGTTGTTGTCAGAGGCATCATCTACTCGGTTCTCGGCACCCGCAACCGTGTTGTTGTCCGAATCCACAACGTTGTTAGTATCACCAGAGACAGTATTGTTGTCACTGCGAAAAAGGGTGCTGTTGTAGCCTGCAACCTGGTTACCATCGGCACCCTGCAAATCATTCAACGAACCAGAAACGGTATTGTTATCGCTGTTCAGGAGAGTGCTATTGTTGCCAGAGACCTGATTGTAATTGCTATTATCCAGGTCATTCAGATTACCTGCCACTGTGTTTCCGTCCGAAACATTCGCCAAAGTATTTCCAGCGCCAGAGACAGCGTTGAGATTACTGTCAGTAACCGTATTACCACTGCCACCGACATCATTCGAATCTGAAGTACCATTCACTGTGTTGCCGGTTCCACTTATCTCATTGGCCGTCGCACTGTTAAGAAGCGAGTTGCCCGAACCACCAAGGATCACATTGTTCGAACCGGTACCCGCCAACACGTTGGTACCATCGCCACCAAGGGAAACATTGCCCGAACCGGTATTCGTGATTTCAATGTTGTTACCGATTAAAATATTGCCATCACCGGCAACGTTGTTGCCGTTACCAATCATGACGGTCGAGTTGTAACCAATGACCGTATTGTTGTTGCCGTACACGGCATTATCGTCGCCGGTCACGTTGTTGTTGTCACCGGTTACGACATTGTCGTTGCCGACGACCGCATTCGGATCTCCGGCCACGAAGTTGTTCGAACCGGTCACCTGGTGACCGCTGCCGAGCACCGTGTTGTTGGTGCCACCAGCGAGGATATCGACATCTGTACCAACGACTATATTTGAGCCCCCGGTTCCGGTCACAACGCCGCGACCGATAGCGATATCATCAGTACCACCAGCATTAGAATCTTGTCCAAGCGCCAGACTGCCAGTCATCTGAGCCTGAGCGTTGTTGCCTATCGCGACAGCGTTGACATCACCGGTAAAAGCCTGAGCACCACCCACGCCTGCACCTGAAAGCGCACCGCCACCGAGCGTGATGCCATCTGAATAGGTCGTGCCGTTGGGATCACCGATCCAAATTCCACCATTGTCGGCGGAAATGCCCTGCGTAGCATGCATTTGGCTGGCATTCACGGCCCCTTGAACGTTCACATCCGCGGCAACGCCGACATCGTTATTAAAGATAGAGGCGCCAGTGACGTTCAAGCCGCCACCGCTCACCGTAACCGTACCGGTGAACGTAGATTCACAGTTCGGGAGGCCAGCCGTGTATTTTACTAGATCTTGCGCGCTGTGAGCGGTGACCGTTCCTGCAATTTGCGAAGCGACACCAGTAACGGTTGCAGCAACACCAACGCCCTCAGCACCTAATGCCACAATTTTAGCCCCTGTAGCCAGGGCCTGTACCCCTGTTGTTACACCGACCGCATTCATAGCTACTCCGCCGGCTACCATACCCGCTCCTCCAGCCACCACCGCGGCAGGCAAAGCCACAACAGTTACCCCTGTTGCCAAACCAACTCCTCCGACATCCATCGCAGTACCCCCGATTTCCCACGCAGCGACGGTTGCAACTTGGGCGGCTTCATCAGCAACAGCGGCCGTGATGTTGGCAGCGACGCCGACAACTGCGGCGGCGGCGCCAACAGCGTTCGCCGCAAGGCCAACATCGTTAGCGGTCAGGGTCGCATCGTTAAATGCATTGATCGCGCCCGTATATTGCTGAGCACAGCCCCCGCCGCCGACTGTGCTGAGTGCCGGCGAGCTCGTGACAACCTGGGCAGGCGTACTTGGCGCGCCTGCCGGGCTGGTGGAATTTGAGCCTGCCGCCCAAACTGAAGCAGTCGGTACCAGGGGAATGAAGGTAATGATGGCCACGAGCGCAAGCGCCATAACCCGGGAGGCTTTTTTCGTTTTTGCTTTCCTTCTGTAGATTAAAGTGGAAATTAACGATTGTGTAAATACGGAAAATTTGTCGACCTCGTCCTTTTCCAACAGTTGAGATTCTTTATTTCGCATGATTTACTCCTTCGCTAATTTCACTAAATTACTTACATGAAGGCAATATATTCGCAGTTCCCAGAGAGATAAAATGCAGATAAGCGTTCAATTCAATACTTGCTTCTTGATCGCCACACAACCCGTGCCTGCTGGCATAAGAAAAAATATGGCCCCAACACCTCCGTCCAACATGGTGATGCTATTGACCATAACGCCTTTGTTTTTGAATCTAGCAAACTGGCGTTTCGCCAACTCAGCACAGCCTGCCTCCCAGTAAACGACGGTCTCATACACGCCACCGCAGCCGTTTACCTGCTTCGGCGCAAAGCTCTCGCTGGCATAAGCGACCTGTTCTCCCCCCATCGCCAGTCCCAGTGAAATGGAGACAAGACGCTCATCAGGATCGGAAGGCGGCTCAAACAAAACGGCACTGCTCTGGATACCTGTTGTGAGAAAGTTGGTCACCTGGTTGACCCGATCGGCACAGGCGTGTATACCGGCCTTGACAGCGGCCTCGGTGACGCTTTGTGCTGCGGGGTTAGGTTTTTGTTCTGAGCGCGGTTCCAGTGCAGACACTAGAGGAGGAGAGCCTTTGCCGCTATTATCAGGGGTTTTATCAGCGGCAAGAGAAAATGGCGCAAGGACAAGCAAAAACAACTGAACAACCGTGATCAAGCTGTATTGAGATAGCAATTTACACTCCCCACAATGAGCAGGTGGATCTGGAAACTTGCCTCCATATTGCACTTATTAAAATGTGAACCTGAAAATTCCAGTGTGAATATCGTTATCTGCTTTTCAACAAACAGTGCTTTTCAGTTTAAAAAATCACTTCCTTCTTGATCGACACACAACCCTGCTCCCCTGCCGGCATCAGGAAAATCCTGAGCGTGGGGCCAGCCTCCAACGCCTTGATTTCCTTCTGGATGACCCCCAGCAGCTTGGCCTGGGAGAAATTTTTCTCAGCCACCGCATCACAATCGTCAGGCCAGTAGATGACAGTCTCATAGAGTGCATCGCAACCGGCGAGGGCCGGGGCAGCGGTCATCGTCGCGTAACCGACCTGCTGATTGGACAGCTGGACCTCAAAGGATGCAGAAGTCATCTGACGATTGGCATCAGTTGTGGGGAGAAACATAAGGAATTTGCTTTGGGATTTAGCGGTGATAAATTGGCTGACCTGCTCAATACGCCCCAGACATGTACTCACACCCGCATCGCCGGCAACCTGAGTGACACCATTCAGGGTGGACTGACCGGAAGTAGGAGCTGTTGTCTGTTTGGTGGCTGTGGCTACGGGCGCAGCAATGGTACTGGCGACCGGGAGGAGCAGCAGAAGTGGCAACAACAGGAAAGACCTGACAAATTGCATTACAGACAAAACCTCCAGACAAAAAAACGCATTACCCCATACATGAGCAGTGAGCCATCATAATTACTTTAAAATTTCATCACAGCGGCTGATCTTGTAACAGAATAATTTCAGTCATTCGGAAGTCTATACGACGAATTCCTTTATACAAGGCCTCCTTAAATAAATATTTTAAATTCTTAATAAACAGCCCGCAACCACTGCCTGCCCCAGCGCAATTCCGCCATCGTTAGGCGGCACCAGCGAGTGGCAAATGACAGTAAAGCCAGCAGGCTCCAATCTTTCTCTCACCAGAGTCGTCAAAAGGACGTTCTGAAAAACACCACCGGAGAGAACAACCAACCGGATACCTGTCTTCTGTCGAACCTGGTCGCAGACCTGTTCGATCATCACGGCAAGGGTCAGGTGGAAACGACCGGCTGTTTGTGCTACAGGCTGACCGCTGCAATGATCTTTGAGGATGGCATCGATCAACAGGGCCGGATCGAAGATGATCCGGTCGGCTTCGTTTGAGAGCAGGTAGGGGTAAGGACGGGACTGGCCGGGGTTGGCAATCATCTCCAGCTGCATGGCCGCCTGTCCTTCAAAAGAGACTGTCTGACGCAAAGCCAGCAACGCGGCTACAGCATCGAACAGTCGCCCGCAACTGGAGGTGAGAGGTGCGTTGATGCCCTGTCTGGTCGCCTGTGTGACCAGCCGCAGCTCGCCAGCCTCGATGCCGTCGAATATCCTCACCCCTGCCGGGATCTCGCCGTAGATCGAGAGCAGGTAACTTAACGCCATGCGCCACGGCTGCCTGGTAGCCAGGTCGCCGCCCGGCATCGGCTGGTAACGAAAATGGCCGGGACGCTCGCAGCTCTTCAAGTCGCCGACCAGGAATTCGCCGCCCCAGATGTTGCCATCCGTGCCGTAACCGGCGCCATCGAAGATCACGCCGATGGCAGGCTCCTCGAGGCCGTGCTCAGCCAGGCAGCTGGCCAGGTGAGCATGGTGGTGTTGCACGCCGACCGCCGGCAGGCCGCTTTCCTCAAGGGCATGTCGGGTCGAATAGTAATCGGGATGAAGATCGTGGGCGACCAGCTCAGGTCTGACCTGCAGGATCGACTGCAGGTGAACGATGGTCTGCCTGAAAGAATTGTAGACTTCAAGATTCTTAAGGTCGCCGATATGCTGGCTCAAAAAAGCCCGATCGCCTCGGGTCAGGCAGACCACATTCTTCAGTTCGGCGCCGACCGCCAGGATCGGGCGCCTGTCGGCGGGCAGCGCAACGGCCCCGGGTAAAGCAATGGCGCGAGGCACGAAGCCGCGCGAGCGACGCAGCAGCAGCGGATGTCCTGCCATGACCCGGACGATCGAATCATCGGTACGGGTGTGAATGCGGCGGTTGTGGCTCAAGAAGGCGTCGGCGACCCTGCTCAGACGTTGCCTGGCTTCATCATCTTCAAAAGCGATCGGTTCATCTGAGAGGTTGGCGCTGGTCATGACCAGGGCCTCGAAATCGTCCTGCAGCAACAGGTAATGCAGAGGCGTGTAAGGCAGCATGATACCGAAATAACGGTTGTCCGGGGCGATGCTTTCGGCAAGCTGGTGATCGGCTTGCTTTAGCAGCAGGACGATAGGCCGTTCGACTCCCGACAGCAGGCGGGCTTCCTCGTCACTGACCACAGCCAGCCGACCGGCAACGGCAGGGTCTTTCGCCATCAGGGCAAAGGGCTTCTCATCACGCTGCTTGCGGCGGCGCAGTTCGAGCACCGCGGCCTGGTTGCCGGCATCGACAACGAGGTGATAGCCGCCCAGCCCCTTGACAGCCACGATCCGGCCCGCACTGAGCAGCCGGATGGCCTCGATCAGAGGATCCTCCGCGGGGAAGACCTGCCCGCCGGCATCGAGCAGCTGCAGCGCGGGTCCGCATTCGGGGCAGGCATTCGGCTGGGCGTGGAAACGCCGCGAGGAAGGGTCGTCATACTCACCCCGGCAAGCGTCGCAGAAGGGGAAATCGGCCATGGTGGTCAATGGCCGGTCATAAGGGATGCCAGTCACGATCGTATAGCGCGGGCCGCAGTTGGTGCAGTTGATGAAAGGGTAGCGATAACGGCGATCAGCAGGATCGAAGAGTTCCCGCAGGCAATCGTCGCACACAAAAGTATCCGGGGAGATCTGGACGCGCCGCGCCGCGTCGACCGCGCTCTGCAGGATTTCGAAACCGGACGTTCCCTGCGGAGGGATAATTTCGAAAGCAATGCACTGGATGGCTGACAGAGGCGGCTTTTCGTTTTGAATCGCGCTCACAAAACGGTCGAGAACGTCATTCTCGCCTTCGACCTCGATGGTCACGCCGCGAGTATCGTTGCAGACCGAGCCTGCCAGCCTGAACCGCGCGGCCAGCTGGTAGATGAACGGGCGAAAACCGACGCCCTGTACAATGCCATCGATGATGATTTTCCGTCGCTGCATTGATACTTGATCCGGGCCTCAGGGTTTCCGCCCGCAGATCACTCCTGCACCATTCGGCAACTCCATTGCCAGGCGTTCAACCTGCCCCAGCCCCGCCGACTCGAGCAGAGACCTGATCTCGCCTTCGCTGTAGGCTTTGCCGTGCGGGGTGCCAAGCAGCATGTTCAGTGAAAAGAGCGCCGGGAAGAGCGGCTTGTCCCGGCTGTCGTCGAGGATAAACTCCTGGACCAGCAGCAATCCGCCAGGCTCCAGCGACGCGACGGTTTTCTGCAGCATGTTGGCGCAGCCCGCCTCCCCTTCGCCGTGCAGGACATGGGAGAGCCAGGCCACATCGTAACTGCCTGGCAACGGGTCATCCTGGAAATCCCCGGCGATAAAATCGATGCGCTCATGCAGACCGAAGCGGCGGATGGTTTGCTCGGCAATCTGCCTGGTGGTCGGCAGATCGAAAATGGTCGCCTGAAGTTGAGGGTTCTGTTGACAGAAATGAATTGCGTAGGTGCCGGGGCCGCCGCCGAGGTCAAGCAGGTGCCTGCACCCGGCAAGGTCAACCTGCAGCACAACCTGCGGAGCCAGCAGCATGGCCAGGTTGAACATGCCGAGCAGGAAACTCTCGCGTTCTGCTTCATCAGATTCATGAGAAACCCGGCGGCGTCTCGGTTGGCCGGTGCGGACGGATTCATCCAGGCGAGCCCATCCGTCAACCAGGTGGTGATGGTGCAAAATGATATGGCCGAGATAGGTCGCTGATTTTTTCGAGAGAAATTGCGCCGCAAAAGGTGTGGCCTGATAGCTATCGCCATTTTTGTTGAGCAATTCGAGAGCGGCCAGGGCATCGAGCAGCATTGCCAGACCACGTTCGTTCAGGTCGAGACGTGTGGCCAGGTCGGTGGCGGTCAGAGGCGCTGCACAGAGGCTGGTGAAGAGGTCGAGCTTGACCCCGGCATGTAGGGCACAGGTACTCCAGTAGCTGCCTGACATTTGCAAGAGTTCCGGCGGTGTCCAGGTCACATTTTGCATGGTAGTCTCCCGGCAGAGGATCGGTTTGGTTGAGTGGACAGTCCCTGAAGGAACATTAAAGCCTTTCCCCTGGCAATGCAAACCAACAGTATTTTCTACCCCTCTTCGGCAGACCGGCTATCCACTTGAAATGAACGCCCCCGCTGCAAGCGGCAAGCCTCTGAAACACAGAAGTCAAGGAGTCAGAAGGAAAATCTGTTCCGTTCCATGTAACGCATTTCGCCAGGCTTCAAGGACAGCCACCTGATGCGTCAGGAGTCATCAGTCAGCCCATACTTTTCCATTTTATAACGCAAGGTTCCGCGAGGCAGATTGAGCAGGCGCGCTGTTTTTGCAACATTGCCGCCGGTAATACCGACCGCCTGGGCAAGCAAATCCTTTTCGAGGCGCCCGACCATTTCCTCGAACAAGATCCCTTCCGGAGGAATCCTGTAATCGAAAGTAGCTTTATCCTGTGGCTGCTCTCCCCATATTTCACGGGGCAGACAATCAGGCGTAATGGTCTCCTGATTGTGCATGATGCAGATTCGCTCCATAACGTTGCGCAATTCCCGCACGTTGCCCGGCCAGTGATAGCGCATCAGAAGATCAAGGGCTGCCCGGGAGATCTCGCGGACATTCTTGCGAAACTCAACGCTGTAATGTTTGAGGAAAAAGGCAAGCAATGGCGGGATATCCTCGCGTCGATCTCGCAACGGCGGGACATGAATGGGAAACACATTGAGGCGATAAAAGAGATCTTCACGAAAAGACTTCTGCTCGATCGCCTCCTTGAGCTCAAGGTTGGTGGCCGCCACGATCCTGACATCAATATCGATGTTACGGTTGCCGCCCAGGCGACGGATTTTACGATCCTCGAGCACTCTAAGCAACTTGACCTGCAGATTCGTGTCCATCTCACCGATCTCATCGAGGAAGATGGTGCCGCCGCTGGCTTCCTCGAAGAGACCAATTTTCCGATTCTTGGCGTCGGTGAAAGCGCCCCGCTCATGGCCGAACAGCTCTGTTTCAAGCAGGTTAAACGGTAAGGAACCACAGTTGATTTCAACAAAGGGTTTGGTCTTGCGGGGCGACAGCTGATGGATTGCTCTGGCCACCAGCTCCTTGCCGGTCCCGGATTCGCCGGTGATCAGTACGGTCGAGGTCTCATGTTTGGCCACTTCGCGAATCTGCCGGTAAACCTGGGTCAGTTGCGGACTGGAACCGATCATGATGTTGTCTCCTGAGATTTCCCTGGTCTGGCTGCCGCGTCGCAAATGACGAACTTCACGGCGCAGGTTCTGGGTCTCAAGAGCAAGCCTGACGATCAGGCGAATCGCGTCTGCCTTGAAGGGTTTCTTGATGTAATCATAAGCCCCCATCTTCAGGGCCTCGACAGCACTCTCCACGGTACCGTAACCGGTGATAATGATCACCAGCACCCCGGGATCAATCTCACGCATGGCACGCAGCACATCGAGACCGCTCAGGGCTCCCAGGTTCAGATCGAGCAGGACCAGGTCGACATCAGCCTCACTGACTTCCTTGACGGCATCATCGCCATTGTCTGTAGAATAGGTATGATAACCGTCCTCTTCAAGAATCCTTTCGAGATTTTCCCGGATAAAGGCTTCATCATCCACGATCAGGATACGTTCCATCATTTTTCTCCTCGGACCAGACAGGATAACTTTCAACAGGAAGGTATGATAGCGACGTTCGAGCCAGGAGACAACAGAAAATGGCCAAAAGTGGCCACCTTAAACATCAAACTCAAAACAGAGCGCGCGAAAGACTTACAAAAAGGCTAACCTTGGCCACTGTAAGGCAAATAGACTCTGAACTCAGCCCCCTCCCCGACCTTACTCTGCACTTCAACACGTCCGCCGTGGCTGGTGATGATGGCATGGGTAATCGAGAGGCCAAGACCGGTCCCGGCCCCTTTGGTGGTATAAAAAGGCTCAAAGATCAGCGCGAGACGATCAGCGCGAATCCCCTGACCCGAGTCGCGAATCGTCAGCAGCAGCCCATCAGAATTATGTTGCGCAGCAATCCACAGGTCACCGCCATCCGGCATGGCCGCCAGGGCATTGGTCAGCAGGTTCAGAATGGCCTGTTTCAGGCGATCGGGGTCCATGCGTGGATGCGGCAACTCTTTGGGAATATCTTCATGCAGCCGAACCTTCTGTTTCTGACACTGTTTGCTCAACAGAAAGAGAGTATCGTGCAGGACAACAGCAAGATCTGCAGGAGCCAGCCTTGCATCCGGCAAAGACGCAAAATTCAGCAGTTCGTTGACCAGACCCTCCAGGCGTTCAATTTCCCGAAGTGCGCGCTGAATCAACCCTTGATCGACCGGATGAGCCAACATGCGATCGTGCAGTTCATCAAGCAGCAGACTGATGCCGGTCAACGGGTTGCGGACTTCGTGGGCGATCCCGGCAGACAGACGTCCCAGCGAAGCGAGGCGTTCGAGACGAGCCATCTGCTGACGGAAGCTGACGCGTTCTGTCAAATCTTCGATGGTCAGGATGTACCCGCCTTCCCGCCCTGATGAAAGTGGATGGAGAGCCAATCGGTAAGTCAATGATCTACCGTTCCTTTGCAGGGTCACATACTCACTCCAGCGTTCTACCGGAAGACTTTTCGAAATCGCCTCGTACAACTCCGGGAAATCACGCAGATCTTCGATGAGGGGTGAATAACCGGCTGTTTCCCGGTCAATGTTCAGAATAGCGCGAGCGACGCCATTCAGCGAGGTTACACAGTGACTGCTGTCAAGAGTCAGGATACCGACCTCGACGTTTTCAACAATAGTCTGGTTGAAATCCCTCTCCCGCTTGATCTGTTTACGGGAACGGCGCAGAACGGCCAACGTTTTCAGCAAACGCTCGCGACGTTCTTTAAGTTGTCTCGCCATGGTATTGAAGGCCGTTGCCAATTCGGCGATCTCTACCGGACTGTCAATTTGCACCTGCGTCCCCAGCTTGCCGCGTGCCATCTCCTTGGTTCCCGAGATCAGGGTAGACAACGGGCCGGTGATGTTGTGCGAGAGACGATAAGCGACAAAGACAACCAGCATGGCCATCAGGCCAATCGATACCCAGGCTCCGGTCAAAAAAGCCCTGTAAAGCGAACGAATATTCATCGAGGCCGATTCAGCCATGCGATGGAATTGTTTGACCTCGGCACCAATCGTTATGCCACCGAAAATACCCGTTTCAGCATAAGGACCCGAATCAAAGAAGATTGGCGCGAACGCCATGATCTTCCGGGAGCCGCCGACATTGGTGACATCAACAACCCCTGAGCGGCCGCCAAGCACAGCCTGGTGGACTTCCGGATAATTGGGATGGATGAATGCCGCTTCACGCAAATTGTAGGGGATGGTGCCGCTGGCAATGGCTTCCGGGCTGGAATCCCTGGTATAGGGTGGAACCGGGTGACCGTCCTTATCAAGGCCCCTGATGTCCCAGAACTTGGGATGGGTGATAATCCACCCTTCATTATCGAACATGAAGGCATAGTTGCCACTCTTATAAGAAGGAAAGATAACGAATCTTTCTTCAGTTGGCGTAATATGCTGAGTGAATTCCATCAGGTGGCGATGGTCGAGCGACAGCACAACGACACCTGTCAGTTGGCCGTCCCTGGCGAAAACCGGTTGCGAAAAGCGAACAACCCCCTCATACTCCGCCCCCTCGATGGCTCCTTCCGGAGTCGTCGCACCGGCAAGCTGTGCATGTTTATTGACATGCCATCCGGTGACGTGTGAGACATAAATCTGCCCTTCCTGAAGGCCTCTCGCAGCATTGAAGTAGATTTCGGTGAGGTAGGTGGTGTTGGCAGGATTGGACACGTCGCGCAAATCTTCGGTCGCAACACCATCGACAATCCGCAGGCGCTCCATGCCATTCGCACCTATGTAGGTGATTTCTTTATAGAGCCTTGCAGACGGCCGTAATTCACGCGGCCACTGGTTGGTGCCGGTACGAATCCAGATCGGCCGGTGGTGGTTTTGATCGAATCGAAGGTACTCCTCTGAATCAACCGGCAACCGTGCAAGCATATGCAGATCGCTCTCAACCCGCCGTAAAAAAGTACGCACTTCATCGGCGACCATGACTGCGCGCAGCTCAAGAGTCTCCGCAGCCTGGTCGTCAAGGGCCTTGATGGCGCTGGCACGCAGCAGATGCTCAACCGTATCCAGGCTCTGGCCGGCGAAAACCGCCAGCAGGACCAGCGGCAGCAAAGTTAGTCCGCAGAAGACGTAGAGAACTTTTTTATGAAAGGACAAGCGAGGCATGCAGGCAGTATAGCAGGACGGGTGTCGGAACAGATAGCCGGATTTTCACGAAAAGAGCATGTCAGTTTTCAGCCCGGAAACAGGTAATTTTTCGTAAGGCCAAGGAAATCGAGTGGTTGCGCGGAGGCGTACAACGGTACGCCGCACAAGTACGTCGCACAAGCAAGAGCGCAGATTGACACCAGGATTGCGGAAAAGGGCTTATTTCCGGACGAAAACTAGTTGATCAGGCGTGACGAAAAGTGCATCTGACGGGAATTGACGGCAAGTGGCAACAGGTCCTGATGTTTGAGAAGTGCCTCTTCAAGATTAAAACCATCACTGATAATAACATCCTGCGGACTGAACACCGTGCGCGCAAAATGACGACCATCGGGGCGACAGAACACCTCGATCAAAAACTTATTGCCTTCAATGTCGTACATCAATTGATGAACAAGCTGACTGTTTTCCACGAGATATCCAGTTGTTCCACGAAGAGAATGCGGCGTACTTTTGAGCAGAGCAAACTTCGCGCCAACATCGTAAACACTGAAATTTTCAGGAGTGGGGCAGACACTGCAAACGCCAAAAGAAGCTAAAACACGGTTACGGGGTAGGGAAATAACGGAACTGCCAATTGGAGAATCACGAACTTGACAGGAATCTGTGACGGCGCCACTCACCGGGAATGCATGTGTGTGTGTTCTCGCAGTGCTGTATCAGTTAGTGAGTGCGGCTGACGACATAATCAGCCAGCCTGATCAGGGCTTCCTTGGCCGGGCTTTCGTCAAATGCGGCCAGATGACTCTTGGCAGACTCCACCAAAACTTTTGCCTTTTTTTGGGTATAGCCAATACCGTCATAAGTGTGAATCAATTTGACAACGTGCTGCAGATCTTCATCAGGCAAGACTTCCTGCTCGATGATAGCCGCAATTTTTTCCCGTTCCCCGGCAGTGCAGTTGTTCAGGGTGTGAATCAATGGCAGGGTGACTTTGCCTTCGAGCAGGTCGTGGCCACATTCCTTGCCGAATTCACTCTGCTCGGCTATATAATCCAGGGCATCATCCATAAACTGGAAGGCAATACCCAGGTCCATGCCAAAGGCGGCCAGAGATTCTTCCTCCTCAGCAGAGCAGCCCCCCAGAATCGCGCCGCAACGGCTCGCAGCTGACAGCAGCACGGCCGTCTTGTTCTGGACCACTTCAACGTAATGCTCTTCGTCAAGAGCAATATCGCTGGTACTGATTAACTGCAGCACCTCACCTTCCGCCATCTGGGTGGTAGCATCAGAAAGCGTCCTGAGAATATTCAGATCGCCGCCACGCACCATAATGGAGAAGGATTTGGCAAATAGAAAATCTCCGACCAGCACGCTGGCTTCATTGCCCCAAACGGCATTGGCGGAATCCTGGCCGCGTCGCAACACGGCGCTGTCTACAACATCGTCGTGCAACAGGGTCGCCGTGTGAATAAATTCGACGACACTGGCCAGACCGATGTGGGCGTCTCCCTGGTAACCGGCCAAACGGGCGCAGAGCAAAAGGATCATCGGGCGCACGCGCTTGCCGCCGCTGGCCAGCACATACTCGCCGACCTTGCGAATCAGCGGCACGCGTGACGCCAGATCCTCACGAAACTGCTCTTCGACGCGACGAATCTCGTCATTTAAAAGGCTGAGAATAAAGTCCATAATTCAGGGGATTCCGGTGGGCAAATTATCGCCCATCCTAATGAATTCTCACGAAGCATGTCAAAGTTTTTTTCTGAAGCCTGCCTACATAAAAAAAACGTCCCGTCAACGGTTGACAAAGCAAAGCAGCTCCCGTATAAATAAAACCGTTTTTGTAATGTTTTAATTAAACCTTGACAATCATAAGCCTGACCTTAAACTTTGGAACAAATTAATAATCCTGCTGGAGGTGCTATGGAAGACCGGACCTACAACTATGCCATTGTGCGCAGCTTTGTGACCTGGAGTGTGGTCTGGGGACTGGTTGCGGTGCTGGTAGGAGTCATTGTCTCCTTCCAGATGATCGACCCGGATCTCAATTTCCCGCCCTATCTGACCTTCGGACGTCTCCGCCCGATTCATACCAACGCGGGAATCTACGGCTGGGGAGTCGGTGTCATCTTTGCGACCTTCTTCTACATCGTGCAAAGGCTCTGCAAGGTTCCGATCTGGAGTGATAAACTGGCAAAGTTCCAACTCTGGTTCTTCAACGCGACCATCATCGCTTCGGCGGTTACTCTGCTGCTCGGCTACACCACCTCCAAGGAATACCATGAAATGGAATGGCCGATTGATATCATGATCGTCATTCTCTGGGTCGCCTTTGCCATCAACATCATCATGACCATCCTCAAACGCAAAGACGAACAGATGTACATCTCGCTCTGGTACATGATGGCTGCGATCGTCGGCGTGGCAATTCTTTTCCTGGTCAATTCGGCTGCGGTGCCGGTCTCGCTTTTCAAATCTTACTCGGCCTATGCCGGCACCAACGATGCCAACGTTGAGTGGTGGTTCGGCCACAACGCCGTCGCCATGGCATTGACGGCTCCACCCCTGGCGATGTTTTATTATTTTCTGCCAAAATCGACGGGCGTGCCAATCTACAGTCATCGCCTGTCAATCATCGCTTTCTGGTCCTTGATATTCATGTACCTCTGGACCGGCGCCCACCACCTGCTGTGGACGCCAATACCGGATTGGATCCAGACCCTGGCCATGGGTTTTTCGGTGATGCTGATAGCACCGTCCTGGGGCAGCGTCTTCAACGGCTACCTGTCAATGAACGGCCAGTGGCACCAGATGCGCGAAAATTACCTGGTCAAGTTCCTGATCCTCGGCATCACTTTCTACGGTCTGCAGACCCTGCAGGGCCCGATGCAGGCGATCCGTACTTTTTCGGCATTCATCCACTACACCGACTGGGTGCCCGCCCACATCCACATGGGCACCATGGGCTGGGTGTCGATGATTTCATTTGCCAGCATCTACTTTCTGATGCCGCGCATCTACGGCAAGGAAATCTACAGCATCGCCCTGGCCAATCTGCAGTTCTGGCTGATCCTGGTCGGGCAACTGGTCTGGTCGATCTCGCTGTGGGTGGCCGGGGTTCTGCAAGCCGGCATGTGGAACGCCATGAATGCCGACGGCAGCCTGACTTACACCTTCATGGAGACCATGGTTGAGATGTACCCCTACTGGTGGGCGAGGGCCGCAGGCGGCCTGATCTACATGGCCGGACTCATCATCTTCATCTACAACCTGTACAAGACTGTGAGCGCGGGCAAACCGACGGCTTCGCAAACAGTCGCCGTGGAAGGGAGGGCCTGATCATGTGGGAAAAAAAACCTGTCCTTCTTCTGGTTCTGGCAACCTGCGCCATCCTGGTCGGCACCATCATCACCATGGTGCTGCCCTTTGCCTGGGTGAATACCGACGCTGACCGGATTGAAGGTGTAAAACCCTACACCGCCCTGCAGCAGGAAGGGCGCGACATCTACATTCGCGAAGGCTGCAACAATTGTCACACCCAGACGGTTCGCCCGCTGGTCTCGGATGTGCTGCGCTACGGTGAATACTCCAAATCGGGTGAGTTTGTTTATGACAGGCCCTTCCTGTGGGGATCCAAGCGCACCGGCCCCGACCTGGCTCGCCTCGGCGGCAAATATCCGGACGCGTGGCACTACAAACACATGGAATCGCCGCGCTCCATGGTGCCGAGAACCAACATGCCCGATTACGGCTGGCTCTCTGCCAACCGGCTCGATCCTGGCATGGTCCAGCGCAAGATGGAGACCCTCGGATTTCCCTTCACAGTAGAGGAGATCAAGGCTCTTGATGACAAGAACGAAATGGACGCCATGGTCGCCTACCTGCAGAAACTCGGTTCGGACATCCCCTGGCGGCAAAACACCCAGACCGAGATCGTCGGCGAGCTGGTCAACCCCTACACCGGGGTTGACCACGCCACGATGGAGCCATGGGAGGAGATTTACGACCAGAACTGTTCCGCCTGCCACGGCGAGCACATGGAGGGCATCATTGGCCCCGAGCTGATCGGCGCTGATTATGATGACGAGATACTCTTCGAAATCATCTACACCGGCATTGCCTCTGGCGGCATGCCGAGCTTCTCGAGCCTGGGAACCGACAAAGTCTGGAAATTGGTCAATTTCATCAAGTACTACCATAAGGAAGAAGGACACTAGGCATGGACCTCAGTTCCGCCCTCTATCTTGGCGTCACATTCGGCTTGTTCGTGATCTTCGCCCTGATCGTAATCCGCACCTACAGCAGAAAGCGCAAGGATGAAGGAGAGATAGCCAAGTATCGCATGCTTGATGACGATTAACCATGTATCGTGCCAATCAAACGGACCGGTTTTTGCCAAAGGATATTCATTTATGAGAAAAACAGACCTCGACCACGAAGAACACGCTGACGGCATCGTCGAAGATCGCGAACAGGCCCCACCGGTCTACTTCACAGTGCTTTTTTACAGCCTGATCATCTGGGGAGTGGCCTTCATGGCATTCTACCTGCTCTCCGGCTGGAGTTCTGACGCTGAGTTCAAGGAAAAGATGGCCGCTCACAGCGGCAAACCACAGGTCGAGCAGCAGGCCGCCACACCGGCTCCTGCCGCTCCGGTGCCGACCACAGCCGCAGTTGTTGCCGAAACCGAAACGGGCGGCAAGGCTCTGTTTGCGAAGCATTGCGCCGGCTGCCATGGCGCAGAAGGAAAAGGGGCCTTCGGCCCGGACCTGTCGGGCGAGTACAAGTACGGCAAGACAGCCATGGCCGCAGAGGAAAGTATTTCTTTCGGTCGCCCGAAGAACATGCCGGCTTTCGAGAGCAAGCTCTCTGCCGAAGAGATCAAAACCCTGGCCGACTTCATCCTCAGCCTTTAGAGTTTTCTCAGCCATTCACCCGGGGACAGCCCCGCGAGAAACCGGGACAGTCCCCTTATGACAGAGATGTCCTGTCCCCAAAAAACACCATCCCTGCTTTCCCCCTGGCGACGTCGCTGCCAGTGGGGAACCACTCTCCTGTTGCTGCTGATTCCCTGGTTTCACCTCAGGGGAAACAGCCTGCTGCGAATCGACATTCCAGACCTTGCTCTGTACTTCCTCGGGCAGACGCTCCGCATCGAAGAACTTTACCTGGTTCTGCTCTTCAGCCTGGTCCTGACTCTTGCATTTCTCCTGACAACCATGTTGTTGGGACGGGTCTGGTGCGGCTGGCTTTGTCCGCAGACGACTTTGACAGACCTGGCCGAATGGTTCGCAAAACGCCTGGGGCTGCCGGACAAGAAGCCTCAGCATGCTGGCAGAATCAAACGCAGAGTTGCCCTGCAACTTTTCCATCTTCTTCTGGCACTGCTTGTTTCAGCCAACCTGCTCTGGTATTTCATCGACCCACGGCACTTTTTCTCACAGCTGGTCACAGGGCAGATGCATTTTGCAGCCTGGATCTGTCTGCTGCTGGTCACTGTTGTGGTCTACCTCGACCTGGCCCTGGTTCGCCGTCTGTTATGCAGCGAGTTCTGCCCTTATGGCCGACTGCAGACCGCCCTCGCCGACCAGTCGACCCTGACCCTGCACCTGCCACCGAAGCAACTCGAACGTTGCATCGAATGCGGATCCTGCGTGCGGGTCTGCCCGATGAAGATTGATATCCGTCGCGGCTATCAAATCGAATGCATCAACTGTGGCCGCTGCCTCGACGCCTGCCGCCAGGTGATGGCAAAGCGTTGCCAACCTGGATTGATCAGTTATTCTTTTGGCACTTCGGGCGGGGGGACCAGGGCCTTGCTGAACTTGCGTACGGGGCTTTTAAGCCTGGCAACACTGGCGCTGATTGTCATACTGTTGCTGGCCATTTACCAACGTCCCGCCGCATCACTGAAGATCGCTGTCTCACACATGGTGACAAGCCGCGCCCTTAAAGACGGCACCAGAGCGACCTTCTTCAATGCCTGGGTCAACAATCGCAGCGACCAAAAAACCATCTACCGCATCACGGCACGACAGGCGGATAATGGCAGCCCATTAATGCTCAAAGGACAGACTGACCAAATCGAGCTTGCCGCCGGAGAGAATCTGCGTATCGACTTCGTCCTGGTCACACCTGTTCCGGAATCCCGATTGGATGTAGAATTCATCTTGTCGGATTTGACCGGCAACAAAGTCGCGGTCACGGCGGCACATATCAAGTAGCACAGGAACATCGACATCATGACGACAGGCAAAAATATTTACCCGGCCCTGATTCTGCTGCTTATCGGCAGTTTTATCTGTTTTTCTGTCTGGTCGGCAATGAGAGCAGCCGCTGCCAGGCCACAGGTAACCGATGCCGATTACTACAGCAAAGGATTAAAATACACATCTACCCAGTTGGAGAAACAGGCGGCTGTCTCACTCGGCTGGACGGTTGCGACCCGACTGGAGGGACGCAGCCTGCAATTCCTCCTCAGCGACAAACAGAAACAGCCGGTGGCTGCGGCGACCGGGGTCCTGTTCCTGTACCTGTCGGAATCTGCGTCAAGCATGAGCTTTCCCCTCGAGGAAATTGCCCCGGGAACGTATCAGCTGCAACTAACCAGCGGCATGACCGGCGGCATGAATGCCCGTCTGGAATTTGAACGTGACGGTGCCCGGCTTAACCGGCAGCTGCTGCTTAATCTGTGATGTCTGCACCCGATACCTGCGTCCATTGCAACCTGCCGATTCCGCCGGCCGATCTCGTCATCGATAAGACGAACGGCAAGGAGCTGCACTTCTGCTGCCGTGGTTGCCAGGGGGTCTACAGGATTATCACTTCTGCCGGGCTGCATAACTTCTATCAACAGCGTGACTGGTCGGAACGAGGAATTCCGTCAGGGGCTTTTGAAGCGGAATTCGATGAGAGAGTTCTCGCCGGTCATGTCATATCTCAAAATGACACCACTGCGGAGATAGCACTGATCATCGAGGGTATCCGCTGTTCCTCCTGTGTCTGGTTGCTGGAGAAGCTGCTCGGCAGGGAGCCCGGTATCGAGGCCATACTGGTTAACTATGGCACGCACCGGGCCAGGGTCAGGTTCAACCCGCGGCAGACCTCACCGGCAAAGATCTTCGCAATGATCAGTCGCCTTGGCTACCTGCCCCACCCCTTTACACCCGGCGCGGCGCACCAGGCGGCGGCGCGCGAGCAGCGCTCACTGCTGATTCGCTTTGGCACCGCAGCTTTTCTGACCATGCAGGTGATGGGTTTTTCTTTTGCCTTGTACGGTGGCTACTTTCACGGCATCGATCCGGGTATTCGGCAGATGATTCAATACCTGGCGGCCGCAGCGACAACCCCGGTGGTCCTCTATTCAGGGTGGCCATTTCTGGCTGGTGCCTGGCGCAGCCTGCAAAACCGCACCCCGAGCATGGACCTGCTGGTCGCCGTGGGCGTAATGACAGCCTTCGGCTACAGTCTCTACGCCCTGATGGCCGGCGGAGAAGTCTATTTTGATTCGGCGGCGATGATCATCACCCTGATCCTGCTCGGTCGTCTGTTCGAGGGATCTGCACGCAACCGTTCTATCTCCGGCATCGACAAGCTGCTGCAGCTTGCGCCTGATTCGGCCAACCTGATAGAAGATGACAAGGTCCGAACCGTTGCCAGCACCGCCCTGACTCCCGGCGACCTGATCCTGGTCCGTGCCGGCGAACGGATTCCGGTTGACTGCCGGATTCGGAACGGCGCATCGGAGCTGGATGAATCAACCATCACCGGAGAACCGATGCCGGTATTGCGCAAGCCGGGCGACAGCGTCTCAGCCGGAAGTCTGAACCTGTCAACGTCGATCAAGCTCATCGTTGAGCGGGTCGCCGCGGAATCGTTTATCGCTCGCATGGCTCGCATGGTGGAGGAGGCACAGAGCCGCAAAGCTCCAATCCAGTCGCTGGCAGACAGGCTCGCCTCGTTGTTTGTGCCATGCGTCATCCTGATCGCAGTCGGCACCTGGACTTTCTGGTTTCTCAGCGAAGTTCCCCACACCGAAGCTCTGCTCAATGCCGTGGCCGTCCTGATCGTCGCCTGCCCATGCGCCCTTGGCCTGGCGACACCGACCGCGGTTCTGGCAGCTTCCGGCAACGCAGCCAGCAGAGGAATCCTGTTCCGTGGCGGCGATATCCTTGAACTGACGGGTCGCGTCAACCTGATTGCTTTCGACAAAACCGGCACCCTGACCCTCGGCAAGCCGACCGTTCAAAGGATTGTTCTTGCACCGGGACAAAGTGAGGAGGAATTACTGCAGTCTTGCCAGTCAGGTTGAAAGCGGATCAAGTCATCCGATCGCCCTCGGTATTATGGCCAGGGCAAAAGCAGCGGGGATTCTTACCGGGACCGCGGAATCGGTTGTTACGATTCCCGGCAGAGGATTGAAAATGATCAGCAGAGACGGAGAAGCTCTGCTCGGCAGTCGTATCTTTCTTGCCGAAAATGGGGTTGAGGTTCCGCCTGTCGAATCTGGATGTTTAACAGAAGTCCATGTCAGTCTTGGCAGTCGCTGGCTGGGCAGCCTGCTGATTCACGACCCACTGCGTGACGAAGCGATACAGTCTGTGAGCAGGCTGCAACAAGCTGGGCTGCGAACCGTTCTGCTGACCGGTGATCGCCTTGCTGCGGCTGAGCAAGCCTGCACCGAACTGGCGATCACCGATTATCGCGCCGACCTGAGTCCCGCGGATAAAGCCGCTTGGATCGATACACAGCAGCAGGCGGGGCACAGGATCATGATGGTTGGTGACGGTGTCAATGATGCCCCTGCGCTCTCTGCGGCCGACATCGGTTGCGCCATGGCCGGCGGCACCGACATCGCCCTTGAAACATCGGACCTGGTTCTGACCAGGCCAAATCTGGGCCGACTTTACGAAGCGATCTTTATCGCCCGTAAAACCTTGCAGGTTATCAAGCAGAATCTTTTCTGGGCCTTTGCCTACAACATTGTTACCATCCCTTTGGCAGCAAGCGGCTGCCTGGCGCCGGTCTGGGCGGCTGCAGCCATGGCCAGCAGCTCCGTACTGGTTGTAGGAAATTCACTCCGTCTCGGTCGACTGCTTCGGGGTGCTTTTTCTATTGCCAAACAGACAACGAGCAATTAATGTTCTCCAATGTTTAAATCAATCGTCATCCTGATTATCCTTTCAATCTTTATCGGCACCGGCGCTTGGCTGTTCTTTATCTGGACGGTCAAAAGAGGCGACTTCGACGATGTTGAAGGCCCCAAATACCGCATGCTTGATGACGATGACACGGGCCAGGACATCCATGGAGAGGATCGTGATCGCTAGACCACTCATTTTCAGAACCCTGCTCATGATAATCGGGCTTGTCTTTATCATTGCCAGCAACGTCTCGGCCACGGAAATGCGCCTCGCGACAAACTTGGCAAGTGGTGGCAACGCCGTGATTGTGTTCGCCGACAATCCACTCAAGGCCATGACGGAGACGCCGTTTTTCATTGAGCTCGTCAACGGTGATGGGATCCCGATCAAGGATGCCAGCCTGAGAATCAGCCTGACGATGCCTTTTATGCCGATGCCACCGAATCATCCCCGCACGGCCTGGTCCGAAGGCGCCTACCGCGGCACCGCGATCTTTACCATGGCCGGCGCATGGCAGGTAAACGTCGACATCAAGCAGACCGGGACAGACACAGAAACAATTATGTTCGATATTGAAATGGTCATCATGCAATGAATGGCTCACTCATCACCATGGCTTTTGTGACCGGCCTGCTCGGTGCCGGACACTGCATCGGTATGTGTGGAGGGCTGGTCAGCGCCCTTGCGCTTTCCGGGGCGGGTCAAAAAGGCGGCTGGGTGTTTCACCTGCTCTATAACACCGGACGGATTACCACCTACACCCTGATTGGTGCCGTGGTCGGCTGGCTCGGCTCAGCTCTTGCTTACACCGACCGGTTCAAACTTCTAACCCGCTCGCTGCTACTGGGTTCCGACATCTTTGTCATACTGGTAGGATTGGGTACTGCCGGTCTCTTTGCCTGGCTCAACGCTTCAAAACTCGAGTTTCCCGGCCCAATGAAGGCAATGACGACTGCGATGAAAGGACTGCATCGTCTGCCTCCTGCTGTGGGAGCCCTCCCGCTCGGCCTGCTTTTCGGCTTCATCCCCTGCGGCTACCTCTACACGGTCGCCATCACAGCGGCACAGAGCGCCAGTGTTTCCACCGGGGCCTTGATGCTGCTGGCCTTCGGCCTGGGCACCGCTCCTGCGATGCTCCTGTTCGGCGGCGCCGCCCACTGGCTGAGTGGCCGGGCCCGGGTCTGGATGCTGAGGATTGCCGGCTTGGTCGTGGCCGGCATGGGCGTCATCAACCTGTTCAAGCATCTGCGTATGATGGGGTGGATTGGATGAAACTAAAGGGGAATTTCTTGCCAGAGTGTTGACAAACCTCACTCTAACATTGTGTTTTTTCGGTAGGTTTAGAGCAACAGATCGATAATCTGTTGCTCTTTTTTTGGAACTTTAATGAAATTCTCAAGGAAGTATTGGCAGCGTAACTGTTTCTCTTTCACTTTCAGGTTTGGTTCTGCAATCAAAATCAAGACCGGCAGTTCTCGTACTGCCAGACGACATTCTTTTTTCAACGCTAAAAAAGGATGCAAAAAAGCTGATTCTCCTGGCGGAGGGCATGATTTGCTCTAGGTGACGGTGTTACTTAATGACGGAGTCGCAGGATATGCAACGGGCTACTGTTCCCGCGCAGGATCCGAGGCCCTTAAGGTCCTCTCCCTCAGCAATATTCTGAATGTTTAGGTGTTGATTATCTTTTCGCTACAAGAAAGCACTGCAGAAAGGCCCCCTGAACAGGGCCGGATCCCCTATTTAACCCTCCATAGAAACCACGGAAACCATGCAAAGGAATATGCCCTCCGCAAGGAGATCGGCACTTTTGCTTACTTTTGCTGCCCGGGCAAAAGTACGTCGGCAGGCGGGCCGAGACCCGCCGGTTCTGATTTATAGATTATAAGAAAGACTAAAGCGCAACAGATTATCGATCTGTTGCTCTCATCTCCAATTTTAGAAACAAGAATAAACTTTGTCAGCAACCTGACAAAGGAAAATCCCTTGCTCTGGATAATCATTTGCTATCGGCTTTGAGCTTAAGATTTGGCTTTCGGTGGCTTATATAATTTTGGTGGGGGTAGTTTCTTTTGCCAGAATCTTTTCGCACACCACAAGACAACAAGATAGAGCAACGCCATGGGGGTGTAGCGGAACAGGAAGGTTACCTGCAACGATCTATCAATATCGAGTCCGGTAATGGCATAAAAGGCCAGGATCATGTAGGGGAACAATGGCATGAAGGCAAGTTCGCGCCAACGATAATCGTAGCGCCACAACATGCGTAGCTGCAGCAGGATATACGCCGGAAAAGAAACAAGGGACAGCAAGAAAAGGATATCGCGCAACGTTTCATTTTTTTGGGGAGACGGGTCATAGACAAAATCTATCTTGCGCCGTTCGGACTTGGTTAACGCGCTCACCCAGTCCGCCGGTATTCTCGGTTGATCTGCTGCGACGCCCTGCCATGTCACATCCACGCTTTTGGTCACCTTGAAAAGTTCACGCCACTCTTCATCAAGAACCGTCACCCTGACGGCATCAATGTGGGTCGGATTTGTGTAACCAACCCAGACCATGGCTTCGCCTTCACCGGGAGCATGCAGGACCGCCGGGTTCCTGATTGCCCCCACCTCAAGAACCAGGCCCTCATGCTGGGCAATCACCTGGAAGCGCAGGGGAGTGTCACTCTGATAATGAACCAGAGCATACAACATGTCATCTGTGCCAAGAGTTGATTCAACCTCGGGGTCAAGCTTGACAATCTGGACCTCGGGGTTGTCCGTCGCCCGGGCAAGAAATGGCAGGACAAACAGACACACGAACAACAAAACCGTTACGGAGAGAGTAGCTTTAAGATAAGTCATCGGTATTTATCACTTATGAGGAGAAAATATAATCCAGCAGAGATGGCCGGATTATACCTCATTCGGGAAGCATACGTAAATTTTTTCTGAATGAGCCGGCATATTCTGCGCCTCGTTGGCAAACGAATGTCAGCAGGGTTATCAGACATCACAGAACAATGTTAAGATCGAATGACATTCTGACAGAATCAACAGGAAGACAACAAATGCCCTATGCCGACATATTGAATCATCCGATCATCAGCCAGCGCTACTTCTTCCCCCGTTTTGAGGCAGTCCCGAAACCATTCTGGGTCGAATGCAACGAGGCCCGGCTTGCCTGCTCCTACCATGAAACGAATGACAAGGCACACACCATTGTGCATTTTCATGGCAACGGCGAGATTGTCGCTGACTATCTCGGCGGCTTCAGCAAGTTGATCAACCGCATGAATTGCAACTGTTTCCTGGCTGAATTCCGCGGCTATGGAGGGTCCACAGGAACTCCGCAACTCGGGAAAATGCTTGAGGATGTACAAAAAACCATCGAAGCAATCGGCCAATCTCATGACAGGTTGATTTTGTTCGGGCGATCTGTCGGCTCGCTGTTCGCAGTAAAGGCAGCAGAACTCTTTCCCGACGTGGCCGGCCTGATTCTGGAGAGTGCCATTGCCGACCCTCTGGAGAGGCTGCTACTAAGATTTTCCACCGAAGAACTGGCAACAACCCACTCCGAGCTGACCAGCGCCGTCACTCAGGCCATGAACATTCGCCGAAGCATGACCGCCTTTACAAAGCCGACCCTGATCATGCACACCCGCCATGATGGTCTGATCGACGTCAGTCATGCCGAACGACTGGCCGAATGGTGTGGTGGACCGGTCCGACTCGAGATTTTTCCGAACGGGAATCACAATGACATCATGTTTATCAACGGGCCGCGATATTTTGCCCTGATCGACCAGTTCCTCAATTCACTTCGAGGTTGCCGTGATGGAATATGACAGGTTGACGAACGGCCCCGTTGCCGTTAACTTTAAGAAAACCAATGGAGGATATCCTTATGTCTAAAAATGATTGTGCGAATCCGGAAGAGCATTGTGAATTGCATATGTGCCAGTTAAAGGCAACCGACCTCAGCAAGGAGGTCAACAAACTGTACGAGAATCCACAGTTTGTCTGTGGCAACTGCGGGGTCAAGGTCAACAAGGCAGATAACCTCTGCAACCCCAAGCCTCTATAGAAATCCGCATAGGAGCCAAGGGCAGCACGCTTCATTTTCGTGAGCGTGCTGCTTTTTTGTCAATTTAAAAGTTCTTTCATCAAATACTACAGACTTTTACGCACAGAAGATCAGGGCCGCCTTGATTCAGGCCGGAATTGTTTGTTCTGATCATCCCAGGCATAACTTCCCGCCGCCCAGAGTTTTTCCAGATCGTTCCAGTCCATGTGCACACCGGTCATATCTTCGATCGTAAAAGAGGCCTCAAGCATTTCGCCATCATCAATACGACCGTCTCCATCAGCATCAGCCCAATGTGCATCGAGCAATAGCGATCTTGCTTTCTCCCTGGACCGGCACGGCGGATTGATTGCCCTCTCGGCTGGCAACGATTTCACCCTCGAAAGACTCACTTCAGTATTCAGTTTGGCGGCAGAATCAACCTGGACCAGATAAACAACCCGATCCCTGTCATCACCGGCCTTGATGATCCAGCGGGCAACGCCATTGACATTATCAAGGCTCGAGGCCGGGGGCTGTGGCTTGCACAATCTTCCAGCCTTTCGGAAAATATTCCCGAAGGATAATCCCGCCGTTGCTGGCACGGTATGTCAGGCGAACCTGTACCGGGATCGATACTGTCCAGGCCCGGCCAGACCAGGAAGCAGCCTTTCTGCTGTCACCGAAGCAGGGAGCGGAGGAGCCTCTGGTCAGGAAAGAGAAAAACGCAAATCAGTGCCACCAGAAGTCAAAACAGCAGCCAGAACCAGGGGCAGCCGATGATTTTTTTTGTACGGCAGGAACCGCCTCTGTCAAACCATCCACAGGCTTGAGCAGGATATGCAGCAAGTGTAACCTCCAAGAGCTTCGGCCAGTTTCAGAGCGTTCTCGCGTCGGATGGTCGGGTAACGATTGTTTTCCCATCGCGAGATCGTATCCGTGGTCACCCCGACAACCTTGCTGACATAAAGTTGCGTCAGCTGCTGACTCTTCGCGGATACGTTTGACCTCTGTGGCATCGAGACAGACCGTCGATGATTTATCATTATAGTTGGGCTGATTCATATGTTCGGGAGTCTACCAAGTGAAAGCCAATCCAAGTAAACATGAAAATAAGCAATTGTCGGCCTGACATTTATCAATATTAACTACCTGTAATTCACATACAATATAACTAGACATCTAGCAGACATTCCACTCGATGTCTGATGTTATTAAAACGATGTTGGGATATAAAGTACGTCAAACGAATTGAGGCAATTCACGCCCAAACCAAAAGCTTCGGTAAACGGGAGAAGAAAATGAAGAAACTGGTAATCATCATGATGCTGCTGGCCTTCGTTGGTGCCAACGTTGCAGTTGCTGCTGACAGTTACACCTACGAAAACTCGAAGGGCAACATTACCTTCAACCACAAAGCTCATCAGGAAAGAGTTGGCTGGCGATTGCGCCAAATGTCACGAAGGGACCCCGGCCAAAATCGAAGTTAACAAAGACTTCGGTCACAACAACTTGCAAGGACTGCCACAAAGAGATGAACGGTCCGACCAAGTGTAACGATTGCCACAAGAAGTAATTATTAATCGCACGCAATGCTCGCAAAAAGGGTGCTGGTTTTCCAGCATCCTTTTTGTTGAGACTCATAACTCACAAGCCAACTTCGAGAGATCTTTCGTCTCCCACACTTTTTTCTCACAATTATCTCAAATTTTAGTTGCCAAACCGATCAAGATTTGTTATATTAGATCAACTCTTCGTTTGCCTGCAAGCCGAAGAGCTCTATGGACCCCGCGTATCCCCCCCCTCCTTACGCGGGGTCTTTTTTTGTCTGACATGTCTCCTTTAAAACCTGCGGATTCCCTGCAATATTCTTAACCGCTGAATTCTTCAATTGCAGTGTAATAACACTTCATCTTGCCCTTGCTGGACATGAGCTTCAATTCATTCCTTAAACGCCCGCAGAAGATGTGGGATCAGTTGTTTCTTGCGTGACAGAACACCCTTCAGTCAAATCGTCCGGACTCCAGTCTGCGGGTAGCCAATCGACGCGATCAAATCCCTGTCACCACGCACCACGAACTGGCTGTTCTGCTGGACAATATCAGTCACCAACAATCCAGCCAAATCGCAGGTTACACTTAGCACAAGAGCTTCAAGACCGGAGAGAATCTCTTGCCGCGTTCTTCAAACTCCTGAAAAGTGACAACTTCGACCTGTCCAATCCCAAAACGGCGGGCATCGACTTCATATTCCTTAAAATCCGCGGTCAACAGAGCTCCTCCATGCTTGGGTAGGCAGCAAGAGTACTGCCCGCCTGAAACATCTGACGTCCGAAGACACTGGGCATCCAGACCGGAACATTTTTCGAGCCAAGCCACCAGGTCACGATCCACATCAGTTGTCGTCGGTGACTTCAACAGCACCGTATCAGACAGCAATCCAGCCAGCAGAAGAGAGGCGATCTTTGGTTCCGGCTCAATTCCGGCCTGTCGGATAAAGGGTAGCAACAACCGAGCAGGTACTGCCAAGAGGCTGATTGATAAAGCGAATCGGCGCCTCAGTGTGGAAATTTCCCAGACGATGATGATCAATGACTTCGAGGATATCCACCTGGTCAGCGCCAGGAACGGCTTGTGATAGTTCGTTGTGATCAACCAGAATCAGCTTAAGCGATGACGACCTGCAGCAGATTCGATTTTGTCGCCACGCCGCAAACCTTGCCGTCGTCATCAAGGACCATGACTCCCGGGGCAGTGCTGCGCATCAGCACTTTGCGAATTTCATCGAGGCGATCATCCCGATGCGCTCTGGGGATATCTGCATCACACCAGGTAGGTGTACCGGTGTCGACATCCGGGCCAGAAGAGCGCTGGTCGCCGTATCGAAAGCAGTACACAGGACAGAGACGCCCCGCTCACGTGCCAGCGCCACAAGATCGTCATCGATAGGCAATCCGCCCGTCACAACCAGCAGACGAATCCCCGACTCGATGGCACTCTGCTGGATATCCCGGCGATCACCGGTAAACACCACGATCCGCCGCGGGTCAGCACCAGCCAAGACGCTGATGAAAGCTCTCGACAGACATCGCACCAACAAACAGGTCGAGCTCCTCAGTATGCGTTTCATCAACAAGATTGACAGCCGTTGCCTGCAGACAAGCCTGGATTGAGCCTGGCGAGGAAAGCACCTGGCGGATAGGACGACCTTCGCGGGGCAGAAAAACATGCTCGGTAAGTCGCTTCAGAATCAACGCGCCGAGCGGCCGGCCGTCGGCGTCAACGACCGGCAACATGCGGATATCACGTTGACGCATCAATTCAAGCGCCTGCATGAGCGGTGCATCGGCATCAATCACGACCGGCTTGTCGTCAACGGTGTCACGCAGACGGGGATAAACATCGGTCAAGAGAGCCGGTGGTTGCTGGCCCAAAGTATCGAGGACAAACTCGGTCTGACGATTAAGGTGCCCGGCGCGTGCCGGAAAAACATTGTCTCCTGCCCTGTCGTTGACACAGCGTCTGCATAGGCTATGGCGCTGCAGATAGAGTCCGTATCCGGGTTACGATGCCCAACGACAAAAATTCTTTCCGTTCGGCTCATAGGCCCTCCTTATCCAGGTACCCATAACATCTCCCAGGCCAATCATATCTTCCACAATGCCGCGTTCAGGAACACCTTCATTATTGAACCAGACATACAAGATGCCGCTGCCAGTCTCAAAGATTTTCGGGTCAATTTTAGCCATGCACTAGCAGTCCCGTGAGCAGGGAAATACTTTGTTTGGCCTGTTGTTCAGCGGTCAAAACATTGACTTCTATATCGGTAAAGCCGTCACTGGAATAGGTCGGAATCATAAAGTGGGCACCACGGACAAGAGGACCGTAGACACCCAGTGCGCAGGTTATAAAATGCCGTCAGCATATCAACAGGCTGCTGACCCTTCAGGAATATCATGCTCTTTCCTTGAGCGAAACAACCCCTCTTCTGTCTTTTCGTCGATAACCTTACCCTGCTCGTAATCGTACCGATGGCTTCGACCCCGATTTTGCCACTTGCCCCACTTGTGCTTATCGATCTTGCGCAGCGTGTTCGATGCTGCGCAAAGAACCGTCCGGGGTCAATTCCATCAGCGACGAGTATGTCTGGGTGCGATCTCCGGTCAGCCAGGAAGCGATTCCCAGAGTACGCCCGATCAACTCTGCTCGATAGATATTGGTCTGATCGGTCGCCGGAAAACCGCAATTCGCCTTCTGCCAATCTTTTAAAAAAGAGAAAATCAATGGAGTAGAGATAGTTTTCACCAACCAGTCTGCTGAATCGGCTTTGCAATAACGGGCTCTTGCGCGCCAACCTGTTCAGGAACAGACAGGAACAGCACCGTGCCAAGTGAACAACGACAAGAGAACCCTCTGGCATCATAGAAAAAGACTCACAACAAAGAGCAGGTAAGCCCCCAACAGCATTACGCCACGTTTGCGATCCAGTTGAAGCCGGGGCGGTATCATGGTCAGCAGAACAGATCAACAGCGCACAAAAAGCCAGCATGATCGGGAAATCCAGAACTCAGGACCCTCGGCTCAATGGTGATCGGTCGAATCATCGGACAGATGCCAAGAACAAAGAGAACATTGAAAATATTGCTGCCGATCACATTGCCGACGCTGATATCCATCTCCCCTTTCCAGGCACTCATCACCGACGCAGCCAATTCCGGCAGACTGGTACCTACGGCAACGATTGAGAGACCGATAACCAACTCGGAGACACCGAGCAGAGTAGCGATCATGACCGCGCCACGCACCATCAACTCGGCACCAAGCCCCAGGCCGACCATGCCAACCAGAACCAGTACGACTATTCCTGCCGCGCCCTGCAGAGCATTGCATCGATGGCTTTCTCAACCTCGCCATCCTCCGGAAGCAGAGGACCACGTGCCGTCACTAAGCAGTAGACAAGAAATGCCAGCAAGACTCAGGAAAAGCACCAGACCCATTCACAAAAGCAATTTCGCCATCCATCGCCACCAGTAGACGCCGAGCGAAGCAGCAATCATGATCGGCACTTCACGAACCAGGGTGGAACGTGCGACAACAATCGGGGTAATCAGGGCGGCAACGCCGAGGATCAAGCCAATATTGGCAATATTGGAGCCGATAATATTGCCGGCAGCCATTGATGAGGCTCCCCGGATCGCCGCAAAGACCGAGACCATGAGCTCCGGCATGCTGGTCGCGAAAGCGACAACCGTGAGCCCAACCACTAAAGGCCTGACACCGAAAGACAGGGCCAGGCGCGAACTGCCGGTCACCAGGATACTCAGCACCGTAATAAAGCAGCAGTAAACCCGCCAGAACAAGTATGACACCAAGGAACATTCTGAAATCCTCATTGATCAAGAACGGCGAAATCCCGATTTTCAGGGATATCTATACATAAATATACCGAAAAAATTTAGTCTAATACCTGCGCCTTCCCTTGTCGAGAGTAAGACGCATGCCATATGAATATCTTGACATTTCATCAGGCATGAGGGCTAATATCCATATATTCAATTTTTCAAAAAGGACAAATATATGGCAGACGTTGAATTCGACAAATCCATCAATTTTGACCGTGAAGCAGAAATCCTGAAAGTTCTCGGTCATCCGGTTCGATTGAAGATCGTCGCTGGCCTCATGTCCCAGTCCTGCAATGTCAAAAAAATCTGGGAATGCCTCGAATTACCGCAGGCAACCGTATCCCAGCACCTTGCCCTGCTCAAAAACAAAGGGATCATCGAAGGCAAGCGTGATGGCGTTGAAGTTTTTTACCAGGTCACCTCGGTAGAAGCCCGCAAGGATTGTCGAATCCTTGATGGAAGGTTTTGCCTGCGCATAAAAACCCGAATGTTGCCTTGCGACATAAACAGTAAAACATAAAACGGCAACAGTTCACAGGACCACGGGGGCAACATGATTCGCATGTTGCCCCCGTTTTATATTTCCCCTGCTACAGAACTCCAGAACGGTTATGCTTTTCCGCAATCGCGACCATGACCTCGTAACTTGCCGGCAACCCGGCATGACACCGATGACTTTTTTCGTATGCTTGCATCATTGATTGCATGACCCGGCGAGACGCCAGACCACGCGGACGGTCTGCAGAGGCGTTGCTGGCACCAATCTGTTTGAGCTGTCGCAGGAGATCGGACACATCGGTATGATATTCCACCTCCATCGTGCTTTGCAGATCGCGGCAGGATAACCCCGCCGACCGATGGCGGCAGAAACTTCGTTGAGGGTCGGGAAGCTCTGGACATGAGAGGCTCGACTCCTATTGTTTTCAGCGACAGCCTGACGATGTGAACCGCGCAGTTCACAAAGCGTCTTCTCACCAAAGAGTGCCACAAAAAAGAATCCGCCGGGCTTGAGAACCCTGGAGACTTCAGCAAAGGCTGTTGGCAGACATTCGACCCACTGGTAGACGGAACTGGAAACAACACCGGCAAAAGTTTCACCAAGGAACGGCAGATGCCTTGCGTCACCGTCACAGGCAGCCACAACCGGCAACCTGTTTGCCGCCTGCCGAGTCATGCCATGAGCAATATCCATCACGACAAGTTTTTTGGCTGGATCAAAACCGAGCATCTCGGCAGCAAGAGCACCGGTGCCGGTGCCAACATCCAGCATCGGCCCATCCTCCATCTCGAAAGCCGACATCCTTTCGCACAAGAGCTCAACAACCCGTTTCTGCACCGACGCATAGCGATCGTAATCTCCCGCATGACTTGAGAAATTGCCACGCATCAGGGCACTGTCGATAGCTTTGATCGGAACCATCAACAAAACTCCCGGATGATTGCGACGGCTTCTTGCGGTCGACTCAGAAAAGGGCCATGTCCAACGCCCGGAAACTCCACATATGTTCCTTGCGGGAGCCTTTCGGCCAGGGAGCGACCTGCTGAGGCGGGTGTTATCTGGTCAAGTTCGCCATGCAGAACCAACGTGGGCTGATGAATCTCAGAGAGGACGTTGCGCTGATCCTGATCCGCCAGCATATTCAGTAAACTCAGGGCGACAGTCCGATCAGGCAGAGGGCTCCGTTTGACGGCAAAATTTCTGATCGTGCGCAGTCTTTCTGCGTTGATCTTTTCACCGGCAAAGGCCAAGGCGAAGAAATCCGCCAGAGTTGCCTCGAAGCGCCGCTCCAGATTTCGCGCCAAGGCTCGCACCTGCGCAAGCGGCAGACCAAACAACCAGTCGCTGCTGGTGGTAAAGCGTGGCGTTGTCCCGATCAGGACCAAGCGCTTGACCGGCACTTTCTCCTGGCGAGCTATTTCGAGACCAAGCATGCCGCCCAGTGACCAGCCGACCAGCGCAACAGGATTCTTCTCGACAGCGGCAAGCCAGCAAGCCAGGTCAGCCGCAATATCGGCCAGACCGTTCTGTGGCGAAGGGGAAGACGCGCCATGGCCGGGAAGGTCCGGTATCAGCAGACGAAAACCGTCGCCAAGCAGTACGGCAATTTCACTGAACACCGCTGCCGACATCGCCCAACCATGCAACAGCACCAGGGGGCGCCCCTGGCCGATCTCATACCAGGTCAGCTGTCGGCCATCCGGCAGCCTGAAGCAGGATTGCTTCACCCGGCAAACTCCTTGAAAACAGAAAGAATCCTGGCCGCTGCACGATCAAGATCTGCTGATTCATGACTGGCCATAACCGTCGCACGCAGGCGACAGAGACCCGGTCGCCACCGTAGGAGGACGAATCCCCTGCAGGAAGATGCCCTCTTCAAGCAGTCGGGCGGTCATCTTCATGGTCGGCTGCGGGATGTTTGGTCAACACCGGGATAATCTGCGTCGTGCTGCCCAGCAAATCCATACCGCCCGCCAGCAACACACCGGCCAGCCGGGCACGATTGCTCTCCAGCTTCTCCCGCAGCGCCCTGCCCTCTGCACTGTCGACAAGATCAATGGCCGCCATGGCGGCGGCCGGCACACCCGGCGGCAGGCTGGTGGAAAAGATGAAAGAACGACTGTGATTGATCAGCGTGTCGATAACCACCCGCTCCGCGGCAAGATAGGCCCCGGCACAGCCCAGGGCTTTGCCGAGGGTTCCCATGTGCAGATCGATGCGTTCGAGACAGTTGAGATGCTCTCCTGTACCCCGCCCGTTCTGGCCCAGCACACCCGTGCCGTGGGCATCATCAACCATCAGCAGCGCATCATGTGCCTCTTTCAGGTCACAGAGTTCAGCCAATGGCGCCATATCGCCATCCATGCTGAAAACACCGTCGGTGACGATCAGCCAGCGGCCCTTGCGGTTCGGTTTCTCGCGTTCCATGAGTTCTGCAAGAGCGGCAGTATCACAATGGGGGTAGACGATGGTGCGAGCCCGTGCCAACCGGCAACCGTCAATGATTGAGGCATGATTGAGTTCATCGGAAAAGATCACATCATCCGGGCCGAACAAGCCCTGCAGAATTCCGGTATTGGCAGCATAGCCTGAATTGAAAAGCAGCGCGGCCGGCGTCTCCTTGAAGGCGGCGATGCGTTCTTCGAGGGCGGCATGAGTCGGCATGGTCCCGGAGACCAGACGACTGGCACCGGAACCGACGCCAAGCTCCCTGGTCGCGGCAACCATCTTTTCGACCAGGGCCGGGTGTCCGGCAATGCCGAGATAGTTATTGGAGCAAAGCAGCAGGACTTCACGACCGTTAACGCGAACCTTCGGCCCCTGGCCATCCTCAACGATACGTAACGAGCGCAACAGGCCCTGCTGTTCAAGTCTGCTCCAGTTCAAGTTGCCAATCATTCATCAGGGGCCATCCATTCTCTTGCTGGTAATATTGCTCCGGAGACATTGAACAAAATCGCCTGATGCTCCAGGTAATCGACAACTCCTTGCCAGTGAGACACCCGCCAGGTGTGACAAAAAAGACCCTCCCGCCGCGCGAGTCGCCAGCCGGTTTCAAATCGGAAATCCGCTGATAGCCGCCTTGCGGATCAGAAACGTATCCGGTTGTGTAAGCCGGGTCATCAGACCAGCAGAGTTCAGCGACAATCCCCGGCGCACAGAGCACCTTGCCTGCCAGCACCAGAGCCTCCAGAACGCGATGATGACCAAGTCCCACGGCTGCCAGTTCCGGTTCCAGCTTTGCCCGACACTCCGGAGTCAGATCCATTCTTGAGACCCTGACACCACGAGACGGGTCGCTCTCAAGGCGCTCACCGGTGAATGCGTCCATAATAACAGCACCACGCATCACATTGCCGCCGGGCCCGGCACCAAGGGCAAGCAACTGCACCGCCTGAACCGCGACCTCTGCCTTGACACCTGCGTGGGTCAACAGGCTGGCCGCCGCCTGGCGCCCTGCCCGCCAATCATGCACCTGGCAGGTAACTACATCAGGCAGTTGTGCATAGCGAACCGTCGCCGGATCAATTCGTTCGACGCTGCATTGGACAACATCGGCCGGCCCGTTGGCACAAAGCATGGCCCGCGCCGTCAGGTCCGCGACCATGTCGCTCACGGCGGCTTCGGCAACGATTCGTTCGGCACCGGCAAGGTGCAGACCATGACATGCCGCACGCATGCGCACTGAGTAAAGGAGACTCTGCATGGGCAAGAAACTAGCATTGTGGAAAAGAGTTGTCAACCATCGCAGCGGCACTGGTTAACAACTCTTTTCGCTTGGGTTAATATGACGGCAATGTTAGGTTTATGCGCAAAAAAATCTGGCGAAAAAAATCAGGGATGGCAATGTTTAAAGCTCTCTTATATCTGCTGTTTGCAATCTACGCGACAGCGACGCTTGGCTACCTGGCGCACCTTATCTGGAGGCGGACGATTCTTGCCAAAGCGTCTCTGGTCCTGATCGGTGCCGGCGTACTGTTGCAGACCGGACTGCTCGGGCACCGCTGGTGGTCAGCCGGCTATCTGCCGGTCACCAATCTTTTTGCCACGCTGTTTTTCTTCAGCTGGGCGCTGGCCCTGATCTACCTCTACTTTGAACTGCGCTACCGCATCCGTGCCACCGGCCTGTTTGTCATGCTGCTCAACCTGATCCTGCTGGGCAGCGCGCTGCCCAGAGACACCGGCATTTCAGCGTTGATTCCGGCGCTCGACACACCGTTGTTCAGCCTGCATATCATCTTTTCCTTCATCGGCTACGCATTCTTCGCCATGGCTTTTTCGATCGGCGCACTCTACCTTTGCCAGTCTCGCCTGCAGAGCGAGATGCTGCCTGATTTGCTGACCCTGCGCCGCATCAATGAAGAAGCGATCTTCCTCGGCTTCGGCCTGTTCACGCTCTGCATGATCGCCGGCAGTCTCTGGGCACATATTGCCTGGGGCCACTGGTTCAGCTGGAACATCAAAAGTGTCTGGTCGGTGCTGGTCTGGATGTTTTATGCTGGCATGTGCCACGCCAAATTCATCCGGCGCTGGCAAGGGGGTGTTTACGCCTGGCTATCGATCGCCGGCTTCGGGGTCGTGCTCTTCACTTACCTCGGCATCGGCCTGTTGCTGGAAAGCAACCATCCACTGGAGTAGATGATGGCGTCCACCGGTCAACATGCAAGAACTTTTCTGCAGCGGCTGTGGAACCTCGGCTGTTCCCTGAAGCTGGCGATTGCCCTGGCCTCGGCGGCGACCCTGCTGATCATGGGCGGCTCCCTGGTCATGCATTTCAACCCGGCCATCTTCGGTGACATGGAGCAGGACATCATGGGTCGCTGGCTGCCGCAGGCATGGTCGCAAGCGCCCGCTGCTGGTTGCCTGGATCCCACTCAGCGGGCTCTGCGTACTGCTGTTCGGCATTAACACCGTCTGCTGCCTGATCGACTGGCTCTTCAAGATCAAGACTCGCTGGCGCAAGACCGGTGAATACCTGATTCACGCCGGCTTCATCCTGCTGGTGATCGCCTATCTCTGGGGCAATCTCAGCGGCTTCCGCTCCGGCCCGCACCGTATTTTCCCTGGAGAACGTCTGAACATTCCCGACATGCCGGAATACGCCCTGCAACTGGAAGAGTTTACCCCGCAGCTCGAGCCTTCCGGACGGCCTCTGGATATGATCAACCGGGTCTCTCTCTGGAAAAATGATCAGCAGGTTGCGAAGGCGCTGGTGCGCATCAACCATCCTCTCATATACGATGGGCTGGTGATCCTGCCGACCTCCTTTGGCCAGGAATTGCAGGGTTTCCGTTTTCATGTCCCCGGACGGGGCATTGTCGAATTGACGGCTGGCAGCCGGATGGCGATCTCGCCCGAAATCACGCTTCAGGTTGACACATTGTTTCCGGATGCCCGGCGTAACAACCAGGGCCGGGTTGTGCAGGCAAGCAGCGATCTCAACAACCCGGCCATGATGCTGTCCCTGCACGGCCCAACCGGCAGAACATGGCAAGGCTGGTACTTCCTGCGCTCACCGCTTCCGGAGGCATTGACAAGCGCAGGGATCGTGCTCCGCCCGGTCGAGGCGACTTACAGCACCTTCAGCCTGCTGACCATCAATCGCGATCCGGGCGACAAGCTGGCCCTGGCTGGCAGCATGCTCATTTCGGCTGGCATCGTGATTGCCTTTTTTTCGTTCTACCGCAAAAGAGCGCTGGGAGATCGGCCGGAAGTATAATATCGCTTTTCATCGCTGTTTTGGTTAGTTGTACTTCACGCAATTTTTAGCATCATTTGACAAAACGAATAAATTATTTGACTATCTCAAAGCTCGTTAAGAAGTTATTAAGTCGGTTACCTGGTTCATGGTCCCGATCACTATGACCTGCTCAAGTTAGACAAGAATCGACAAAAATGGTATGCAAGAGGTCCTCATCGTAGCACCTGCTCCGAGTTCCTCGAGCAAAAATTCAACGAGTTCAAGGAATTATCCTGTTATGGCCATAGAGGTTTTGCAAACAAAGTTGCCTGAAGTGCTCCTGATCAAGCCACGTGTGTTCGAAGACGAACGGGGCTTCTTCTACGAGTCTTTCAACCGGCGCGACTGGTTCGAAGCAACAGGCATCGACTGCGACTTCGTGCAGGACAATCATTCACGTTCGACTAAAGGTGTGCTGCGTGGATTGCACTATCAATTACCACCCACATCACAGGGCAAGCTGGTTCGAGCACTTGTCGGTGACATCTTTGATGTCGCGGTGGATATCAGGAAAGACTCGCCGAACTTCGGCAAGTGGGCTAGCTTTCATTTGTCTGCGGAGAATAAATTACAGTTGTGGGTACCGGAGGGTTTCGCGCATGGCTTCCTGGTCCTGAGCGAGGTTGCCGAGGTACATTACAAGACGACTGACTACTATCAGCCGGCCGCCGAGCGCAACATCATCTGGAACGATCCGACGCTTGGCATAGAATGGCCTCTGTCAGGGCTCCCCTCTCTCTCCGAAAAGGATGCTGGCGCACCAGTATTGTCTGATGCTGCCTTGTTTTAGGGATAACATTTCGATAACGCCCATTTAATCAATTCAGGAACAGCAAATTATTCCCGCCATAACTTATTCACGAAATGAATATACTTTCCGTTCCATTCGTTTTTTTGCAAAAAAACACCTTCAGCCTGCTAATGACCTTGTGAAATCATGAGAGATCCGCTGACCTCGGCTCACAGCATGCTCATTTCGATCAGCGTCAACCCGCCTTTTTCACATTTCCTGAAAAGTGCGGAAAAAGGGGCGACGATTTCATGATCAGTCGCCCCTGACATCATCGCCCTATTTATTCAATCTCACATCGCGTGACAAGACTCACAATCTTCAGCAACCCCGAAGGCCGCGCTTCCGTCATGACAGGCGCCACATGATGCGCCTTGCTCCATTTGCTCCATGGTCGCCTTGTTCTTTCCGCGTTCCGGTTTGAACAGGTCGGGATGGCATTCGTCACATCCGAACATGGCGATGTGAGCGGTGTGCGGGAAAGTCACGTTACCGGTATCTTTCTCTTCGAAGAGAATATCGCCGGCATGGCACTTGGCACAATCGCCACCGACACCGAACGCCGTGTTGCCGTCGTGGCAGGTGCCGCACGAGGTGCCGTCAGCCATAGCCTTCATGGTGGTATGGTTGCTGTTATTCTGCGGTTTGAAAGTATCTGGATGACACTCATTACACGCAAACATGTCGATATGGACGTCGTGGCTGAAGAGCACCTTACCAACAGTCTTTGTCCGGATCGCTATATCGCCAGCATGACAGGTGGTGCAGTTGGCAGACACGCCGAATGCCTTCCGCCCGTTGTGACAAAAACCGCACGATTTGCCCCGCTCCATGATTTTCATAGTGACGTGGTTGCTGTTATTCTTCTTTTTGAAAAGACTCGGGTGACACGTATTACATTTTGTGCCGTGTAAATTATGGCTGAAAACAACCTTACCGACAGTCTTGGTCTGTATGGAGAGTTTGTCCACCATAGCCCCGACATTCCCAACGCCCCCCATATCACCCATACTTACGGCATGCAGAATGGAAGATGGGAAGACGATTAAAAGCAGAATCAACGATAAGAACCGGTATCTTGACATATACTTCCTCCAAGGTTGCTCTGGAAATTATCATACATATTTTGTGTGCCCTGCCAACTTATAAATGAGAAACAGCCATTGATAAAACAAAAAATTTACCGGGGTTATGTCGTCAAAAGAGTGAAATTGTTTTTCCCACGCGCAGAAAGAGGCTTATTCACGCTGTTGCAACTGCAAGAAGTAGAGACAGAGGTTGCGACTCTTTTTTAAGCGGATGATGAGTAGCTTCTTTTGCAACTCATCGCTTTCCATGACAAGTCCACTCAAAGCATCACAGCGGCGATCGCGTCCTGAAGATGCTTAACTGTAAACTTTTCTGCACTCTGACACGTTTCTACCAGTTGATTGACCTGTTCAACAAGATTCTGACCCGGATTTTCCGATGCAGCTAGAGGTGAGATAAGCACGGCCAGAAAAAAAGACGCCGTTATCAGCACTCCAAGTCCCTGATTCACCAGCCACAGCTTTCTTCTGTTACCCATTAACCCCTCCTCATTTCTTCGGCGACATACCCGGATGGCAGGCATGGCAGTCATCGATCGGTAAGGCCACCGAAAAATGGCAAACCCCGCAGAACTTCTTCTCCAGGATATATTCCATAAGAAAATGCTCGGTGCCTTTCTTCTGGATGTTGAAGATATCAGGATGGCAGTTTGAACAGTCGAGCCATGGGATGTGCGTGGCATGGTTGAAAATCGCCGGGGGCACGTAATTCCACTCGGCTTGCAACTCCAAACGCTTGTCGAACTCCATTGGTTTTTCACTTGACTTAAACAAGACTGTACAAAGGATTGATTGCGCCTTGCCACTGGGCCTTGACCCAGTCAATTCTGTTGCCATACGCACCCTTTGGCAACACACTGGACAAGGCGTTGAACTTGTCGCGACGGCTGACATTGGCACCGGTATGGCATTTTGCACAATGCTCTTCGGTGTGTCCGAAGGCTCGAGTCCCGTCATGGCACGCGCCACAGAAATCGCCGTCGCGATTTTCATTCTCGCTGATATCTGTCAGACCGGCATTCAATTGGAAATTCAGTTCGTAGTGGCAAATCCGGCAACTGAAACGGGCTCGGTGGCTCCAATGGGAAAACACCACTGCTTTCTGCCCGTTTGCTGAAGAGAGTCGATCCATCACGACATCGCCATACTTGTCGGGAGCTGGGAGCCGCGGCAGGTTATAATATGCATAAGCCACCTGCACGGTGCACACGACCGCCAGGATGACCAGGATTGCCTTCTTTGTGAAGAGCATGAACTCCCGGCCTCAATAGACTGAAGTGGCGTGACAGCGCTGGCAATCGAGATTTGGAAACGCCACCTTGTCGTGGCAGGCCCCACAATATTGGCCGGCGAAAATCTCCTGCATACTGTACGGTTGCGAGTCCTTTTTGACCGGGAATATCTCGGGATGACAGGTTTCGCAGCCATTCCAGACCGCGTGAAGCTCGTGGCTGAAGATGATCTGCGGCATCTTCTGCTCGGCAGGAGAGAGCTTGAAGTCCTCGGGTTTCTTGAACTCCACCCGCTTCAGAGAAACCCTTCGAGGAAATCCACGAGCTTAATCTTGCCCTGATCCTCGGCTGCCATCCAGTCGATACCGTTGCCAAATCGTTCCTGTGGCATCTCATTGCGGAACGCGTTGAAGTCGTTTTTCATTTTGACTTTTTTGCCCTGCGAATGACATCGTTCACACTGCCTTACCTTGCCATATCCTTCAGATCAGATGAACGGTCCGAAAGCAATCTTGTTATTGTGACAGGAGCCACAGAACAGGCCGGCGTTGTTGTCAGCCTCTGTGATGTCGGTCCCTCCACTCTGCATGGCAAAGCCAAGATCGACATGGCAAAGTCGACATGTGTACTTCGCCCGATGCACCCAGTGAGGGAAGATCACCGCCGCTTCACCTTTGGCCGCACTGTAGTTGTTGATAACCACGGCACCGAAATCTCGAGCCTTGGGACGTTTGACCTTTTCACCGAAAGAGAAGGCCGGGGCGAAACCAGAAGAAGCAACAATGCAGTCAGAATATAACGAGCCATGATACGTCTCCAGGGTGACAAGAAAGGAGGCATGAGAACCTCAGATTTATATCTTCATAACAACTGTCGTTCTACAATATGCCTTTTAAAATAGTCAAGTTTAATCCATAGGTTGGATGGTTTTTATGTTGGCAAGAACATGAAATAGCGTGACACGACCCAACTCGCCAAAAAGTTGGACCTGAGTAAAGACACAGTTGTTGCCGACAAAGTATAATTTTGTTTCTTTGATTGAGAAAGAGAGCAACAGACCGTTAATCTGTTGCTCTTGGTCTTTCTTTAAAACCAAAGGCAGAACCGGCGGGTCGCGGCCCGCCAGCCGCCTTACTTTTGTCCGGCAACAAAAGTAAGCAAAAATGCCTTCTCCTTGCGGAGGGCATCTCCTTTGCCTGGTTTCCGTGGTCTTAAACGGCTGGTGGTATTGGGGATCCGGCCCATGCATTGGGGGGGCCTCTCTGCAGTGCTTTTTTGCAGCGAAAAGAAAAAACACACCGTAGATGCAAAATATTGCTGGGGGAGAGGACCTCAAGGGCCTCGTCAACTACGGGGGATCTGTAGACAGGTTATCGACAGCAGAATCCGAATTGATGTTGCCGTGCTACCGAGCAAAACATGCCCAGCGCAGCGTCAGGTTTTCTTTTGCTTCGTTTTCTTTGTGCCAGCAAAGAAAGTGACGCTGCTGTCGGGCGACCCCGGCGGTTTTGCTTCAGCTTTTGAGGTCAAAAGTTCTACAAAAAGAGCAACAGATTAACGATCTGTTGCTCTAAACCTACCGAAAAAACAGAGAGACACTCAAACTGTAGACAGACAAAAAAACCCACACAATCTCAGTGTGAGGTTTGTCAACGGTCTGAACTGTGTAAAGACACAGCTCGTTTTTGAACCGAACTCTGAACTATCAGAGAGTGTACGGCTTTGAAGCGCAGATAATACGACCTGTCAATTCTCACACGCGTAGTACAATGTAAACTTTTATTGGCCACCGAATGCGCTTTTTCCCAGCGATAACGGAAACATGGTTACGGTCTTGCCCAGTCGCTCCTCCTGCTCCGTTAAGCCGTCGGGCATTCTTAAAGTGAGGGACAAGCGACTGTATTGTTACCATTTAATTTAGTGATAGAATAGCATTCTTCTCAATTCGCGATATAGTACATAGGCTTCTTCGGCATCCTGTTTCAATATTGTTTGGCATCGCAACCTCATAATATTAGCAAGTTACCTTTGAGGCTCAATTTTTATCAGGTTTCGCTGACAGTTTCAAAACAAACAATTCCCGCAAAAATTTCACTAACAAAGTTTAGTTCCTATTTATAATTAAATTTTCAAAACCAAAGGATGCTGTTGCACACCAAAGTCACGCGCTACTTGGAATTCAAGAGCATTGCGGGCTCCTTTGTCTACAAGGACGGCAAGATCCTTGAAAGTCCCCGCCACGCCCAAAGAAGCCCTCAGCAGTCCGCTCATGGGTCTGTTTGAAAAGCGTCGCTTCCGCATCTTTTTGATTTACATTGATCAGTACGATCCCAAAAACCCTGCAACGCACCAGGGACGCGATCTCAACACCATGACCATGCGCCAGCTGTACGCCGACTTTGGTCTCGTGCCGGAAACGCACCAATTCATTAGTCACGCCATGTGCCTGCAGCTCGACGAAACGCACATGGACAAGCCCGCGGCTTCCACCGTCGCCGCTCTGCAGACGTACTGCTACTCGCTCAGTCGCTACGGCACCAGTCCGTACATTTACCCCGTCTACGGACTGGGTGGACTGCCGGAAGGCTTCTCGCGCATTTGCGCCATTCACGGAGGCACCTTTATGCTCAACCAGGACATTGACGAAATTGTCTTTGAAAATGGCAAAGCCGTCGGTGTCAAGGCCAGGGCAATCAAATGGCCCGCGCGCCCAAAATCATTGGTGATCCGTCCTACTTTCCTCCGGAAAAAATCAAGGCCAACGGGCGTCGTGGTGCGCTGCATTTGCATCCTCGACCACCCCATTCCCGGCACCACCACCCATTCGATTGCGGGGGTCGAGTTCTCGTCGGGACAGCCTCTGGAAAGTGTGCAAATCATCATTCCGGGGCCGCAGGTGGGCCGCGTCAATGACATTTTTGTCGCCAGCATGGGTCACACGCTGCAGGTGTCGGCGGCGGGCGTGTACATTGCCATTGTCAGCACGATTGTCGAAAAGGGCAATCCGGACGAAGACGTGGCACCCGGTTTGCAGGTGCTGGGTCCCATCAAGAAGCGATTCACGTCGGTTTCCACGACGTACGCGCCGGCGGCGGACGGCAGTGAGGATGCTTGCTACATTGCCAGTTCGTTTGACGGGACGTCGCACTTTGAAACCGATGTGGCGGATATGTTGGATCTGTACAAGCGAGTGTCGGGAGAAGAACTCGATATGACTATTAATGCTGGATTCGGTGGAAGGTGATTATTAAACAAACATGGTGGCGATGTGTGGTTGGTGTGTCGAAACAAGATTCGCCAAGGAATGCGTTCCAGATAAAGGTTATACTAACGTAAAAAAGGAGAAAGTCGTATAAGGTGACTGCATTTTACATATTATGTACAATGATTTCTTTACTTGTCGTCGTGGGTCGAACCTGCTGAGAGGAAACGGTACGCACACACAAAGCGTTCTGATCAATCAGCAGAGTCAGCAAGACTGGTCAACATCAACTGCAGACTACAAGTACCCTCCATTCAATTAAATCTGGTCGTGAAATAGTCACGACGTGGGGTAGTCGTGCTTTTGAAGTGGATCTTTTGAATAACGAAGCAGCAACTCTGCCATGGTTGTACTTGCCCAGCGAATGTCTACACAGTAGTTTCAAAGGCCAATAGAGTTGTGATACTTTGATTATGTACTCATCGTCTATTTTTACATGTAATTGGTGCTCACGCAGTACACCTCACTTTATGATATTTTTCCCGTAGCAAGAGAGCTTTAACTTCTCCGCCAGAGATTCTCGATCGTACATCACACGACAGTAGTATTGCATGGTGCACGTCGTTTACGCCTGGGGCGCCATCGGTTGTTGGTTGCCGGAATCATTGCTGTTGTCGGTCTTTGAGGCTTCCAAAGCCAGTTCCAACTCTTCCTCCTCTTCTTCCTCTTTCCACAGTTCGTCTGGCTCCACCATGCTCGTGGGTGTTCGAATCCAAACATGAGCTTGTCACGTAGAGCCACCGATGTCTCGACAAAGTTGAGCAAGATGTTGGCAAAGTCGTGAGCCGAGATTTCAGCCACACGGTCTGTGTAACTGAACATGACTTCCCCACCAGCATTCTTGGGATTGCTTGGCATGGCGCTGCGTCGGATCGCGAGACAGCCACCGCGCGTTTCTCCTTGTAAAAAGTTGAGCTCGAGGGCGCGCTTGTGGAGCTCGTCGCGCTGGCAGTTCGGCACAAAAGGTACCAACCCCTTGGTGTACAGGCAAAAGATACCCACATTGGCTGGTACATCAAGCACAATGGTAATGCTGTCGTAGCGAAAAGCACAGCACCCTTCGTCGTTCAGCTGCAGCTCGAGACCTCCCATATCGCGACTGGTGTGGCGCAGGAAGCTGTCAATCTTGGCACGCAGCTTTGAGTTTTCATCGGCTGCATCTTTGAGTTTCTCTTTTGGGGTCTCCTTCTGGCACTTTTTCACCCAGGCTTCTCCCATAAATTCATGAATTGTCTCGCGGAGGGCGTTGTTGGGAGTGATGGTGCGCTGGGACAGGGGCTGTCGACTGACGGGGCTGGTGTGGTGGTCGGACAACCACGTCAACAGAGCAGCTCGCTCGTAGGTGTTGCCTTCACTATCGAGGACTGGATCGAACATGACTTCTCGGGTGATGGGACACTGAAAGGCCTTTGGAATGTCGTCGTTGCCGTCGTCTTCTGCCACTGGCTCGATCAATTGAAGACGAGCGCGCTTGCGCCGATCTACAAGTTCTACATCGGGACGCTGCTGCTGCTGCTGCTGCTGCTGCTGTTCTCTATTCTCCATGATACTGGCTTGCGGGTTCGATGTTATGATCTTCAATCGCCGCCCTTTCTTGATGTTGTGATGGAGGGAAATCGCATTTCACGAGGGCGTTGATCGTCGATCCAACTCATCGTTGCACACACGGGCTGGTCGTATTTCAAATTGCACTATGAGCCATTCAGTACTGTGTCTGGAGTG